>JAKFYH010000031.1 GCA_021730945.1 Acidobacteriota bacterium | reverse complement strand
TGCTTGAACCCCCCGAGCTTGAACCCCCGTGCTTGAACCCCCGTGGTAATATTCCTACCAGTAAGAGTCTTACCATGCGAATCACCAGCAAGGGCCAGGTCACTATTCCCCAGCACATTCGAGAGCAGCTCGGTCTGCACCCCAACACTGAAGTGGTGTTTTCGGTCGAGGACGGACGAGCCGTCATCACACCCCAAGCCGATCCGCTGAGCCCCGGTGCGAAACTGGTCAGGCACATTCGCGAGAGTGGGGCGGGAAAGATGATCATGAGCAGCGCGGAACTGATGGCGCTGCTGCGTGACGAGCCCGATGAACTCGACCCTGATTGATTCGAACGTCCTGGTCGATCTCGTCGACGACGAATCGGAGTGGCGATCCTGGTCGGACGCCATGCTCCAGCAGTGCCGGGATCGGGGGCCCGTCGTTATCAACCCCATCATCTTCGCGGAAGTGTCGTCGGGCTTTACCTCGGTCGACCTGGTCGAAGAAATATTCCCGGCCTCCATGCTGCATCGCGAGTCGTTGCCCTGGGGGGCCGCCTTTCTGGCCGGACAGGCGTTTCGCGTCTATCGCAAGCGAGGCGGGGAACGCCGTTCGCCGCTCCCCGACTTCTACATCGGCGCGCATGCGGCGGTGGCCGGTCACACGTTGCTCACGCGCGACGCGCGGCGCTATCGGCACTACTTTCCGACGCTGCGCATCATCGCCCCATGACCAGCCGCAGATTTCGCGCTGATTCTTCCGGCCAGACCTTCATAATCCTGCGGGACTAACCACAGGCGATCTCAGGCTATAATTCGAAGTTCCAGCCGGAGTGGCGGAACTGGCAGACGCGCGGGACTCAAAATCCCGTACAGGCAACTGTGTGTGGGTTCGACCCCCTCCTCCGGCACCAACTCAGATGGCGTCAGTGCCCTTCTCCAGGGCCGCAGATGACGCAGATGACACAGACCGAAACCCGCCTTACTTGATCCCAACCGGGCGCAGTTGCTTCCAGCGCTCGATGAAGGCCACGGCGGCGTTCACCGATGCCTCGGTCTCTGACAGACCGCGCGCGGCGGTGGCCGCTTTGACATCGAGCGCGCTCCACACGCCGGTCTCGGTCATGTCCCTGGTCGAAGTGCCCTTCCCGGTTGCCGCGGCCTTGAGCGCCTCGGCGAGAAACACCCGCGTCGCCGTCGGGTCGCCGGCCACCACCTCCGGGAGAATCTTCTCGAGGTGCGGGAGCAGCGTGAGCGGTGCGGTGCGAGCCACGCTCATGTTCACGAGGTTTGGCGTCAGGTAGAGCGATCGCGAGGTCTCGCTTACGCCGCCGTGGCGGTCGAACGCCGGTGGCTCCTGCCTCGGCGCCCGGGTCAGAAACGGCTGGGCCGCGGCATCCAGTTCCACCGCGATACCGGCGGTCTCCTGGTTGATGCGGTCGACGACGTACTGCACGATGCTGGCGTTGCCGGCGTGGCTGTTCAGGAAGAGGAAGCGCTTGAAGCCGTGCGCCAGCAGGCTCTGGGCGGCCTGGAAGTAGACCAGCTGAATGGTTTCCGCCGGCAGCGTGACGGTGCCGGGAAAGGCCATGTGATACGGCGAGTTGCCGGGAAACAGGATCGGCGCCACCAGCGCGTCGGTCTTCTGCGCGATCAGTTTTGCGCGCTCGAGCCCGCTCAGGAAATCGGTGCCAATCGGGCCGTGCAAGCCGTGTTGCTCGAGCGAGGCCACCGGCAGAATCACCATGTCGGTGCGCGTCAACAGCTCGCTGACTTCCGGCGAGGTCATGTGCGGCAGGTAGTTCTTGACCTTCTGCTCGTGCCACAGCGGATTGGCCGGTGCGGCGGCCGGCGCCTGCGCGAATGACTCCGAGGCTGACAGGACGCACAACACCATCGCGAGGGACACACTGATTTTGAACATGACGATCTCCTGTGAGCGATGATCGGCGTCTGGTCTACTTGCTACGCACGGCAGTCATTGTGATCTCGAGCCGCGCACCGCGCGCCAGATCCTTGACCGCCACGGTCGACCGCGTGGGATAGGCGCCGTTCGGGAAATACGAGGTATAGATCGCGTTGAAACGCGCGAAGTCGGCCATGTCGGCCAGATAGATCGTAACGGCGACCACGTCGCCCAGCGTCATGTCAGCGGCGGCCAGCACGGTCTGCACGTTGGACATGATCTGCCGCATCTCGGGCTCGAGGCCGCCGGGCACCAACCCACCCGACACCGGGTCGCCGCCCGTACTGCCGGACAAGTACAGCGTGTCGCCCACCAGGATGGCCGGCACGAGCGGCGACGGCGTGGGCTTGTAGCCGGCGGGCTGAATCACCCGCCTGACCGGCGCGGGAGTGCGGGCCTGCTGCGCCGCGGTCCCGCCGAAGTACAGCACGTTGGGCGCCTCGGACCGCGCCATGGCGATGTCGAGGCGGCCGTCCTTGTCGAGGTCGCCAATCGCAAACCCGTACGCCGTCCCTTGGGCATCGCCAAACAACACCGGCGTGAACTGGCGGCCCGAACCGTCATTGAAGAACACTGCCGGCCGCGCCTCGATGTAGCCGACGACGATGTCGGTGGTGCCGTTGCCATCGAGATCGCCGAGCGCAAGTGCGTAGGGCGACTTGTCGCCGAGGCCAATCGGTACCGGCGCCGAGAGCCGATTGCCGGTCTCTCCGTAGTAGACCGCGACGCCCGTCTTCTCGTCGATGGTGACCAAGTCCTGCCGGCCATCGCCGTTCAGGTCGGCTGCCGCCGACATGCGGATATTCGCATCGGGAGGCCCGAACGGCACGCGGACCGCGCCCATGAACGTCCCCTTGCCGCCATTGACATAGATGTGGCTTTGCCCACCATCGCGGTGCGGCACGATCAAGTCCGCCAGGCCGTCGCCCGTCACATCGGCCGCCGTGATCGTGGTCGCCGACTCGGTGGCGAACTTCTCGCACTCGCCGTCGAACTGGCCGCGCCCATGGTTGTAGCAAATGTAGCTGGCGCCGGGCCGGTTGCCGGTGCGATTAGCCACGACAATATCGGGCAGACGATCGGCATTGAGATCGATGACGGTGGCGTTACGCGTAGGCCAGTCGGGCTGGCCGAAATTCGACCCAGGCCGGAAGTGGCCGGTGCCATCGTTCAGGTAGACGAGCTTCGGATCGCGGTCGTTGCTGATCGCCACATCCAGGTCGCCGTCACCGTCGAGGTCGACGAGGTGGCCGGAGTAGGTGCGGTCCGAGGCGCTGCCCAGGTCGTAGGCGGCGGAGAATCCACCGCGGCCGTCGCCAAGCAGCACCCGATCGACCAGCGGCCAGTGGCGGCCCTTGGCGAGCACGATGTCGGGGTTAGCGTCGCCGTTGACATCGCCAATGCTGACGTTGGCCGAGGTTTCCGAGGTCGGCTCGAGCAGCACCGACCGCTCGTAGTGCGGCAGCGCGACCGGGGCGGCCGGCGCTGGCGGCTTCTGCGCGGCGGCGTCGAAGTAGTCCACGATCTCGCGGGCGGCACGGCCCATGCGGTCCTCGGCCTCGCCGTAGGAGCCGGTCACCCCGTTGACGAAGAACGAGATGATCACCGTGCCCGATCGCGCTGACACCAGGCCGACATCGTTGGCGATCACGGCGCTGTCGCCGGTCTTGTGAGCGACCGGCACGTCGAGAAAGTGCGGCAGGCGGCGACTGCCGGCCTGCTGCCGGCCCATGATCGTCTTCATGGTCGCGGCGCTTTCCTTCGAGGTGAGCGTGCCCCGCTCGATCGCTTCGAGCAGTCGACCGGTTTCACGTGGTGTCATGTCGCCCAACCAGTAGGCGCGATCCTGCACCGTCAGGCGGCCGCGCTGCTCGGCCAGGGTGCGGCGATTGGCGGGGTCGCGTACGAGCTCGACCCACTTCGCTCGCGTCCCCGTGAAGAGGTCGGTATAGAGGGAGAAGAGCGCGCTGCCCTGCGATGCATACTGCAGCCCGGTGGTCTCTTCCGGCGTCAGGTTGGCGAAGGCGGGATTAATCAGCGTGAGCAGCTTCTTCCTGTACTCGTGGCCACGGCCAACCATCTGCGTTTGCGTGAACCCGGACGACTGGAGCCAGGTATTCAGGGCCGCCACGCCGCCAATCTTCTGCACCATCAGATCGGTGGCCGTGTTATCGCTGGTGATCACCATCTCGGTGATCAGGTCACGGTAGGTCGGGGTCAGGCCGAGGTCGTGAAACTGCAGCACGCCGCTGCCGTCGCGCAGGTCGGCCCTGCCGATCGTGACCCGCTCGTTCAGGTCGAGCGTTCTGGCGTCGACCAGCTGAAACGCGCGAATCATGATCGCGAGCTTGATGACGCTGGCGCTGCTGAACGATTCGTCGCCGCGCACGGCGGCTTCCTCGCCGGTGCCCAGGTGTTTGACGTAGAGGCCGGTCCGGGCCGGGAAGCCCGCCAGTTGCGACTCGAGCAGCCGCGTCAGGCCACTGGGCGGCGCTTGCGCCGACAAGGTGGCGGCCAACGGCAACAGCAGGATCAGGGCAACGATTCGTGGATGCATGGTGTTCACCTGGGGACACGGACCCTACATCCTAACCCGCGGCCACTCTTGCGGCTCGTTTCCCTCGCCACGCTCGGTGCGGCCACCGACATTCCCTGAGCATTGACGTTGCTATTGAACGCGGATCGGGACCTCGTTCGTCGTGTTGCTGATGCCGCATGGACTCTTGGCTCGTGCGCGAAAGAGGTAGGTACCGACGGCCAGGCCAGACGCCACGAACGTCGTGGCGGGGCTCCCCGTGTCGATGTCGACCAGATCGGCTCGCCCGGAAGTTGATCCGGCTTCGATTCGATAGGAGGTCGCGCCGGTGGCGAAGTCCCACGTCAACGTCACGTTCCGGCCGCTCACCGAGCCGCGAAGAAATCCCGGCCAGTCGATCGGCGGGCCGCACGACGGCCCGATGGTCGCGCCCTGACGGACGGCTCTCACGCGCCGGTTGGCCCCGTCGGCGAAGAAGACATCGCCTCGGTCATTGATGGCGATACCGGACGCGAAAGCCACCTTGTTGATGAGGGCCTGCACCGCCGGTCCGCCGTCGCCGCTGAATCCGCTGTGGACCCGGCCCCCCTTGCCGTCCATTCCGGCGATCGTTGTGATCACGCGCGACGGATCAATCCGAATCAGGCGGTCGCCGATGTTCGTATAGAGGTTACCGGCGCGATCGAAACGAATCGTGGTGGCGAACAATCCCTCGGTCCATTGAAGCCAGGTGGTGATGACGCCCGCGGAGTCAATGCGGCGGATGCGATGGTTGAAGGAATCCGAGACAAAGAGATTGCCCCTGCCGTCGAAGGCGATCGAGGCCGGCGTGTTGAGGCACGCGTCGGCCGCCGGTCCGCCGTCGCCACAAAATGACCCCTGTCCATAATTCTCGAACCCGTTCACGGGGCTGTTGTTGCCGGCGATCGTGCTGATGACACCCGTGCGGGCGTCGATGCGCCGAATCCGGTTATTGTTCGTGTCGGCGATGAACACGTGTCCGTCCCGGTCGCGCACGATGTCCCAGGGCTGGCACAGGGTGGCCGCCGTAGCCAGTCCGCCATCGCCGAGGGGCCCGCAGTGGATCTCATGATCGGCCAGGATGTGCGCGATCCCGTTGGCATCAATGTGATACGGAACGCTGGTAAACCCGACGGTATCGAGCTCGTCGTTGGGACCGACGAACAGGGCCATCGCCCCAATGTAGGCGGTCAGCGCCGGGACATGATTGAGGGAGCTCTGTGATCCAATATGCAGCGCCCGGCCCGCGACGGTCTTGATCATGCCCGTCGTCATGGAGATCCGGCGCACCGCCTCATCGGCGACGAGTAGATCGCCATTCTGAGCCAGCGCGACATCGCCGCCGTTGTCGGCCAGCTGCAACGCCGCTCCGACGGCCGGTCCCTCCTCACCGATGCTCCCCGGCGAAAACCCCGCAATGGTTTCGACGGTGTTGGTCGAGAAGTTCATCCGGCGCACCCGGTGGACCGCCTGATCTGAATACACCAGGTTGCCCGCAGCATCGAACGTAATGCCGGTGATATACCCGAAGCGCACACGGTCGAGCGGCGTGCCGTCCGGAACAAGGTCGCCCGGCTGGGCGCCCCAGCTCTTGAGCACCGCGCCCGACGGCGACAGCTTCAAGATCCGATTCGCGTTGGTGTAGTAGATGTTGCCCTCCCGGTCGGCGGCAATGCCCTCGGGAAAGTCGCCGGCCGTAAACTGGGCGAACGTGGAGATTCGTCCGGTCACCGCGTCGATCCGGCGCACGCGGGCATTGCCCGCGTCAATCACAAACAGGTTGCCGCTGGAATCCGCGGCCAGGCCCGCATCGTCGGAGTTGTAGGTGAAGTCGAACGACGCGTCGACCGCGGGGCCGCCATCACCGCGGAATCCCCTGGCACCGTTTCCTGCCACGGTCGCGATAATGCCGCTCGCATCGACCTTGCGGATGCGAAGGTTCTCGAAATCGAGGAAGAACAGCGTCCCGTTGGTATACGCCAGATAGGTGGGCTGCCCCACGGTGGCCGCCAGGGCGGGCCCTCCGTCACCCGAGAATCCCTTCACGCCGGTGCCGGCAATGGTCGTGATTACGCCGGTCCCCGCATCGACCCGCCTGACTCGGAATCCGACGTCGCCGATGTATACATTGCCGGCGGTGTCGGTGGCCACCCCGCGCGGGAATCTGATGACAGCCTGTGAGGCAGGGCCGCCGTCGCCACAGCACGAGCTATTGATGATGGCCGCGGTGCCGGCGCCGGCGAACCGCTCGATGACGCCGTCGGGCCGAATGCGCGATACGACGTCGTAGTCACTCTCGGCGACGTACAGATTGCCGTACTGGTCGTAGACCAGGTTTCGCGGCAGCACCATGGCGTCGAGCGCCGGGCCAAAGTCGCCCTTGAAACCGCCGACACCCGCCACCGTGGTGATGTACCCCGGCGGGATGTCATCGAGGCGGGGCGGCACATAGAGATATTTCGCGTATGAGATTTCGCCGGTCGCGCGGCGGATGCTGACGATGACGTAGCCGTTATCGTGCGCGGCCATCCGCAGATGGATCGAGGTATCGGAGTGCGCCATCGGCGTGACAGGCCGATCGTCGATGCGAATCGTGGCACCCGTGAAACCGGCGCCGCTGACGATTACGTCGGTTCCGCCGGCGATGGGTCCTTCAGAAGGGGTGATGGCGAAGGCCTGTGGTGCCTCAAGGGGAAGCGCACGCGGCCGCTGGCCATCTGGCCCTGCCACGGCGAGCGCCACGCCCAACGCCATCACGAGCAGACGCATGTTGGCGAGACTCTATACGAAGCAAGAGCCCGGCTCAACGATTACGCGCAGTGCGAACAGGCCCGCCACTCCCCGTCGGCACCTCGAAACAGCGCCCGGCCGCATTCCGGGCATTGTGGGGTGCGGCCCACGGCAGGGCCGGCGCGGGCGACCGGCTTCAGTGCCTCCAACTCAACGGCCGTCACCGCCTCCAGGAACTCCTCCGCGAACGAGATCTTGATGGTCTTCAACTGATCGCCGAAGCGCACGAACACGCTCTCGCCGTTACTGCCCTCGACCTTGCCAATCCCCCACTCCAACCGCGAGCGATGGCGGACGTGCTGCCCTGCCTCAATGGTCATGCTGATTCCAGCATAGCGCCTCGCGACGAGATCGCCGTGCGTTTCGCCGCGCGCGCACTCGAGAACCCAATCTGCGTCATCTCGCGTCATCTGTGGCATCTGCGGCCCCTGAACCTTGATGACACGAGACCGGGTTGGAGGCAGAATCTCGTCGTATGCCGCATCTGAGTTCGCTGTTCGACCTCTCCGGCCGTGTCGCCATTGTCACTGGTGGCTCGCGCGGCCTTGGCCTCGAGATCGCTGAAGGCCTGGCCGAGGCCGGGGCCGCGCTGATGATCTGTGCCCGGCGCGAGGAATGGCTGACGCCGGCCCTGGCCGCGCTTCGCGCCGCCGGTGTCACGGCTGAAGGCATGACGTGCGACGT
This sequence comes from Acidobacteriota bacterium, assembly GCA_021730945.1. Taxonomy (GTDB): domain Bacteria; phylum Acidobacteriota; class Vicinamibacteria; order Vicinamibacterales; family UBA2999; genus 12-FULL-67-14b. Next base: position 55,421 of record JAKFYH010000031.1, on the reverse strand, counting down.
GAGCCAGGCCGATCAGGTGCAGGCTGTCGTTGACGCGGCGATCGAGCGCTACGGCCGCGTCGACATCCTGGTCAACAACGCCGGCATCACGTGGGCGGCGCCGCCCGAGGACTTGCCGCTCGACAAGTGGCAGAAGGTCATCGACACCAACCTCACCGGCGCCTTCCTCTTCTCGCAGGCCGCCGCTCGCGCGATGCTCAAGGCCGGCTCCGGCTGCATCGTCAACGTGGCATCGGTCGCCGGGTTGATGGCGTCGGTCAACGGCCCGCACTACGCTGCCTACGCCGCGAGCAAGGCGGGACTGCTGGGACTGACACGGGAACTGGCGGCATCGTGGGGACGCCAGGGCATTCGCGTCAACGCCGTGGCGCCCGGCTACTTCCACTCGCGCCTGGCCGACGCCGCGATTGCCATGGTGGAACCCGAACTGGCCGCCACCAGCCCGTTGGGACGGGTGGGCGCGCCCGGTGAGCTGAAGGGAGTGGTGGTGTTTCTCGCGGCCGACGCGTCGAACTACATCACCGGCCAAACGGTCATCGTCGACGGCGGCTGGTCGATCACCTGAGGTCGACCGGACCCACGCCGATTAAGCGAAGCGCAGGCGCCGCAACAGTCGCACCACCTTGGCGCGCAGTCGATCGTCGGACCAATCTTCCTGGGAGTCGCGCTTGTCCTTGGGTTCCTGGCCGTCCGAAATGTGGCCGAACATCAGCAAGCGCGCCGCCTCGAGCAGGCCTTCGGCGCCAAACGGCTTTTCGATGAACGACTCGCCTTCGCCGAGTTCATTGACGCCGGTGAACAGCGTGTCGGCAAATCCGGTCACGTACAACACGCGCGCGGCCGGATACCGCTGCCGCACCACGACCGCCAACTCGCGGCCGCTCATCTTCGGCATCATCAGGTCGGTGACCAGCAGGTCGACGCCACGAAAGCCAGGCATCGCGAGCAGTTCAGCGGCTGCCACGCCGGAGTCGGTGGACTGAATCTCGTAGTTGTCGACCGAGAGCACCTTCACCAGCAGCTTCAGGACCGGCTGTTCGTCGTCCACCACCAGCAGACGCTTACGAACCGCCAGCGGCGGGCGCGCCAGGGTCGCCGGAGCCGGGATGTCGCCGGGTCTATGGATCAGCGGGACGTTCGGAAACGGCAACTCAGCCGTTGGTGGTGTCGGACCGGCAGCGACCATCGAAGCCCTATCTTACTGCCTCGTGCTGATCAATTCGCGAGTCCGAGGTGCCTATTGGCAAGACCGCAACTGACAACAGATGACGGTAACGACATCGGCCGCCCGACCTACATCGGGAAGGTCATGCCTTCCTTGACAACGTCCGGGCCATCGATCTCGGCGTTGCTGTTGTTGATGTGAATGAACCACAGCTTGGCCTTCACGCCCTTGAGCAGTTCGCGAGTGCGGCTCATGAGCGGATGCGGAATGTCCTCGATCGGCCGGTTGATCTCAGTCGCGGTAGCGAAAGTGCCATCGAGAAACGCGTAGTCGACCGTGCTCGCCACGTCGCGGATGCTGCGCTCCCACTTCTCCCACCGATCGATATCGGGAATGAACAACGCCGATCGATTCGGGCCGCTGATGCGGAATCCGACCGTGTCGGAAAACTCGTCGCGGTGCGGCACCTTGAACGCGGTCACGGTGACGCCGCCGTCGAGCGCAATGGGCTGATCGTAGGTGAGTGTCCGCAGCGCGATGTTTGGAATCGACACCAACTGGCTCCACGGCCCGTTGCCGCGCAGGAAGGCTCCCATGCGCTCGGTGGCATAAACCGGCACCGATGGGGCATTGACCACCTCGCGGCCGAGGAACATGAGACCGGTGTAGTGGCCCATGTGCGCGTGTGTGAGGAAGATTCCGGCCGGCAGCTTGCCGCCGGTCAACCGCTGCATCTGCGCCGGAAAATCCGGCGTGGCATCGAACACGTACGACGCGCCGGTGCGCCGTTCGATCAGGCCGAGACTCGCCACCTTCTCCGCCGGCCGCTTGCCGGCGCGAATCTCCTGGCAGATCGGCCGCTCGCATCCGAGTTGAGGAATGCCGCCATCCTGCGCGATACCGAGGACAACCAGCTCCCACTGCGCAGCCTGCTGGGCAAAGCTGCCGGCCGACAGCAGCATGACGCCGACTACGAGTGTTACGGAACGATGACCCATTGGAAGGTGACCCCCACGGCAATGCGCCAGAACCCCAGTTGGTCGGCGCGCCCCAGGTCCGGATGATCGGCCAGGGTCCGGAAGTAGCGGACATCGGCACGCAAGCCGACGATGTCGTTGGCGGCGTAGATGGCGCCGCCGCCGGCGTTCAAGCCCAGATCGAACGTCTTGGCCGGGCGCGAGCAGGGCGCGTCGCACCCGTCCGCCTGGATCAGGCCGGCACCCGCCGAGGCAAACGGCCGCAGGCGCCCGCGCGGCTGCATCCAGTTGCCGTTGAACATGTAGGTTGCCACATCGAGCACCTGGCGGCCGGCTTCGGCATCGGCCGCATAACCGAAGTCAAACTCGGCGCCCCAGCCATTGGCCTCCTGGACCGACACCGCCACGCCTGGCGTCAGCACCGGGTTGGACAGGTCGCCGCCGGCGCCGAGGCCCACCTGCCCGGTGAGATAGCCACGAAACGCGCCCATGCTCAATTGCGCTTCGGCACGAGTCGCCCCCGCCGTCACCAGGGCGCACACACACACCGCGAACACGATCATCCGCTTCATCAGGTCTCCTAACACTCGCCGCTCGCGGCCGGACCGGTAAAGAGCCGCTGTCCTTCGGTCAGCAGCCACTGCCGCGCCTCCCGGTGCCGCGGGCAGACCGCCTGTACATGCCGCCAGAACCGGGCGGAGTGATTCAACTCGCGCCGGTGCATCAACTCGTGCAGCATCACGTACTCGCGCACATACTCCGGCACCAGGATCAGCCGCCAATTGAGGGTGATGGCGCCGGCAGCCGAACAGGCGCCCCAGCGCGACCGCTGATTGCGCACCGAGATGCGCGTGACCGAAATGTCATGGGCCGCCGCCAGCGCCGTAAGCGCGGGCGGCAACTCGCGTAGCGCCCGCCGGCGCAATCCCGGTTCGTCGGGATGGACCACCGCCGGGCGCGCCTGGCGGGCGGCGCGCTGCCGCTCGATCCAGGGCCGGCTCTGCTCGACAAACGCCAGCGCCTCTCGCTTCGAGCCCCAGCGCGGCAACGTCACCCGCAGCGTGCCGTCATCGAGCACCCGCAGGATGTAGCGGCGGGCCCATTGGTGCCGCACCAGCACCGTCGGGGCAACGCGAAACGGCAGATCGAGCTGCATCGAGGTTGGAGCGGCTCCCGTGATCTGCGCGGTCTGCGTCACCCGTGTAATCTTACGGCCAGACCGGTCCACTTCGCTAAAGCTAAGGCGAGTCAGGTCCGCCTGCACCAAAGCTACGGCGAGACAGGTAGAGTAGCGGCATGGCTTCAGGCTTCGACGTCCTGGCGGATCTGGTGCGCGGCGCCACCTTCGACGACTTCCTCCTGCGCCCGCAGTTCAGCGTGATCGAGCGCCGCGACCCGGCCGCCATCGACCTGTCCTGCCGGTTCTCCACGCACATCACGCTCAAGCGGCCGCTGGTATCGGCCAACATGGACACCGTCACCCGCGCGCCGATGGCCATCGTCCAGGCCGAAGAAGGCGGCCTCGGCATCATCGATCGCGGCTTTCGCAGCGGCGACATCGAACCGCAGGTGCGCGAGGTACAAAAGGTCAAGCGGATGCAGCACATCATCATCCGCGACCCGTATGCCGTAACCCCCGAGACGCCGCTGTCGGCGGCGGCGGCGTTGATGAAGCAGCGCCGCGCCGGCACGCTGGTGGTGGTCGACGCCCAACGGCGGCTGCAGGGACTGCTCACCGAGCGCGACCTGCGATTCGTCGACCGCACCCAGGGCACCGTCGCCTCACGCATGACCCCGCTGCCCGCGCTCGTCGTCGGGCACGGCGAGCTGACGCTCGCGGCGGCCGAAACCATCATGGTCGAGCGCAAGGTCAAGAAGCTGCCACTGGTCGGCGGCGATGGCACGCTGCTCGGCCTGATCACCGCCAGGGACATCGACCGCCAGGTGCGCCTGCCGTTCGCCACCCGTGACGATCACGGACGGCTGCGCGTGGGCGCCGCCATCGGCGCCACCGGCGACTACCTTGAGCGCGCCGCCGAGTTGGTGAAAGCGCACGTCGACGTGATCGTGATCGACATTGCCCACGGTCATTCGACGGTGATGGCGCGGGCGCTCGACGGGTTCCGCAAGGCCTTTCCGGCAGTCGAACTGGTGGCCGGCAACGTGGCCACCGCCGACGGGGTGCGGTTCCTCGCCGAGCGTGGTGTCAATGCCATCAAGGTCGGGATCGGCCCCGGTGGCGGCTGCACGACCCGGCTGACCACCAGCTTCGGCGTGCCGCAGTTGCAGGCGCTCGTTGAATGCCGCCAGGGCGCCGGCGAGGGCGGCGTGCCGCTGATTGCCGACGGCGGCATCAAGCGCCACGGCGCCATTCTCGAGGCGCTGCTCTTTGGCGGCGACACCGTGATGCTGGGCAGCATGTTTGCCGGCACCGAGGAAACGCCGGGCGATGTGGTGCAGAAATCGGTCGTGCTGCCCGACCAGCAGCGCTCGGTCAAGGTGCCCTTCAAGGTCCTGCGCGGCATGGCGTCGATTCAGGCGATTCGCGATCGGCTCGACGTCGAGGACGACGAAGTGGTCGACCTCGAAGCGCTCGGCGCCGAGGGCACCGAAGTCAGCGTCCCGGCCCGCGGCTCGGTGCGGCCGCTGGTGCAGGACATTCTCAAACACTTGTGCTCGTCGATCAGCTACGGCGGCGCGCGCAGCCTCGACGAACTCCGGCAGTTATTCCGCGCCGATCCGGCGCGCTACCTGGTGAAGCTGTCGGCCTCGGCGAAACGCGAGAGCTACGAAAGATAGACTGGCCACAGAGGCGACTCCCCGCTAACGAATGGAACGCCGCGACCAGCCGGCGAGCAGCACATGGCTGTTCACGCCGGGGTTGGTCGACAGTTGATTGCCGTTCGAGAAGTGCTGGAACCGGTACGACACGACCATGCTGTCGCGCGGCGAGGTGTGCCATCGTACGCCCCCGCCCCAATGGGCGGTGAAGTTCGCGGTCTGGGTGCCCTCGGGAATCGCGGCGCTGGTCCACAGTCCACCGGCCGACAGCTCGGCGTAGAGCGACCAGCGACCTAGCGGCAGGAAGTTCCAGCGCCACACCACCGGCGCCAACCCCATGCCGTACAGCCGCGACGGCTCGAACTGCACCAGGAGCGGCGTGGCTTCCGCCGCCCAGGCAAAGCAGCCGCGCAGCCAGCCCGGGCCATGCGGCCGGGTCAACGTCCGGCCCCACGACACGGTTTGCACGCCGTAGCTGCGATGGCCGAGCGACTGAAACAGGGCCACGCTACTCGCGGCGCCGGCCGACACCATCCACTCGGATCGCAGTTCGCCGCTGCGACCCGGCTGCAGGCAGGTCGCAACCGGCGTCACCGCCACTTGCATCGCGAAGAGCGCCGCCAGCAGCATCAGACTTCAGCCACCCGCTCGGCGAATGTGATCACGTGGCCATCGGGATCGGTCACGGCGAACTCGCGCATGCCGTAGAACTGGGTCTTGAGCGGCATCACCACCGTCGCGCGCGGCGCGACCGCCGCGTGCAGCCCATCGACGTCGGTGACGATGAAGAACATCGTGCAGGTGCCACCTGGCGGGGTGGCGGCCATCGCGGGAAAGTCCGCGGCGGCGGCCTTCACATCGTTGAGGAACACCGGCACACCGTCGCGCTCGAGCCCGGCAAACACGTACGGCGGCGCGTCGGGCACGCTCATGGTGATGCCAAAGCCCAGCACATCGCGATAGAACGCGAGGCTGGCGGCGAGGTCGCGGACGATGAGATTAGGGGTAATCGAAGTAAAGCGGGTCATGGGCACACTCCGGCCGTAGCTCGCATGACCTCCATCCGGCGACCTGCGAGAATCGGGCGCCGAGTAGGGGCGCTGTTTGGGCCAGCCCCCGCGAGGGACAGCACATTTTAGGCCCATTCCGCGCTTTCCTGACCTGCTATGCTCCAGAAATGGCGCGTGGGTGGGAGAGCAAGGCAGTCGAGTCCCAGCAAGACGAGGCGGAACGCAGGGCTGCCCTCGGGCCGGCGCTGACCGCCGACCAACAGGCCCGTGCCCACCTCAAGGCCGGACTGGAACTGGCGCTGGCCGAGACCCAGGCCCAGATGGGCGCGGCCTGCCGGGCAGCTCATCGGGAAATGCTGCAACTGCGCCTGGCCGCCATCGAGCAGCAATTGAAAGACTTGTGACGACCGGGCAGATTTGCTAAGCTACCCGCCCAAGCCAAAAGCCAAACCAACATTCCTCATCCACGTTGGATTTGAACCAGAACACCCCATTGCCGTCAGCCGTTACCCGTTAGAGTTCACCAGTGCCACCAGTCCGATTGTTCGTGGGCAATTTGCCCTATCAGGCGACCGAAGACGACCTGCGTACCCACTTCGCGCAGGTGGCTCCGCCAACCCAAATCGTGCGTCCGCTCGACCGGGAAACCGGCCGCGCCCGCGGATTTGCCTTTGTGGAGTACGCCGAGCGCGCGCCCGCCGAAGAGGCCATCAAGAAATTCGACGGCCAGCTGTTCATGGGCCGTCCCCTGGCCGTCAGCGAAGCCCGTGCCCGTGAAGCCGGAGGGCCGCCCCGTCCTGGCGGCGGCTTCGGCGGTCCGCCGCGACCGGGTGGCTTCAGCGGTGGTGGTGGGTTCAGTGGCGGAGGCGGGTTCAGCGGTCCGCGGCCCGGTGGCGGCTTTGGCGGCCCGCCCAGGTCTGGCGGCTACGGTGGCGGCGAGGCCACTGGTGGCGCGAAGAACTTCGGTCCACCGGCCCCGCCGAAGGACAAGAAGAAGCCCTTCACCAAGAAGGAAGACAAGCCGCGTGGACCGATTCCCACCAAGTTCACCGGCCGCATGTACGACCTGGATGATTCGGAAGACGACGCGATCGATGCGCTGCCCGACTTCATGAAGCACGACGACCCGGATCCCGACGCCCCCGAGACGGCCGTCGACGCGGCGCCGGACACCGGCGACGGCGAGCCCGAAGGCGGCGACGACAAGGAGTAGCCAGTCATGCCGAAGCGCGAGGACGTCATCCTCTTCAGCGGCGGCGCCCAGGGCGCTGAAGCGGAGTTCGGTGCCTGTGCGGAGCGCTTCGGAATCGAGGAGGTCAACTTCTCGTTCGACGGCCACAAGCCGGTCCGCACCCGCGGGCTCCGGGTTCTCAATCACGAAGAGCTTTACGCCGGCGAGGTCAGCCTCGCCTACGTGTCACGGCTCATGAATCGCCGTTATCCCGACACGCCGACCTTCCGCAAGATCCTGCAAAGCATCTGGTACCAGGTCAACCACGGACAGGAAATCTACGTGATTGGCACCATCCAGCCCGATCACACCGTTCGCGGCGGCACCGGGTGGGGCGCCGAATTCGCGAAGCTCTGCAACAAGCCGCTGTTCGTGTTCGATCAGGACCGGGCGAGCTGGTTCGAGTGGGACGGCGAGTCCGCGGCCTGGCACGCGCGCACCGGCAGCGCCGAGCCGGTCATTACCCACATGCACTTCAGCGGCACCGGGACGCGGGTCGTCGGCGCCGCCGCGCAAAAGGCCATCGAAGGGTTGTTTGCCCGATCGTTCTGATCGGCGGCCGCTGCCCAGATAGGCGTGGATGAACCGCGCGAGCGCGGTCCATCCACACGAACGGCTAGAAGCGAACGCCGAAGGCGCCGAGCAACGTGCGTCCGCCGGTCAGGCCCGGGCGCGGGCGCGGGAAGTGCGCCGTCGAGGTGGCCTGGCCGAATCGGGCGCCACGCACGAATCCGGTCGGCAGCCCGCTAGCGTCGAGCGCGCTGGTGGCGTCGGCGGTCACGGTGGTATCCCACCCAATCAACTTGTCGTTGTTGAGCAGGTTCAGCACTTCGATCTTGACCCAGGGGCGCACTGACTTCATCACCGGCACCTGGTAGGTGGCCGCGAGATCGAGCAGGCCATAGCCGGCAAACTCTTCGCTGCCCCGTTCGCCAAAGAACAACTGCTGCGACCCGTTGGCGCCCGATCCGGGCAGACGCGCATAGCCGGGATTGAGCGCCCGTTGCGCCACACTGAGCGGCACGCTGGCGGCGGCCAGGCTGTAAGTGGTCGCCGAGTTGTAACGCCACATCGGCGTCAGGTCGAGCTGACCCACCCGGCCCAAATCGAGCTGGTAGGTCGACCACAGCCGCACCTTGTGCTGCTGGTAGTCATCGAGACGGCCGGTCGGAAAGTTGCGGCCGGCCACCAGCATCTCGGGATAGTCGCCGAGCAAGGTGCCGATCCCCGGCTGGTTGGCCGCTTCACCTTCGTAGTTGCCATCGTTCTTGAGCTGCACGGTCCAGTGCCCCGCCGCCGACCAGTTCGACCGCAGGCGGTAGTTGCCCTGCAGTTCGACGGCCTGGTAGTCGCGGACGGCATCATCGGAATTGCGGTAGTAGACGTTATCGAAGGTGCCAAAGGTCACGCCGTTGAGCGCCACCGTCGTCTTGCCGGCGGCCGAGGGATCGTTCACGAACGACTCGACCAGGCCGGTGGCGTGGCGCCAGACGTAGAGCGCGCGAACGGAGCCGGCACCCACCTGCTGCCCCAGCGACAACGTGAACTCGCGGGTCACCGGCGACCGCAGGTCCTCGTCGAGGAAGATGTTGGCGGTCGGGAACGAACCCGAAACCACCGAGTAGTTGGCCAAATCAAACGCCGGGGCGAAGTCGTAGCCCTGGCCGGCCGGGCCGTTGTAGACGCTGGTCACGCGTCCGGCGTTGGCGACCGGCGTGTTGCGGCCGAAGATGCTCGAGGTGTAGCGGCCCGAGTAGTGCGAGTACGAGGCGCCGGCAATGGTGCGGCCATCGTCACCTAGCTCGTAGCTCACGCCGAGACGCGGCACGAACGACTGCGCACTGATGCTTCTGGCCGAGCCGGTCGCGGTGCTGCCGGTGTGCTCGTAACGCACGCCGAGGTCGAGGGTCACTCGCGGCGCCGGCATCCATCGGTCCTGCAGGTAGAACGAGGTGGTGGTGATATCGATTTCCGCACCCCGCGTCGGCAAGGTGTTGCCGATGGACGAGGCGCCGGGAATCCAGACCGGCACGACGCGACCGCTGGCATCGGTCACCGGCTTGCCGCTGGCCGTGGCGAAGTCGGTGTTGAACAGGTAACCGGTCGACGACTGCGAGTTGCCGCCGCGCAACACCAGCGAGAACCGCTCCATGCCCACCTTGACGTCGTGCGTGCCAAAGCCCGGACGCGAGCCGAAGTACGACAGGCTGCCGGTGATCTGGTTGTTGTCACGGTCTTCCGGGTCGGTGCGATCAAAGTAGCGCGCGCCGAAGTGCAGGCCGCCCGGGGACACGCGGCCGATGGTCAGGAACGGCGAGTCAGCCAGTTGCGTGCTGGTGTTGCCAAACCGCGGGTGGTTGGCCTTCTGCGAGTACTGGGCGGTGGCGAAGAAGCGCCCCGCCAGCACCCCGTTCCAGTTGGCCACGAACAGGTGGCCGGGAGTGTCCTGCTCATCGCTGGCCGTCGGATCGATCGTGATCGGAATGGACGGACGCACGCTGACCTGCCGGCGATCGAGGTATTGCACCTGCACCGTCTGGTTGACCCACGGCGTCGCCGTCAGCTTCAACTCCCAGCGATGCTGGTCGTCGGTCTGCTGAAAGGCCGCCGCGGTCTGCGGCAGGGTCAGGCTGGTCTCACTCGACTGCGTGCGGCCGGCAAAGAAGAACCACAGGCGATCGCGACGCAGCGGACCGCCAAAGGTGCCTTCGTAGTAACGATCCATTTTGCTCTGGCGCTTCTGGCCGGCGGCCACCTCGAACGGCGTCTCGTCGGTCCAGGCGGCGTTGGACAGGTTGCTGCGAATGCTGCCCGAGAAGAGGTTGCCGCCGCGCTTGGTCACGGCGTTGACGACCCCACCCGAGAAGCGGCCGTACTCCGCGGAAATGGCGGCCGTCTGCACCTGGGTCTCGTCAATGGCATCCTCGATGTAGAGGTCGTCGGGACGGGCCAGCAGGTTGTCGCCAATGTCCACGCCGTCGACCAGGAAGATGTTGTCGTAGGCCACCGCGCCGGAAATCGTGACTTGATTCACGTTCGGCGTGTTGTTGGTCAAGCCCGGCGCCAGCTCCGCCACGAGCGAGGGCGTGCGGCCGGTGGGCAAGGCGTCGACCTCGGTCACCCGGAAACGCGAGCCACCCGTGGTCGTCGACACCAGCGATGGCGCGGTGGCGCTCACCGTCACCGCTTCGGTGACGCCGGCGGCGCGCAACTCGACATCGACCTGAGCACTGGCACCCACGCCGATGCGCAGGCTGCGCACCATCGGCTGCAGACCCGGAAACTCAATCGTGATCGTGTAGTCGCCAGGCGCCAACCCGGCCAGACGGTAGGCGCCAGCCTGGTCGGTGGTGGTGCCACGATCACCCTGCTGCGCGGGCGACTCGGCCCGCACGGTGGCTTGAGGGAGGACGAGCCCGGTCGCGTCGCGCACGACGCCCCTGACTGAACCGGTTTGCACACCTTGCGCCGAAGTATCGACCGAGCCGAATGCGAGCAGCACCATCGCTGCGACGGCAGTAAAACGAGCCATTACAAAACTCCTAACCCAGGTACATCAACATCAAATGAGGCAGGATTCAACGCTACCGCATTGATAAGACAGCAGCGACACAAAGTACCCAGACTGGCTGATTTCAGGGATGAACTGGCAGGAGGCAGGGACGAACAGCGGCGCCCAGGCACCCTGCCTGCGCCGAAAGCATCGGCCGGCAACCGCATCGCCCAAGGTATTCTGTAGGGGATTCTCCTGGTGATCCAACATGCCTACTGACTCGCCCATCCTCGCGGCCGCCCTCGACGAATTCCAGAAGATCAAGAAGCTGGCCGACAAGGCCATCGAACAGCTCTCTGACGATCAACTGCACATCAAGCTCGACGCCGAAGCCAACAGCGTGGCCGTGATCATGCGGCACATGGCCGGCAACATGCGGTCGCGCTGGGTGGACTTCCTGGTCAGCGACGGTGAGAAGGCCACGCGCCTGCGCGACCAGGAATTCGAGGAGGTGGCACAGTCGCGGGCCGAGTTGACTGCCGAGTGGGAGCACGGCTGGCAGTGCGTGTTCGATGCGATCACGCCGCTCACCGACGCCGACCTGCAGCGCACGGTGGTGATTCGCGGAGAGCCCCACTCCGTCTACAAGGCCATGAGCCGCCAGGTGGCGCACTACGCCGGGCACGCCTACCAGATCCTGTTCCTCGCCAAGCACCTGCTGGGACCGTCCTGGAAGACGCTCTCGATCCCACGCGGCCAGTCCGAGGAATTCAACCGCCGCATGCTCGCGAAACTCAGAGTTGAGAAGGGATGACGCAGACATCTCCAGGGCCGCAGATGACACAGATGACGCAGACATCTCCGGGGCCGCAGATGACACAGATGACGCAGACATCTTCGGAGTCGCAGATGACGCAGACATCTCCGGGGCCGCAGATGACACAGATCACGCAGACAGGGCCGGAGATCTGGTGATTTTGCGCTGGGGCATTCTGGGAACGGCGCGCATCAATCGCCGCGTCATCCCGGCGATTCGCCGAACCGGGCGCAGCCGGTTGCTGGCGGTCGCGAGCCGCAGTGGCGCGCGGGCCGAAGCCTATGCCTCCGAATGGGAGATTCCGCGAGCGTGTGCGGGTTACCAGGCCCTGCTCGACGACCCGGCGATCGATGCCGTCTACATTCCGCTGCCCAACAGTGAACATGTGCCATGGACGCTGGCGGCCATTGCGGCGGGCAAGCATGTGCTGTGTGAAAAGCCCATGGCCCTCAATGCCGCCGACATCGACCGCATTCACGCCGCGGCGACCGCGGCCAAGGTGGTGGTCGAAGAGGGTTTCATGTACCGGCATGAGCCGCTCACCGCCAAGGTGCTCGAGTTGGTGCACGGCGGCGCCCTCGGGACGGTGCATGCCATCGTTTCGGGATTCACCTTCTCGCTGGTCCGCGCCAACGACGTGCGGCTCGATGCCACGCTGGGCGGCGGCGCGCTGTGGGACGTCGGCGGCTATCCCGTGACCTACGCGCAGCTGTTGACCGGCCGCGGTCCGAAGATGGTCTTCGGTTCGGCGCAGTGGCACGCCGGCGGAGTGGACACCGAGTTCATGGGCATGCTGCGTTATCCGGGCGGCGCCACGGCCACCGTTTATGCCGGCTTCCACGCCTCGCTGCGCACGTGGCTCGAGGTGCTGGGCAGCGACGGCGCCCTGACGGTGCCCAATCCCTTCAAGCCCGGAATCCGCGAGACCCTGGAGCTCGAACGCAATGGCCGAGTCGAGACCATCACCGTGGCCGGGTCGGCGGAGCTGTTCGTGCGGGAGATTGCGGACTTCGAGGCGGCGGTGCTCGACGGTGCGCCGCCGGTCGTGACCCTGGCCGACAGCCGCGATGCCGCCGCGACCCTGTCGGCGCTCGTCGACTCGGCACGCGATGCGACGGCGTTGTATCCTGAGTAGGTGGAGTCGGCCGCACCCACGATTCTGTGGCGCCTGTTCAAGCCGGGGCACACCTACGCGCGAGCGGTGATTCTCCCGGGCGGCCCTCCCTTCACGCTGGCGTTTTTCGCCGACGAAGCCATGGACCGGATCGAGAACTACACCGCCATCGACGTCGCGCTCTTTCGCGCGGACGAGATTCGGCAGTCACTGCTGGCCGACGGTTGGAACGAGGACTAGAGCCAACGAATGCTTACGATTGACAAGCGGCATCGCACGATCGGCGTGAAGGTCGGCAACGTCATGGTCGGCGGCGGCGCGCCGGTGGTGGTGCAGTCGATGACCATGACCGACACCGCCGACGCGGCCGCCACGGCGCAGCAGTGCATCGAGCTCTGGCAGGCCGGCTCGGAGATGGTCCGGGTCACCGTCAACGTGCCGGAAGCGGCGGCCGCCGTGCCGGAGATCAAGCAGCGCATGCTCGATGCCGGCTGCACGGCCCCCCTGATCGGCGACTTCCACTACAACGGCCACCTGCTGCTCACCCGCCATCCGGACTGCGCCCGCGCCCTCGACAAGTACCGCATCAATCCCGGCAACGTCGGCACCGGCAAACGCCGCGACGAGCAGTTCGCGACCATCTGCCAGGTGGCCATCGAGCACGGCAAGCCCGTGCGCATCGGTGTCAACGGCGGCTCCCTCAACCAGGAGCTGGTGATGGCCAGGATGCAGGAGAACACCGACCGCAACCTGGGCAAGGAGTCCGACGACATCATCAGCGAGTGCATGGTGCTGTCGGCGGTCCAGTCCACCGAACTGGCGATCGAGACCGGACTGCGTGCCGACCAGATCATCATTTCGTGCAAGCTGTCGCGGCCGCGCCACCTGATCGAGGTGTATCGCGCACTGGCCAGGCAAACCACGCAGCCGCTGCACCTGGGCCTGACCGAAGCGGGCATGGGCACCAAGGGCCTGGTGTGGTCGGCTTCGGCCATGGGCGTGCTGCTGGCCGACGGCATCGGCGACACCATCCGCGTCTCGCTGACGCCCAAGCCTGGCGGCGACCGGCGCGAGGAAGTGTATGCCGCGTGCGAGTTGTTGCAGGCGCTCGGCCTGCGGACCTTCGCGCCCAGCGTGACTGCCTGCCCCGGTTGCGGCCGCACCACCAGCTCGACGTTCCAGGAGTTGGCTGAAGCGGTGCAGGCCTACATCCGCGAGCAGATGCCGGCGTGGAAGCAGACCTACGAAGGCGTGGAGTCGCTGACCCTGGCCGTGATGGGGTGCGTGGTCAATGGCCCCGGCGAATCGAAGGCGGCCAACATCGGCATCTCGTTGCCGGGCACCGGCGAAGCGCCTCATTGCCCGGTGTTCATCGACGGCGTCCACGCCACCACCCTCAAGGGCAATTACGAGGAGCTCGCGCTCGCCTTTCAGCATCTGCTGGACGACTACGTCGAGCGCAAGTACGCGAAGAAAGTCGCGCCGGTCGCCGGATGACGATTCGCCAGGCAGCGCCCGCTGATCGCGAGTTCGTCCTCGGACTCGCCGACCGGCTGGTGTCGTTCGAGGTGCCGCCCTTCCGCTCCAAGGCAGAGTTCGCCGACGGCGATCGCCGGGCATTGGCGGAGTGGTTCGCGCGCCTGCCGGACGATAGTCACGCCGAAGCACAAAGCGCGGAGGCGGACCAAGCCCTGGTCATTGCCGAAGTCGACGGGCGACCGGCCGGCTGCGCCTACCTGGTCACCCTGATCGACTTCTTCACCCAGCAGCCACACGCACACCTGTCGGTACTGGCGGTCACCGCGGAGGCCGAGGGAAAGGGCGTCGGTTCCGCCCTGCTCGACTACGCCGAAGCCTGGGCCCGCGCGCGCGGCTCCGCCCGGCTCACGCTCAATGCGCTCGTGACCAACCACCGCGCTCGCGCCATCTACGAGCGGCGCGGGTTTGCGGGCGAATACATCCGCTACCACAAGACCCTGTAGCGGCCGGGCAGCAGCCGCTAGAATGGCGGGCATGGTGATCCGCCTTGCCGTTACCCTGCTGCTGCTCCTCGCCCCGGTCAGAGCGCAAGTCCCTCAGCAGTTCGACATCCTGATTCGCCATGGCCGTGTCCTCGACGGCACCGGCAATCCCTGGTATCGCGCCGACCTCGGCATCACCGGCGACCGCATCGTCGCCATGGGCGCCCTTTCGGGCGCCTCGGCAAAGACCGTGATCGACGCCGCCGATCGCCTGGTCACGCCCGGGTTCATCGATGTTCATTCGCACGCCGGCGAGGGACTCGGCACCGAGGGCCTCAAGCACGGCCAACCGCTGCTGGCGCAGGGCCTGACGACGGTGTTTGTGAATCCCGATGGGGGCGGACCGGTCGACCTGGCCGCGCAGCGGGCCACCTACGAACGGCAGCGCATCGGCACCAATGTCGGTCAGTTCGTGCCGCACGGCTCGATCCGCCGCGCGGTGATGGAGATGTCCGACCGCGATCCCAACCCGGCCGAGGTCGCGCGGATGGTGGAGTTGACGCGCCAGGGCATGCTGGCCGGCGGCATCGGCCTGTCGAGCGGCCTTTACTACGCGCCCGGCAGCTACTCGAAGACGGCCGAGGTCATCGCCATGGCCAGGGCCACGGCGCCGTTTGGCGGGGTCTACTCCAGCCACATCCGCGACGAGTCGGACTACACCATTGGCGTGGTGGCGGCCGTGCAGGAAGTGATCGACATCGCCGAACAGGGCGGCGTGATCGGCGTGGTGTCGCACATGAAGGCGCTCGGGCCGGCGAGTTGGGGCCTGTCAAAGACGCTGATTGAACGGATCGAAGCGGCCCGGGCGCGCGGTGTGCAGGTGTTTGCCGATCAGTATCCCTACGAGGCCAGCGGCACCGGCATTGTCGGCGCCCTGATGCCGCGCTCCGCCCAGGTCGGCGGCCGCGACGCCATGATGAAGCGTGTCCTGGGCGAACTGCGCGATGAGATCCGCGAAGACGTCAAGGTCAACATCGCCAGGCGTGGCGGCGCCGAGACGCTGATGATCAGCCGCTACACCGCCGACCCTTCGTTCGAAGGGCAACGTTTGTCGGCGCTCGCCGCCAGGGCCGGCCTGGCGCCAGAGGAGTTCGCGCTGAAGATGCTGGAAAAAGGCGATGCCAGCCTGGTGTCGTTCAACATGTCGGAGGGCGACATTGAGGGCATCATGCGTCAGCCGTGGACCATGACCTGCACCGATGGCGACCTGGTGCCCATGGGCGTCGGTGTGCCCCACCCGCGCGCCTACGGCGCTTTCGCGCGCAAGTTGAAGCGCTATGTGCGCGAGCGCAACGCCATCGACCTGGCCACCGCCATTCGATCGATGACGTCGTTGCCGGCGACCGTGTTCGGGTTGAAGGATCGCGGCCAGTTGAGGGCCGGCGCGTTTGCCGATGTGCTGATCTTCGACTTGGCGCGGGTCAACGATGCCGCGACCTACGAAAAACCGCACCAGCTCGCCGAAGGGATGAACGACATCATCCTGAACGGCGAAGTGGTGCGGCGTGAGGGTAAGTTCACGTCGGCGCTGGCCGGCCGCGTGCTGCGTCCGGAGCGATGAGCAGAACAGTCAGTTTCCCTCGGGGAACTCAATCTCCGGGTCTTCGGTGAAGCCGTTAGCGGTCACGTTGTACTTGTAGCGGCCGGGCTTGGCATCAGACAGGCTCTTGCGCTTGTTGCCCTTGAACTTGATCGGATCCGCACCCCAGGGCCCGCCCTCCGGCCAGGTGATGTCGACATCGACCTGCTCGTCGGATGCGAGGTTCACCACCGTCCACTCGATGTAGCCGGGCGCCGCGCTAATCAACTGCGGCGATGTCCGCACGCGGTAGTTGCCGTCGACCTTATAGAGGAAGATGGTCGCCGTGTTGTTGCGCTTGCCGCCGGCCACCTGTGCAGTACTCGCGACGCGCACGGCCCGTCGGGCCGATGCCGCCTTCTTCGCCGGAGCCTTCTTCGTTGCTGCCTTCTTCTTGACCGGTTTCTTTCCAGGTTTCTTCTTGCTCATCGTTTCACCTCGGCTGGGGTTGAGACCATTGCCGCAAAGCGCGGCAAGGATCGGAGTGGTTCGAAGTCTTCCTCTTCAAGAATGAGGCGTGCGGCCACACCTGCGGCAATCGCCTGCTCAATCGCCTGCATGGCCTCGCCGTGGCGGCCAGCTAACACGTGCACCACCGCCGCACGCTGGAACACCTGTGCGTCCCTGGGTGCAATGGATTGAGCCCGCTTCAAGTTCCTTTGCGCCGCAAGATCGTCGCCCGCCTTGGCCTGGTAGACCGCCAGTCGCGCGATGGCCCTCGCGTCGGACGGGCTGACCGACACCTCGGTTTCCGCCCGCTGCACCGCCTCTTGATAGGCGCGCCGGGCATCGTCTTTTCGGCCAAGGTGCAGGTACGCATCGCCGAGATTGCGATGGGTCACTGCGCTCAAGGGGCGAATCAGAAGCGCGCCCTCGTACGATCGCGCCGCCTTGGCGTAGTCGCCAAGGCCATAGTAGATGGTCCCCATGTTCGAGAAAGTCTCAGCGCGAGGCTGAATGGCGTTCGCGCGCTCGTAGAACTCGAGCGCCCGCTGCCGTTCACCCATGGCCTGCGCGGTCGCTCCGGCACGGGTCAGATTCACGGATGAACCTGGCGATAGTTCAATGGCTTTCTCGAACGCACTCAATGCTTCCGAATAGCGCGACGCCCCATACAACGCATTGCCCATGTCGCCGTACAGCGACACGTCGTTCGGCCGAAGGGACATCACTTTCTTGAACTCCGCCAGCCCCTGCTCGACGCTGCCGTCTCGCATGAGCACCCTGGCGTGCAGACGGATGGCATCTTCGTAGGTTGGCTGCAGGGCCAGTGCCCGTTCCACTTCGTCCTTGGCCTCCGCATAACGGCCGCCCCGAAACAGGGTCAACGCGGCGACGTAGCGCACACTGGGCCGGTCGGGCTCCAGTTCGATCGCGGCCGCGGTGGACGCCATCGCCCGCTCGGCCCAAGTCTTGTCGTTGGTGCCCAGGTACATCGACCACTGGGCGTCCGCCAATCCCGCGTGGGCCAAGGCAAACTTTGGGTCGATCGCAATGGCGTCGGAGAACTCCTTGATCGCCGCCTGGATGCTGCCGGTCAGTTCGCGCCGATCGAGTTGCGCCCGCCCGCGCCAGTACGCCAACTGCGCCGGATCGCTGGTTGTGGCCGGCGCTGACGGTGTCACCCGTAACGCCGACGGCGTCTGGTCGGCGATCGCGTTGCCCAGCGCGCTGGCCAGCCGCGTCTGCAGTTCGAACAAGCCGGTGGCAGGGCCTTCGACCGTCTCCCCCCATGCCACCGACGCATCGGGGCGTTCCAGGTTCAGGGTGACGCGCAAGCGATTGCCGACCGACTGCACCGAGCCGGTCACGATGTAGTTGGCATCGAGCGAGCGCACGAAGCTGGCTCGATCCGGATTCTGCTGCCGGCTCTCCTCCACTGCCGAGCGCGACAATACCGTCACCCTGGGGACAGAAGCAAGGCTGGTAATCAGGCTCTCGGCCAGCCCGGCGCCGAGATAGTCGTTGCCGGCGTCGCCGCTCGAGTTGGTCAACGGGAGCACGGCGACCACCGGCGCCTCGGGCCCCATTGGCCGCGCGTTCCATTGCAGCCAGACGACAAAGGCCGCCACCCCGGCCAGCGTCAGCGCGGCCGCCACCAGCGTGCTCGTGGGCAGGCGTTGCCGCAGCAACACCGTGCGGCGCGCCAGCGGCGACGACTCGTTGTCGCGAATCGGACTGAGCTCAACCAGGACCTCTTCGCCCGTGGCCGGACGCCGGGCCGGTTCGCGGGCAAGCAGGCGCTCGACCAATCGCGCCAGTTGCGGCGGCACCCACAGGCCGCTGCTCGCCAACATCGGGGCATCGTCTCGCAGGACCGACGTGGCCAGCTGGATGGCGTCGCTGCCAGGGAACGGACGCCGGCCGGCGATCATCTCGAACAGCATCACGCCGAGGGAATAGAGGTCGGCGCGGCCGTCGACATTGCGCGACAAGTACTGCTCAGGCGCCGCATAGCCCGGCGTCCCCACCAGCCCGCCGCCGAGCGTACCGGGTGCGCTGGCCGACATGTCGGCGCCAATCGGCACCAGGCGGGCAATGCCGAAATCGAGGACCTTGGCGCGGCCATCGGGCGCAATCACCACGTTCGAGGGCTTGAGATCGCGGTGAATCACACCGACGGCGTGCGCGGCGGCCAGCGCATCGGCGAGTTGCCAGGTAACTTCCACCGCCTCGGCCACCGACAGCGGACCGCTCTGCAGGCGCGCGGCCAGCGTGTCGCCCTCGACATACTCGAACACGACGACGACCTGGCCGTCGACGTCGAGGACGTCGTGGACCGTGGCAATATTGGGGTGATTGAGGGTGGCAGCGGCCCGGGCCTCGCGCATCAGGCGCTGGCGGCCCTCGGTGGTATCGGCATCGGCGCCCTTGACGGTCTTGAGCGCGACCTTGCGCTGCAGACGGGTATCTTCGGCCAGCCACACCACGCCCATGCCGCCAGCACCAAGCTGGCGGACGATCTGATAGGGTCCGACGGCGGTTCCGGCATGCACGGCGCTATGAGTCTCCGAGGCAAGAGGAGAATAACACTGAACGCATGAACGCCCCCCTCACGATCCCGGGTTGCGCGTGATCAACCGCACACTGCGTTGGTAGGTCAGGTAGGCCGCCGCCCACTGCAGGAGCACCGACAGGCGACTGCGGAACCCGATTAGGAACAGGATGTGGACGAACAACCACATCAGCCAGCCCATGAATCCCGACACTCGCAGGAAGCCAAAATCGGCAATCGCATTGGCGCGACCGATGGTCGCCATATTGCCGGGGTCGAAATAGCGAAACGGACGCGTCGACTCGCCGCGAATCAGCCGCGCGACATTCCGCGCGGCGTGGGTCCCCTGCTGCTTGGCCACTTGCGCCACACCGGGCAGCGGCTGGCCGGTCTGGTGTGAGAAGCTGGCCAGGTCGCCAACCACGAAGACGCCGGCATGCCCTGGTGCGGTCAGGTCCGCCGCCACCGGGACCCGGCCGGCCCGATCGAGTCCGGGTCCGAGGTCGCGACCGATCGGCGCCGCCGACACGCCGGCCGCCCACAACACGGTGTGCGCCTCGATCCGTTCGTCGCCAATCGCCACCGCGCCATCTTCCACCTGGCTGACCGCCAGACCCTCCCGCACCTCCACACCCAGACGCCGCAACGCGCGCCGGGCCGAGGCGCGCAGGCCCTCGGGAAAGGCCGGCAGGATCGACGGCCCCGCCTCGACCAGCAGAATGCGCGCCGACGCCGGATCGATGGCATCAAATTCAGAACGTAGCGCCTGCCTGGCAATCTCGGCCAGCGCGCCGGCCAATTCCACGCCGGTCGGTCCGCCGCCTATCACCACGAACGTCAGCAGGGTGCGCTGTCGCGCCGGATCGTGCTCGCGCTCCGCCTCCTCGAAGGCCAACAGCAACCGCCGCCGAATGGCCAGGGCATCGTCCAGGGTCTTGAGCCCCGGCGCTACCGCGCTCCACTCGTCGTGACCAAAATACGAGTGGGTGGCACCCGCGGCGACGATCAGGAAGTCGTACGGCACCGCGTCGTGGCCATCCATCCATACTTGCCTGGCCGCGGTGTCGATTCGCTCGACGGTGCCCAGAAGTACCCGGAGCTGCGGCTGCTTCCTGAGAATCCACCGAATCGGCGAGGCAATGTCGCCGGGCGACAGGCCGGCGGTCGCCACCTGGTAGAGCAGCGGCTGGAACACATGGTGGTTGTGACGGTCGATGATCGTCACCTCGCAGGCCACGCGCTTCAGCTGCCGGGCGGCCGCCAGGCCGCCGAAACCACCGCCAATGATTACTACCTGAGGCAGACGCGCCATCCCGCCCCAGTCTACCGAACCTTCATTTACAATTGAGGGATATGGCCAAGCCAGGTGCTGCCCCAACCGAGTCGAATGTCCAAACCGCCTGCCCGCTCGATTGCCCGGATGCCTGCACGTTGGACGTGACCCTGCGCTCAGGACGCATCACCAAGATCGATGGGTCGAAAGACAACCACATCACCAACGGCTACATCTGCGCCAAGGTCCGGACCTTCCACGAACGCGTCTACGGCGACGACCGCCTCCTCTACCCCGCCGTGCGGCGCGGTGCCAAGGGCTCGGGGCAGTTCACGCGCGTGACCTGGGACACGGCGCTGGACTTGATTGCCGAGAAGATGCGCGATGCGCGGGCAAGTGCGGGCGCCGAATCCATCCTGCCGCTCTGCTACGGCGGGTCCAACGGCTTCCTGACCCAGGACTACGCCGATGCCATCCTGTTCCGGCGCCTCGGCGCCTCGCGCCTCTTGCGCACCGTCTGCGCAGCGCCCACCGGCGCCGCCAACCTCGGCCTCTACGGCAAGATGACGTCGGTCAGCTACGAAGACTATCCGGAAGCCAAGCTGATCGTGATCTGGGGCGTGAACCCCGGCGTCTCGGGCATCCACCTCATGCCGTTCCTGAAGGAGGCGCGCGATCGCGGCGCCTATGTCGTCGTGCTCGACCCGCGCGCCACCACCGTCGCCCGCCAGGCCGACCTGCACCTGGCCGTGCGGCCCGGCACCGACCTGCCGGTGGCGCTGGCCATCCATCGCTACCTGTTCGAAGAGGGACACGCCGACCAGGCCTTCCTGGATCAGCACACCACCGGCGCGGCGGATCTCCGGCGGATGGCGGAGCCCTGGACCTTCGAACGTGCCGCTGAGGTCAGCGGCGTCAGCGCCGCGCAATTGCGCGGCCTGGCTGAACGCTTCGCCAAGGCATCGCCGGCCCTGGTCAAGTGCGGCTGGGGCCTGGAACGCAATCGCAACGGCGGCAGCGCCGCGGCGGCCGTCCTGGCGCTCCCCGCGGTGGGCGGCAAGTTCGGCGTGCGGGGCGGCGGCTTCTCGATGAGCAACTCCGCCTCGTGGGACATCGACCGCAAGTGGCTGGCCGACGCCGAACCGCCAACCCGCGCGATCAACATGAACAAGGTCGGCCGCGTCCTCACCGAACCGGAAGGCACGCCGGTCAACGTCTTGTTCGTCTACAACTGCAACCCGGTGGCGATCCTGCCCGATCAACATCGGGTGATTCGCGGGTTCGAGCGCGAGGACCTGTTCACGGTGGTGTTCGACCAGGTGATGACCGACTCGGCGATGTACGCCGACGTTGTGCTGCCGGCGACGACGTTCCTCGAGCACTACGACTTCGCTCGTGGCTACGGCCCCATCACGCTGCAGCTCGGCAAGCCCGTGATCGATGCGGTCGGCGAATCGCGCTCGAACAGCGACGTGTTTCTCGACCTCTCCCGCCGCCTGGAGCTGTCGGCCCAGGGCGATCCCGAGGACGACCTCGAGGCGATGCTGTCGGTACTCGGCAACCTCCCGGAGCGTGTGGGCAACGACCTGCGCGAAACCTGGAAGGCCGCACCGCCCCACGGCGGCCGGCCGATCCAGTTTGTCGACGTGTTTCCCAAGACCGCTGACCGCAAGGTCAACCTCTTTCCGAGCGCGCTCGACTCGCAGACGCCCCAGGGTCTGTACGGCTACCAGCCGGACCCCGGCACGGCGGCGTTCCCGCTTGCGCTGATCTCACCGGCCAGCGAGCGCACGATCAGCTCGACCCTCGGCGAATTGAACCGACCCGAGGTGCGACTCGAGATGAATCCTGACGATGCCTCGGCCCGCGACGTGGAAGAGGGCGATGCGCTGCGCGTGTGGAACGCGCTCGGTGAGATGCGAATCAAGGCTCACCTCACGCACCTGGTGCGGCCCGGCACGGTGTCGATGCCCAAAGGCGTGTGGCGCCGCCACACGGCCAACGGCTTCACGTCCAACGCGCTGGTGCCCGATACGTTGTCAGACTTGGG
Organism: Acidobacteriota bacterium; assembly: GCA_021730945.1. GTDB lineage: Bacteria > Acidobacteriota > Vicinamibacteria > Vicinamibacterales > UBA2999 > 12-FULL-67-14b. Next base: position 32,915 of record JAKFYH010000031.1, on the reverse strand, counting down.
AGGCGGCGCCTGCTTCAACGACGCGCGCGTGCAGGTGGAGAAGGCCGAAACGACGAAGTGAGAAGTGAGAAGTACCGGCCGGGGAGGGTGGCGCGGCACTTCTCTCTTCCCGAGTGCGGGTCGTGACCCGCGTCGGCCGAATTACGCGACCGACGGCAGTTTGCCGCGACCGCCGCGGCTGGCCTGACCGCCCTTGCGTCCGGCGGCGCGGGCTTCATCAGCCGACCATTCGTGCGCGGTCCCCTTGGCGTGCGCGGCCCGGCCACCCTTGCTGGCAATCTCGCGCTGCTTCTCGGCTGACATCGACGCAAAACCCCGGCGTGCCTTTCGAATCTCGAACACGGTCACCTCCTGCTGGTGATTTGACGCCATCCGGTGGTGAATGGCATCCGTAGCTACCGTGTTATGTAGCGAATAACGTGCCAGCTCAGCTGACCGAGCGTTCCCGTAACAATCTTGTTTTCAGCTATTTACGAAGATACAGGCAAAGACAAAATTGGCGCCAGCCCATCCATGTGTATACAATCGCTACATATGGGCCCTGAGCTGCCGAGGATCACTACAATCAGATGGTGACCATTGCACGGCGCCTATTGATCCTCGGGGTGGCCCTGCCGCTCATCGTCGCAGCCGCATTCTTCAGCCCTCGGGGGCAGGCCTTCGCCGGCCATCTGGCCGAGAACCGGCGGTGCTGCCAACTCCCGTTCGGCCGGGCCATCGCGATCGCATACCAGGAATCGATCGGCAATCCGCCATATCCATCGGAGATTGGTCAGGACAAGTGGGTGGCCGAAGTGATGTTTCCCGGCGTGACTGATGGCGTGTTTCTCGATGTCGGTTCCGGCCACGGCCAAATCGGCTCGAACACCCGGGCCCTTGAGGATCGCGGCTGGACCGGCATCTGCGTCGATCCGTTCCCAGTGGCGATGGACGGCCGCCGATGTACGGTGGCCAGGGAAGTCGTGTCGAGCCAGAGCGGCGTGCGGGTGCTCTTCCACACCCACGACGGGCTCGGCGGCATCGCCGACACGCTGGGCAAGTGGAAAGAGGAGGCGTCGCGGGCGCCGGCCGTGGAGCTGACCACTGTGACCCTGGCCGAGGTCCTCGAGCGGGCAGAGGCGCCTGGCTTTATTCACTTCCTGAGCCTCGACATCGAGGGCGCGGAGCTCGAGGCGCTACGCGGCATCCCGTTCGACCGCTATCGATTCGGCGCCATGGCCATCGAACACAACGAGGAAGAACCGAAGCGATCCGAGATCGTCCGGTTCCTTGAGGCGGTGGGCTACCGCCGCGTCCACAGCTACAAGCAGGATGATTTCTTTGCGCCGGTCACGCGCTAGGAATCGGGCGGCCGTTCCGGGCGGCGGGCCTTGAAGACGTCGCAGTCTTCGCAATTGCGAAGGTCAAACTCGTAGCGCACGACCGGCCAGTACATGGGGTGGGCGCAGTACACCAGTTCGCCGTCGACAATGGTGTGGGACCCGATGTCTTCAGGCAGGTCGGCGGTGCGGCGGCCATACCAGCAGCAACGGTGACGCTCTTCGGGTTCCACGGTACTGATTCTAGCCGGGAAGTAATTCTGGTCGGGAGGGCACTTCGGGTCGGGAGGCACCACTTGTCGGGAGGGCCTGCCGGAGTAAGATTGGAGCGGAGGCACACGTCGATGAGCATGTGCGGGGGACCCACCGGTCCGAGCAACCAACCAGTCACCAACAAGTCGGGCCGCACGGTTCAGTGCGTGAAGTTGCAGAAAGAGCTGCCCGGACTCGACGCGGCGCCGTGGCCCGGCGAAATCGGCCAGCGCGTTTACGAGAACGTGTCGGCGCAGGCCTGGAAGCTCTGGGAGGATCGGCAGAAGATGATCCTCAACGAATATCGGCTGATGCCCTGGCAGAAGGAAGGCCAGGAGCTCATCCGCAAGCACATGGAAGACTTCTTCTTCGGCGAAGGGTCGGCCCTGCCGCCCGATTTCGTGCCGCCCCAGGCGAAATAGGCCGCCGATTTCACGACAGCCGCAGATTAGACGCCGAGTTCACGACAGCGGCAGATTCTACTGGTTCAGGACTTCCAGCCAGGGATCGATGGTCACCCGCAGGCGCTCATGCGCGGTTCGCACGGCCTGCTCCGCCGCTTCCGGCGAGGCGGCGCGTGCGAAGATGAATCCCAGGTAGCTCGCCCCCTCCGGCAGTGCCAGCAGGTGCTGGTCGGCTTTCGCGGTAATCAGCACTTCATCGACGCCGGCCACGGCCCTGGCCTCTTCGATTCCGGCGGCGCCACGAAAGACGCCACTGCGCGGAATGGGGATCATCATCACCGCCGAGGCCGCTGCCTCGCGCGTCCAATCGGCCGTCGACTCGCCAATCGCCTGCCGCAGGATCAACTGCTCGAGGCCAATCGTGGGTTCGCCTGGTTTCACGAAGCGCAGCACCTTGGCGCAGAGGCCGCCAATGGGACGCGCCGCCACCTCCAGGAGGTAGACGCCACGGCTGTTGACGCGGCATTCGGCATGCACCGGACCGTGGTGCAGACCAATGGCCGCGGCCGCGCGCTCCACGGCGGCGGCGATCTGCTGCTGGATGCCGGGATTCACCCGTGACGGCGTGACGTAAATCGACTCCTCGAAGAAGGGGCCGTCAAGCGGATCGGGCTTGTCGAACATCGCCAGCGTGCGGAACGCGCCGTGATCGAGCAGGCCCTCCAGGGCGTACTCGCTGCCAGGGATGTATGACTCGATCTGGATCACATCCGACTCAGGATCGTGCAGCTCGCGAATGTCGCTCGACGCCAACATCCGGCGCACGCGGTCAAACGCCGTCACAAAACTCAGCGCATCGTCGGCGCGAATCACCCCGCGGCTACCCGACAGAACCGTGGGCTTGATGACGACCGGGAAGGTAAGGCCCGCGAGCAGGGTGGCCGGGTCGACGCCGGCCGGCACGGCCTGGAATTCTGGCACCGGCAATCCTGACGCCCGCAGGCGCTCGCGCGAGAGACGCTTGTCACGGGCAATGGCGGCGGCTTCGGTGGAGTGGCCGGGCAAACCCAGGAGTCGCGCGATCGACGCCGCCATCACGCTGGGGCGATCGCCCACTGCCAGCACGCCCGACACCGGCCGTGACTCAAGCGCCTTGAGGACGGCGTCCACTGAGCGCCATTCCTCGTGAAACCGAACGGGGATGGCGCCGTCCCGCCACGGATCGTCCAGTTGATCGCAGCGATCGGTCGCGTAAATCAGCTCGACGCCGAGGGCCGCCGCGGCCTCGCCGAACATGCGGGTCTGGTAGCCGGTGGTCATGGCCAGCAGCAGCACGCGGGGCTGTCCGGGCCGTGCCTCCCGCGCATCGAGTGGAAGCGTCATAACAGAGCCACCTGCTCTGCGGTGGGTTCCGCTCAACAGTACCAGGGTTCGTTCAAGTACGGGATTGCCGTCCGCGGATTTGGCGGTCTTGTGACCTCGCGATGTGGTGATCGCGTAAGGCTGCGAATCGCCTCGAACACTTCGTGGCGGCCGCCGTGAATGGCCGCGCCGGCGATGGCCATCGCGTGCGCCTGGAGTTCATCCACCTGCGGGTCGGGATGGCGCCACGGAAACGTCAACGAGCGCGAGTCGAAGGGGCCCACTACCGCCTGAATGTCCGGCAACTCCAACAGACGCGACTGCCAGGTCACCAGCAGCCGAATCCCCCACTGCACCGGAGCGACGTTGGCCACCAGGTCCAACGCCTCCACCACGTCGAGCAGGTCGCGATACCCATCGAGCGTGGTCCACGGCGTGAACGCGACAAAGGTCGGGACCAGCGTGAGGCCCGCAGCGCGACAAAGCGTTGCGGCCTCGACAAAGCCGGCTCGGGTATGGCCCTTGTCCAGCTTGGCCAGTACCTCGTCGTCCACGGCTTCGACGGCGCTCGTCACAAACAGGCAGCCGGTGCGGGCCAGAGGCTCCAGCAAGTCGCGATGCCGCAGCAAGTGCTCAACCTTGATGATCACGTCGTAGGTGAGTGACGGGAATTCGGCGTGCAGGGCCTCCATCAGCTTGCGGGCGTGGCCTGGACCATTCAAGAAGTCCGGATCGCCGAAGCTGATGTGCGTGGCGCCCTGCGCCACCAGGGTCCGGACGTCGGCCATCACCACATCGACCGGAACCACGCGAAACTGCCCGTCGTAGACCGGCACGATCGGACAGTGCCGGCAGCGGTGCTTGCACCCGCGCGTGGCGTCGGTGGCGCCGACAGTCTTGCGGCTGCCGTCTGGCATCTGCAAACTGGCGTAGTTCTCCAGTGCCGGCAGACCGGTCCGGTCCGGCTGAATGAACGCCAAGCGGGGCAACACCATCTCAGGTGCCAAGGGCCCGCCTACGCGGCCGGAGGCCGCTACGGCGAGGTCTCGCCATAGCTCGCTGGAGTGATGTTCGCGAGCGAAGGCGGATGCCACGGTGCCGATGGCACTCAAGGACGTGGCCGCCGCGACCAAATCGGCTTCGGCCTCCGGGCCGAGCACGATCGAGACGCCGTGCTCACGCAGCAACGCTTCATTCAGTGGCGCATAGAGGCCATAGGCTGCGATCAGGAGGATGGGATGGCTCGCGCGTATTCTGGCGATGACCGGCATGGCCAGCCGCGTGGCCGTATGCATGGGCAGATAGAAGGCCACCAGGCCCGCCTCAGCCACGAGCACCGCGTCGAGTTTCTCGCGCGACAGGTCGACGCAGGTCACCTGAAAGCCGGCCCGCCTCAACCACGCGGCCGGCGACGCCAGGCCAAACGGCTGGCGTCCCAGATCGTAAGTGCTGACGAGAACTACCCGCACAAGCCTGATCTTAACCCGTGCGTCTCCGCTATTTCGCCTTCCCGGTCTGAGCCGGCAGCAACTGGCGCATCGACGGCACCAGCGCCAGCAGGATTAACCCGGCCACGATGGCAAAGGCCGCGACGACGCCGAACAGCGTGGGCAGGGCGAATGATTCGTAGAGGCCCGAGACGCGGCCACCGATGAAGTTGCCAACCGAGGTGGCCAGGAACCACACGCCCATCATGAGGCCGGCAATCCGCGCCGGCGCCAGCGTGGTCATGGCACTCAACCCAACCGGGCTCAGCACCAGTTCACCGATGGTGTGCAGAAAGTAAGTGGCCGTCAGCCACATCGGACTGACCAGGGTCCCCTGCTCCGCCAGGCGGGCCGGGATGATCAGAATCAGAAATCCGGCGCCGACGAAGATCAGGCCGAAGCCAAATTTGGTCGGGCTGGTCGGCTCCTTGCCGCTCGACGCCATCTTGATCCACAGCCACGCGATGACCGGCGCGAACGCGAAGATGAACAGCGAGTTCATCGACTGAAACCAACTGCTGGGATAGGCCATGCCCAGCACCTGGTTGCGCGTGCTGCGGTCGGCAAACAGGTTCAAGGTCGATCCCGCCTGCTCGAACACCGACCAGAAGAGCGACGCCGCGAAGAACAGGACCGCGATGACATACAGGCGCTTCTTCTCCTCAGGTGTCCAGCCGCCCGAGAACATCAGCCAGCCGAAAAAGCCGACGACAACCAGCAGCAGAAACACCCCGGCGCCATCGCTGACCTCGGTCGCCGACACCTGTAGCAGACCGAAGTAGGCTGCCAGTGCGGCTACCACCACCAGAACGGCGCTGCCGCCAACCCAGGTCTGCACCTGGCGCTTCCACTGCGCGGCAATCTCCGGCGTCGGGGCCGGCGCCGGATCGATGCCGGCCTCACCAAGGTTGCTCGCGCCCATCACATACTGGACGACGCCAATCAGCATGCCGACGCCGGCCGCGGCAAACCCGAGGTGCCAGCTCACCTGCTGTCCCAGGTAGCCGCACACCAGCGGCGCCAGAAACGCGCCGAGGTTGATGCCCATGTAGAAAATCGAGAAGCCGGCATCACGGCGGATGTCGGTGGCGCCGTAGAGCTTGCCAACGATGACGCTGACGTTGCCCTTGAGCAGGCCGGTGCCGATCACAATCAGGAACAGGCCGAGATAGAACGTCGCCAGCGACGGCACCGCCATGCTGAAGTGGCCGGCGGCGATGATGATGCCGCCGTACAGCACGGCGCGGCGCGGACCGATCAACCGGTCCGCGATCCAGCCACCGGGCATGGTCGCCAGGTAGACCATCGAGGTGTAGAGCCCGTAGACGGCGCCGCCCTGCGCGGCGTCGAACCCCAGTCCGCCCGCCGACAACGGCGCGGTCATGTAGAGCAGCAGCAACGCCCGCATGCCGTAGTAGCTGAAGCGTTCCCACATCTCGGTGAAGAACAGCGTGGACAGGCCACGCGGGTGGCCGAAAAAGGCGCGGTCCTGGGCAGTGGGTGTCGTCATGGTGATTGGGTCTGCCGATTCTGCCACAGTTAAGCCGGTGACCGGGCCGCAACGTCGGCGGAACCCAGCCTCCGGCCTGGCCGGAATCCGCGGCGCCAGGTCATCTGAATGCCATCAAACCAGCTTACTGGTATGATGGCTCAGTGAAGACGACGCTCGACCTGCCCGACGATCTCTTGCGCGACGTCAAGCTGCGGGCCGTTCGCGACAAGCGCAAGCTCAAGGACGCGGTCGCCGACCTGTTGCGGCAGGGCCTCGCCCGCGAGCCGGCGGCCACCAGGAAGAGTCGCCGGGTCCAACTGCCGCTGGTGCAGTGCGCGCATCGGGCTGATCCGCGGGAAGAGATCACCCCCAGAAAGGCCGCGGCGATCCTGCTCGCCGGCGAGGCGGAGCCGACCCGTGATCCTGTGTGACAGCAACCTCTGGCTGGCCCTGGCGCTCTCGAAGCACGTGCACCATGTCGCCGCTCGCCGGTGGCTGCATTCGCTGACCGCGTCGCGCCAGGCGTTGTTCTGCCGCGCGACCCAACAGGCCTTTCTCAGGCTGCTGACCAATGCCTCGGTACTCGCCCCGTACGGGAACCCGCCGTTGACCAATCGGCAGGCCTGGCAGGCCTACGAGGCCTTGCTGACCGACGATCGCATCGTGTTTCGCGCCGAGGAACCGGCCGGCCTCGACGTGCGCTGGAAGCAGTACGCCGTGCGTGACACCGCCTCACCCAAGTTGTGGATGGACGCCTACCTGGCGGCCTACGCGATCGCGGGGGGACATCGGCTGGTGACGACCGACGTGGCGTTTCGGCAGTTCCGGGGGTTGGACCTCGAACTGGTCGGCCACGACGGCGGCCGGGCCGGCTGAACGGATCTGGCGACAATAGGCATTGGCATGGCACTGGACGACTATCGAAAGAAACGCGACTTCACGAAGTCGCCGGAACCGGCCGGGGATGCGTCGCCCAAGCGAAAGAAGGCCGGCGCACCGCTGTTCTTCTGCGTCCAGAAGCACCTCGCCTCGCATCTCCACTACGACCTGCGGCTGGAATGGAACGGCGTCCTGCTGTCGTGGGCGGTGCCAAAGGGACCGTCAATCGACTCGCGCGACAAGCGGCTGGCGATGCATGTCGAAGACCATCCCATCGAGTACGGCACCTTCGAAGGCGTCATCCCCGAAGGCTACGGCGCCGGCATCGTCATGCTGTGGGACGTTGGCACCTGGGAACCGGAGGTCGATGTCGACGCCGCCTTCCGCAAGGGCGATCTGAAGTTCCGGTTGAACGGCTACAAGCTCAAGGGATCGTGGGTGCTGGTCAAGACCCACGGCTTTGGTGGGGCGCCAAACAGCTGGTTGCTGATCAAACACAAGGACGACTGGTCGGGCCCGCTCGACATCGCCGAGTTCGCGCCGCTCAGCGTCAAGACGCCCAATGCCGACTTCGCGGAGATCCTCCAAGGGAAGACTCCCGACTTGTGGCTGAACAACCCGCCGGCCAAGACGGGCGACACCGGCGAGGTGTTCAAGAAGATCATCGAACGCGCGCTGACCATGACAGCGCCGACGAAAGCCAGGAAGGCCGCAAAGAAGCGCTAGGCCCGCTCGGCCAGCTTGCGCCAGAAGCTCTCTTCGCTGTCGGCGGGCGCCAGATGCCAGGCCTGGGTCAGGGTGTCCGGCATGGCGAACGTCGCGCGCCCGTCCAGATCGGCGGTCATCATCGCGCGCATCAGGTGAACGCTGAAGGCGCGGATCACGCCGTGGCGCCGCGCCTCGACCTCCGCGAAGACCTGGAGCGGATGCACGAGGCGCTCGGCCAGATCCAGCAGCTCACGTTCGAGCACATGGTTCGGCACGCCCAGGAAGTTCGCAACCTCGACGGGCAGGAACTGGCGAATCATCGATGCCGGCATGGTTCGGAACGCTCGCGGCACATTGTCGGCCATCATCGTCAGCAGCGCCGCCATCATCTCCGACCCGGCCGTCGAGGGCGCAATCTGGCGTCGTTCGATGATCTGGGTCAGCGCTTCCGCCTCGGCCACCGTCCGCGGCAGCAGCGCCGGCTCCACGCCCATCAACTCGCCCACCGCCAGCCACGCCTCAAGATAGGCCGCTTCGTCTTCGGGATCGATCGCGATGTGTTGCCGGCGCAGGCCGTCGAGAATCAGCCACGAGAAAGTCATCAGGGTACCGAGCAGATCCTCCTGATTGATCGGTGTGCCAAGATCCTGGCGGTCCCAGGCCGCATGCGGGTTGGTCAGGATTAGGTGGCGAATGGCAGCATGCATCAAGCGCACTTTCTGCGCCGTGCGAATCCCGCGGCCGCCGGCATCCAGGCCGCCCGGCGACATCACGTCCACGATCATCTGCGCCGTCTCGAAGAGCCGGCGGTTCGGCCGCTTGGCCAGGTAGGCCGTCTGATGCAGGACCGCAACGCCCTTACGAGCGGCATACGAGGACGGCAGCGAGTAGCAGCACAACAGCATCAGGATCTCAGGGCCGTGTTGCGCGAACATGCGCTCGCCGCGGGCGACCGACGAGGCAGGACGGGTCACCAGGCCTGACGTCTGCGCCAGGTAATCGCGAACCACGGCCGGCAACGCCGCCGGCGCCGCCTGGTCGTTCCGCATCAGGGTGCCCATCAGGTCCGAGACAGCGGCGGTCTGGCCGGCGGCAAACACGGACGCGACCGCCGCGTCGGCCAGCGCATCGCCGCGCGTGCGGGCGGCGTCGAGCACGGCATCGGACCAACGGACCTGCGGAGCAACAGACGAATCGGGTACGGGCATGGGCGTTGGCCTTAGAATGGCGGCGTGTCAGCCACCAACATTGACGGCGTCATCGATCAACTGCAGGACATTATTGACCAGTGCATGGCCCAGGGGTCACGGCTGGGTTACTTCGCGGCGCTCTACAAGCGCATGACGATGGCGGTGCGCGATGCCATTCGCGCCGGCGTCTTCGACGATGCCGCGCGTATGGAGGCCCTCGATGTCACCTTCGCCAACCGCTATCTTGACACCCGCACCCAGTACTTGGCCGGCGAGTTGCACGGGCAGTCGTGGCTGCAAGCCTACGAAGCCGCCACCACCGATCGCTACACCATCCTCCAGCACCTGCTAATCGGGATCAATCCACACATCATGATCGATCTCGGTGTCGCCGCCGCGCGCACATGCCCGGGCGCCGCCCTGGCCGGCCTGCAGCAGGACTTCAACAAGATCAACGGCATCATCCTCGGGCTCATGCCGGTGATCGACGCCGAACTCGACCGTCTGTCACCCACCACCGCGCTGCTCGACCACACGATCGGCCCGCTGAAGGACAAGTTGATCAACCGCGGCCTCGACGAGGGCCGCGCCTCGTCCTGGGCGTTTGCCAGCCAATTGGCCGTGATGGATCTGGGCCAACAATCCATCGCCATTGGCCATCGCGATGCCGAGGCCCTGGTGATCGCTGAAATGCTGAAGAACGATCCCATCGCGCATCTGATCAAGCGCCGGGAGAGCGACGACGTGCGCGAGAACTTGCGTGTGTTGTGCCAGGCCGCGGCTACTGCTTAGGTGAAAACTCCGCGAACCAGTTCTCGACCACCGTGATGCGGGGGTGAATGTTGCCGCGATCGATGTCGCGCACGACCAGGAATTGCAAGCCGTCGGCCGCCGGCGCGTAGCCGAGCGACAAGTGCGCCCGGGCCACCGACTCGGAAAACAGCGTCGCCGGAGTGCCGGGCTGGTTGGCCCCGTCGAAGGCCGCCCCCATCAGGTTGCCAGTGGCATCCAGGTAGAACACCTCACCACCGCGCGGGTTCCACCGCACTTCCCCGCCGGAGGCGGTCGATACCTGCCAGCGGCGTCGCGGCGCCGGATAGTCGGCGACATACACCTCCGGCTTGCCCGACTCACTGGACGAGTAGGCGACGAACCGGCCGTCGGGCGATACGTGAGGGCCGAAGTCAAACGCCGGCGTCTGCCGGATCAAGGTCGCCGGCGATGACCGGTCGATCGGCGACGTCCAGAGGTCGGTGCGGGTCGTGGGATCGAGCAACAGGTACGCCAGGTGCCGGCCGTCGGGCGCAAAGCTGGGCTGACTCGCGCCCGGAATCACGACCGCAGCCTCGCCCGACCCGTCGGCGTTGGTCAGGCACACACCGCCATCGCGACCGGTGGCGCCGCAACTGAAGGCGATGCGGGTGCCGGTCGGATCCCACGCCGGGTCGCCGCGCACGCCGGCGCTGGTCACCTGCATCGTCGACCCGCGGGCGACATCGATCATGAACAAATCATCGCCGGCACCGCTCGGGGCGGTCATGACGATGCGATCGCCGGTGGGCGACAGGGCGGGATGCCGGATGCCGACGCGGGCATCGCCGACGTTCGACTGAATCTGGCCGGTCCGGTCGACGAAGCTCAGTTGCACGCGGCCCCAGTTTTCGTCGGTCACATACACCAGCGTGCCATCGGCCGCCACGCTCGGCCGCAGGCCGCCGGCCGCCACCAAAAACGGCTCGCCGCGAGCCCGTAACGTTCGCGGTTCGACCGGCACGGCCCACACGCCAGGACTGGAGTTCACTTGCTGGTAGACCAGGTGTCCGCCGCGAGAGTACGCGGCATGCCGGATCACCTGCGGAACCGGACCGAACAGCACCTCCCGCCGGCTCCCGTCCAGGCGATCGATCGAGAACTGGCTGTTGGTGTAGTGCGTCACGATCATCGGCAGGCCACCGGCCATCGTCGCGTCGTGGTAGTCGCGCACACCCGGCTCGATGTCGACGACCATGGCAGGCACGCCGCCGGTTTCCGCGACCGTCCAGACACCGCCATTGCCGGTGGTGTAGACCAGATTCCCGTCACTGGACCAGGCGATGCCGCCGGCCTCGGCAAATCCGCCGGGCACCATGGCCAGCGGGATCGCGACGCCGCCAGACACTGGCGACTTGAAGAGGCGATCGCCGACCGCGTAGGCGACCCACAGGCTGTCGGGCGACCAGCTCGGCGCCGCCGCCTGGTCGGTGCCTTCGAGCGCGCGCGAGGTCAGCTCGCTCAACTCGCGCACCCACAACCGGCCGGCGGCCGGATAGACGATCCGCCGGCCATCGGGCGAAATCACCACGCCGGCGCCGGGGCCAGACTCGGCGGTAAAGGTGCCCGGCTGATCGCCGAGACCATCGACCGACACTTCAAACTTGCGCAGCGGCGCCTGGTCGCGACCGCTTGCGAAATACAACACCGAGCCGGCCAGGCCCATGGCCATCACCACCGGCACCGCCACCAGCAGCACCCGCCCCAGGTTGCGGCGGCGAGCCAGCTTGATCGCGCCGACGAACGCGCCGTTAGTCGCGCCGTAGTCGAAACTGGCGTCGCCCAGGTCGCGCAAGCGCTGACGGATGTCACGTTGCAGGCAGCGTTCGATGAGCGCACGCAACCCCGGCGGTGTGTCGGCCGGCAGCCGGCTGAAATCCGGCGTCGTGCTCAGGATGGCCACGACGGTGTCGGCCGGCGTGTCGCCGGAAAACGCCCGTGTGCCGGTCAACATCTCGTACAGGGTGCAGCCGAACGCCCAGATGTCGGTGCGTCGATCCACCTCGTGGCCGCGCGCCTGCTCCGGGCTCATGTACGGCGCCGTGCCCATGATCGACCCAGTCGCCGTCACGCTCTGCGAGAGCCGGGGGTCGGGGTCGGTGCCTTCCACCACCACCGACTTGGCGAGGCCGAAGTCGAGCACCTTGACGGCGCCATCGGGCCGCAGGTGAATGTTGGCGGGTTTGAGATCGCGGTGGACGATGCCACGGTCGTGCGCGGCGCATAATGCCTCGGCGATCTGCCGGGCAATGCGCACGACTTCATCGGGCGGCAGCTTGCCATCGAACAGGCGCACCGCCAGGGTCTCGCCCTCGATCAGCTCCATCACGATGGCCGGCGAGCCCTGCCAGTCTTCGACGCCGTGGATGGTGGCAATGGCGTGGTGGTTCAGCGACGCCAACACCCGCGCCTCGCGCTCGATGCGCGCGAGCAGCACCGGATCCTCGGCGACCCGGCTGGCGAGGATCTTGATCGCAACATCGCGCCCCAGCCGCGGGTCATGGGCGCGATACACCTCGCCCATGCCGCCGGTACCGAGCAGCCCGACAATCTCATAGGTTCCGATTCGCGTTCCGCGTGGGATCGACAAACTCAAGGCCTTAACAGGAGTTCAGGAGTCCAGAAGATCAAATTTTCCTGATCTCGTTGTCTCCATTGTTTTCTATTTCCGATAGTCGAGCGCCGGCTTGCGATCGGCCAGGCGGGTCGTGTACTTGAAGTTGGGTCCACGCCGCTGGTCGAACTCGGCACGCGCCTTGGCCAGGTGCGCCGGCTCCGAGAACAGATCCATTGCCATCAACGTCATCGCCTTGGCTGCCACCATCATGCCCTTGGCGCCAATCGACATGCCGCCGGCCGCCACCGCCTGCCAGCTGTGTGCCGGCGTGCCGGGCACCCAGGTCGCCGCGGTCACCTGCACGGTGGGAACGCGCCAACTGACGTCGCCCAGGTCGGTGGACGCACTGCCGATGCCGCCTTCCGGCGCGAACACCGCGTTGGCGCTGTCAATCGGCGGCAGGGTGCCATCAAGCGACTTGCGGATCTCCTGCGCGAACTGCAGTTCGGCAGGCGTGTACTCATAGCCGCCGACCTTGCGCAGGTTCTCCTGCATCAGGCCCACCAGGTAGCTGTTGGGCAGCACGTTCCACACCGCGCCGGTCAGTTCCAGCTCCATGGTGGTGCCGGTGCCGAGCGCGGCGCCACGGGCGGCATTGGTGATCCGCTCCCAGATGCCCTCGAGCACGCGCATGTCGTTGTGGCGCGCGTAGTAATACGACTCGGCGAAATCGGGGACGACGTTGGGGGCGCGGCCGCCGTTGGTAATCACGTAGTGGATGCGCGCGTCCGAGGGCACATGCTCGCGCATCAGGTTGACCATGGCATTCATGGCTTCGACGCCGTCGAGCGCGGAGCGGCCGCGGTCGGGCGCAGTGGACGCGTGCGCCGAAAGACCGCGGAACCGGAACTTACCGGTGATGTTCGCCAGGGTACTCGACGCGCTGGACGCATTACGGTCGCCCGGATGCATCGTCACCACCGCATCGACATCGTCGAACAGTCCGGCCCGCAGCATGTAGACCTTGCCGGCCCCGCCTTCTTCGGCCGGCGTGCCATAGAAGCGCAAGGTGCCGGAACGCTTGTTGGCAATCAGCCACTCCTTGACGGCAATCGCCGACGCGGTCGCGGCGGTGCCAAACAGGTGGTGGCCGCAACCGTGGCCGGCGCCGTCCGGGACGAGGGCGCGACGACCGGCTTCGGCAGCCTGTGACAGGCCGGGCAGTGCGTCGAACTCGCCGATGATGCCAATCACCGGCTGGCCCGATCCCCAGGTGGCGGTGAAGGCGGTCGGGATCTCGGCGACGCCGGCCGTGACGGTGAAGCCGGCGGCCTTCAGTTGTTCCTGCAGCAGGGCGCTGCTGCGGGTCTCCTGGTAGCCGACCTCGGCGAACGACCAGATCTGCTGGGCTACGTCACGATAGACCCCGCCCTTCTGATCGATGGACGCCAGCACGGCGTTGGCATCCATGCCCTGCGCCCGCACCGGCACCGGCACCAGCAACGACGCGACGAAGAAACTGGCAACTAAAACTGAAACTCCCACTGAAACTCCCACTGAAACTTTCAACTGCCAACCTTCAACTTTCAACTCCCAAGCCTTCATGCCAGCAGCCTCCGTGACAGCACCGACCACACCGCGTACGACAGCCGCTGGCGGTCGTGACGCGCAATCTCCGAACGCCAGAATTCACCCGTGACGACCTCGACGCCGGCCACCGGCTGGCCGAGGGCCAGCGGATGCTTGTGCTCGGCGGCATACTTCGCGAGGGCGTCGGTCGAAGGCGCGCCTTCATTGGCGATGATCACATCCACCGGCCGGCCGATGGTCCGGCTCACCCACGACGCTTCGTCCGCGGCGGTAAAACCGTTCATGCCCTCGCCCTCGGTGAGCAGATTGGTCACCAGCACGATCGGACCCTTGACGCCGGCCAGCACATCGGCGACGCCGTCGACCAGCAAGGTCGGCAGCAGGCTGGTAAAGAAACTGCCCGGCCCGATCACCACGGCGTCGAAGCGGCCGATGGCCGCCTGGACGCCGGCGTGAATCCGCGCCGGCGGCTCCAGCCATACGCGGGTGACGTGGTGGCCGCGGGCGTGTCCCTGGTCCACTTCCACTTCCCCACGGGTCACCGCGCCGTCGGCGTACTCGGCGCACAGGGTGGCCTGCTCAACACTCACCGGCCACACGTGGCCGCGGCAGCCGAGCAGCGCGCGCAGCCCGTCGACCGCCGCCAGGAAGTCGCCACTGTAGCGCTCCATCATCGACAGCAGCAGGTTGCCCCCGGTGTGTCCGCTGAGCCGCGCGTGTTCGAGCGTCGGCAGCCGCGCCAACAGCACGCGGCGCGCCTCGCCTTCATTGCGCGACAGCGCCAGCGCGCAGCGCAGGACGTCGCCCGGCGGCAACACACCCAGTTCGTCGCGCAACTGGCCGGAGCTGCCGCCCGAGTCGAACATCGTGACGACGGCATTCAGGCGCAGCCAGGGGTTGCGCTTGAGGCCGCCAAGCAAACTCGGCAGGCCGGTGCCGCCACCAAAACATCCCAGATTAATCTCGCGCAGGCGCATATTCGAACAGGTGACCCGGAAGAGTCGTATTCTACAAGAGATGGACAGTTCTGACGGCGGCCCACTCGCCGCAACCCTTCACGATCTGCAACGCATCTTTGGTGACCGCCTTGAGGCCTTTGTCGCATTCGGTCCTCCACATGCGGAGCCGCTGGCCAACCTGGCGCTGGTGCGCACGCTCACCGCGGCGGACCTCGGTGCCTGCGCGGCACGCGCCTCGGCGTGGCACCGCGCCGGCAGCGCCACGCCGCTGCTGCTGACGAAGGACGAGTTCGCCGGCTCGCTCGATGCGTTTCCGATCGAGTACGGCGAGATCATCGACTCGCATCGGACCATCTTCGGGACTGACCCATTCGCCGGGCTGTCGATCCAGGCCGACGACCTGCGCCGTGCCTGCGAAGTGCGGGTGAAGAGTCACCTGCTGCACCTGCGCGAAAACTATGTTGAGTGCGGCGCGCGGCCGGCCGCGGTCGCTGCGCTGGTGGCCGACTCGGCGCCGGCCTTCGCGCAGCTCTTGAGCCGCCTGGCGCGGCTGGACGGCCACGCCGCCGCCAGTCATGCCGACCTGGGAACATTTGCCGGACAGCGAGCCGGGCTGGACCCACGAGTGGTCGGCGACGTGCTCGCGCTCACGGGCACCTCGGCATCAAGCGTCGACGCGGCTCGCGTGTTCCCGGCCTATCTCGCGGCGGTCGAGCAGTTGTCCCGGTTCATCGATACCTGGACGGTGGCGTGAACAGGTGGATCCGTACGGCGTGTGTCGTGCTGTACCTGGGCGCATCGGCGCTGCCCGCATTAGCGCAGACGACGCCACCTGAACTGACGGCGCCGGTCAACGATTTCGCCAATGTGATCGACGGCGGCACCGAACAGCAACTGGACTCGTTGATTCGCCGGTTGCAGGCGGCCACCGGCGACGTGATGGTGGTGGCCACGGTCAAGACCTTCCAGCCCTGGGCCGACCTCCAGTCGTACGCCGTCAAGATGTTCGAGAACGGCGGGAAGGGCATCGGCACCAAGGGCCAGGACAACGGTGTCCTGCTCGTGCTGGCGCTCGACGATCGACAGGTCTGGATCGAGACCGGATACGGTCTCGAAGGCTTCATCACCGATGGGTTCGCCGGCGAGACCAGCCGCGGCATGGTGCCGTTCTTTCGGGCCGGCGACTACGGTCGCGGCCTGCTGGCCGGCGCGACCACGGTGGCCGGGCGCATCGCCCAGGGCCGCAACGTCAACCTCGACCTGGTGCCGGTCGCGGCGCCCAGCGCCGAACGTCGCGACCCGGGCAGCGGCGGCTTCCCGGTGGGGCTGATCGTCATCCTGCTGATCATCTTCCTGAACATGATGGGCGGTGGCGGCGGGCGGGGGCGGAGCCTGCGGCGTGGAGGCCGCTGGGCGAGCGGCGTCGGCGGCTTTGGCGGCGGCTTCGGCGGCGGTGGCAGTTGGGGCGGCGGCGGTGGTGGCTTTGGCGGCGGGTTTGGCGGCGGTCGTTCTGGCGGCGGTGGCGGTGGCGCCGGCTGGTGATTAATGACAGGAGACAAAGAGATAATGAGTTAGCTCTTTGACTCCTAATCTCCTGTTTGTCTCGTGATCTGTAGAAAGGTAGCTATGAAGAGTCTGAAGCGATTGCTCGTGGTGGTGGTCCTTGCGGGTGCGGCGGTTGCCTCGTCTGGCTGTTCGTACAACAAGTTCGTGAGCCAGGAAGAGGCCATCAAGACCCAGTGGGCGCAGGTCGAGAACCAGCTCCAGCGGCGCAACGACCTGATTCCGAACCTGGTGGAGACCACCAAGGGATTTGCGGAGCAGGAACGAGGGGTTTTCCAGGCCATCGCCGATTCGCGGGCGAAGCTGGCCGGCGCAACCACGCCTGACCAGAAGATGGCGGCCGCCAACGAGCAGACCTCGGCCCTGGCCCGGCTGCTGGTGGTGGTCGAGAACTACCCGGTGCTGAAGTCCGACGCCACCTTCGCGCGCCTGATGGACGAACTGGCCGGTACCGAGAATCGGATTGCCGTCGAGCGCATGCGCTACAACGAGTCGATCCAGGCCTACAACACCGCCCGCCGCCAGTTCCCGGCCAACATCACGGCCGGCATCTTCGGGTTCAAGGAAGACTACAAGCTGTTTGAGGCTCCGCCCGAGGCGAAAGTGGCGCCGAAAGTGCAGTTCACCAAGCCGCAATAAGGCCGGCAGGGGGTTCGCCCCCTCGATTCCCCAGGGCCCGGGCCTCACGCCCGGGCCCGTTCCAACCCTTCCCTGCCCCGTATCATCCAACTAGATGCCGGTGAACGACGTAGTCCTTGCGACACAGGGGGATGCGGCGGCTTTCGAGAGGGTCTACCGGGCCCATGTGCAGCGCATTTTCAACCTGGCGCGGCGCATGGCCGGACCCGACGCGGCCGACGAGTTGACGCAGGACGTCTTTGTCCGCGCGTGGCAGAAGCTCGCCTTGTTTCGCGGCGAGTCGTCTTTCGCCACCTGGCTGCATCGGCTGGCGGTCAACGTGATCATCGAGCGGTTCCGGACGCTCGGCACGGCCCGCGAGCGGTTCCTTGGCGACAGCGAGACGGTACTGGAGATCGCGCCGGCGGCGCGGACCAAGAGCCTGGACTTGAGCATGGATTTGCAGGCGGCGATCGAACAGCTGCCGCACGGCGCCCGCACGGTCTTCGTGCTCCACGATGTGGAGGGCTACAAGCACGAGGAGATCGGCGACATCCTCGGCGTGTCGCCGGGCACATCGAAGTCGCAGTTGCATCGCGCACGCCAGACCTTGCGCGGATTGTTGACGAAGACGCGCACGCGCGTAGGAGCGGGTGTTTAGGCCCGCCTGGAAGCAGTCACTATGACGGAACAGAGACAGTTCGGAGAACACGACCACGACGCACTCGGCGCCGACGATGTGCTGTCACAGGCCATCGGCGAGTGGCGCGACGAGACACCGGCGCGCGACCTGTGGCCCGGCGTGGCCGCGCGACTGGCCGCGCCTGTCGCCCCCCCTCGCCGGCCGGTGGCGCTCAGTTGGCCGCAGTTGGCCCTGGCTGCCTCGTTGTTGATGGCCGTGACGTCTGGGCTCACCTGGCTGGCCGCGCGCCAGGCTCCGACCCCGGCCGCCGGCCCGGCCCCCATCGTCGCCCAGGGCGAATCGGCCGGCGTCGTCGAGGGTGGCATCGTCAAGGCCAACTTCGCCGACGCGCAGTACAACGCGGCGGTCAGTGACCTTGAACAGATTCTTTACAGCGAACGCGATCGGCTTGACCCCCGAACGGTGCTCGTGATCGAACGCAACCTGAAAGCCATTGACACCGCCATCCAGGAAGCCCGGGCGGCTCTGAACGACGACCCCGCCAATGCCTATCTCAATTCCCATTTGGCCGACGCGCGGCGGCGAAAGCTCGACCTGCTGCGTCATGCCACGACCCTATCGTCTGCTGGAGGAGATTAATCGATGACCCGAATGTTTCTTGCCGCCACCCTGGTGTTCGCGTGTAGCGGACCGTCTCTGGCGCAACCGCGCAATGCGGCCGACGACAGCCAACAACCGATCCAGGCGCGGCCGGGCGGCCCCGACAGCTCGCCCAAGTCCGACCAGACCGTCGATGCGGTCAAGGGCACGCGACTGGTGCTCAGCAACAACGCCGGCGAGGTGGTGGTGCGCTCGTGGGACCAGGACAAGGTCCGAATCCAGGCGACCCACGGTCCGCGCGATACCATCACCGCCGACACCACCGACATGACGCTGCGCATTCGCACCCGATCGACCCGCGGTCCGTCCGGCCTGGTCGACTATCAGATCACCGTCCCGAAGTGGATGCCGGTCAACCTCTCGGGCACCTATCTCGACGCCTCCATCGAGGGCACAACTGCCGAGGTGACAGTGGAAACCGTCCACGGCAACGCGCGCGTCACCGGCGGCACCGGCTCGGTCACCGTCCGTTCGATTGAGGGCATCATCACCATCGACAAAGTGAACGGCCGCGTGCAGGCGACGACCGTCAACGAAGGCATTCGGATCACCAACTCGGCCGGGGAGATCACCGCCGAGACCACCAACGGCGATATCGTGATCGACAACGCGCAGACCTCGAATCTCGAGGTGTCGACGGTGAACGGCGACCTCACATTCAACGGCACCATCCGCGACAGCGGCGTCTATCGACTGACGACGCACGGCGGTGACATCCGGATCGGTCTCGGAGGCGCCACCAACGCCACCGTATTCGTGCGCACCTTCCAGGGCGACTTTTCGGCAGACTTCCCCATCCAGTTGCCGGACGGCCAGACCGCCCGCAGCGGCAGCAAGCGCTTCAACTTCACGCTGGGCAACGGCAGCGCGCGCATCGAGGCGCAGTCGTTCAATGGCGACATCGTGCTGGCCCGCAAGTCGATTGTCAGCAAGGAGGACGAGCGGCAGCGGCGACGCGGTGGCGGTCTGGGCGCACCGCCAGCACCGCCCGCACCACCGGCACCGCCCGCTCCGGCGGCCGCGCCGGCACCGGCCGCGGCGCCCCGGCCACCGAAGCCGCCAGGTATGGACGGACTCGAGTGGGAGACGGCGTTCGAACTCGACTTTGACTTCTCCGAACTCGAGCACGAGATGGAAGCGTTCAGCAAGCAGTTCGAGATCGAGTTCGAGGAGAACTTCGCCAAGCACGTCGAGAAGGGCTTCAAGGGTTTCGGCGACAGCCTCAAGGCCGGATCGGCCAAGCCGAAACAGTAAGCACGATATGATGCTGGGATGCCGCTGATCGACACGCTGCTTCCGGAATTTGACCGCGAGATGGGCCAGACCCGCAAGGTGCTGGACCGCGTGCCCGATGGCCAGTTCGACTGGCGTCCGCACCCCACCAGCATGACGCTCGGCCGCCTGGCCGAGCACCTCGCCGAGATGCCCATCTGGGCCGCCACGACGATGGCCCAGAGCGAGTTGGACATGACAACGTCGCGTCCGGCGGACTACCAATCCCCGGCGACTCGCGCTCAAGTCCTCGCCATGTTCGACGGCAGCCTCAAAGCCGCCCGCGCCAGCATCGCCGGCAAGACCGACGGCGAATTCGACGCGCCGTGGACGCTCAAGGCCGGTGGCAAAGAGGTGTTCACCATGCCGAAGGCAGCAGTGATGCGCAACTTCGTGCTCAATCACATGGTCCACCACCGCGGGCAGATGACCGTGTATCTCAGGATGCTGGGCGTGCCGATCCCGTCGATCTACGGGCCGTCTGGCGACGAACGGCCGCAGAATTAGGACCGCCGCAGATTTCGACGCAGACTACAACCAGCCGCAGATTTCGACGCAGACTAGAAGCGGATTCTTTCCCGGTGACATTTGCGCGCAGATCGTCGCCGTGGCGCCGACAAGGAGACTCGCCGGCCTACTCCGATCGCATGGCGACCATCGGCGGTACCGACGCGGCGCGGCGCGCCGGCGCGAGACTGGCCATCACGGCAATGAGCACGGCAATCGCCGGACCCGCGACGTAGGCAATCGGCTCGGTGTTGCTGAGCGAAATGCCCATGTTCTCGGCATTCAGGCGGTTCAGCAGGATCGTGAGGACGACGCCGACCAGGGCGCCGGGCAGCACCAGCACCACGACGTCACGGATGATCATCATCAGCACCCGCCTGCGCGAGGCGCCAAGGGCGGCCCGGACGGCCATTTCACGTGTCCGCGTCGCCACCATCAGGCCCACGACGCCGTAGATGCCGAGCGCGGCCAGCAGCAGGATCACACCGCCGGCGGTCGCCGCGACCGTGGACTGGGTGAGGAAGTCGTTCATGCTGAACTCGCGCAGACCAACGCCGGTGGTGATCGCCGTGGGCTGAAACTCAGGATCCAGCTCGCGGGCGACGTTCTCGAGGGCCGTCGTCAGCTTCAGCGCCGGTTCGCCGGGCACACTGCGTGCGATCAGCATCATGTGCTGCGCGGGGCTGTTGTCGTCGGACACGCCGACCGCGTCCCAGTTCACGCCCGGGTGCTGGACCAGTGGCAACAGCAACTGCTCGCGAGTCGTGCTCATCTGTGAGGTCGGGAAGTCGGCGGTCACGCCGACGATCGTCAGGGCCTGCCGGGTCTTGGGGTCGGCGCCGAACATCATGGTCTTGCCGATCACGTCGCCTCCGGGCACCAGGCGATCGGCCAGCGGCTTCGACACGATGGTCACCGGCTCGGCGCCGGCGCCATCCTCCGCGGCAAATCCGCGGCCGGCCACCAGCGTAATGCCCATCGTCTCCAGGTAGTCGTCGCCGACGCGCGTCACGTGCACGGCCACCAGCCGCGGCGCGGTGTCCGCATCCACCTGGAGCGAGACCGAGGTGTTGCGGTACCGGAAGTCGAGCGGTAAGCCGTCGGCCACGGTCACGGCCGCCACGCCGCTGGCCTGCGCGAGCGTGTCGCTGGCCTTGCGGATCTGGAACTGCGCCTGATCGCGGGCCAGCCCGTCGAGTTTCAACCGCACGGCGTAAATGAGTTCGGAGGCGAAGCCCAGATCGTTGGTCGCCGTGGCGCGCATGCGATCGAGCGACTGGCCGCTCATCACGAGAAGCGGCACCGCGATCGCAACCTGCAACGCCGCTGCCACCCGATGCATGCGTCCCACGCGCATGCCGCCACCGCCGCCCGCATCGTCCTTGAGCGAGGAGATGATCACCGGACGGCTGAAACGCATGGCCGGTAACCAGCCGAAAGCGAGGCTGGTGACAAGGCAGAGGCCAAAGCAAATGGCCACCATCGTGGCATCGACCTCGAGCGCTTCGAGGATCTGCGGCGGAATGGGGTTGCCGGTCAGCCACGACAGAAACGGTGGTAAGTTGAAGAGCACGACCGCGGCCAGTGCTCCGCCGGCGCAGGCGAGCACCAGTGATTCGGCCAGCAGGTACTGCGCCAGCCGCGCACGGCTCGCACCAATGGCCTGGCGGATTGACAGTTCGCGCTCGCGCATGGCGCCGCGGACCTGCATCATCCCGGAGATGTTGAGCGCGACCACGAGCAGCACCATGCCGGTGAGGGTCAGTCCGACCGCCTGCAGGAGCCTGAGCTGCGGGCGCTGGAGAAGGCCCAGTGGGTCGTACGCTCCGGCAATGCCGGCCTTGAACTGGTTGGTGGCCGGATAGGCGGCCGCCAACTGCGCCGTGACCGCGGCGACCGCGGCACTGGCCTGTTCAACGCTGACCCCGGGCGCCAGCCGGCCGTGGATGTTCAGCCACTCCTTCGAGCGGTTGCCGCGAAAGTCTGCCTCGGTGTCGGCGGCGCTGCGGGCGAGCAGGCGCGGATGCCGTTCAAGCGGAACGAAGAGGTCCCAGGGGCTGAAGCCCAGGTGCCCGCCAAATTGATCGGGCCCGACACCTGCCACGACGTGCGCAATGCCGTCGAGCGTGAGCGTCTTGCCCACGATGTCGGGGTCCGCGCCCAGGTGGTTCTGCCAGAAGAGATGGCTCGGGATGACGACCGCCTCGGCCGCGAGCGGATGATCGGCCGATGGGTCGAAGCCGGTGCCGAGCGCCAGCGCCACGCCGAGCGTCGTGAAGTAGTTCGCCGGCACGAACATGGTGGACACGCGCATTGTCGACGCCTCGGCGGCCGGGAACGTGACCTCGCTCTGCTGGGTCCCGGCCCACCCGATCATCGTCACGCCGGTGTCGGCATCACGCAGATCGACGTAGTCCGGGTAGGACCACTGCTCGGTCTGCCGACGAGGACCCACGGTCGTGGTGACCAGTTCGACCAGCTCCTCCGTCTTCACGCCCGGCGGCGTCAGCGTCGTCAGTCGCGAGACGTAGGGAATGGCGATGACTGGCGCCATGCCGATGCCAAGCGAGACGATGCAAACGAAGGTGAACGCCCGGGCGTTCATCAACGACCGGCCGCCACGCACCAGATCACGCCCTAAGCCCTGGAACATATCGCCGTCGATATAACCACGAATCACTTTGTAATGTAAAGCGCTAGGCAGGTCGACTCCCTGCCTATGCCTAATCTGCGTCAAATCTGTGGCTGCATTTCGGTGTAATCTGCGGCGCATGGCTGCATCAGTATCCCGTCGCGACTTCGCCCGTCTCTTCGCAATCGGTGGCTCGGCCGCCTTGTTTGCCGATCCCGTCTGGGCAAAGGCCAATCCCCAGTCGCCGGTGTTTTCGGCGGCCACGGCCGGCACAGGCGAAGCCTTCTGGAAGTCGGTCCGCGGCCAGTTCGTGATGCCGCCCGACCTCGGCGTGCTGAACGCCGCGAATCTCTGCCCGGCGTCGCGGCCGGTGCTCGAGGCGCTGAAGCGCGAGAGTGACAGCGTCGATCGCGACCCCTCGGGCCAGAACCGGGCCAGGCTCAGCGGCGAGAAAGAGAACACCCGCAAGGCGCTCGCCGCCTTCCTGCGCGTGACGCCCGAAGAAATCGTCATCACCCGCAACACCAGCGAGGCCAACAACATGGTCTCGAGCGGCCTCGATCTGAAGGCCGGCGACGAAGTGATCGTATTTGCCGACAATCATCCCAGCAACCTGGTTGCCTGGAACGAGAAGGCCAAGCGCTTTGGCTTCACCGTGATCACCATTCCCCAAGTGAATCCGCACCCGGGCATGGAGCACTACATCGCCGCCTACACCAAGGCGATCACGCCGCGCACCAAGGTGCTGACCTTTACTCACCTCTCCAGCACGGTGGGCGACTTGTTTCCGGCCAAGGAACTGTGCGCGCTGGCACGCGAGCGCGGTATCCTCTCGCTTTGTGACGGTGCGCAGTCGTTCGGCCTGCTCGACGTCAACCTCGCCGACATCTCGCCTGACTTCTACTCCGGCAGCGCGCACAAGTGGCCCTGCGGCGCGCGTGAATGCGGCGTGCTCTTCATCAACGCCCGCACGCACACCAAGATCTGGCCGTCGATCTACAGCGCCTATCCCGGGGCCGTCGGCATCTCGAAGACCTTTGAAAGCTTCGGCCAGCGCGACGAAGCGACCATGATCGCATTTCGAGAAGCGTTGGAGTTCCAGACCAAGGTGGGGCGCGCGGCCATTGAGCAGCGTTCGCGGGCACTGGCGAATCAGCTGATTGCCGGGCTGTCGAAACTGCCCGAGGTCAAGGTCTGGACCTCGCCCAACCCCGCGCTCAACGCTGCGGTGGTGTCGTTCCAGCCGGGTTCTTTGAACGCGGCGAAGCTGGGCCAGGTGCTGTATGAGAAGGACAAGATCGGCACCGCGGGACGCGGCAGCGGCGATCGCGGCGGCCTGCGCGCCTCGCCGCACTTCTACAATTCGCCTGAGGAAGTCGACCGGCTCGTGAGCGCCGTCAGCCGCTACCTGAAGACCGGCGTGTAGGGCCGCAGAAGGCCCAGATAGCTCAGCAGAGACATGCGCGAGTTCCGCTCTGCGATTCGCAGCCTGGCCCGGGCGCCGGGGTTCACCGCTGCCGCAGTCGTTGTATTGTCGCTGTCGGTCGGGGCCACCACTGCTGTCTTCAGCCTGCTGCACGCACTGGTGCTGCGGCCGATCCCGGTGCCGGATCCGTACGCACTGGTGCAGCTTTCCACCGTCAATGGGCAGGGCCGGGTCGCCGACCTGACTTGGGACCAGCACCGTGAACTCGCCGCCCGCCAATCGGTCTTCTCGGCCGTCATCGCTTCCATCCAGCAGGGCGTCTTCACCGTCGAGACTGGGCGGACAACTGCCCGTGCATCGGTATCGGGGGTCTCCGGCAACTATTATCGCGAACTCGGTGCGCACGCAGCAATCGGCAGGCTGATTGAACCCGCCGACATCGATGAGGCGTCGGTCACCGCCCAACCGGTGGCGGTCCTGGGCTGGGATTTCTGGCAGCGCGAGCTAGGCGGCGATCCGGCGGTGCTCGACCGCACGATCAGGGTGGAAGCGGTGCCGCTCACGATCATCGGCGTCGCACAACAGGGCTTCTTGGGCCTTGGCATCGCCATCGAGCACGACATCACCGTGCCGATCGCGCTGGTACCCGAGATCAGCCAGACGGCGATGACCGTCGGCAGCACGGTGAGTTGGGTCGCGACCACGGGTCGCTTGCGGCCCGGAGTCACGCCCAGCGAGGCGCGGGCGCAAATCGAGGCGCTGTGGCCTGGCTTGCTGCGCGACACCACGCCGCCGCAGTTGTCGCCGATACAACGTGACGAATACGCGATGCGTGCGGTCGTGGCGGAATCCGGCGCCACGGGCATCGAGCGCGGCCTGCGCCGCCGCTACACCCAGGCCCTCTACGTGCTGCAGGCCATTGCCGCAGGCGTCGTGCTGGTTGCCGGAGCCAACCTGTGCTCGTTGATCTTCGCGCGTGCCCAGGCGCGCCGCCACGAACTGGCGGTACGCCTCGCGCTAGGATCGAGTCGCGCCCGGCTCCTGCGCGAGTTCGTCGTCGAGGGGGCGCTGCTCGGCGCCGGCGGCGCGGCGGCCGGCCTGACGTTGGCTGCCTATGCTACCCGGGCGCTGACCGGGGTGCTCCTACGGGACTACCTGGTGCGCACGTCACTCGACACCACGCCCGACCGGTTGGTCGTGCTGGTGGCCGCGGCGGTGAGCGTCGGCATCGCGGTCACCGCGTCGACGGCCGCCGGCATCCTGGTCACCGCCTCGCGGTCGTTGGCCCTCAGTGCAGGCGCAAGCCGCACGGTCACGCGATCATCGCGCACCGGACGCGTCCTGGTCGGCGCGCAGATCGCCCTGTCGGTTGTGTTGCTGTCGTCCGCCTCGCTCCTCACCCGTAGCGTCTATCTCGTCTCCGCCGACGATGGCGATATGACGCCCGACACGGTACTGGTTGGCTATCCCACCGAGCGGACGCGGGCGTATCGCGATCTCGACCCGGCGCCGTACTACCGCGAGGCGCTGGAGCGCGTGCGCGCGCTACCGGGAGTCACGGCGGCCGCCTTCACGCCTGCACTACAGTCCGGCAACCTCGCCCACTACAAGTTCCTCGTCGTGCGAGCCCCGGAAGCGACGGTGCCGTCGATCCAGCGTGCACTGGACACCATGGGCGTGGAGACTCTCCCGTCGATGCGCACCCTCGACTACGTCCGCGGCCGCACGCTACTGCAGGAGCGGGTCATGGCTGCGCTCAGCGTGTTCTTTGGCGCGCTGGCGCTGCTCCTGGCGTCGATCGGGCTCTACGGGCTGCTGTCGTACGTGCTGTCGCTGCGGCGCAAGGAGATCGGCATCCGGATGGCGCTCGGCGCCGACGCCGGTCGCATGGCCCGAACAATCTTCGCCGACGGGCTGACGACCACTGCAGCCGGGATCTCACTGGGGCTGGTCGGCGTCGTGGCCTCGATGCCGTTGTTGCGGAGCGTCCTGGTGGGAATGAGTCCGTATGATCCAACGGCAATCACGGCGGCATGCCTGGTGCTGCTCGTTGCCACGCTGGCCGCGGCGCTCGCCCCAGCCGCTCGCGCGGCCAGGGTTGAGCCATTGTCCGAATTGCGCAGAGATTGAGCGGCCAGGGGCGGGTGACCGAACGACACTGGCATTCCTCGGCAGCCGGATGCGCTCTGGTTTCTTCGCGTTGAGCCGAACACCTAAGCGGTCGTATAGTTGAGGGGGTCAGTTGCAGGGGGACTCGATGCCAAGACAGATTCCCGGCGTTCACTCAGACCCTGACATCCTCGGGGGCACACCGGTCTTCACCGGATCTCGGGTCCCGGTGCGGGCCCTGTTCGACTACCTCGAGCGCGGTCGCCCGCTCGCGGAGTTCCTCGACGACTTCCCGACGGTCGAGAAGGCCCTGGCGGTCGGGGTCCTCGAGCACATGAAGGAACTCGCGGCCCATGCGGCTCCTGCTCGATGAGTGCGTGCCGAAGGCGCTCAGGCGAGAGTTGCCCGGGCACGATGTCCGGACGGTCCGAGAAATGGGTTGGGCCGGCACCAGGAACGGCGCATTGCTCCGGCTGGCGTCGGCAGCGTTCGATGCCTTCCTGACAGTCGATCAGGGCATCGAATTTCAGCAAGACCTGACGGGGCTTACTCTCGGAGTAGTCGTTCTCATCGGCGCCAGCAACGACATCGATGACTTAAGGCCGCTCGTTCGAAACACCCTGTTGGTGCTGGCGACCGTTCAGCCAGGCCAAGTGGTCAGAGTGCGCATCACTGAAACAGGAGATCAAGAGCACAACTCCTCCTGATCTCCTACCCTCCTGTTACTTCCTCTTACTGCTTCCGCAGCGTCGGGTACGTGATCCCGAGCTGTTCGAGGTAGGTCTTGTACTTTGTCGCGTCGTAGTAGAACGGCCGCATCTGCTCGCGGTACTTCTCCAGGATCGCCTTGTTCAGGTGCGTCGGCGCCGGCGTGTCCCTGGTGATGAACGGGATGTACTTCACGTCCTTGGTCTGGACGTCGTTGAAATAGTCCCAGGCGCCCTTCACCAGTTCCGGCTTGGTCAGCAGATCCAGCACCGTCATGGCCTGCGCCTTGGCGCCGGCGACCACGCCCTTGTGGGCGATCGGCGTGGCGCTGGCGATGCCGCTCGACCAGTTATGGCCGGGCAGTCCGGGGATGTTGGCCGGGTAGCTCAGCGTGATGGTCGGCATGTTCCACGAGATGTCGCCGATGTCATCCGAGCCGCCGCCGTTGTTGTCTTCGAGCGCGACCGGCTTGCCCAGCTCACCGAGCTTGACGGCCAGGCCGTTCTGGGTGGCGTTGCCCAGTTCCTTCTGCAGCCCCTTGGCGAGCATCTGATCCTGCTCGCTCCAGGTCGGCAGGCCCACCGCCTGGATGTTGGCGTACATCGTCTCGGCCACCACCTTGTTCATGTGGCGTGGATAGGCGGTGCCGAGAATGCGCGAGGTGACCTTGGTGTTGGTCATGAGCGCCGCGCCCTCGGCCATCTTGTTGCCAATCTCGACCAGTTCCTTGATGTGCGGCTGATCGATCTCGCGGAAGTAGAACCAGATGCTGGCGTTTCTGGGCACCACGTTGGGCTGGTCGCCGCCGTTGGTCACGATCGAGTGCGAACGGTGCGACAGGCGCAGGTGCTCGCGGCGATACTGCCAGCCGACGCTCATCAGCTCGACGGCGTCGAGCGCCGAGCGGCCCCGCCACGGCGCACCGGCGCTATGCGCGGTCTCGCCTTCGAACGTGTACTCGATCGACACCAGGCCGGTGCCGCCCTGCTGGCCCCACGACGTGTTGAGGTTGCCGCCGACGTGGGTGAACAGGTTCACGTCGACGTCCTTGAACATGCCGTCGCGCACGAACCACGCCTTCGAGGCCACCAGTTCCTCCGCCACGCCGGGCCACAGCATGATGGTGCCGGGCAGCTTGTCGCGCTCCATAATGCGCTTCACGGCGATCGCCGCGATGATGTTGAGCGGCATGCCGGTGTTGTGGCCCTCGCCGTGTCCGGGCGCGCCTTCCACGATCGGGTCGTGATACGCCACGCCCGGCTTCTGCGACGACTGCGGAATGCCGTCGATGTCAGATCCCAGCGCAATGACCGGCTTGCCCGATCCGTAGGTCGCCACCCACGCGGTCGGCATGCCCGACTGCCCGCGCGTGACCTTGAAGCCGAACTTCTCGAGCTGCGCGGTGAGGTACTTCGAGGTCTCGACTTCCTGCATGCCCAGCTCGCCGAAGCTGAAGACGGAATCGACCATCTCCTGCGCCAGCTTGGCCATCTCGTCAACGCCCTTGACGGCGTCCTTCTTCTGCTCGGCCAGCTTGGCGCTGTCCTGCGCTGCCGCCGGCATGGCCCCCAGCAGCAACATGAGGGTGACTACTATCGCGCGTCTCGTGCTCGTCATGAACTCTCCGTAACGTTGGATGCCAAACAACAAGAGGGCAAGAGATCAGGAGTCCTTGGGTTTACACCCGAGGACTCCTGTCCTCCTGATCTCCTTTTCAGCTCACTCTACTGCTGGCGCACCGTCGGGTACTTGATCCCGAGCTGTTCGAGATACGTGCCGAACCTGGTCGGGTCGTAGTAGAACTTCTTCATCTGCTCGCGGTAGCGCCCGAGGATGTCGGCGTTCAGGTGTGTCGGCGGCGGCGTGTCGCTCTTCAGGAACGGCACGTACTTCACGTCCTTGGTCTGCACGTTCCTGAAGTAATCCCATGACTGCTGCACCAGCTCGGGCCGGGTCAGCAGGTCGAGCACGGTCATGGCCTGCACCTTGGCGCCGGCGACCACGCCCTTGTGAGCAATCGGCGTCGCGCTGGCGATGGCGCTTGACCAGTTGTGGCCGGGCAGACCCGGGATATTGGAGGGAAAGCGCAGCGTCACCGTGGGATAGTTCCACGACACGTCGCCGATGTCGTCGGAGCCGCCGCCCGTATTCTCGCGGTCCGGGTTGGGCACGCCGAGGTTGCCGAGCTTGACGGCCAGCCCTTCCTGGGTAGCATTGCCCAGCTCCTTCTGCAGCGCCTTGGCCAGGGCCTGGTCCTCGGCGCTCCACACCGGCAGCCCCACCGTCTTGATGTTCTCGTACATCGTTTCGGCCACCGTCTTGTTCATGTGCTGCGGATAGGCGGTGCCCAGAATGCGCGAGCTCCACTTGGTGTTGGTCATCAGGGCCGCGCCCTCGGCCATCTTGTCGCCAATTTCCCACAGGGCCTTGATGTTGGGCTGATCGGTTTCGCGGAAGTAGAACCAGATGCTGGCGTTTCGCGGCACGACGTTAGGCTGATCACCGCCGTTGGTGATGACCGAATGCGAGCGCTGCGACAGACGCAGATGTTCGCGGCGATACTGCCAACCCACGCTCATCAGCTCCACGGCGTCCAGCGCCGAGCGGCCCCGCCACGGAGCGCCGGCGCTGTGCGCGGTCTCGCCCTCGAAGGTGTATTCCACCGAGACCATGCCGTTGCCGCCGCCGGCACCCCACGACACGCCCAGGTTGTTGCCGACGTGCGTGAACAAGACGACGTCGACGTCCTTGAACATGCCGTCGCGGACGAACCAGGCCTTCGACGCCAGCTGCTCTTCGGCGACGCCCGGCCACAGCATCAGCGTGCCGGGCAGCTTGTCGCGCTCCATGATCTTCTTCACCGCAATCGCCGCCACGATATTGAGCGGCATGCCGGTGTTGTGGCCCTCGCCGTGCCCGGGCGCGCCGGCAATGATGGGATCGGGATAGGCTACGCCCGGCTTCTGCGACGCCTGCGGAATGCCGTCGATGTCGGAGCCGAGCGCGATCACCGGCTTGCCTGATCCGTAGGTCGCTACCCACGCCGTCGGGATGCCGGCCACACCGCGCTGCACCTTGAAGCCGTACTTCTCGAGTTGCGCGGTCAGGTACTTCGAGGTCTCGACTTCCTGCATGCCCAGCTCGCCGAAACTGAACACCGAGTCGACCATCTCCTGGGCCAGCTTGGCCATTTCGTCGACGCCCTTGACGGCCTCGGTCTTGTAGCCGGCCAGTTTGGGATTGGTCTGGGCCGACGCCGGGGCGCCGCCGATCAACATCGATAAGCCGGCCATCACACACACATGTTTCAAAGACATCGTTTCCACTCCTCAATCGCGCCAGGTGAATGACGGCATCAGTTTAGCCGCAGATGACACAGATGACACAGATACGTAGCGGCAGCGGCGCGCGACTCGCCGGACCAACAGACGGCCGTCGCAAGCTTTCAGACCGGACACACGGCTTGCGACCGCCGTCTGCCGGTCCGGCGCCAGCGGCTCTGCCGCTGGGCGCCGCTTGCCGTCTGCGTCATCTGCGTCATCTGTGGCATCTGTGGCATCTGTGGCCCTGGAAATCGTCAGAACTTCGGTGTCACGCCCAGGTTGAACATGATGAACGCGTAAATATCAGCCGTCGCCTCGATCTGCTTGGTCACATTGCTCGCGCCGTGGCCCGACTTGGTGTCGATGCGGATCAGCACTGGGTTGTCCTTGCTCGCCAGCTTCTGCAGCGTCGCGGCGTACTTGAATGAGTGGGCCGGCACCACGCGGTCATCGTGATCCGCGGTCGTAATCAACGTCGCCGGGTACTTGCCGCCCGGCTTGATGTTGTGCAGCGGTGAGTAGGCGTAGAGCGCCTTGAACTCCTCGGCGTTGTCGCTCGACCCGTAGTCGGCAATCCAGTTCCAGCCGATGGTGAACTTGTGAAATCGCAGCATGTCCATCACGCCGACCTGCGGGATGGCGGCTCGGAACAGCTCCGGGCGCTGGTTGATGACCGCGCCCACCAGCAGACCGCCATTCGAGCCACCCTGCGCCGCCAGCTTCGCGGGTGAGGTGTACTTGTTGGCAATCAGCCACTCCGCCGCCGCGATGAAGTCGTCGAAGACGTTCTGCTTCTTCAGCTTGGTGCCCGCGTCGTGCCAGGCCTCGCCGTACTCGCTGCCGCCGCGCATGTTGACGCTGGCGTAGACGAAGCCCTGTTCGAGCAGGGCAATCCGCAGCGAGTTGAACCCCGGGGTGGTCGCGATGTTGAAGCCGCCGTAGCCGTACATCAGCGTGGGGTTGGTGCCGTTGAGGGCCAGCCCCTTCTTGTGCACCAGGAACATCGGCACCTTCGCGCCGTCCTTGCTGGTGACAAACACCTGCTTGGTCTCGTACTGGTTGACGTCGAGGCCGGGAATCTCGGGCGCTCTGAACAACGAGCTCTTCCGGGCGGCGACGTCGTAGCGGAAGATCGACGTGGGATACGTGAACGACTGGAACTGGTAGAAGAGCGACGTGTCGTCCATGTTGCCGGCAAAGCCGCTGGCGCTGCCAAGGCCCGGCAGATCAATCTCGTTCTCGAGCGCCCCTTCGAGGTTGTGGACATAGGCCTTCGACGCCACGTCCTTCATATAGGTGGCAATCACCTTGCCGGCGGCCACCCGCACCGTATCGATGGTGTCGGACTTGGGCGCGATGATCGACTTCCAGTTGGCCCGCGCCGGATTGGCCGGATCGATGCGGACGACCCTCCCGTTGGGCGCG
Source organism: Acidobacteriota bacterium (assembly GCA_021730945.1). Classification (GTDB taxonomy): domain Bacteria; phylum Acidobacteriota; class Vicinamibacteria; order Vicinamibacterales; family UBA2999; genus 12-FULL-67-14b. Next base: position 1,020 of record JAKFYH010000031.1, on the reverse strand, counting down.
TCGTTGTCGGTAAAGACAATCAGCTCGCCGCGGACGCTTTCGAGCACGCTGTAGCTGTCGTCACCAATCTCCGGAATCAGTGGCGTGAACCTGGCGCCGGGCTTGGACAGGTCCTGCACAAACACGGCGTTGCCCTGCTTGCCGGTGCCGCGATCGGAGACGTCGAGCACGGCGAAACGCTCATCCTCGGTGGTTTGCAGCGTGTGAAAGCGCTGCGGGTTCTTCGGATCGCTGAACACCAGTTCGTCGGCCGACTGCGGCGTGCCGATGCGGTGGTAATACACCTGGTGGTTCTCGTTGATCGACGACAGCTCCTTGCCCTTCTCGGGCTGAGGATAGCGGCTGTAGTAGAACCCGTTGCCGCGCCAGGCAATGCTTGAGACCTTGACCCACTCCACCTTGTCACTGAGCACCTTGCGAGTGCCCAGGTCCATGACGTTGTATTCCTGCCAGTCGGACCCGCTGCGCGACACGCCGTAGACGGCCAGTTTTGCGTCCTTCGACGGCGAGAAGCCCGCCAGCCGCACCGTGCCATCGGTCGACCAGGTATTGGGATCGATCAGCACTTCGGGCGTGCCGGTCAGCCCCTTCTGGATGTACAGCACGCTCTGGTTCTGCAGGCCGTCGTTCTTCGAGAAGAAGTAGTACTCGCCCTTGCGCGACGGCGAGCCGAACTTGGCGTAGTCGTACAGGGACTTGAGCCGTGTGGTGAGCGCCGCGCGATACGCAATCGTGTCCAGGTAAGCAAAGGTGACCTTGTTCTGCGCCTCGACCCAGGCCGCGGTGTCGGCGGCAGTGTCGTCTTCGAGCCACCGATACGAATCGGGCACGCGGGTGCCGTGGTAGGTGTCGACGTGGTCGACGGTTCGGGTCACGGGATACTGGATGCCCTGGGCCGCAACCGTGGCCGATGCCGCCAGCACAACCAGACCCATCTTCAGCGTCGTCTTCATGCCGAGGATTTTAGCCCGTTCGTGGGAACATTGTCCGCACTCGCCCCATGCCCGCACCAAGCCCCCC
>JAKFYH010000030.1 GCA_021730945.1 Acidobacteriota bacterium | reverse complement strand
CGCCCGACCAGCCCGACCAGCCCGACCAGCCCGACCAGCCCGACCAGCCTTGATTTACTCTATCCAGTAATCTACATTAGTAGATATGGAACAAGCCTCCGCGCTCTACCGGCTGCTGGGCGACGAGGCCCGCCTGCGCCTGCTGCGGGTGCTCGACCAGGACCGCTTCAACGTCAAGGAGCTGACCGGCATCCTCGGCCTCGCCCAGTCGGGCGTCTCGCGCCACCTCGGCCTGCTCAAGGAAGCCGGCCTGGTCGCCGAGGAGCGCGACGGCTCGTTCAGCTTTTACCGGCTCGCGCCGTCGGTGCGCAGCGATACCAAGGGAGCGCTGTGGCCGGTGCTGCAGGGGCAGTTCAAGCAAGCAGCCGCGTCGCCCTTGGTCAAGGCCGACGAAGCGCGACTGCAGGAGGTGCTGCGGCTTCGCCGCGAAAATTTCGAACACGTGAGCCCCGACACGCGGGATGGACGCCAACTGGTTCCCGGCCGCAGTTGGGCGGCCTGGTCGCGGGCACTCGGCCTGCTGCTGCCGCCACTCGACGTGGTCGACCTGGGCTGCGGCGAGGGCTATCTCACCATGGAGACCGCGCGCTGGGCGCGCCGCGTGGTGGCCATCGATCGTTCGACCGGCGTGCTCGAGCGCGCCAAGGCGCTCGCCGCCCGCAAGCGGCTCACCAACATCACGTGGAAGAAGGGCGAACTCGAAAAGCTGCCCCTGGACGATGGGACGATGGATGTCGCACTGCTGTCGCAGGCGCTGCATCACGCCAGCCAGCCGGCGGCGGCGCTGGCCGAAGCCGCGCGCATCCTCAAGCCCGGCGGCCGCCTGCTGATTCTCGATCTGCGTCCGCACGACGAAACCTGGGTGCGCGAGAAGCTGGGCGACCAATGGTTCGGCTTCAGCGACGACCACCTCTCCAACCTGCTGGCCCGCGCCGGCTTCACCGACGTGCGCGTTGCGCTTGGCGCGCGCCGCACCCACGACCCCTTTGCCGTGCTCCTCGCGATTGGCACCAAGCCGGCGAAGCGCGCCAAGAAGTAGTCGTCGATAGACTGATTGAACACCACCCATGACCACTCTCGAGACCCTCGAACAGCTCCTTACGACCCGCATCCTCGTGCTCGATGGCGCGATGGGCACCATGGTGCAACGCCGCAAGCTCACCGAGGCCGACTTCCGGGGCTCGCGCTTCGCCGGGCACTCGCATGATCTCAAGGGCAACAACGACGTGCTGGTGCTGACCCGGCCCGACGTCATCGCCGACATCCACGCCGAGTACCTGGACGCCGGCGCCGACATCATCGAGACCAACACCTTCAGCGCGCAGGCGGTGTCACAGGCCGACTACGGACTGGAGGCCCTGTCCTACGAACTGAACTTCGAGGCAGCCAAGCTCGCCCGCCGGGTCACCGACGAGTGGACCGCCCGGACGCCCGACCAGCCGCGCTTCGTCGCCGGCTCGATCGGTCCCACTACCAAGACCCTGTCGATCTCCCCGGACGTGAACAACCCGGCGTTCCGCGCCATCACCTTCGATGCGATGAAGGAGGCGTTCAAGGTGCAGGCGCGCGGCCTGATCGACGGCGGATCGCACGTGCTCCTGGTCGAGACGCAGATCGACACCCTCAACGCAAAGGCGGCGCTGGTCGCCGTCGAGGAAGCGTTTGCCGAGTCCGGCACGCGCCTGCCCCTGATGATCTCGGCCACGCTCACCGATTTGAGCGGCCGCACCCTGTCGGGTCAGACACTCGACGCTTTTTACGTCTCGATCGCGCACGCCCGGCCGTTCAGCGTCGGTCTTAACTGCGCCCTCGGCGCGCGGCAGATGCGTCCCTACCTCGCCGAGCTGTCTCGTACGGTGCCGGGACACGTGAGCTGCTATCCCAACGCCGGGCTGCCCAACGCGTTCGGCCAGTACGACGAAACGCCGGATGAAACCGCCGCCCTGATCAAGGATTTCGCCGACAGCGGCTTCGTCAACATCATCGGCGGCTGCTGCGGCACGACGCCAGATCACATTCGCGCGATTGCGAAAGCCGTGGCGGGCGTCGCCCCCCGCACCAGCCCTACCAGCCCTACCAGCCCTACCAGCCCTACCAGCCTTACCAGCCTTACCAGCCTTACCAGCCCTACCAGCCCTACCAGCCCCAGCCTGACCACCCTGTCTGGCCTCGAGCCACTCGTCATCAGGCCGGACTCCAATTTCCAGATGATCGGTGAGCGCACCAACGTCACCGGGTCGAAGAAGTTCGAGCGGCTGGTGAAGGCGCGCGACTGGGCGGGCGCGGCGACTGTCGCGCTCGACCAGGTGCGCGGCGGCGCCAACATCATCGACGTCAACATGGACGAAGGCATGCTCGATTCGGAAGCGTGCATGACCGAGTTCCTCAACTACATCGGCACCGAACCCGAGATTGCCCGGCTGCCGATCATGATCGACAGCTCGAAGTGGTCGGTGATCGAAGCCGGCCTGAAGTGCGTCCAGGGCAAGGCCATCGTCAATTCGATCAGCCTCAAGGAAGGCGAAGCCGACTTCCTGGCCAAGGCGCGCCTGGTGCGGCGTTACGGCGCGGCGATGATCGTGATGGCTTTCGACGAGAAGGGACAGGCCGATACGGTCGAGCGCAAGCTGGAGATCTGCACCCGCGCCTACCGGTTGCTTACCGAGCAGGCGGGCGTCGATCCGTCCGACATCATCTTCGACCCCAACATCCTGGCGATTGCCACCGGCCTTGAAGAGCACAACGACTACGGCAGGTTCTTCATCGAGGCGACGCGGCTGATCAAGCAGGCCTGCCCGGGCGTGAAGATCAGCGGCGGTGTCAGCAACCTGTCGTTCTCCTTCCGCGGTAACGACGTGGTGCGCGAAGCCATTCACTCGGCGTTCCTGTTCCACGCCATCAAGGCCGGCATGGACATGGGCATCGTCAATGCCGGGCAGCTGATCGTCTACGAGGACATCCCCAAGGACCTGCTCGAGCACGTCGAAGACATCATCTTCAACCGGCGCCCGGATGCCACCGAGCGGATGGTCGCATTCGCGGAGCAGGTGAAGGGTTCGGGCACCAAGCGGGAGAATGACCTGCGGTGGCGCGAGGGCGCGGTCGAAGCCCGGCTGTCGCATGCCCTGGTCCACGGCAACGTCGACTTCATTGAAGTCGACGCGGAAGCGGCGCGCGTCAAGTACGGGCGCCCGCTGCTGGTGATCGAAGGGCCGCTGATGGACGGCATGAAGGTGGTGGGCGAACTGTTCGGCGCCGGCAAGATGTTCCTGCCGCAGGTGGTGAAGAGCGCCCGCGCCATGAAACGCGCGGTCGCCTACCTGGAGCCGTTCATGGCCGCGGAAAAGGCCGAGCGGCTGGCCGCCGGCGGCGCCACCGAACGCAGCAACGCCGGCAAGGTGCTGACCGCCACCGTCAAGGGCGACGTCCACGACATCGGCAAAAACATTGTCGGCGTCGTGCTCGGCTGCAACAACTACGAAGTGATCGACCTGGGCGTGATGGTGTCGTGCGACAAGATCCTGCAGGCCGCGCTGGACCACGACGTCGACATCATCGGCCTGAGCGGCCTGATCACGCCGTCGCTGGACGAGATGGTGTTTGTGGCGTCGGAAATGGAGCGCCGCAAGATCACGCTGCCACTCCTGATCGGCGGCGCCACCACCAGCCCGCAACATACCGCGGTCAAGATCGCGCCGGAGTACTCGCAGCCGACTGTGCACGTACCCGATGCGTCGCGGGTGGTCGACGTGGTCGCGAGCCTGATCAATCCCGAATTGAAGCCGGCGTTTGTTCAGGCCAACCGCGCGCATCACCAGAAGCTGCGCGAGCAGCACGCCGGCAAACGCGAGCGCCCGACCCTGGCCGTTGACCAGGCGCGCGCCAACCGGCTGCGGCTCGACTTCACGGCACCGGCGGCACCCGCGTTCACCGGCCTCAAGAAGGTGGATGTCGCGCTGGCCGACCTCGTGCCGTTCATCGACTGGCAGTTCTTCTTTGCCGCGTGGGAGCTGAAGGGCCGCTTCCCCGCCATCCTGAAGGACCCAGCCATTGGCGCGGCGGCGACCGAGCTGTACGGCCACGCCCAGGCGCTGTTGAAGCAGATCGTCGACGGCAAACTGATCCGCGCCCGCGGCGTCTACGGCTTCTGGCCGGCCGCGAGCGACGGCGACGACATTGTGCTGTATGGGGCCGAGCGTAGAGACGGGTCTTCAGCCCCGCCTGAGATCACCCGTTTCCCGATGCTCCGCCAGCAGGAGGTGATTGCCGACGACAAGCCGAATCGATCGTTGGCCGACTTCATCGCCCCAGCCGGCGGCGGCGTGGCCGACTACATTGGCGCGTTCGCGGTCACGACGGGACTGGGCGTCGACGAACTGGTCAAGAAGTACGAAGCAAAGCACGACGACTACTCGGCCATCATCGTCAAGGCACTCGCCGATCGCCTGGCCGAGGCGTTTGCGGAGTACCTCCACGCGCAGGCGCGCAAGGACTGGGGGATTGTCGATCAGCTGTCGAACGACGACTTGATCGACGAGAAGTTTCAAGGCATCCGGCCGGCGTTTGGCTATCCGGCCTGCCCCGATCACAGCGAGAAGGCACGGCTGTTCGATCTGCTCGGGGCGCGATCCGTGGGGCTCGACCTCACCGAATCGTTCGCCATGACCCCGGCGGCGTCGGTCAGCGGCCTGTACTTCTCGCATCCGCAGTCGAAGTACTTCGCGATTCAGCGGATCGGGCCGGACCAGGTTGCCGACTACGCCAGGCGCAAGGGTATGGACATCGGCGAGGTCGAACGCTGGTTGCGACCGGTCCTGGCCTATGAACCGAGGCTGGTCACGGCCTGACCTGTTCGCGGTCAGTGGGCGTCTTCATCAGCGGTAGCCGGAACGCCGCCATCTCTTCGCCGTTGCGAACGAGCAGCACGTCGCCGACGAGCACCGGGTGATTCCAGGTCTTGGCGTTGAGCGCGGGGATTCGCGCGATTTCGGTGAACTTGTCCGGCTTCGCCGACACCAGCGCCAGCTCGCCTTCTTCCGAGGTGACCAGCAGGAGATCCTGGTCGGCCAGCAAGAGCAGTTGGCCGTTGCCGTAGCGTCCCCCCTTCCAGGCCCGCTCGCCGGTCTCGAGGTTCACCGAGGACAGGATGTTGCCGTCAAAGCCATAGACGTGACCCTTGTGAACAACATAGTCGTTGAAGTACGGCTTGAGTCCCCGCGACGTCCAGCGCTCGGCCACGCTCCAGCCGCTGGCGCCGTGCGCCAGTCCGAGGCGGCGGACGCCGAGTCCGCCCATCGCATCGGCGCTCGTGATCAGCAGATCCCCGCCCGGCAACAGCGCCGGCTGCACCATCGGCGATCCCGCCCAGGCGTTCTCCCATAGCACCGAGCCGTCCGCGGCCGCGACCGCGGTCGTTCCGCGGCCCCCCATCAAGATCACCTGCGCCACGCCGTCAAGCGTCAGCAGGTGCGGCGAGCTATAGCTGCCGCCACGGGATCTCATCAACCAGCGCCGCTCGCCGGTGGCGGCATCGTAGGCTACCAGCGCACCCGATGACGCGACAATCACGCTGCCGTCCACTACCAGCGGCGAGCTCGAGAACCCCCATCCGGGGACCGACACTTCGGTGTCGGCCGAGGCGTCGTGCGACCAGAGCCGCTTGCCGGTGCCGGCGTCGAACGCATCGACGATGCCCGTCGCGCCGTGCGCAAACACCCGTCCACCGGCGAGCGTCGGCGTGGCACGCGGTCCGGCACCGCCGTTGGATTCGTAAAAGCGCACCCGGTTGCTATGCCGCCACACCGGCTCGCCGTTCGACAGCCGATAGGCGGTCACCATCTCCTCGTCGCCCCGTTGCTCCTGGGTGTAGATGAGGTCGCCGCCGACCGCGAACGACGACCAGCCAGGGCCGACCGCCCGCCGCCAGATCGGCGACGGCGGCGCCGCCGCCCAGTCGGTGTTGATCAGCACGCCGTGGATGACGCTGTCGCGCGCGGGTCCGCGGAAACCGGGCCATTCGACTCGGGAGGCGTCTGGCGCACGCGATTCGCCTCCGTCGCTCATGGCACGTCCGGTCTCAAGGGCGGTGACTGCGGGTGTCGCCTCAGCCACCGCGGTCGACGGCGCCGGTGGTGCCACGGCCGGCGGCGCGGTGGTCGCGGTGTCGGCGGCGGGTGATGCCGGCGCGATTGGGGGCGGCTCGGCGGCGGCTCGCGCCAGTAGCAGCTCCTCAGCCGTCGGCGTCCATCGCCAGTGATAGTCAGCGCCCAGCACATTGCTGCTGACGCCGTCGGTCCGGATGATGGCAAACAGTCCGCACGCGATCAGGAGAGCGGCGGCCATCGAGCCGCGCTGCGCGCGTGGCGACAGACGGCGGCTGGCCACCGCCCACAGCACCAGCGCCAGGGTCATCAGCTGGATCCCCATCAGGTAGATCAGGAAGCCCTGACCGGCTCCGGTGATGGACGGGTGCGCGACCGACTTGGTCGCGAGCACGGCAACACCCATCACGGCCAAGGCACCGAGTCGCTCGGCCCAGCGCGCCCGGCTGAAAAACAGCCACCACACGAGAATGCCCAACGACCCGACGACCGACCCCAGCAGTCCGGCTATGCCTGCCTCCATGCCAAGAATCTGGCCACCAGGCATGGCGATTGAAGGTCCGAACCGGGCCAACAGCACAAAACCCGCCAGCGCCACACCTGGCCACAATCGGAAAATGGGGTCGGGGATCTTTTCGCTCATCTCAACACTTCCTCTTGGGGCTCGATCGGGATCAAACACAGCCTGTTGCGACTTGGACGAGACGAAGACCGAAAACTCCCGCTTCCACTGCCGAAAAAGATCCCCGACCCCTTTATTCAGAACGCAGGGCTTGCAGGACATCCACGCGCGACGCGCGCGCGGCCGGAATCAGCGATGCCAGCACGGCGGCGCCCAGCATCAGCGCGGCGGCCGCTGCCAGGGGCAGCGCGCCGGGTAATTGAACTTGCGACAGGAAAGCGGCGGCCAGTCCGGCGAAGGCGTAACCGCCGACGGCGCCAGCCGCCACGCCGATCGCGACGATCACCGCGCCTTCGGACAACACGCCCACCAGCAGGCTGCGCGGCGACGAACCGATCGCCAGCCGCACGCCGAACTCGCGGATACGGGCGCTGACCGAAAAGGCCAGGACGCCGGCGACACCAACCACCGAGATCAACAACGCCATGCCGGCGAACCCGGAAATCACGAACGCGTTCAACCGGTCCGGGGTCAGGACCTCAGCGCGAACGTCTTCGAGCGTCGCCGGCCGCTCGACGGGCTGGTTCGGCGACATCTCGCGGACCACGCGCTTGACCGCCGGCACCAGCGCGTAGGGATCGCCACCCGTGCGCACGAATACGCGGCCGGCCACGCCCAGTTGCTGGAACGGGTGATACACCATCATGGCCGGCGCCCGTACCACGTTCTCGTCATCCACGTCGGCCACGATCCCGACGATGCGGCGTGGGAGCGGCTGCTTGCCAAAGTAGGGATCGGTCCACCACATCTTCCGGTTCAGCGCCTCGCCATTCGGAAACAGGCGCTGCGCCAGGGTCTGGCTGACGATCACCACCAACTCGCTGCCACGGCGATCATCCTCGGTGAACTGCCGGCCGGCCACCAGTGGCACGTTGAGCACGTCGAAGAATCGGGGTGAGACAATGCGCAGGCGACCGCGCTGGCTCTCTTCGCCATCGGCCGGCGTGTAGCCTTCCACGGCAAACGGCACGGCCGGCCCAAAGGAACCCGCGTCCCGCCACGGCACGAAATTCCCCACCGCGACAGCCTCGACACCTGGCAACTCGCCGACCCGGCGAGCCAGCTCCTGGTAGAAATCGACGACCCTTGCGCCGTACTCGCCAAGCGGCGCCGGCACATCAAGCGCCAGAACCTGCCGCATCTCAAGGCCGGTGCCCGCCGCCTGCAGGTTGATCAGCGCCGCCACCAGCATCCCGGCCCCCGCCAGCAACACGAACGACAAGGCGATCTGCGCCGTGGCGAGCAGCCGCAGCCGGCGGCTGGTGGCCGGGGTCAACCGGACACCGGTGGCGGCCAGCGAGGCGGGGCCGTCGGTCGACGGCAGCCGCGGCACGTAGGCCAGCACCACGGCGGCGGCCATGGCGAGGCCGGCGCCGACCCAGAGAACGCTACCGTCCACCGCCACCTCAAGCGCGCGCACCGAGAAGCGGGCGGCAAAGCTCGCCACGATCGCCACCAGCGGCCTGGCCAGTATCACGCCGAGCACCGCTCCGGCGCCGCACAACACCAAGCTCTCGGCCAGCAACGTCCGCCGCAGCGCGCCCCGGCTGGCGCCGAGCGCCGCCCGCACGGCCAGTTCGCCTTCCCGGCGCACCGAACGCGCCAGGATCAGGTTGGCGACATTCGAACAGGCGATGATGAACACAACACCGGCCGCCGCCAGCAGCAACAGGAGAATCGTCCGCGCCGGCGAAGTGATCTGATCGCGCAGCGGCGTGGCGGTGATCTGCATGCCGGCCTTCGCTGAATAGGAATCGGGATGCGCGCTCACCATGGCAGCATGGATTGAACCCAGCTCGGCGCGCGCCTGCTCGAGCGTGGCGCCTGGCGCCAGGCGGGCGAACAGTTCGGTCATGCGGTGGGTACGCCCCGTGACCATGGTCGCGCCCAGATGATGCGGACTGGTGACGATGTTCGCGATGATCTCGGTGTCGGCCGGATACGGCACCGACGGCTCCAGCACGCCGACGATGGTGGCCGTGCGCGGGCCGAGGGTGATGCTCTTGCCGATGACCGCGGGATCGCTGTTGAGTGACGTGGTCCAGAAACGATGGGTCAGCACCGCCACCCCGGCCGCGGCGGGGCCGTCATCGCCTTCGGTCAACAGGCGGCCAAGGACAGGACGCAGGCCCATCACCTCGAAGAACGAGCCGCCGACCACCCCCGCCTGGATCACGCGCGGTTCGCCGATGCCAATCAACGTGAAGGACACGGTCGAAAAATCGCCGAACGCCGCCAGGCTCGTGACGCGCGACTTGAGGTCGGCAATCTCGGGGACCGAGAAGGTCAGATTGTCCGCACCCAGGCCCGGTGCGCTCTGGCGGATGTAGATCAAACGGGCTTCGTCGCGATTGACCAGCGGACGCAGCAGCACACCGCGCACCACGCTGAAGATGGCGGCGTTGGCGCCAATCCCGAGCGCCAGGGTGATGACCACGGTGATGACGAGGCCCTTGGCGTGTCGTAGCGAGCGCAGGGCCACGCGCATGTCCTGCCCGAGCGCCGACATCGCATCGAGCCAGCGGCTGTGCCACACCCGGCGCATCTCATCGCGGGTCGCCGGCAGGTAGCCAAACTCTCGCAGGGCCGCGAGCCGGGCGGCCTCGGGACTGAAGCCGCGATCGATCCGTTCCTGGATACCGATCGCCAGGTGACCGCGAATCTCCTCGTCGAAGTCGTGATCGTCGGGTCGCATGGCTTACTCGCTGCCGGCCGGGTTCATGATGCGGCCAATGGCGCCGACCAACTGCGACCAGCGGTCACGCTCGCGCGACAACTGGGCCTTCCCCGCCGCGGTCAGGTGGTAATACTTGGCACGCTGGTTGGCCTCGCTCACGCCCCATTCCGCCTTCAGCCAGCCGCGCTTCTCGAGCCGATGCAGCGCCGGATAGAGCGAACCGGTTTCCACCCTGAGCAGATCGTCTGACTGGGCGCGGATGGCCTGGCCGATGCCGTGGCCGTGTTGCGGCCCCCACTGGAGGGTCCGCAGCACCAGCATGTCGAGGGTGCCCTGAAGCAGGTCGATTCGTTGGTCGTCACGGGGCTTGGCCATAGCAGTAGACGTTCTACAGCCATAGACGTAGATGGTCTACAGCTTGTTCCGCCGGGCGCACAGCCCGGTACAGCCCGAATCCGGTCCGCGACCATGGCGCCCTGCGTAAACGGATGGGATGGGCTGAGAGTAACCACCAGCATGAAGCGATCGATCGTGATCCTCGGGATCCTGGCAGTGGTTGGCGCCGGCGGCGCCTGGTGGTATCTCAATCGAGACAAGGCCGTCGTGGCAGTCAACACCGTGCCGGTGACACGGGGAGACATCGTCGACACGGTCGGCGCCACCGGCACCGTCCAGGCGGTCACGACCGTCCAGGTCGGCAGCCAGGTCTCGGGCAACATCGAGTGGCTCGGCGCCGACTTCAACTCCATCGTCACGAAGGGTCAGGTCGTGGCGCGGCTCGACCCGTCGATCTTCGATGCGCAACTCCGCCAGGTGCAGGCCAACCTGAGCCAGGCGCGCGCCAATCTCACCCGCGCCAACAGTGAACTGGATCGCACCAAGGTGCAGTTGCTCGACGCGCAACAAAAATACGCGCGGGCGGTTGAGCTGTCGAGCCGCAGCCTGATTGCCCCGAGCGATCTGGATGCCGCCAAAGTGGCGGTCGACTCGGCCACCGCCAGCGTCGCGTCGCAGCAGGCGTCGGTCATCCAGTCGCAGGCCGCGGTCACGCAGGCCGAGGCCTCGGTCAACCAATCGCAAGTCAACCGCGACCACACCATCATCACCGCGCCGATTGACGGCATCGTGACGCAGCGCAGCGTCGATGTCGGCCAGACGGTGGCCGCCAGCATGTCGGCACCCACCCTGTTCGTGATTGCCGCCGACCTCACCGAGATGCAGGTCAACGCCAACATCGACGAAGCCGATGTGGGCCGGATTCGTCCGGGACAGCACGTGACGTTCCGGGTCGATGCCTACCCGGCTGACAACTTCGAGGGCACGGTCACGCAGATTCGCCTGCAGCCGGTGGTCGTGCAGAACGTCACGACCTACGGCACGGTCATCACCGTGCCGAACAAGCAGTTGAAGCTCAAGCCGGGCATGACGGCGAACGTCAAGATCGAGATCAACAAGCGGATCAACACGCTGCGCATTGCCAATGCCGCGCTGCGCTTCCGGCCGACGAACGACATGTTCGCGGCGTTCAATCAGGAACCTCCACCCACCGAGGTGGCGGGCTTTGGCGGCGCCGGCCGCGGCGGTCGCGGCGGACCTGGCGGCGGCGCACCGCCGATGGCCGCCCCTGCGGCCACGGGCGCACCCGCGCCTGCCGCCGTCACACCCGCGCGGCCGCGACCGGCACCAACAGCGGCGCCCTCGGCGGACGTGGCACCGGCCGCTCCCGCGGAATCTGGGGCGCCGGGAGCACCGCCGGTTGGACGCGGCGGTCGCGGCGGACGTGGCGGCGACTTTCCTGGCCGGCCGCCGGGCGGTGCGGGGGGCGACTTCCCCGGACGGCCGGGCGGCGGTGGTGAGTTCCAGGGCCGTGGCGGCCCCGGCGGCGGACCAGGCGGCGCCGATTTCCAGGCCCGTTCACTCGAACGCTTCAAGACGATGTCGGCCGACGAACGCACGCAGTTTCTGGCCCGCATGAAGGAACGCGGCACCGATACCAGCGCGTTCGAGGCGCTGATGGCGCCGCAGGGGCGGACACCGCGGCCGGCGGCGCGCGCCGCGACAGCACCTCAGGCGCAGACCATCGATGCGCTGTTTGCCCCCTTGCCGGCGGTTGAATCGCGCGGCCGGGCGTGGGTGTTCACCGAGGGCCAGTTGAAGGCGCTCAACTTGCGGCTCGGCATCAGCGACGGCACCTTCACGGAACTTCTGAATGGCGAACTCACGGAGGACATGGAAGTGGTGACGGGCGTGACCGGCCTGACGGCGACCCGCAGCACGCCGGCCCAGGGCGGCGCGGCCAATCCGCTGATGCCCGGTCGTGGCCCAGGCGGCCGCGGCCCAGGCGGGCCTGGAGGCGGCGGTCGTGGCGGCTTCTAGCAAGGCGGGTGACACGGTGGCGGATCGCACCGACAACGTCATCTCGACTCGCAACCTGGTTCGCACCTACGAGGTCGGCGAGCACCTGGTGAAGGCACTGCGCGGCGTCAACCTCGATGTCGCCCGCGGCGAATTTCTGTCGGTGACCGGGCCGTCGGGCTCAGGCAAATCGACCTTCATGCACATCGTCGGCTGCCTGGCCAAGCCGACGTCGGGTCAGTACTTCCTCGACGGCGAGGACGTCTCGCAGATGTCGAAGAACGAGCTGGCGGCGGTTCGCAACACCAAGATCGGCTTCGTGTTCCAGGGTTTCAACCTGCTGTCGCGAACCTCGGCGCTCGACAACGTCGAGTTGCCACTGCTCTACGGCGGCTCGACGCTCAAGACCGCCGATCGGCACCGCCGCGCCAAGGATATGCTGGCGGCGGTGGGACTGGCCGACCGCGCCAGCCACCATCCCAATCAACTCTCGGGCGGTCAACAGCAGCGCGTCGCCATTGCCCGCGCGCTGGTCAACGAACCGTCGATCATTCTCGCCGACGAGCCGACCGGCAACCTCGATACGCGCACCAGCATTGAAGTCATGGGATTGTTTCAGCGGCTGAACATGGAGCGCGGCATCACGGTGGTGCTGATCACCCACGAGCACGACATCGCCGAGTACGGCACGCGCATCGTGGCATTCCGCGACGGCCTGGTCGTGACCGACCGCCCGGTCACCAGGCGGCGGGCGGCCGCCGACGAACTCGCGGCCCTGCCGGTGGAAGCGGAGGCGGTGTAACCATGGGCGTATTGATGGTCTTGCGAGTGGCGCTCAAAGCGCTGGCCCGCAACAAGATGCGGACTGCTCTCACCATGCTCGGCATGATCATCGGCGTGGCGGCGGTGATCACGATGGTGGCGCTCGGCACCGGCGCGCAATCGTCGATCGAGACTCAGATCCAGGCGGCGGGCACCAACATGATCATGGTGAGCGCCGGCAACTTCATGTCCGGCGGCGTGCGATCGGGCCAGGGCAACGCCAGCACGCTGACACCGGAAGACGCCATGGCCATCCAGGAGGTCCAGGGCGTCCAGTACCTGGCGCCGGGCGTGAGCACGCGCGGTCAGGTGGTGGCCGGCAACCTGAATTGGGGCACACAAATCCAGGGCACCGACGTGGACCTGCCGCTGATTCGCTCGTGGCCGGCGACCGCAGGCGCCTTCTTCGGTCCCGCCGATGTCGCGTCAGCCGCCAAGGTGGCCGTGCTCGGCTCGGTGGTCCACGAGCAGTTGTTCGGCGCCGATGTCGATCCAGTGGGTCAGATTATTCGCATCAACAACCAGCCGTTCACCGTGACCGGCGTGATGTCGAGCAAGGGCCAGTCGGGCATGGGCCAGGACCAGGACGACGTCGTCTATGTGCCGTATACGACGGTGATGAAGAAGCTGCGCGGCATCACTTACGTGCAGAACATCACGGTCTCGGCCGCCTCGGCCGGCGACACCGCGGCCACGGCCGATCGCATTGCCACGCTGCTGCGCACGCGTCATCAAATCCTTGACGCGTCGGAGGACGACTTCATGGTGCGCACCATGGAAGAAATGGCCAGCGTCCGGGTGCAGGCCACCGAGACAATGACGGCGCTACTGGCCAGCATCGCCGGCGTGTCGCTGCTGGTGGGCGGCATCGGCATCATGAACATCATGCTGGTGTCGGTGACCGAGCGCACCCGCGAGATCGGCCTGCGCCTGGCCATCGGCGCGCGTGGCCGCGATGTGTTGCTGCAGTTCCTGGTCGAGGCGATCGTCCTCAGCCTGGTCGGCGGGTCAATTGGCATCGCACTGGGCCTTGGGCTATCGGAGGGCGTCACGCTCTGGATGTCGTGGCCGACCAAGGTCTCGCCGCAGGCGGTGGCGGTGGCGTTCGTGTTTGCCGCCATCACCGGCGTGTTCTTCGGCTTCTACCCGGCCCGCAAGGCCGCGGCGCTGGATCCGATCGACGCGTTGCGATTCGAATAGCCCGTGGCCACTAGCAGGCTGCGTTTGTCAGCAGCCTGCTAGTGGCCAAGCACCCGGTGGGGCACGTAGCGTTCCTCCAGGAACGTCCGCTCGTCATCCGCCAGCGTCACCGCCAGGCCCTCGACCAGTTGATCCAACTGCTCCAACCGTGACGCGCCGATGATGGGCGCCGTCACGCCGGGGCGGTTCGCGACCCAGGCCAGCGCCACCTGGATCGGCAGCACGCCCTTGCGCCGGGCCAGCTCGACGACGCGATCGGCGATGTCGTAGTCCGTGTCCGCGTAGTAGAGGCCGTGACCGAAGTCATCATGCCGTTCGCGCGGGGTGGCATCCCTGGCCCCTCGCTGGCGATTGCCGGCCAGGAAGCCGCGCGCCAGCGGACTCCACGGGATGACGCCTATGCCCTCGGCCGCGCACAGCGGAAACATCTCACGTTCTTCCTCGCGGTAGACCAGGTTGTAGTGGTTCTGCATCGAGACAAACCGGGTCCAGCCATGACGGCGCTGCATGGCCAGCATATTGGCGAACTGCCACGCGTACATGCTGGAGGCGCCGAGGTAGAGCGCCTTGCCGGCTTTCACGACGTCGTGCAGCGCCTCGAGCGTCTCCTCGATCGGGGTGTGCTCGTCGTAGCGGTGAATCTGGTAGAGGTCGACGTAGTCGGTGCCCAGCCGGGTCAGCGAGCCGTCGATCGCCGCCATGATGTGCTTGCGCGAGAGGCCGCGGCTGTTCGGGTGGTCGGTCACCGGGTAGAACACCTTGGTGGCCACCACGACTTGCTCACGCCGGGCATACTCCTTGAGTGCCCGGCCGACCACTTCCTCGCTGACGCCGCGCGAGTACATGTCGGCGGTGTCGAAGAAGTTGATGCCATGCTCAATCGCCCGCTTGATGAACGGGCGGCTGGCCGCCTCGTCCAGCACCCACGGCCGCCAGGCGGGCGTGCCGTAGGTCATGGTGCCGAGACAGAGACGGGAAACCTTCAGGCCGGTGGTGCCGAGGCGGACGTAGTCCACTGTCGTTTCTCCATGAAGAGGAAATACGGAATCGAAAGCAAGGCCAGCGCCCCGGCGACGGTGAACGCGTGGCTGAACGAATAGTGCTCGCTGATCCAGCCGATGGCAATCGACCCGGTGCCAATGCCGGTATCGAAGGCGCCAATCAGCGCCCCGAAAGTCGCACCGCGGCGATGCTCCGGCACATGATGCATCAGGTGCGCCACGAAAATCGGATAGGCGGAGCCGAAGCCGACCCCAAACAACATGGCCGACAGGGCGAAGGTCATGCGGGTCGAGGCGAAGACCAGGACGGCAATGCCCAGCACCATCATTCCAAGACACGGCACAATCACGCGGGCGTGGCCGACCTGGTCGGCATAGCGGGCGATGAACGGCCGCGTGGAAACAATGGCCAACGAGAACACGGTAAAGAACAACGCCCGCGGCGTCACCCCGAGCTGGTCGGCATAGACGGCGACGAAGCTGGTGATGCCCCCGTAGCTGAATGAATACAGGAACAGGGTAATGGCGCCGACCATGATTCGCCACTCGACCAGGTCGGCCGGCTTGAGCGACAGCGGCGGCATCGCGCGGCGGGCATCGGGCGGCAGCCGCCAGGCGATGAAGGCCATCATCAGGTTGAGGCCCGCCATCTCGAGACACAACAGGGTCCAGCCGCCGTGGTCAAACACCCAGAGCCCAATCCACGGCGCCACCGCCACCGCCAGGATGCTGGCAAAGCCGGCATAGCCCAGCCCCTCGGCGCGGCGGGAAATCGGCACGATGTCGGTAACATACGCGCTCGACGACGACAACAGGCCCGACCAGAACACGCCGTGCACCAGCACCAGCGCCAGGATGACGTGAAAGGATGGCGCCACCGCATACAACAGCGAAAACACGGTGATGGCCAGGCTGGCCACGATCAGCACCCGCCGCTTGCCCAGCCGATCGCCCATGGCGCCGGTGATCGGCGCCGACACCGCGGAGGCGTAGGTCAGCAGCCCCAGGAATAACCCGGCTTCGCCTCCGGTGCCGCCGAGCGAAAGGATATGAAACGGTGCGACCGGCAGCAGCTGGAACACGGACATGAACACCGTGAAGCTGTAGCTGCACATCAGAAAGAAACGCGCAGTAAACAGGGGCTCATCGCGCCTGGCCGCAGATTCAGAATCTGCGTTACCTGCGTCATCTGTGGCCCTATCTGAGTCGGAGTACGAGTTTGCCAATGTGCGCGCTGGATTCCATGAGGCGGTGTGCATCCGCGGCCTGGGCCAGCGGAAACACCTGGTGAATGATCGGCCGGACCGTGCCGGCTTCGAGCAGCGGCCACACGTGTTGGCGCAGCTGCTGGGCGATGAGGCCTTTCTCGGCCGGGGTGCGGGGGCGCAGGGTCGAACCGGTGATCCAGGCGCGCTTGCGCATCATCACGGAGAAATCCAGTTCGGCCTTCGGGCTCTTCAGAAAGGCAATCTGGACCAAGCGGCCCTCGGTGGCCAGCAGGTCGAGGTTGCGGCCCATGTAGTCGCCGCCGACGATATCGAGAATGACATCCACGCCGCGGCCGCCGGTCGCCTCTTTCGCCGCGGCCACCCAGTCGGTGGTCCGGTAGTTGAAGGCGTGTTGCGCCCCCAGCGCCCTGGCTGCCTCGCACTTGCCGTCGCTCCCCGCCGTGGTCAGCACCTGCGCGCCAAAGGCCCGCGCCAACTGGATGGCGGTCGTGCCAATACCGCTGGTGCCACCGTGAATCAGGACCGACTCGCCACGCGTGAGGCCGCCGCGATCGAACAGGTTGGTCCACACCGTGAAGTAGGTCTCGGGGATCGCCGCGGCTTCAGTCATCGACAGACTGCGCGGCATCGGCAGGCATTGCTCGTGGGGCACGGCGACCGCTTCGGCGTAACCGCCACCCGCCACCAGCGCGCAGACCGCATCGCCCACCGCGAAGCCGGTGACACCCGCGCCGAGCGCCGCAATTGTGCCGGCCACTTCCAAGCCGGGAAGATCGGAGGCGCCGGGCGGCGGCGGATACTTGCCGAGCCGCTGGATCACATCGGGACGATTGACACCGGCGGCGGCGACGTCGATGAGCACGTCTCCGTCACCGGCCACCGGGTGGGGACGCTCGGCCAGCCGCAGGACTTCGGGCGGCCCGAATTGTGAGATCTCAACAACACGCATAAACGCCACCACGACGCACGCGACGACACATCTCGAAGAACACGAACCAGACCAGATTATGCTTCGAGCCCTTCGTCGCCTGACCTTCGTGTCCCTCGTGGTGTCATTTCAAGCCCGAGGGCAGGCGGGGCGATGACAGCAGCGCCGTGAACTCGGCCCAGAGCCGGGTCACCGAGGCCTGTCGCCCGGCCTTACCGGTGACATAGGCGCGGATCAGATCCTTGCCGAGGTTGTAGTTGATGACATAGCTGCGGTACTGGTCGATGAACTTGACTCGCTGCTCGGCCCTCGGTGCCGTGTACATGGCGTATTTTTCCAGCCAGGCCACGGCGCCGGCGCGGTCGATGGTGCCGTCGAGATACCGGCGGGCCGCTTCGTTGCCCGCATACGACAGCCGGTCGACGAGCGCGAGCACGTCGTAGTACTCCTGCACCCGCTTGCCATCGAGGCCAGCCAGGGGAAACAGCACCTCACGCTCAAACACCACGCGCTCGGCCGCCGAAAAGGCCACCTCGATCCCGAAATTGGCCGTGCCCTCGGCGATCAGCGACTGCGGCGAGAACAGCGGATACACGGTGTACTCAATCCACCCGCGGTCGCGCACCAGGTGCTTCTCGAGCAGCACGTTGTAGACGTGATGGCCCGGATACCCTTCGTGGCACGCCAGGTCGATGGCACGGTCGATGTAGATCGGCAGGTCGGTATTCACCTGGATCAGGCTCTTGTAGTCACCCTGGTACCAGTTGTAGCCGCTCCACGACTTGCCGGTGACGTACTCGACCGTGAACCGTTCCTGCGGCGGCATCTCGACATGCGCCATGGTGCGGTCGCGGCAGGCGCGAATGGCCTCGCGAAACACGCGGTCGACCCGCGCGGTCGGGATCACGAACGCCTGCTTGAACCGGTCGTAGCGCTCGATCAGCGGGCCGTCGCCGGGCAGCCGCGCATCGAGCTGCTTGAGCACCTGCTCAAACTCGGCCTCGCCAAGGGTCGGCGCGACCGCGTCGTAGAGCGCCCGCGACTCCTCATCGAAGGTCAGCCGCTGGCCGAGCAACATCGACACCCGGGCCCGCAGTGCCGAGACCTGGCGGGACAGGTACTGGCGGCGCAGCGCCCATAACTCGGCGTCGCGCGGCGCCGGCCCGCCTTCGCCAGGTTTCGGCGGGGCGGCGATGTCGGCTTCGAGCACTTCGGCCTGCTGGGCGATGGCGGCCAGCGGGCGCTTTTCGGCCTCGGCCGCCGTTCGCCACTCCGCCGGGCCGTAGAACGCATCCACGTAGTCGGCGTCGTGCTGCCCGACCGCGAGCACGAGTTTCACGTAGCGTTCGGCCACGCCGCGCATCGGGTCGACGGGCGTCTGGGCAGTCAGCATCACGGGCACTCCGGCCAGCATCAGCGCGAGCAGTGTTCTACTTGCCATAACGGGAGCCAATCGTCGGGATCAGGTAATCACGAAACGCCTTGGTGAAATCGTAGGCTGGGGCGAAGCCCCAGTCGCGGCGCGCCGCGCTGTCGTCAACGTCCTCTGGCCACGAATCGACGATGCCCTGCCGCTTGAGGTCGTTGTGCCAGGTGATGTCCGCGTGCGGGAAGGCCTGGACCACCTCCTGCCGCACTTCTTCCGCCGACGGGTTGAACGCGGCCAGGTTGTAGGCCGTCCGCGTCAGCGCCGCTTTCGGCGCCGCCGCCAGCCGCAGCAGCGCGGCAACACCATCCGGCATGGCCATGAACGGAATGCGGGTATCGGGACGGACAAAGCACGCGTACGGCTCGCCCTTGGCTGCCGCATGAATCATCTCCGGCGCGTAGTCCGAGGTGCCCCCCGACGGCACGGTCAGCGCCGAGATCAGGCCGGGAAAACGCACCGACCGGAAGTCCACGCGGCCCGACTGGGTGTCGGCCGCCAGTTGCTTGTAGAACTTCGCGTAGTAGCGTCCCAGTTGCTCGCAGTACAGCTTGTTGCAGCCGTACATGGTCGAGGGCGTGTTGTAGTCGTCTTCGCGCACCCTTCCGGCCTGGCGCTTGGCTTCGAGACTGGGCAGGCCGTAAGCGGCAATCGACGACGGATAGAGGAACGTGACCGGCCGGCCGTGCGACTCGGCCTCGCGCTGCGAGAACTCCAGCAGGTTCAACGTGCCCTCGACGTTGACCTGGTGCGCGGTCACCGGCGTGAACTCGGACCGGGTCGAGAGCAAGGCCGCCAGATGATACACGGTGTCGACTTCAAACTCGGACAGCACGCGTTCGAGCAGCGACTTGTCCATGATCGAACCGGTAAACTCGCGCTGGACCTTGCTCGCCAGCGCCGGCTCGAGCGGGTTCACATCCAGCGTCACCACCGGCTGCGTGCCGGCCTCGGCCAGGTGTGCGATCAGCCCGTGGCCAATTTCTCCACCCGCACCTGTAATCAACACCACCGGCTTGCGTATCAAGACGACTCCCCCTTAACGGCTGGCAGGTAGACGCGAAAGCAGGCGCCGTGCCCGCGTTCGCTGACCACCGAGATGGCGCCGCCGGTCTGGCGGATGATGCCGTAGACCGTGGACAGCCCCAGTCCGGTGCCGCGGCCGGTCTCCTTGGTGGTGAAAAACGGTTCAAAGATGCGGCCCTGGGTCGCCTGGTCCATGCCGATGCCGTTGTCGCTCACCGCGAGCATCACGAAGGCGCCCGGCGCCAGGCCGGCCTGCTGCATCTCCGGGGAATCGGCTTCGAGCCGGACCATCGCCGTCTCCACCGTGATCAGCCCGCCTGACGGCATCGCATCGCGGGCGTTGACGATCAAGTTAAGCAACACCTGCTCGATCTGCGCCGGGTCGGCCAGCACCTGCGCCAGATTGGACGCCAGCGCCAGTTGCAACTGGACGGCGGTGCCAATCAGCCGCCGCGCCATCCGCGTCACGCTGGCAATGACATCGTTGATGTCGAGCGCCACCGGCTGCAGGATCTGCTTGCGGCTGAACGCCAGCAACTGCCGCGTCAACGACGCCGCGCGATCGGCCGCGTGCAGAATTTCATCCACCTCCGCCGCCATCGCCGGGTCCTTCTTCACCCGGTGCGACATCAACTCGGCGTTGCCGCGAATGGCGGTCAGCAGATTGTTGAAGTCGTGGGCAATGCCACCGGCGAGACGGCCGACCGCCTCCATCTTCTGCGCCTGCCGCAGTTGATCTTCCAGCTTGACGCGATCGCTGATGTCGATCACCGTCGCCAGGATCGCCGGCCGGCCGGCAAATTCGGTAACCGAACAGAAGGCCTCGGCCTGCACCACGTCGCCGTCCTTGCGCAGGCCGCGCAGCGTCAACTGCACGTTGGCGTGGTCGGCGCCACCGAGACGCGACAACTGGTCGATCACCAGGGCGCGATCCTGCTCGTGCAACAAGCTGAACGCCCACGGCAGATCGAACAGCTCCTGAGGTGAGTAGCCCAGGATGTCAGCCCCCTTCGGGTTGACGTAGACGAGCCGGTCATTCTGCAGGATGTAGACGCCGACCAGCGACTGCTCGACCAGCCCGCGATACTTGGCCTCGGCCGCCCGGAGCGCCCCTTCGGCGCTCAGCCGGTCGGTGATGTTGCGCGCCACCGCCTGCATCCCGGCGTACTGGCCCTTGGCATCAAAGATCAGCCAGGCATTCTGGCCGAGCCACACTTCCTCGCCTGAGCGGGTCACGCCAGGGAATTCCACATAGGAAGTCAGCACACCGTCGTTGGTTTGCTTGTAGTAGTGCTGCAGGATGGCGGGCCGGAAGTCGGCGCGAATGAACTCGGTAAAGCGCCGGCCGATCACCTCGTCCTTCGGATACCCAAACACCCGCAAGGCCTCGGGATTGACAAAGCGGAAGTAGCCCTCGGCGTCGGCCTCGAAAATGATGTCGGCAGCGGATTCGACCAGGTGGCCGTAGCGATCCTCGGTGACGCGCAGCGCCTCTTCGGTCGCTTTACGCTCGGTCACGTCTCGATAGTGAACCACGATCGCGCCGACGCGCGGTTCGCTCAACAGGTTGCGGGCCACCCCTTCGGTCCAGCGCACGCCGCCGTCGCGATGACGGCAGCGAAACGTGCCGCTCTGCGGCACCGAAGGATGGTCAAACAGCTCGCGCACCAGTGCCTGCCAGGCCTCGAGGTCCTGCGGCTCGACAATGTCGCGAACCCGCAGGCCAATCAGATCATCCGGCGCGTAACCGAGTACCGTGGTGGTGGCGGGGTTGGCCCAGGTGATGACGCCACCGATGTCCACCAGGATGACGGCGTCCACACTGAAGTTGATGAGCGCGGCAAGTTGCTCGACTCCGGGGGTCTCGCTCACCGGACACTCCGAACAGGCATCCGTCTATTCTAGTTCGGGCCCGGCACGGCGCGAGCTACCAGAGTGCAGCCTTCATCTCTGCAATCGCCACTTCGACCTGGCCAATTTCCGCCAGCACCCGTTCAACCTCGGCCAGGGTGGCCGCCAGTTGGTCGGGGGGCGGTACGCTGCCGCGCTTCACTTCCCACGCCAGGTCGCGCGTGGTCTCGGCACAGGCGCGGCAGACCTGAAGCGTGCGCTCGTGGGCGTCGATCAGACGCCGGACCTCTTGTTGTTCGTCAGCGGTCACGAAAGCACCCTTACGTGCGATACGGGTCGGGACGCCAGGTGCGGATGGACGCTTTGATGTCTTTAGCCGACAGGTCTTCGCGTGCCGCCCGTTCCAGCAGCGCGCCCAGCTCGTCGTCGTTGGCAAACCTCAGCGCCGCGACCTGCTTGGGCGACAACCTGGCCAACTGGGCATCCTGGCCGGCGGTCAGCAGTTCGGCGCACCGCACCTTCATCTCCAACATGATGATGCGATCCTGCAGCGCCACCGTGTACACCCGCGAGATCGCGGCCAGCGTGAACACGGCCAGCGTCAACGCCATCAGGGCCTCATCCCCGCTGCGCCACCCCAGGTGCAAGTGACCATACAGCAGGATCAGGGCCAGCAAGGCGAAAGCGCTGGCGACATAGGTGAGGACCGGGTGGTGCGCGTGGCTCTGGTAACTCTGCCCGGCCATTACTTCAGTTTCCCGGTAATCTCGTCGTAGACCTTGCGCACGGCGATCGGGCCCTGTTGCTCGGCGAGGTACCACTGGGCGTAGGGACCCCAGTTGGCCTGCTTGACCGCCTCGTCGACCGACAGGCCCTGCGTGTGCAGCCGGTTGACCTCGGCAATCACCGCCCGCAGGGCCTTCTGGTACTCCACCAGTTCCTCGCGCGCCGCCTTGGGCTCCTCGATGAACCCGTGGCCGGGCACGAACAGGTCGACATCCATCTGCAGGGCCGCATCGATCACCTTCACCCACTCGGACGGATAAGCCGAGCGCATGGCCGGGAACACCCGGTTCAGGTAGACCTCGCTCATGAACAGGATCTTCTGCCTGGGCAGGTAGACCAGCAGATCGCCACCCGTGTGCGCGCGCCCGGCAAAAATCGCCTGCACCTCGATGCCGCCGACATTGACCACCTCGCGATTGGTCGCCATGGCCGGGGCATCGAGCTTCATCTGCGCCTTCGAGGCCGGCGACACGATGAAGGTGATGTCCTTGGGCAGGACGGCATTGCCGGCCGTGTGATCGCCGTGGTCCGACCCGACGATGTACCACTTGACGGGCTTGGGCGTGACCTTGGCAATCGCGTCGAGCAGCTTCTGGGTCGCGGCGGGACTGCCCTGGCCGTCGGCAATCAACACGCCGTCGGCCCCCACCACGAACAAGGTGACCGTCACCATGCCGGCGCTATGGAAGTCCTCGTAGCCGTAGACGGAGTCGGTGATCTTGACGGTGCGCGGGAACTCAGATCGGGACAGACCGCGTTTGACGGGGTCCGCGGTCCTGACCTGTGCCGCTGATGACACCGACAAGACCACCAGGGCCACAGATAACGCAGATAACGCAGACTTCAGAGTCTTCATAGGCATGGCAGCGCTATGGTACCACGCAGTCACGGCCTGGCCCGCAGGTGCTGCCTCGCTGCGGACCGGATCTCGGACCAGCGTTCGGAGCATCGCCGGTCAGGGCGTCGGCTTCCCCTCGAAGCGATGGATGATGTACGACATGGGTCCGTCCAGTTCGATCAGCCGGTGCGGCAGCCCTGCCGGGATGATGATGATGTCCCCCGGCCCCACCCGCCGCCGGTCGCCGCCCACCTGTGTCGCGAAGAAGCTCGGGGTCGGCCCGAGATTTGGCGGGTCCGAGACGGGACGCACCTCCTCCGGCACCCCACCTGTGATCAGCGTGCCGGCCCCCTTAACGATGTAGTAGGTCTCGGTCAGCGCTTCGTGGATCAGGGCCCGGGTCTCGTCGCGCGTGCGGTTGACGATCCCGACTCGGAGGATTCCGCCGCGGACCTCCGTTTCGTGCACCTTGGTGTCCAGCCGGTTCGACGCGACGGATTTCTCCATCACCGCCGTCCACTCGGCGTGGGAGACCACCGAGGCGGGCGCGGGAGGAGGCAGGGCGGACTGCGCGCGGGCGTCGATTGCGCTGAAGGAGAGGTGGACGGAACACGCGAGCATCACGGCAAGCTTCGATACGGTCATGGGATCCCCTCCGGGGTTGTAGCACGCGCGCCAATCGTGGCGAAGCAATTCCGAGTAGCTCGGCGGCCTATCGCCCGTCAATGAGATCACCCAGCCCGCCGACGCGGTCAAGGATCGAGCCCTCTTCCTTGCGCCAGCCCTTGCTCTGCGGCGCGGCGGCATAGATGCGGTCGGCCATGCGCGACAGCGGCAGTGACTGCAGCCACACGCGACCGGGCCCCTTCAGCGTGGCAAAGAAGATGCCCTCGCCGCCGAACAAGGCCGTCTTGATGCCCCCGACGAACTGAATGTCGTAGTTCACGCTCGGCTGCAGCGCCACCAGGCAGCCGGTGTCGACCCGCATGGTCTCGCCGGCGGCCAGCTCGAAGTGGTGAATGGTGCCGCCGGCATGGACGAAGCACAAGCCGTCGCCTTCGAGCTTCTGCATGATGAAGCCCTCGCCGCCGAACAGGCCGACGCCGAGCTTCTTCTGAAAGGCAATGCCGACCGAGACGCCGCGGGCGGCGCACAGGAACGAGTCCTTCTGGCAGACCAGGTGCCCGCCAAGCGCGCGCAGATCCATCGGAATGATCTTGCCGGGATACGGAGCGCCGAACGCCACCTTGTGCTTGCCCTGGCCCTGGTTGGTGAACACCGTCATGAACAGGCTCTCACCGGTCAGGATGCGCTTGCCGGCGCCGAGCAGCGCGTCCATCACGCCCTTGGACTGCTTCTGGCTGCCATCGCCAAAAATGGTCTCCATCTGGATGCCGCTGGTCATGAACATCATGGCCCCGGCCTCGGCGACCGCGCCCTCACCCGGATCGAGCGCGACCTCGACGAACTGCATCTCGTTGCCATGCACCTCGAAATCGATGTCGTGCGCACGGCGGCCGGGAGCCGGCGGCGGCACGAAGGCTGCCTGGCCCGCCGAAGCGGCCCCAGGGTGGTTGACATGGGCCGCGAAGGCGGCCACGTCCTTCACCCGCTGCCACGAGGTCATGCCGGCGCTGAACACCAGCGTCTCGGCGTCGATGCTGCCGTTCTGCAGGTTGGAGATGATCTCGCTTTGTGCCACCGGACCGACCTGGTGACCACCGATCGCCATGTACCACTGACTCGAGCCGTCCATGTGTGATCCTTGTTAGTTGAAACTTGACAGTTGAAGGTTGAAAGTTTCAGTTGTTAGTTTTAGTTTCAGTTTTCAGGCTGAGCGTCGATTTTGGCTGACGTTTCGGCCTCGATCGCCACCGTGGCAGCGGGGTCGAGGGCCAGCAGATGGGCGAGCTGGGCCAGGTAGATGCGTTCGGCGCCGCTCACGGTTTCGTCGGCGCGGACGATGGTAAACGCCAGGACGTAGAATTCCCTGCGCGCGGCAGGGTCGGTGATGCCGCGCACGATCTCAGCCAGCGGCCTCGTGGTTGTCAACTCGCTCTCGACCACCGACTCAAGGCCGGCCTCGCGCGCCCGGACCAGGATCACTTCGCGCTCCTGCGCGGTCAGCTGACCATCCGCCCGCGACGCCGACACGGCCAGCCGGATCATCTGCAGCACGGGACTTGGCAGGTCGGCCGTCAATACCGGGATAGGAGGAGGCCCGCCTGCGCTCGCACCAGCAACACCGGCGAGCTTCGGCGAGGTCTCGCCGTAGCGGCCCTCGGCCGCGGAGGCGGACACCCCAGGCACCCCCGGCACCATAGGCACCTCACCTACGTCTTGCCCCTTCACGCTGTCGTAAATCCCCCACACCACACCGGCCGCCGCCAGCACGGTACTCGCGGTCAGGAAGCCGCCGTTGCCGGTAATGAACTTGGTGGCCCGCCGGGCGCGCTTGCGCCCCGAGCGGCCCATGGTGCCGCGTAACACGATGCCGAGAATGTCAGCCGGGTTGTTCAGCACGTCGTTCGTCCCTCAGTGAAGAAAATACTGGCAGAAGAGTGGAAAGGTTCCAATGGAAAAGGGCGCGGCGCTCTGCGCCTCGTGGGGCGGGCGTTTTCACTGCCCGTGGGGGTCGCCCGCTCCGCGGTCTCCTGGGGCTCGCGCCTCTCGGCGCTCGTCGGGCTCGGCGGCTCCGTCGCTGCTCGTGGCCTACTGGACCTATTCGGGCGTGCGCGTCATCCGCACCCGGGAGCGTGGGCCGCAGGTTCAGGACGGCGTGGCGTCGATCGCGGGCCTGGCGGCGGTGGCGGGCTTCTGCTACTGGTTGCCGCAGCTTCGCGTCCCGTGGGTGCCGATGATCACGTATTCCACGCTGGGTGCCTTGGCGTTGGTTGCCGTCTACGACCTGGCTCGCTTCAGTAATCGCGAAATCTCGTCCGCCTTGGGAACGGCGGAAGGCACGGTCAAGAACCATGCGTCCAGCATTCTGTCAAAGCTTGGCGTGCGTGATCGCACACGAGCGGTCCTGAAAGCCCTCGAACTCGGTTATCTGTAGCACGCCCTGCGAGCGCTGACGGCGCGAGCCCTACAGCTGTGACGAAGCTGGCTTCGGCACAGCTGCCTTCGGCACTTCCGGCGTCCAGTCCTCGCCCGGGTTGATGAAGCGGTTGGTCTCGAGCTTGTACTGCTTGTCGTAGAGCTGCCGGTAACGGCCGTCGCGGGCCAGCAGTTCGTCGTGGGTGCCGCGCTCGACAATCTCGCCGCCCTCCATCACCAGGATCTGATTGGCGCTGCGGATGGTCGACAGCCGGTGCGCGATCACAAACGTGGTGCGTCCGGTCCGCAGGGCATTGAGGCCGTCCTGGATCATCTCCTCGCTCTCGCTGTCGAGGCTCGAGGTCGCTTCATCCAGGATCAACACCTTCGGCGACGCCAGGATGGCGCGGGCAATCGACACCCGCTGCCGCTGGCCGCCGCTCAACTTGATGCCGCGCTCGCCGACGATGGTGTCGTAGCCGTCGGGAAACTTGAGGATGAACTCCTCGCAGTGCGCCAGCCGGGCGGCCGCGATCACCTCGTCGAGCGAAGCGCCCGGCGCCGCGTAGCCGATGTTCTCGGCAATCGTGCCGTCGAACAGGAAGTTCTCCTGCAGCACTGACGCCAGTTGCTCACGGTAATCCCGCAGCGGAATATCCATCAGGTTCTTGCCGTCCACCGAGATCACGCCCTTCAGCGGCCGGTTGAACGCCATCACCAGGCTGGTCAGCGTGCTCTTTCCCGAACCGCTCGACCCCACCAGCGCCGTGGTCGTGCCCGGGGCGGCATGGAACGAGACGTCCTTCAGCACCGGGACGCCGGGGTTGTACTCGAACCAGACGTGGTCGAAGCGGATATCGCCATCGATCGCGCCGAGCGAGGGCTTGCCGGCGTCGGCTTCGTCCTCGGTCTGCATGTTCATGATCTCGCGAATGCGATCCAGGCCGGCAAACGCCTCGGTGATCTGGGTACCAATGCTGGCAATCGAA
The DNA here is from genome assembly GCA_021730945.1 of Acidobacteriota bacterium. Lineage (GTDB taxonomy): Bacteria > Acidobacteriota > Vicinamibacteria > Vicinamibacterales > UBA2999 > 12-FULL-67-14b. Next base: position 38,329 of record JAKFYH010000030.1, on the reverse strand, counting down.
ATCATCGGCGCCGCGAGCAGGCCGATGAAGAAGATATACATGACGAAATCGCCCAGCGTCATCTTGCCGGCGACAATGTCGTTGCCGCCCATCCAGATCATCACCACGCCGACCACGCCGATGATCACGGTGCTGCCCGAGGTGGTCGCCGACACGCCGGTCATGGACTGGGCGATGTTGCGAAACAGCTTGTGCGCGCCGTGCGTGAAGACGATTTCCTCACGCTTCTCGGCCGTGTAGCTCTTGACGATGCGGATGCCGCCCAGCGCTTCGGTCAGCCGGCCGGTCACTTCCGCCTGGATCTTGCCGCGCTCGCGAAACAGCGGCCGCAGCCGCTTGAACGCGTAGGCCATGCCGCCGCCGAACACACCGAGCACGATCGCGGTCACCACCGTCATGCGCCAGTTGAGGTACAGCAGCACGCCCAGGCTGATGAAGGCGGTGAGAATGCCGCCGACCAGCTGCACCAGGCCGGTGCCGACCAGGTTGCGGATGCCTTCGGCATCGCTCATGATGCGCGACAGCAGCACGCCGCTCTGCGTCGAGTCGAAATAGCGCACCGGCAGGCGCATGATCTTGGCCTGCACCTTCTTGCGCATGTCGGTGATGGCGCGCTGGGCGGCCACACCCAGCGTCTGGCCGAGGAAGAAGCTGGTGAAGGCCTGCACCACGGTGGCAGCGCCCGCCGCCATGGCAATCGGCATCAGCAACTCGTGCCGCCCCTTGCCAATCACATCGTCAATCACATACTTGGACAGGGCCGGCAGGACGATGCCCGACAGCCGGCTGATCATCATCAGGGAGAGGCCGATGGTGAGGCGCCGGCGATGCACCCAGACCAACTCGCGAAACTCGCGCCAGGCCGCCGCGGAATCAATCTTCTTCTTGGCCGCCGATTTCTCCGGCTCGGCGGCCGGCGCAGTCTGGCGCGCCGAGGATCGCTCGGCTCGTCGCATCGATGGGGCGCCGGATCGCAGGATGGCCATATGGATTTTCTGATGGGCGTGAGGCGTGCCTGGCCTCCAGTCCCAAGTCTCAAGCGTTAGTTAAGTGCGTACGGAACCGCGAGCGTGAAGGGCGCAATCCGCGCCTCGAAGGTGTCGCCAGCCTGGGTCACCATGGTGTAGCTGCCGTGCATGGTCCCAACCGCGGTCTTCAAGTGGCAGAAGCTGTTGTAGTCGTAGGCGGCACCGGGTGCCAGCACCGGCTTGTCACCCACCACGCCTTCGCCGCGGACCTCTTCCTCTTCCCCTTCGGTGTTGGTGATCACCCAGTGCCGGCTCAGCAACTGCGCCGTTTCCGCGCCAACGTTGGAGATGCGGATGAAGTAGGCAAACCAATACTCCTGGTCCTTGGGTGAACTGCGCTCGGGAAGAAACTTCGTGGTCACCTGCACACGAATGCCGTTGGTCGTGGTATCACTCACGCCTTTGATTATCTCACGCTCACGACTCAGGACTCAGGAGTCAGGAGTCAGGAGTCAGGAGTCAGGAGTCAGGAGTCAGGAGTCAGGAGTCAGGAGTCAGGAGTCAGGTCTTGAGTCCCGGGTCCTGGATCTTGCGCGATCAATCCAAATGCCCACGCTCGGCGTCGCCCATCTCCACCTTGCCCGCCGGGAAGTACTCGTGCCACCGCGCACTTACCTTCGACGCCACGTCGGGCCGGCAGGATACTTCGGCCGGGTACCAGGGCTTCATGCGGGCATCGATGATTACCGGCGGCTCGTAGGCGATGTGGTTGCGCACCACCTGCCGCGCCGCGGCGTGAATGTCGGCGCCGGGCTCGAATCGCGTGAAGGTCGTCCACAGAAAATTCATGTCGCTGCGGGTCGCGCGTTCCGGCTCGTCGCTCACGACCACCAGCGGCCACCCGGCGAAGGCCGGGTGGGCCGCCACCCGGCTGGCCGCCTGTGGATCGTCGGCAAAACTGCGCGTGCCGACCACCAGGCAGCCGCCGCAAAAGACCCTCACACCGGTCACATCCGAGGGCGGCGGCACCCCCGGCGCGAATGCACGCGGCAAGTCGCGCACCGGATCGCCCAGGCCCAGCCACACGCCCTTCGAGCCTTCGTTGACCACTGGTCCGGTGTAGTCCAAGGTGTCCATCGACAAGTTGGAGAACACATAGAGATCGGTGCGGGGGTCGGTGCGGGCCAGCACGTGCTCCAGCGTGGCGCGGAAGTCCTTGAGGTCCACCGGCTGATCGGTCATCAGGATGAACTTGGTCAGCGACAACTGCCCTTCGCCCAGGATTCGGAAGGCGCTGGCCATGGCCTCGCGCTTGTAGCGCTGCTTGACTACCGCGGCCGCCAGGGAGTGGTAGCCGGTCTCGCCGTACGACCACAACTGTTCCACCGCCGGCATGACCAGCGGGAACAGCGGCGACAGCAGATCCTGCAAGAGGTCGCCGATGAAGAAGTCCTCCTGGCGCGGCTTGCCGACCACCGTCGCCGGGTAGATCGCGTCCTGGCGATGGGCGATCTGCGTGACATCAAACACCGGGTATTCGTGCCGCAGCGAGTAATAGCCGTAATGATCGCCGAACGGCCCTTCGGGCCGGCGCACCCGCGGCGCCACCTGCCCCATCAAGGCAAACTCGGCGCTGGCAATCAGCGGATGCGGGTGGCCGTTGGGGCCGGCGACCTGCGGCAGGCGCTCGCCGGCAATCAGCGAGGCCAGCATCAACTCGGGCACGTTCTCGGGCAGCGGCGCGATCGCCGACAGAATCAAGGCCGGCGGCCCGCCGAGAAACACCGTCACCGGCAGCGCGTGATCGCGCGCTTCGGCGCGCGCGTAGTGAAATCCGCCGCCCTTGCCGATCTGCCAGTGCATGCCGGTGGACGCCCGGTCGTAGACCTGCATTCGATACATCCCGAGGTTGTGCCCCGGCTTGTCGGGATGCTCGGTGTAGACCAGCGGCAACGTCACAAACGGCCCGCCATCGTCAGGCCACGAGGTAATCACGGGCAGCCGGTCGAGGCGGACGTCAGAGGTGACCACCTCGCGCACCGGACCGGTCGCCAGGCGCCTGGTGCCCACCTTCAGCAGGTCGAGGCCGACGTCACGCGCACCCCACAACTTGGCCGGAGTCGGCGGCAACACCGTCTCCGCCAGGTGCACCACGCGCTTGATGAAGTCGAGCGGCCGCCGGCCGAAGGCCAACTCGGCGCGCCGCGAGGTGCCGAACAGATTGGTGACGAGAGGAAATGCCGCGCCAGTGACGTTGGTAAACAACAAGGCGGGCCCGCCGGCGGCAATGACCCGGCGATGGATCTCAGCCGCTTCAAGGACCGGATCAACCGGGGCGGAGATCTCGACCAGGTCGCGGTCGCGGCGGAGTTGATCGAGGAACGCTCTAAGGTCTGGGAACATCGTAAACGGGCCGTCCGCCGATCATAGTCAACACCGAGCGGATTCGCCCGAGTTCTTCACCGGTGGCGGCAAACGGGTCGCGCGACAACACCGCCAGGTCGGCCAGGGCACCCGGCATCAACCGGCCCTTGTCCTTCTCGCCAAACTCGCTCGTCGCTCCGCCATGAGTGTAGGCGGCGATGGCCTGCGCCACAGTCAGGACCTCTCTGCCCATCGCCGGGCCGGTGGCGGACTGAATGAGCGGGAACCCCTGAAATGCGCCACCTGATCCCAGCGCCAGTGGAATGTCCGCCGACAGAATCGATGCGAGTGGCGCGCCGGCTGCCGGTGACTGCACAACGACGGCACCAACCCGTCGCAGCCGGGCCTCCCAGCCGGCCGGCCACACCAGAAGCTGGTCAATCCGCGGGCGTTTCGCTTTCCACACCTCGGCCGAACCGCGCACTTCGAGCGCGGTGATGTAGGCATCGGTCGCGACCTCATCCAGGCTGGTGATGACCAGCGGGTCCTCGCTGCCGTAAGCCCAGCCCACGGCCTGCTGCAGCCGTTGGCCATCGGCGGCGCCCAACACGAAGCCCATCCCGCGGACGTCCAGCCGAGGCGAGGGTTGCGGCGGAAAGAACGGCCGGCTGTCGCGAGTGATGCCTGCGGCCTCGGGCTGCGGCATGCGCAGAATGCGCACCCGCAGCGGCAGATCGGCGTCACGAAATGCGCGCACGGTGTCAGACACCGGCGCGGCCGAGAACACCTGCAGCGAGGTGACGCCGTGGGCCACCGCCTCGGCGCCGAGCGCGGACACGCCGGCGGCCGTGATGCCGTCCAGGTTGAAGTGGGCGTCGTTCAATCCGGGGATCACGACCCGCCCGTCCAGGTCGATGCGGCGGGTGGCCGGTCCCGCGAGAGCGACAATGGCCGGGGTGTCGCCGACGGCGACAACTCGCTCGCCCCGCACGGCCAGGGCCTGCGCCCATGGCTGGGCGGCGTTGGCGGTGAAGACCGTGCCGTTGAAAATTACCGTATCCGGACCGGTCGCGGCGCAGGCGCCCAGCACCAGCGCCCCCGCCGCGATGATCAAAAGTCGCACGTTCGCCGTCCGCCCTAGCCGCCCATCTTTTCGTCGAAGCTCTCGCCGTACATTGCCGGCACCTTGCCGCCCATCGGACGCAGGTAGGTGGTGAGCTGGCCGCGGTGGTGAATCATGTGGTTGTTGCAGAACATCAGGTAAGTCATCGACGGCAGCTTCATGCCCCACGCCTCGACGATCTGCGACAGATGGTTGCCGTCAAGCGCCAGCACCTGTTCGAGCGCCTTCGGGAACTCGTGCTTGTACCAATCCGCCAACTCGGGAATGGTCTTGGCATCGCACTTGGCCGGGAACACGCCGAAGTTATTGGCCGCCACCGCGTGCAGGAAGCCGACGTCGCAAATGGCGATGTGGTGTGCCAGTTCCCAGGCGGAACGGGAGTTGGGTTCGGGCTTGTAGTCTTTCCTGGCATCGGGCACGGCCGAGATCGCCTTGAAGGTGTGCATCCACTCGCCCTGCAGGTTCTGCCCGATCGTGGTGGTGAAGAATTTCGCCTGGTCTGCGCTCATCGCTGCCTCCGTGTCATTGATGCAACCGCCGGCATGATCAGCCGCGGGTGAGTTTCCGGTACTTGATGCGATGCGGTTGATCGGCCTGGGCGCCGAGGCGGCGCTTGCGGTCGGCCTCGTAGTCCTGGTAGTTGCCCTCGTACCACACCACCTGGCTGTCGCCTTCAAAGGCGAGGATGTGGGTGGCAATGCGATCGAGGAACCAACGGTCATGGCTGATCACCACCGCGCAGCCGGCGTAGTTGAGCAACGCCTCTTCGAGCGCGCGCAAGGTGTCGACATCGAGATCGTTGGTCGGTTCGTCCAGCAGCAGGAGGTTACTGCCCTTGCGCAGCAACTTGGCCAGGTGCACGCGGTTGCGCTCGCCGCCCGAGAGCGTCCCCACCTTGCGTTGCTGTTGTCCGCCCTTGAAATTGAACCACGACACGTAGGCACGCGAGGCCACGGTCTTCTTGCCCATCTCGAGCTCGTCGAGGCCGTCGGTAATCTCGTCGAACACCGACTTCTTCGGGTCGAGGGCATCGCGTGACTGATCGACATAGCCCACTTGCACGGTCTGCCCCAGCCGCAGGGTACCGCCGTCGGGCTGTTCCTGGCCGGTGATCAGCCTGAACGTGGTGGTCTTGCCGGCGCCGTTGGGGCCGATCACGCCGACAATGCCGGCAGGCGGCAGGGTGAAGTTCAAGTCGTCGAACAACACGGTGTCGCCGAAGGCCTTCTTCAGGCCGCGGGCCTCGACGACGATGTCGCCGAGGCGCGGACCGGGCGGGATATAGATCTCGACCGTGTCGACCTTCTGCGCCGTGTCTTCGGCCAGCAACTGCTCGTAGGCGTTCAAGCGCGCCTTGCCCTTGGCCTGGCGGGCGCGCGGCGACATGCGAATCCAGTCCAGCTCGCGCTGCAGCGACCGCTGCCGCTTGCTCTCGGCCTTCTCTTCCTGCTGCAAGCGGTTCGACTTCTGCTCGAGCCAGCCGGTGTAGTTGCCCTCGTAGGGGATGCCGCTGCCGCGGTCGAGCTCGAGAATCCAGCCGGCGACGTTGTCGAGGAAGTAGCGATCGTGCGTAATCGCCACCACGGTGCCCGGGTAGTCCTTCAGGAAGCGCTCCAGCCACGCCACCGACTCGGCGTCGAGGTGGTTGGTGGGCTCGTCCAGCAGCAGCAGGTCTGGCGACAGCAGGAGCAGCCGGCAGAGCGCGACACGGCGGCGCTCGCCGCCCGACAGGGTGGACACATCGGCATCCGGCGGCGGGCACCGCAGCGCGTCCATGGCCAGGTCGAGTCGCGAATCGAGGTCCCACGCGTTGGTGGCATCGATGCGGTCCTGCAGCCGCGACTGCTCGTCCATGACCTTGTCCATTTCTTCCGGGGACAGGTCTTCGCCGAGCTTGGCATTCACCGCGTCGTAGCGATCGAGCAGCGCCTTGATTTCAGCGACGCCTTCCTCGACATTGCCGCGCACATCCTTGTCGGGATTGAGGGCGGGTTCCTGCGGCAGGTAGCCGATGCTCACGCCCTGGCCGGGAAACGCTTCGCCAACAAAGCTGGTCTCGACCCCGGCCATGATCTTGAGCAGCGTCGACTTGCCCGCGCCGTTCAGGCCGAGCACGCCGATCTTGGCGCCGGGCAGGAACGAGAGCCAGATGTCTTTGAGGACCTGAGCGTCGGGAGGATAGACCTTCCCGAGCCCCTTCATGGTGTAAACAAATTGTGGAGGCATGAGAACCACTGACTATACAACGGGAGTCGGGAGTCGGGTCCCGGATCCCGGATCCCGGATCCCGGATCCCGGATCCCGGATCCCGGATCCCGGATCCCGGATCCCGGATCTACGCCTCCGGCTTCAGCGTCACCAGCGTGTAACGGTCCATCGGGAAGTACTTCTGGAACATCGTCTTCAGAATCTCCGGCGTGAGCGATTCGGTGCGCTCGAGGCGCTTGGTGATGCGGCCCATGTCCCAGCCGTACATGTGCACGGTCTGCATTGAGCCCATCCAGTACGAATTCTGCCGGGCGTTGGTTTCCAGGTCGCGGCGCTCCAGTTCCTTCACCTTGTTCACATCGTCAAGCGACGGGCCGTCGGCCTTGAGGCGGGCGATCTCCTGCATCGCGGCGGCAACCAGCTTGTCGACGTTGTCGGGCGAGCTGCCGAACTGGATCACCATCGCGCCGTAGCCCCGGAACGGCGGCGAATTATTGAGGCCCACCGACACGCCGTAGGTGCCGCCCAGTTCCTCGCGCAGGATGTCGCGCAGGCGGATGCTGAGCACCTGCGACGCGGCGCGGGCGCGGTGCATTTCAAATTCGTCGACGCCCGGATCGGCAAAGAAGGACAGCACGGTCTGGCTCGACGGCTCCTTGCCCTTGCGCACCTCTTCCTTCACGATGCCCATCGGGAACCTGACGCCCATGTCGCGATAGGCCGAGGACTTCTTCCCCTGCGACGGCAGCGTCGCCACCCACTTCTCGAGCAGCGGCGTGATTTCGTCCACGGTGAAGGCACCGACGAAGAAGTAGGTGAAGTCGGCGGCATTGGCAAACCGCCGCTGATAGAACGACTTCATGGTGTCGAGGTTCAGCATGGGCACGTCCGCCATGGTCAGGGCCGCGGCACTGTAGTGGTTCGCGGTGTTGACCAGTTCCACCTTCTCACCAAAGACCGCGCGCGGGTTCTGGTCGCGGTTCTGCAGCGACCCGGTCAGGCGCCGCTTGACCAGATCGAGCACCTCGGGCGTCATATTCGGCGCGGTGTGCGCCAGGTAGTTCAACTGCAGTGCGGTTTCCAGATCGCGGGGAGAGGCGGAACCATTGATGCCTTGCGTGTAGTCGCCGACGTTGGGCGAGGCCTGGGCGATCTTGCCCGAGAGCATCTTGCTGAGGTCCACCGGGCTCAGGCCGCCCAGGCCGCCGACACCGACCATGGCGGTGGCCAGGCTGGCGCTCTTGTAGTCGGCCTCGGCCGCCAGTGACACGCCGCCCGGCGCGTAGGCGGTGAACATGACCTGATCGTTCTTGAAGTCGGTGGGCTTGAGCCACACCTCGACACCGTTGGAGAGGGTCAGCACGGTGGCGCCCACGTCGGCCACGGTCCGGCGCGCGGTCACCGAACCGGCTGCCGGCGCCTTCTCAACCAGCGCGCGGCCAGAAGTGGCATCGGCCCAGGGCTCGACCGGTGCGGCACTGGCCCGCGTGATCGCGGCCCGCAACATCTCGGGTGAGGGCGGCGGCGTGTCCTTCTTCTCCGGTGCCACGCCCAGGACCACCCGATTCTCGTCGGTGATCAAGCCCTTGGCCAGGGCCGACACTTCCGCGGCGGTGACCGACGGCAGGTAGGTCGAGGCAATGCGGTACTCGTACTCGATGCCGGGGATCGGCTCCAGCTGCAGGAAGTGCCGCACATACTCGTTGGCCAGGCTCGGGCTTTCGGCGGTGCCGCGTTCCTTGAACGCCCGCTCGTAACCCGCCAGCAGGCCGGCCCTCGCCCGGTTCAGTTCCTCGTCCGAGAAGCCGAACTGCTGCATGCGCTTGGCTTCGAGCATCAGCGCGGCCAGCCCCTCGGTGATCTGGCCTTCCGGCACCGCCGCCTCGATCTCGAACAGCTCCAGAGTCCGGCCGATGCTGCTGCCGCCGGCCTGCGCGCCGAGGAACGGCGCGTTGGGCCGCCGCGAAATTTCGGCCAACCGCAGGTTCAACATCTGCGAGACCAACTGCTCCACCAGCGACTTGCGATAGCCGCGCACGGTGTTGTCGATCTCGACGGCGCCCTTGAAGGCCATCGACACGGTCCAGCCTTGCGCCTCGGGATCGGTCGACATGCTGATCAGCGTGTCCTTATGCCCGGGCACGCTCGCGTCCACCGACGCGGCGGCGCCCTTGGCCGCGGGAATCACGCCGAAGCGCTTCTGGATCAGTTGCTCGGCCTCGGCCACCGGCAGGTCGCCGACGACGACGACCGCCATGTTGTCGGGCCGGTACCACTTCTGATAGAAGGCCACCAGCCGCTCGCGTGGCGCGCCCTTGAGCACTTCGGGCAGGCCGATCGGCAGGCGATCGGCATAACGGGAGCCCTGAAAGATGATCGGCAGCTGCTTGTCGGTCAGCCGCGAACCGGCGCCCAGCCGGCCGCGCCACTCCTCGAGCACGACACCACGTTCCTTCTCCACCTCGGCCGGCAGCAGCGACAAGCCGGCCGCGAAGTCGTGCAGCACCAACATGCCGCGATCGACGTAGCCGGGACGATCGGTCGGGATGTCGAGCATGTAGATGGTTTCGTCGAACGAGGTCGAGGCATTGACGTGCGGACCGAAGCGGGCGCCGATCGACTCGAGGAACGACACCAGTTCCCCCGGCTTGAAGTTCTCGGTGCCATTGAACGCCATGTGTTCAAGGAAGTGCGCCAGGCCGCGCTGGTCGGGCTCCTCTTGCAGCGAGCCGACGTTGACGGCCAGCCGCATCGAGACCCGGTTGGCCGGACGGTTGTTCTGGCGAATGAAATAGCGGATGCCGTTTGGCAGCCGGCCGGTTCGCACCGCCGCATCCACCGGCAACGCGCGGTCCAGCGCCAGCTCCGCCGGCACGGCCGGCGCCTGCGGTGCGGCCCCCTGCGCCCGTGGAATCGCCACGAGGGCGGTAACCAGCAAGACCCCGGCGGCAACAACGCAACTCAAGCGACCCATTGAACTCTCCCTCTCAACTCCGCACCATGGCACCCGGCACCGTTGGCACCCGGCACAAACCCCTTGGCACAATAGGCACCATGAGCACCCAAGGCACCTATTACTATTCTCTAATGCGCCTCAAGATTAAACGATTGGATTCATCAATTGGCCTGCCCGAACCGGCCACCACCGGCGCGGCCGGCTTCGACCTGGCCGCCGCCGTCAACATGGAAATCCCTGCCCACAGCATCCGCCTGGTTGGGACCGGACTGGTGATTGCCGTGCCCGACGGGTATTTCCTGGGGATATTCGCCCGCAGCAGCACGCCGCTCAAGCGTGGACTCATGGTCGCCAACGGCGTCGGCATCGTCGACGCCGACTACTGCGGCCCGGCCGACGAGATCAAAATCCAACTACTGAATGTGACCGATCAACCGGTTCAGGTCACCCGCGGCGACCGCCTCGCGCAGGGCGTCGTCCTCCCCTGCCCCCAGGTCGAGTGGGAGGAAGTCACCGAAATGGCCGCCCCCACCCGCGGCGGTTTCGGCAGCACCGGGAACTGAAACTGCCAAGTTTCCACTTTCCACTTTCAACTTGTGAGAAAGATCCTCCACGTCGACATGGACGCGTTCTATGCGTCGGTCGAGCAGCGTGACAATCCGGCGCTGCGCGGACGGCCGGTGGCCGTCGGCGGCGATCCGACCACACGCGGCGTGGTCGCGGCGGCCAGCTACGAGGCGCGCACGTTTGGCGTGCGCTCGGCCATTCCCATGTCGCGCGCCGTGCGCCTGTGTCCGTCACTGGTGATTGTCCGGCCCGACTTCCAGAAATATCGGGCGGTGTCGCAACAGGTGTTCGCGCTGTTCCGTGAGGTGACGCCGCTGGTCGAACCGCTGTCCTTGGACGAGGCGTACCTGGATGTCACCGCGAACAGTTGGGGCGAACCGCTGGGAGTCACGGTGGCGCGGCGATTAAAGGACGCCATCAAGGAGACGACCCGCCTCACCGCCTCGGCCGGCGTGGCCCCCAACAAGTTCCTGGCCAAGATCGCCTCGGGTTGGAAGAAGCCCGACGGCCTCACCGTCGTGGCGCCGGAGCGGGTCGAGCTGTTCCTCAAAGGCCTGCCGGTCGATGCGCTGTGGGGTGTCGGGCCAGTTACCGCGGCCAAGCTGCGCGAGCACGGCATCGACAAGCTGACCGACGTTCGCACCCGATCGCAGGCCGACCTTGAAGCCGTGGTCGGCAGCCTCGCCCCGTGGCTCATCGACCTGGCGCACGGACGCGACGAGCGCCGCGTCCAACCCAACCGGCCGTCCAAGTCGTCGAGCTCGGAACGCACCTACGCCACCGACCTGTCGGGCATGAGTGAAATCCGGCAGGAGATCGACAAGATGGCACGCGACGTCGCCGCCTGGCTGCAGAAGCGTGGCATCACCGCCCGCACGGTGACGATCAAGGTCCGCTACAGCGATTTCACCACCGTGACCCGCAGCCACAGCACGCCACTGCTGACCGACGACGCCGATGCGATTGCGGCGCGGGCGCTGGCGCTACTGGCCAAGACCGAGGCCGGGGCGCGGCCGGTGCGCCTGCTCGGTGTCGGCGTCCACAATCTCGACACCGATGAAGACGAGGCCCCGTCAGCTGAATTGAAGCTACCGTTCTCGTAACCAACACAGTGCAACAGGGCCACAGATGACGAGGATCCACGGGGCCGCGCGTAATCTGTGTCATCTGTGGCCCCGCAAGTCTGTGTCTACTGCCGGATCACTGTCACCCGTCTGAGTTCGACGCGCTCGACCGGTGTCTCGCCGTCGACCGCCACACCCTCGATCTGCTCGACAACCTCGATGCCGCTCTCGACCTGACCGAACGCGGAATACTTGCCGTCGAGCGCCTCCGCCCTTGCCGTGACGATAAAGAACGAAGCACTGGCCGAATCGGGCTCCGCCAGGCGCGCCATGGACAAAGTGCCCTTCACGTGCGGTTCAGCGTTGAACTCCGCCTTCATTTGACGCACGTATTTCTGCTGCCCCTCGCCGAGCGGTTCCGAGCGGGTCGGCAAGTGCCCCGACTGGATCACGAAGCCCTTCACGACCCGGTGAAAGCTCATGCCGTCGTAGACGCCCGCCTGCGCCAGTCGCAGGAAATTGCGCACGTGGTTGGGCGCCTGCTCAGGGGTAAACGACAGCGTGATGGTGCCCATCGACGTCTCGAGCACGGCGCGATAGCGCGCCAGTTCCTCCACCGGCTCAGTCGAGAACGGCTCGGGCACCTCGGCCGGCTTGTCGCGGATGGTGACTTTGTTGACGACAATGCGATCGACGGCCAGGCCGGCCTCATCGACCGCCGTCTCTGAGATCTTCTGCGCCACCAGGATGCCCTCGTTGACCCGCGCGAAGATGGTGTAGCGGCCGTCGAGGCCGGGCTGGTCCGACACGGCAATGAAGAACTGGGTGCCGGCGCTGCCAGGTCTGCCCGGGATCTCGGTGGCCGATACCGCGCCGCGCGTCTGCTTCTCGCCGGAGGGCTCCGGCTTGAGCAGGTTCAGCCCGCCGCTGCCGTAGCGCGCGCGCGCCGCCGGGTCCTTCGTGACCGGATCACCGCCCTGGATGATCCCGAACTTGATCATCCGAAAGAACGTGGTGCCGTCGTAACCGCCCGACTCCGCCGTCTTGATGAAGAGCGCCACGTGATTGGGCGCGCGGTCGGCCAGCAGGTCGAGCACGATCGTGCCGGCGGTGGTGTCGATCACAGCCTGCCGGGGCTGGGCCCCGGCCCACGCAGGGACGAACAACCACACCGCCAACAGCCATCCGCGTCGCAACAGCATCCGCGCATTATCCGTCCCTCCGCTCACCACCGCAAACTCGCGCGCGCGACGAACCGGTGGTCCGCCTGACCCGTCTACCTTCCCAAGCTGCACGACCTGTACGAACCGGCGGAGGCGACTGGCGAGAACGTGACGGGCGGGAGGACATCATGCGATGGTTGCTGAGCGTCGTTCTGTGTTCGGCGTTGCTGGTCTCGAACCTGATTGCTGCGCCAGCCGGCAAGTCGCGCGAAGGCGGACCGCGCATCCGGCCGCAAGATCCACGCAGCGCGCAGTTGCTGCGCGACGGCATGGCCCGCTCGGCGACCTTCCGCGCGCTCGTGGATCAGATTGAAGCCAGCCAGGTCTTTGTCTACGTGCAGGTCAGTCCCTTCATCAAGGCAAGCCTGGCCGGCCAGTTGACGTGGATGACGCAGGCGGGGCCATACCGCTATCTTCGTGCCACCATCAGCCCCGACCAGACCTCGAACCAGGCCATTGCCTCGCTCGGCCATGAACTGCAACACGCCGTGGAGGTCATGGGCGATACCAACGTGGTCAGCGAGCAGACCCTGGTGTCGCTGTACAAGCGCATTGGCCAACCCAGTTCGGCGGTCGCCACCTCGGGTTGGGAGACCATTGCCGCCCAGGAGGCGGGCTTTCAGGTCCGGCGTGAACTGGTGGACACCACCGGCGCGGTAATGGCGGCGGTCCTGACCGAGAACGTCCACCTGTGACGAAACTGTCCGTTCCTGTTATGCTGTGTCTGGCAAGCGGGCTTCTTCTCCTTCGTCCTCGCTTGGCTTGCCTGACCAAGCAGCATGTACGAGGAGTACTACAGGTTTGTTCAGCCGCCGTTTAGCCTGACGCCGGATCCGCGGTTCTTGTACCGCAGCGAATCCCACGACGTCGCGCTGCAACAGGTGTGGCAGGCCATCCGCCGCAAGGAGGGCTTCATTGTCCTCACCGGCGATATCGGTACCGGCAAGACCACGCTGTGCCGGACCCTGCTCGAACAATTCGATCAGACCACCTTCACGGCGCTGATTCTCAATCCGTTTCTCTCGGTTGAGGAGCTGCTGCGCGAGGTGCTGCTCAGTTTTGGCGTGGTGTCACGCGACGCGCTCAAGACCGGGCGCCTGGCCACGGCCAGCAAGCACGAGCTCATCCGCACGCTTCACGACTTCCTGCTCTCGCTGGTGCCGCTGCACGGCAGCGCGGTGCTGATTATCGACGAAGCGCAGCACCTGTCGACCGACGTGCTCGAGGAGATTCGCATCCTGTCGAATCTCGAGACCAACGACCAGAAACTGCTGCAGATCGTCATCGTCGGCCAGCTCAACCTGCTCGATGTGCTGCACAAGAGCGAGCTGCGCCAGCTCGACCAGCGGATTTCCATTCGCTGTTCGCTGAAGGCGCTGTCCCGGGAAGAAGTGGAAGCCTACGTCACCCACCGGCTGTGGGTGGCGCGCGGCTCGACCTCGGTGTCGTTCACGCCCAAGGCCTTCGACCTCGTCCACGCGGTGTCGGACGGCGTGCCGCGCCGCATCAACCTGCTGTGCGATCGCGCGTTGATGGTGGCCTGCGAGGGGCAAAGCAACCGCATCACCGAGGAACAGGTGGTCGGCGCCGCCGCCCAGATTGGCCTCGAGGTGCCGAAGGGCAAGATTCGCGGCGAGCGCTCGACCGGCGGGGCCGGCACCGCCAGGCGCTCGGGTCGCAGCTGGCTCATTGCGGCGGCGATGGTGATCCTGGCGCTCGGCGGCGGTACCTTCTACCTGGTCGGCAACCCGCTTGACTTGCTGGAGGCCGTCGAGATGCCGGTGCCGCGGCGCCTGCCGGTGCCGCTTCTGCCGGTGCCGGTGGTGGCGTTAGCCGTGCCGGCGGGGCTCTTCGAGGTCGGCCCACCACCGCCCGTGGCCGGGTCGTTCTCGGTCCTGGTCGGCACCTTCGAATCGCTGCGTGAGGTGGAGGTGCGCGAAACGGCCCTGCGCGCCCAGCGGCTGCCCACCTATCTAATCGACGTCACAGTGGCCCCGGGGGATGTGCGCCGGCGGCTCCTGATCGGCCGCTATCCGTCGCGCGAAGACGCCGACGCGATTCGCCAGAAGCTCGACCCGACCATGAACGAGGCGCGCGTGATTCCCGGCGAGCTCGAGAGCCGTCGCGTCGTGCCCTAACGGTCGCGCGACTTGTAGAGTTTTTTCAGCGACTGGCTGACGGTCTTCATCTTGCGTTTCTCGTCGATCTGCGCCCGCGCGTCCTTGCGCACGTCGAGGCTGCGCATTTCATCCTGAAGCTTCAAGTAACTGTCGAGCCGTCCGGCCGGCAGCGTGCCGGCGGCGATCGCCTGCTTGACCGCACAGCGCGGCTCATCGCGATGCCGGCAGTCGGTGAAATGGCAGTGCCCGGCCAACTCCTCGACATCCTCGAAGGTCTCGGCGGCCGACTCCGACTGGGTCCACAGTTGCAGCTCCCGCATCCCGGGTGTGTCAATCAACAGGCCGCGGCTGCCGAGCAGGATGAGGTGGCGGTGACGGGTGGTGTGACGCCCGCGCGAGTCGCCGGCGCGCACTTCGCTCGTCTTCAACTTTTCGTCGCCCATCAGCGCATTGACGATGGTGGACTTGCCGACGCCGGACGAACCCAGCAAGGCGCCGGTGCGGCCGGGGCCCAGGTGACGCTCGATCACGTCGAGGCCATGCCGGCTCTTGGCGCTGATTGCGTGCACCGGGATTCCCGCGGCCAGGCCGGCAATCTCGTCCAGGTCCTCGGACAACTGCTCCGCGACATCCGACTTGTTGAGCAGGATCACCGCCCGCGCGCCGCTTTCGCGGGCCATCAGCAGGTAGCGCTCGAGCCGGCGCGGGTTGTAGTCCCCATCGAGGCCCATGACCAGGAACACGGTGTCGATGTTGGCGGCCACGATCTGCTCTTCGGTGGTCTCGCCGGCGACCTTGCGCGAGAACCGGCTGCGCCGCGGCAACACCGCTTCAATGGTGGCCGCCGCCTCGCCCGGCGTGGGCAGGGCCGCCACCCAGTCGCCCACCGCCGACAGGTGCTGCCGCCCTTCCGCCTGGTGGAGCAGCCGGCCGGCATGCTGGGCCTGCAATTCGCCCGACTCGGCGTAGAGACGATAGATGTGGTTGAACTCGATGGCGACCCGTGCGGGCACCAGTCCGGCCGCGGCGTGCGGCGCGAACACCCGCGCCCACTCGGCGTCCCATCCCAAGTCTGACAACACAAAGCTCACGCGACCGTAGAATAGCAGCGCCAGCGACACGGTGCTTCACCGGCCTGGGTTGTGGGTCCTGGGCCGTGGGGCCTGGGTCTTGGTCGCGGACGTGCCCGCCTGGCCAGGATTGGTACTAGGCACTGCTACTTCCCAGTGTCATGATCACGGTGTGTTCGACCACCTGTCCTAGGGCACGCATGTTCCTGCTCCGCTATTCGCGCCGCTGGCGATTGATTGCCACCATCTTCGTCTGTCAGGTCATGCTCTGGAGCGCCTTGCGGGTGGTGCTCTACGCCACGCTGCGCGAGGAACCGATCGGCATCGGCCGGCTGATCGCCGTCCTGGTGATTGGCGCGGGCTTCGACGTGCTCGCGAGCCTCACCAGTCTGCTGCCGCTGATTTTCCTGATCTCGGTGTTCCGGCTGCGTTGGCTGGGCCGGCCCTCGGTGCGGCTCATGCTGCTGGCCGTCACGTTCTTCGTGCTCTCATTCAACCTGTTTGTCGAGTGGTTCTTCTTCGAGGAGTACTCGGCGCGCTACAACCACCTGGCGCTCGACTACCTCATGTATCCCGATGAGGTCTTCGGCAACATCTTCGCCAGTTACAACGTGCCATTGTTCGTCGGCATTGCCGTCGGCCTGGCGGCGATTCTCACCTGGTGGAACGCCCGGCGGACGGCGCCGGTGTTTGACGACTGGTCGTGGCGCGATCGCCTCGCGGGCACCGCGGCGGCGACCGCGCTGGCCGCCGGCATGTGGCTGGCGTGGAGCGTGGCCCCGTACACGACCGGCGCCAGCCGCGTCGCCGATGAACTCTCCCTCAACGGCTGGGCGCAACTGGTGCGCGCCTACCTGACGTCGCATCTCGACTACGAGGCCTACTACGCGATGCTGCCCGAGGCCGAGGCCGAGACGCGCACCGCCCGACTGGTCGGCCAGGGTGACGCGGCCAAGGGCCTGGTCCGCCACTTCACGCCACGCGGCCGCCCCGCCGGCAACCCGCTGGACATCGTCATCATCATGGAAGAGAGCCTGGGCAGCATCTTCTCGGCCCGCTTTAGCGGGACGACCGACGACCCGGTGACCCCCGAACTGGATCGCTGGAGCCGCAGCGGGATGGCCCTCACCAGCCTGGTCGCCAATGGCAATCGTACGGTGCGCGGGATGGAAGGCATCCTGTGTTCGTTCCTGCCGCTGCCCGGCGACTCCGTGGTCAAGCGCGACCGCTCGGAGAACGTGGCCTCGATCGCGCGCGTGCTCGCCGCCCAGGGCTACCAGACCACGTTCTTCACCGGCGGCTACGGCCTGTTCGACAACGTCAAGCCGTTCATGACCGCCAACGGCTTTGCCGAGTTCGTGGAACAGCCGGACTACCCAGCAGATGCGTTCCGCACCGTCTGGGGCGTGGCCGACGAGTTCGTGTTCGACGACATGATCGCGCGCCAGCAGGCGGCCCGCGCGGCCGGGCGGCGCTGGTTTTCAGCGACGATCACCGGCTCGAATCACAAGCCGTTTGACGTGCCTCCCGGGCGGGTGAGCTGGCCGGAGGAGAAATCGGATCGCCGCGGCGCCATGCTCTACGCCGACTACGCCGTTGGCCGCTACCTGACGCAAGCCAAGGCCGCAGGGCTGCTCGACCACACCGTGGTGCTCGTCGTCGGCGACCACGGCTCGCGGGTCTACGGGGCCGAGGAGATTCCCGTCACCAGCTATCGGGTACCGGCGGTGTTCTTCTCGCCCGCCGCCGACCACCAGGGCGTGACGATTGATCGCCTGGTGTCGCAGATCGACCTGGCGCCGACCTTGCTGTCGCTGGCCGGCATCGAGTACGACGCCCCGTTCTTCGGGCAGGATCTGCTCGGCCTGCCAGACGAGGGCGGCCGCGCCTTCGTCAATCACAACCGCAGCATCGGGATGCTCACCGATTCGGCGCTGGTGGTGCTGGGGTTGCACCAAAGCCGCACGTTCTACACCAGGCCCGATCGCCACAGCGACGTGTTTGCCAACGTGCCCGGCACGACCGCCCCACTGCGCGAGCTGGCCGCCGATACGACCGCGGCGTTTCAGACGGCCTACCACTTGTATCTCGAACGCCGATACGTACTGCCGTAATGGCGCCCGTGATGGCCACCCGGCGCCGCCGCCGGAGGAGGAATTGTGCTGGATGTGATGCTCGGAACCCTTGCCGGCCTGGCCGTGGGCTGGGGGGCACGCGCCGGTTTACAACGCTGGCGCAGCCGGAGCGCGGTTGCTGACACCGAAGGCCACGCACCCTCCCTCGCGCGCACGCTCGAGGAACGGATCGCCCGGCTGAGTCAGCGCGAGCGCGTACTGGTCGATCGGCTGCTCAACCGGCAGACCTCAGCCAAGGATCCGAACCAGGAGTTCGACTCGCGCACCACCCTCGGCGAGCGCGTCGCCGATCAGGTCGCCAGGTTCGGCGGCAGTTGGCCGTTCATCGGGCTGTTCTTCACCATGATGATCATCTGGATGACCGTCAACCGGGAAGACGCACGGCCGTTCGATCCCTACCCCTTCATCCTGCTGAACCTGGTGCTGTCCTGCCTGGCTGCCTTGCAGGCACCGATCATCATGATGAGCCAGAATCGCCAGGCAGCACGCGAGCGGATCGACGCGAAGAACGATTACGACGTCAACGTGCGGGCCGAACTCGAAATCGTCGCCCTGCACCAGAAGCTCGACGCCTTGCGCGATGAGGAATGGGCGCGTTTGGCGCAGGCCCTTGAGCAACAGCAAACAGCGCTTGGCGCGTTCCAACAGCGACTGGACGCATGGGACCGTCGGACGTAGGCGCCGCACCCCACCACGTGACCGATCAACTACCGCTCTTCGAGTTGGCATCACCGGCCCCAGACGATCCTTCGGTCGCTGCCTTGGCGGCGGTGCACGCCGAGGCGGCGGCCATCGCCGCCGGCCTGCCCCCCGAGATTCGCTTCGGCACCAGTTCCTGGAGCTTCCCCGGCTGGAAAGGCCTCGTCTACTCGGGCGCCGTCACCTCGTCCACCATCGCCAAGGGCGGGCTGCGCGAGTACGCCCGCCATCCGCTCCTCAGAACGGTTGGCATCGACCGCAGCTACTACGCGCCGATTCCTGTCGAGGACCTGCGGCGCTATGCCGATCAGCTGCCGGACGGGTTTCGCTGCTGCACCAAGGCGCCGGCCGGCGTGACCGCCCTCACCCTGGGCCCGCCAGGATCGGGCATGGTCAATCCGGATTTCCTGTCCGCCGGCCGCCTGATCAGCGAACTGCTCGAGCCCTTCGCGCTGGCCTTCTCGGCCCATACCGGTCCGTTCATCCTGGAGTTCCCCCCGTTTCCTCGCGACCGTAAGCTGGAAGCGGAGGACTTTCTGGCGCGACTCGACAGCTTTCTCGAACGCCTGCCACGTGACTTCGAGTACGCCGTTGAACTGCGCGACCGGCGGCTGCTGACACCGGCCTATCGCGCCGTGCTGGCCCGCCACCGCGTGGCCCACACCTATAACTACTGGAGCGCGATGCCACCGCCCTCCGCGCAGGCCGCCATCGTCCCTCTCGAGGACCTGCCGTTCACCGTGGTGCGGCTGCTGCTGCGGCCGGGGACGTGGTACCAGGACCAACGCGAGCGCTTCCACCCATTCAACGCGATCGTCGAACCAGACGAGGCCATGCGGGACGCCGTGGTCGAGTTGAGCGACCGTGCCCTGACGCGCGGCCGCAAGGTGTGGGTGCTGGTGAACAACAAGGCGGAAGGGTCGTCGCCGCTGACGATCATGGCACTGGCGCAGCGCCTGGCGGCCAGGCGTCGCGCGGCCGGGGCTTGACAGCCGGCCGTAACTGTCATACTGTCCTATGACAGATGGCACGGCAATGCAGTTTCAACTGAACTTCAAGTCCGGCAAGCCGGTCTACCTGCAACTGGTCGACCAGGTGAAGGCGGCGGCCGCCTCGGGCGCGCTGCGCGCCGGCGAGCCGCTGCCGTCGATTCGGCCGCTGGCCGAGCAACTCCGGGTCAATCGCAACACAATCGCCAAGGCGTACGCCGAACTCGAAAGCCAGCATGTGATCGAGACGGTGGCCGGCAAGGGCTGCTTCCTTCGTGAGACCGGCACGCCGTTCAAGAAGGACGCCCGCCTCAAGCTGCTGTCCTCGGAGATCGACGACGCGGTGGTGCAGGCCCACCACCTGCAGGTGGCGAAAACCGACTTCCTGCAACTGGCTGAAGACCGTTTCGACCGGTTCCAACTGAAGCGCACCCGCGCGGGGAATTGACCATGCCGACCACCCAGCACACTGCCGTGATCGAGACCACCGGCCTGGCCCGCCGCTTCGGGAGCACCGACGCGGTCAACGGCCTCTCCCTGCGCGTTCCAGCCGGCCGCTGCTATGGGTTCTTCGGCCGCAACGGCGCCGGCAAGACCACCACCATCAAGTGCCTGCTCAACCTGCTGCGGCCGACCAGCGGCACCGTCCGGCTGTTCGGGATGGACCCGGCCCGCGAGGAAGTCGCGGTCAAGTCGCGCATCGCCTATGTCCCCGACCAGGTGGCGTTCTATCCCTGGATGACGGTGCGCGAAACGCTCGACTACTTCGCGTCATTTCGCTCGCACTGGAATGACGCGACCGAGCGTGGACTGCTCGACCAGTTCCGCCTCGACACGCGGCAGAAGACCAGCCACCTATCCAAGGGCCAGCGCACCCAGCTGGCGCTGATCACGGCGATCTGCCCCGAACCGGAATTGCTGGTGCTCGACGAACCCACCTCCGGTCTCGATCCGATCGTGAGGCGCGAGTTCATCCAGACCGTGATCGGCGCCTACCAGGACGGCGATCCTGGACATCGCACGGTGTTCGTCTCGACTCATCTGATCTCGGAGTTCGAGGGCCTGATCGACGAGTTCACGATCATCGAGGAGGGCCGCGCAGTGCTGACGCTGGCGGCAGACGAGGCCCGCGAGCGCTATCAGAAAATCTACGCGCGCTTTGCGGAGGCGCCGGCCGGACTTGACCTGGCGGGCGCGCGGGTGCTGCGCAGCGGCGGCCGCGAGATCGAGCTGGTGACCGACGGCGATGCCGGGCCGATCCTGGATCGACTGAAGGCGCAATCCCCGGAAGCAATCAGCAGCGAATCCCTCTCACTCGAAGAGATCTTTGTCGCGACCTTACAGCCCGGGGGAGCTGCGGCATGACGAGGCCGGCGCTGCCCGGGCTGGTTCGACACGAAGCGCGCGCCTTGTGGCTGGTGTGGGCCGGCACCGCGGCAGCCTGCGTGATCGTGGCAGTCACCAACCAGCCGCTGTTTATGTTTCCTGGACGTTTCGCGTACTTTCTGGGGTCGGTGGCCCTGGCCGCGATGTCGGTCGGCCACGAGTACACGCACGGCACGCTGCCAGTGCTGCTGACACTTCCGGTGGAACGGCGGCGCCTCATCACCGCCAAGCTATTGGCCGTGTTGCCAATGCTGGGCATGCTCGCGCTGGTGACGCTGACCATCGGTCCCGGAGGACCATACTTCGAGCGTGGCCGCCTCGTCGGAGCGTTGTCGGTGGTGGCGGCCGTCAGCCTGGCGCCGTGGTTGACCATGCTTTGCCACAGTCCGCTCGCCGGCGGGGTCTTCGCGCTCGGCCTCTCCGGAATGCTGCAGTTGGCCTCACTGGGGGCCGTCATGGCGTGGGCCAGGTTGGGCGGATCGATGGCCGCTGGCCTGGAGACCCTGCACAACCGGGTGCTCGTGGCTTCGCTCATCGCCATCTCCCTGCTCGGAGCCGTGGCCGGCTGGCGCGCCTTCATGAGCCTGGAAGCCGTCGACGGTCGTGATGCCCCGCTCACCTGGCCACGGTGGCTACGCAGCGCGATGGCCCTGGACGAGGAGCAGACCATTGCGCCACCGCGGCGGTCGCATCCGTATTGGTTGCTCGTGAAGAAAGAAGCTCGCCTTCAGCAGATGTCGCTGGCGGTGGCCGCCATCAATGTGGCGTTTTGGACTGCGGCCGCGAGTATCGTCGACCGAGACCCCGCCGGCGTGCTGGCGATGGTCGCGGTGCTCTACGGTGGACTGGTGGCGGTTGTGATTGGTGCGTTGGCCAGTGCCGAAGAACGGCACCTGGGGACGATGGAATGGCAGGTGCTGTTGCCGATCGCGGCGTGGCGCCAGTTCGCGGTCAAGGCCGCGGTAGCGCTCACGCTTTCTCTGCTGCTGGCCTTTCTCCTGCCGCTGCTACTGGCACGCGGACAACTGGCCGTCACGCCAGTACATGCCGGCGCAGTCCTGCTGTTGACGCTTGCCAGCCTCGTCGTGTCGTCCCGCTGCCAGAGCGGCTTGCAGGCCGTGGCCGTCGCCGCGCCGACACTGTTGGTCGTTTTGGTGTTGCTCGGATGGTCGTTGCGGTTCGCCTGGGTCGGCGTCAACACCGCGCTGGCGATCATGGCCGTTCTGGCAGTGCTGGCGCTGCGGTCAGCATTTGTCAATCACCGGATGGCGCGGCCCTAGCGGCAATCCGTTCGTCCACAAACGCGCCGGCACGCGCGATAAACGTGTCCTCCCACTCGTGCCCACCCTCGAAGACATGCTCGTCGACGGCGACGCTGGCGCCGCGCAGCAGGGCGAGGTCGGCCGCCGCCTTCTCGGCGGTGTACCAGGCATCGGTCGTGCCGCGGCCCAGCAGCGTGGCCGGCAAGCCGGCGGCAATCGGCGCGACATCGGGCGGCACATCCCCAGCCAGCGCGATCACGCCGTCGCACGGCCGCTGCACGAAGGCGGCGGCACGATACGCCATCGCCACGCCTTGCGAGAAGCCCACGTAGATCAACGGGCGGGTCAGTCCGGATTCCTCGGCAGCCTCGGCCAGGACCGCGCCCACGTAGGCGATGTTGTCGGCGATCGCCAACTCGCGATCCTCGCTGGTCATCCATCCAGCGACCACCGCGTTGGCACGGGTGTAGAAGCGGTTGAGCGCCTGGATGCTGAGCAGGTTCACGGCCCGGCCGCGCGCAATTCGCCGGAGCACGTAGCGGTGAATCGCCGCGTTCTCCTGGTAGCCGTGAAACCCCACCAGGGTGGCCGCCGCGTCGGCTCGAAACTCTCGCAGATAGCGGCCATGAGCCTGCACCGCAATGGTTCGCCCCTCGTCCGTCAAGCTCGGCGGCAGCGGCTCGGTCATCTGCCGATGATGCTATAACGGAAGGATTGTGAGCCCCCAAGCTTTCCGGTTACCGATTGATGCTGACACTTCGGTGGCAGCGGCGCTCTATCGTGCCCTGCCCGCCAATGATGCGGGCGCACTGTTCGTCTTCGCGCATGGCGCCGGCGCCGGGCATCAGCACCCGTTCATGACCAGCTATGCCGCCGCCCTCAGCGAGCGCGGCGTCAGCGTGGTCACCTTCAATTTCAACTATATGGAACAACGGCGCAAGACGCCCGACCGCGCCCCGATGCTCGAGGACACGTTTCGGCGTGCGATCGTCGGCGCCGTCAACCAGGCTGGCGCGGCGGCCACCGGCGCCGGGTGGCAGGTGTTCATCGGCGGCAAGTCGATGGGCGGACGCATGGCCACGCACCTGGGCGCCGGCCTCGACCGCTGGCCCGATGTGCCGCCTCCGGCCGGAATCGTCGCCTTCGGCTATCCGCTGGCGCCGCCACGTTCCAGGCGAACCGGCGACCGCGTGGCCCACCTGAAGACGCTGACCGTGCCGACGCTGATCATGCAGGGCACCCGCGATCCGTTTGGCGGGCCGGCGGAAATCCGCGAGGCGCTGACCGGCGCCGACCCGGCGCCGCCGATCGAGATTCTCGGCGTCGAAGGTGGCGACCATTCGTTCGCGGTGCTGAAATCGAGCGGACGCGATCAGGCGGCCGTGCACGCCACGATTCAGGATGCGGTCGCGGACTGGATCCGCGCGCGCTGCCAGCCGCGTTAGCCGATCACTGATACGGCTCGTGCAGCTTGACCGGCTTGACCTTGCGCTGCGCGCGCAGGTTGATGGCTTCGACGAAGATCGAGAAGCCCATCGCGAAGTAGACGTAGCCCTTCGGGATGTGGAAGCCGAGGCCGTCGGCGATCAGGGTGCAGCCAATCATCAGCAGGAAGCTGAGCGCCAGCACCTTCACCGTCGGGTGGCGCTCGACGAACTCGCTGACGGCGGCCGCCGAGAACATCATGATGGCGACCGCGATCACCACCGCGGCAATCATGATCGAGAGGTCGTCGGCCATGCCGACCGCGGTGATCACCGAGTCGAGCGAAAAGACGATGTCGAGCAGCATGATCTGCACGATCACGGCGCCGAAGGTCGGCGCGATGCGCGCCGAGACGTGGCCGGGTTCGCCCTCCAGCTTGTCGTGGATCTCGTGCGTCGCCTTGTAGATCAGGAAGAGGCCGCCGATCGCCAGGATCAGATCGCGGCCGGAGAAGGCATGGTTGAACACCGTGAACAGCGGCGCGGTCAGCCGCATGATCCAGGCAATCGACATCAGCAGCAGGATGCGCATGCCCATCGCGCCCAACAGGCCGACGCGGCGCGCGCGTTCCTGATCGGCCGCCGGCAGCTTGCCGGCCAGGATCGAGATGAAGATCACGTTGTCGATGCCCAGCACCACCTCGAGCACGGTCAAGGTGACGAGGGCGATGAGGCCGTCGGCGGTCAGGAATGCATCCATAACAGTCAGCGCGGCGGGTTGGCCGCTTCATCCTCTGGCATGAGCAGCCGCGCCACCGGCGTGCCGCCGATCAGGTGCTGCTCGACGATTTCGGTCACGTCGGCCTCGGTTACCCGGCCATACCAGACGGCCTCGGGATAGACCACCACGGTGGGGCCCTTCTCGCACTGATCGAGGCAGCCGGCCTTGTTGGCGCGCATGCGGCGGTTCAGGCCGCGCTCGGCCAGCACCTTCTTGAAGGCCTTGTGCAACGCTTCTGACGCGGTCGGATCGCAACACCCGCGCGCATGACCTGCTTCGCGCCGGTTGCAGCAGATGAAGAGATGCTTCTCGAAACGCGCCACGATGTGAATCTGTGATGAATCGGTGCCTAATCTGTGGCTGTATTCTCTGTGGCCTATTCGAGGGCGAGTTCTGGCCGGCCCTTGAGGCCGCCCCAGGTTTCGGGATCCTGCCACAGCAGCGCCCAGAAGTAGCGCGCCACATCGGGTTTGGGATACGCCGCTGACAGCGTCGCGATGGCGGTGTCCAGGGTGGCCGCGTCGGGCGCGGCCGGCGTCTCGTCCTTGATCAGGCCGTCCTCGTGGGCAATGCCGAGCGCGTCGAGAAACGCCCCCATCATCGGCCGCTGGTGTTCGAGGTGATAGGAAATTACCAGGCGGGCCGCCAGCAGGTCGGAAATCTGGAACTGGCCGGCCAGGTGCCGGGCGCGCTTGTCGAGCGGCAGCGACATGATGCTCTTGGGGCGGAACTTGATCTGGCGGGCGATGACGGCAATGGCCTCGGCCTGCTCGATGGCGGCCTGTTCATCGGCCCAGAACGCACTGGCGGCGGCCGTCCGCAAGTCAACCGGCATAAGGCGCCACAAGCGCGCCGGGCGAACTTCTTCAACTGACGACATATGCCCACCAGTGTAGCTCAGGCATCGCCGATCCCCGATCCCTGATCCCCGATCCCCGCCTACAATGGGGCCATGAGCGGACCAGCCAATTTCTTCGATCAGGTCACCCAGTACTTTAACGAAGCCGCCAGGTTCACCGGCTATCCCCCTGGCCTGCTCGAGCAGATTCGTCTCTGCAACAGCGTCTACCGCTTCGACTTCCCGTTGCGGCGGGCCGGTGACAAGATCGAGGTGATTCGCGCCTGGCGCGTCCAGCACAGCCACCACAAGCTGCCGGTCAAGGGCGGCATTCGCTTCAGCCCCGACGTCAACGAGGAAGAAGTCATGGCGCTGGCGGCGCTCATGACCTACAAGTGCGCCATCGTCGACGTGCCGTTTGGCGGTGCCAAGGGCGGCATCAAGATCGAGCCCAAGGACTACACCCCCGAGGAGCTGGAACGGATCACCCGGCGCTACGCGCACGAACTGGCCAAGAAGAACTTCATCGGCCCCGGCATCGACGTGCCCGCGCCCGACTACGGCACCGGTCCGCGCGAGATGGCCTGGATCGCCGACACCTACGCCGCGCTCAATCCCGGCCAGCTCAACGCGCTCGGCTGCGTGACCGGCAAGCCGGTGACCCAGGGCGGCGTGCGCGGACGCAAGGAGGCGACCGGCCGCGGCCTGTACTTCGCGGTGCGCGAAGCCTGCAACGAACCTGGTGAAATGAAGCGGCTGGGCCTGTCCAAGGGCCTCGACGGCAAGCGGATCATCGTCCAGGGGCTGGGCAATGTCGGCTATCACGCCGCCAAGTTCTGCCGCGAGGGCGGCGGCATCGTGATCGCGATCGCCGAGCGCGAGGGCGCCATCAGCAACCCCAAGGGGCTGAACGAGGAAGCGGTGTTCCAGCACCGCAACGCCACCGGTTCCATCCTCAACTTCCCCGGCGCCGCCAACATCGCCGACACCGGTGCGGCGCTGGAGATGGAGTGCGACATCCTGCTGCCGGCGGCGCTCGAGGGCGTGTTCACCGCCGACAACGCACCGCGCATCAAGGCGAAGATCATCCTCGAAGGCGCCAACGGCCCGACCACGCCCGAAGCCGACCCGATCTTCCGCCAGAAGGGCATGATGGTGATCCCCGACATCTACTGCAATGCCGGCGGCGTCACCGTGTCGTACTTCGAATGGCTGAAGAACCTGTCGCACGTGCGCTTCGGCCGCCTCGAGAAGCGCCACGAGATGGCCAACGAACTGGCCATGCTGAAGGTGATCGAACGCTCGACCGGCAAGACCTTCACCGACGCCGAGCGCGCCGAACTGGCGCAGGGACCGGATGAACAGGACCTGGTGAACTCAGGCCTGGAAGAGACCATGATCACGGCGTTCCACGAGCTGCTGAAGACGCAGAAGGATCACCAGGGGATCCCCGACTTGCGCATCGCCGCCTTCGTCAACGCCATCCATAAGGTGGCGCGCAGCTACACGGAGCTGGGCATCTTCCCGTAGAGGCGGGTCGTCGCGTTCGCTTAGTCGTCGCTCTTGCGCGGGCGCATGTTCTGCTGCAGGATGCGCTTGCGCAGGCGGATGCTCTTGGGCGTCACTTCCACCAGTTCATCGTCGTTAATAAACTCGATCGCGACTTCCAGCCCCATCAGGTGGGGCGGCACCAGGCGAATCGCATCGTCGGCGCCCGATGAGCGCATGTTGGTCTGCTTCTTCTCGCGGCAGATGTTGACGTCGAGGTCGTTGGTGCGCGAGTTCTCGCCCACCAGCATGCCCTCGTAGACCTGGGTCGTCGGCTCGATGAAGATGGTGCCGCGTTCCTGCATGCTGGCAATCGCGTAGGCGGTCGACACGCCGGTGCGGTCGGAGACCAGCGTGCCGTTGGCGCGGGCGGCAATCGGGCCGTGCCACGGCTCCCAGCCGGCAAAAATGTGATTGATGATGCCGGTGCCCTTGGTGTCGGTGAGGAACTGCGAGCGGAAGCCGATCAGCCCACGCGCCGGGATGCGGAATTCGAGCCGGACGCGGCCACTGCCATGGTTGACCATCTTGGTCATGGTGCCCTTGCGCACGCCGCACATGGCGATCACGACGCCCTGGAACTCCTCGGCCACGTCGATCACCAGTTCCTCGACCGGCTCCATGCGCACGCCGTCAATTTCCTTGACCACGATTTCGGGGCGAGACACCTGCATCTCGAAACCCTCGCGGCGCATCATCTCGATCAGGATGGCCAGTTGCAGTTCGCCGCGGCCAAGCACCTTGAACTGTTCCGGCGTCTCGGTCGGCTCGACCCGGATCGAAACGTTGCCCAACAATTCCTTTTCCAGGCGTTCGCGCAGGTGGCGCGAGGTCAGGTAGTTGCCGTCGCGGCCCGCCATCGGCGAGGTATTGACGCCGAAGATCATCGACACTGTCGGCTCGTCCACCGCGATCGGCGGAATCGGCCTGGGGTTCTCCGGATCGGCGATCGTCTCGCCGATGGTGATGTCGTCGATGCCGGCCAGGCAGACAATGTCGCCGGCGGCGGCCTCGTCGATTTCGACCCGCTTCAACCCTTCAAACGTGAACAGCTTGGTGACCTTGGTCTCCTTGTACTTGCCGTCCAGCTTGCAGATGACCACGGGGTTGTTCAGCTTGACCCGGCCGTTCGAAATGCGGCCGATCGCGATGCGGCCGAGGTATTCACTCGAATCGAGGTTCGAGACCAGCATCTGAAGCGGCGCGTCGACATCGCCGCGTGGCGGCGGGACGTGGGCCAGGATGGCGTCGAACAGCGGGCGCAGGTCTTCGCCTGCCACCTCCAGGCTGTTGCTGGCCGTGCCCGCCCGGCCGTTGGTGAACAGCACCGGGAACTCGATCTGCTCTTCGGTGGCGTCGAGGTCGATGAACAGGTCGTAGACCTCATTCAGCACATCCTGCGGGCGCGCGTCGGAGCGGTCGATCTTGTTGATCACGACAATCGGCGGCAGCCCACGCTCGAAGGCCTTGCGCAGCACAAACCGGGTCTGCGGGAGCGGCCCTTCGGCCGCGTCAACCAGCAGCACGACACCGTCAGCCATCGACAGCACGCGCTCGACCTCACCGCCGAAATCGGCGTGGCCCGGCGTGTCCATGATGTTGATCAGCGTGTCGTTGTAATGCACCGCCGTGTTCTTGGCGAGGATGGTGATGCCGCGTTCTTTTTCAAGCTCGTTGCTGTCCATCGCCCGCTCGGCGATGCGTTCGTTGGCGCGGAACACGCCGCCCTGGCGGAACATGGCGTCGACCAGGGTGGTCTTGCCGTGATCGACGTGGGCGATGATGGCGACGTTGCGGCGCAAGAGATTGGCGATTGGTGCGGATTTCTGCGAGGAAGGCATCTAATCAGTATACAGTGTTCAGCCCCTGGCCGGCCGCCTTGGGGTCGCACCGGCCGCTTTTCGCCGCACGTTCCCGCAACGGGACCGGCCAGTGGGGCGCCGCCGGCCGCGCCGCACGATCGCGAATATCTTCGGTATCATGTGCCTATGCCGATGTACGAATATCAGTGCCGGTCGTGCGACCACAAGTTCGAGCTGCTGGTTCGCGAGTCCACGCGGTATGAGTGCCCCAAGTGCACGGGCCGGGAACTCGAGAAGCAACTCTCGGTGTTCGCTGTCAGTGCCGCGGCCGGCAGCGGCATGTCCATGACTACGCCCCCCGCCGCCTGCGGCGCGTGCGGTGATCCGCGCGGGCCCGGCAGTTGCCGGAACTGACGCCATGCAGACGCCCCTGTCGCTCGTCATCGCCTTGGCATTGGCGTCCGCGTCGGCCTCCCACACGACACTCGTGGCCGCTCAGGCCGCCTCGCCGATCATCACCCGGGCCGTGCCCTCACCCGCCACCGGCAACGCGGCACAACCGCAACTCTCGGTCTCTTCACGTGGCGTGCTGCTGAGCTGGATCGAGCGGGCCGGCGATCTGGCCACGCTGAAATTCTCCGAGCGGACGGCATCGGGATGGACCGACGCCCGCACCGTGGCCTCGGGCCGCGACTGGTTCGTGAACTGGGCCGACGTGCCGTCCGTGCTCCGGCTGCCCAACGGCACCCTCGTCGGGCACTGGCTCCAGAAGAGCGGCCCCGACACCTACGCCTATGACGTCCGCCTGTCGTACTCCACCGACGATGGCCGGACCTGGTCGCCGTCATTCATTCCGCACCATGACGGCACCAAGACCGAGCATGGCTTTGCCTCGCTGTTCCCGTTGGGCGATGGCCTCGGCGCGATCTGGCTGGACGGCCGCAACATGAAACCGGCCGCCGGTCACGACGAGCATGGCGGCGGCGCGATGACGGTGCACTTCGCGCGCTTCGACAAGCACTGGAAGCAGGTCGAAGAGTCGGCGGTTGACGCCCGCGTGTGCGAGTGCTGCCCCACCGCGGTCACCGTGTCCAGCGAGGGCGTGATTGCCGCCTTTCGCGATCGCAGCCCGGCCGAGATTCGCGACATCTACACCTCGCGCCTGGTCAACGGCAAGTGGTCCGAACCCTCGGCCGTACATGCCGACGGCTGGAAGATCGCCGCGTGCCCGGTGAATGGACCGGCCCTCGATGCCAGCGGCCGCCAGGTCGCCGCGGCCTGGTTCACGGTCAAGGCCGACCAGGGCCAGGCCTACGTCGCCTTCTCGGCCGACGCCGGTCGCACGTACGGTGCGCCGATTCGCGTCGACGATGGCGGGTCGCTGGGGCGGGTAGACGTGGCACTGTCGGCCGATGGTGGGGCGGCGATCGCCAGCTGGATCGAATTCGCCGACCAGCGATCGCAGTTTCGCGCCCGCCGCATCGACCAGGACGGCACGCGCTCGGCGCCGGTGACGATTGCCGGCCTGGCCGCCGGCCGGGCCAGTGGCTACCCGCGCATGGCGATGAACGGCCGCGAGCTGGTGTTCGCGTGGACCGAGTCCGCTGCCGGTGGCGCCCTGCAGATCAAGACCGCCGTTGCCACCGCGCCGTAGTTCGAAGCCGAAGTCATGAAGCGCTTGATGCGAATCGCGGCGTGGCTGGCCTTCCTGCTGGTCGTGGCCATTTCGGGAGGCCTCTTACTGATCCAGGGCCGCGGCGTCAGCGCGCGCCCGAACCCATCGTGGATCGAGTCGCGGACGGCACTGCTGCTGCGCGGGTGGCTCACTCCACCGACGTACAAAGGATTGAGAAATCCGGTGACCGCCACCGTCACCAACTTCGCGGCGGCGCGCCAGCACTTCGCGGATCACTGCGCCAGTTGCCACGCCAACGATGGCAGTGGCAACACCGAGATGGGCCAGGCGTTCTATCCCAAGGCGCCCGACATGCGCCTGCCCCGCACGCAGCAACTAAGCGACGGCGAGCTGTTCTACTTCATCGAGAACGGCATTCGCATGACCGGCATGCCGGCGTGGAGCACGGGCACACCCGAGGGCGAGAGGGCCAGTTGGGAGCTGGTCCATTTCATCCGCCGGCTGTCGACGCTGACGCCGGACGACCTGGCCGAAATGGAGCGGTTCAACCCGGCATCGCGGCAGCAGATCGAAGAGGAACAGGCCATTGAGCGGTTCCTCCAGGGAGAGCCGCCGCCCACGCCGCCCGCCGACCCCCACGCCGGTCACCAACCGCCCCCGCTGCCTAACTAAGACAATTCCGGTCGGAATAGCTTATAGTTGAGATCGAGTCTCAACTTTGAAGGCATTGCTCCTGTGACCAAGAAACCCGGCTCCCTGGCCGCCCTGCCGGTCGGCGGCATGGCGGTCATCTCGCGCGTTCGCGGCCAACGGGCGGTGGTTCGACGCCTGCTCGAAATCGGCCTGGTGCCCGGCACCGAGGTCACGCTCCGCCGCGTTGCCCCCATGGGCGATCCGATTGAGCTGAAGCTGCGCAACTTCGCCCTGTCGATCCGGCGGGCGGAAGCGCTCGGCATCGACGTCGAGTGACGCCCCGACGGACGGTCCTGGTTGCGGGCAACCCCAACTCGGGCAAGTCGACACTCTTCAACGCGCTGACCGGCGCCCGCGCCCATGTCGCCAACTACCCGGGCGTCACGATTGACCGCGTCGCCGCGCCGTTGACCGCCCGCGACGGCAGCACCATTGACCTGGTCGACCTGCCTGGCACCTATGGCCTGAGCGCCCGCTCACGCGAAGAGCAAATCGCGGTTGATGCGCTGCTGGGCCGCGACCTGCCGGCCCCGCAGGCCGTGGTCGTGGTGGTCGACGCCGCCGCGCTTGGCCGGGCGCTGTTTCTCGTGATCGAGATCCTGGCGACCGGGGTGCCGGTGGTGGTGGCCCTCAACATGTCGGACGAAGCCGCGCGCGACGGCATCGTCATCGACATCGCCCGGCTGGCGGCCATGACCGGCGCCGAAGTGGTGCCGACGGTGGCGACCCGCGGCGAGGGGTTGGCGGCGCTCGGCGCCGCGATTGAACGGGCGGCGGCCAAGCCGCCCACCGACGCGCCCTTCCTCGAGCGGCCGGCCGGTCTCACCATCGACATCGCCGAACTTGAGGCCGCCATTCTCGCCGAAGGCGTGCTCGACCGGCCCGGCGCGGCGCGCGCCTGGGCGTGCTGGCTCCTGTTGTCGCTCGATGACAACGGCGACGACGACCTGGCCGGCATTCCGCCGGGGCTGCGCGCCCGGACCCTCGCCATTCGCCGCCGCGCCGCCGAGGCCGGCCGCAACGTCGACCTGGAGATCATTTCGTCGTCTTACCGGCGCGTCGACGCGATTGTCGCGGCGGTCGTCCGCCGCGCACCCGAGGAGCGGCGGCGGCTGACCGACCGCATTGACTCGGTGCTGACGCACGGCCTCTACGGCGGCGCGGTCTTCGCGCTCGTGATGATGGTGGTGTTTCAGGCGCTGTTCACCTGGTCGGAACCGGCAATTGCCCTGATTGAATCAGGAGTGACCGGCGTCCAGGCGCTGGCGGCGGCCGCGCTGCCGCCGGGGCCGCTCACGCGCCTGCTGATCGACGGCGTGATTGCCGGCGTCGGCAACGTCGTGGTGTTCGTGCCCCAGATCGGCTTGCTGTTCCTGTTCATCGGCCTGCTGGAAGACTCGGGCTATCTCGCGCGGGTGGCGTTTGTCATCGACCGCCTGATGCGCAGCGTCGGCCTGAACGGGCGCGCGTTCGTGCCCATGCTGTCGGGGTTTTCGTGCGCCGTCCCGGCGGTCATGGCCACGCGCACAATCGAGAGCCGCACCGATCGCCTGCTGACCATGCTGGTGCTGCCGTTGATGTCGTGCAGTGCGCGGTTGCCGGTTTACGTGCTGATTACCGCCACGGTGTTTGCGCCGGGCACCCGCTTCGGCTTGCTCAGCGCCGGCGCGGTCCTGCTCTTTTCGATGTACATGTTGTCGGTCGTGGCCGCGCTCACGGCGGCGGCGGTGTTGAGGCGGACGGTGTTGAAGGGGCCGGGCGCGCCGCTGGTCCTGGAGCTGCCACCGTATCGCCTGCCGGCGCCGCGCGTGCTGCTGGCCAACGCCTGGCAGCGGGTCCGCGCCTTCCTCGTCGGCGCCGGCACCGTGATTCTGGCGCTGACCATCGTGTTGTGGGCGCTGTTGTCATATCCGCGGGTGCCCGCCGCCGGCGACCAGTTGCGGCACAGTTTCGCGGGCCGCCTCGGCCACGTCATCGAACCGGCGATTGAGCCGCTCGGTTTCGACTGGCGCATCGGCGTCGGCGTGATCGGCGCGTTCGCCGCTCGCGAAGTGTTCGTCTCGACGCTGGCCATCGTCTTTGACATTGAATCGGGTGAGGAAGGCAACGAACCCCTCCGCGAGGCGTTGCGCGCGGCGACGTGGCCCGACGGGCGGCCGCTGATGACCCCGCTCGCCGGCGTGTCGCTGATGGTGTTCTTCGTGCTGGCCTGCCAGTGCATGAGCACCATCGCCGTCGTCCGGCGCGAGTCGGGCACCTGGCGATGGCCGCTGTTCATGTTCGCCTACATGACGGTGCTCGCCTACGGCGCCTCGCTCGTCGTGTATCAGGCCGGCGCGCGCCTCGGCTGGGGACTCTCCTGATGATGCAGGACCTTGGCGTCGCCCTCGTGGTCCTGGCCGCGCTGGGCTTCCTGGCCCGCCACTTTTTCGGTGGGCGCCGCCCACCCGGGAAGGCGACGACCTTCGTGCCACTGGCGAGCCTCAAGAAGAAGCCCGACGACCCCTGCCACTAGCCAGCACCCCAGCACCCAGCACCCCAGCCCCCTCCCCTTGACCCATACCCCCCTCGGGTATCTAATAGGGGCAGGGGGTATTTTGATGAACAGGGTTGAGAAAACCATTCTGGTCGGCGGCATGAGCTGCGGCGGCTGTGTCAACAGTCTCACCCGCGTCCTCAGCGCGGTGCCCGGCATCGCGCCGCTGGCCATTGAAGTTGGCAAGGCCACGGTGTCGATCGATACCGATGTCGTCACACCCGCGATCGTGGCCGCCGCCGTCGAACGGGCCGGCTTCAGTGTGATCAGTCAGGAGTGATGCCATGGACACCATGGACGTCGCGATCGTCGGCGGCGCGACCGCGCTGATCGTCCTGGTGAACTGGTTCTTCCTGTTCCGGACGCGCGCCGCGGCGGTCGCCGTGGCCGCGCCGGGCCAGGCTGGCGCGCAGGCGGCGAACGACGAGACACCGGCCCGAGTCACGCTGCCAGTCGAGGGCATGACCTGCGCTGCTTGCCAGGCCACGGTGCAGCGCGCCTTGTCGAAGGCGCCGGGCGTCAGCCAGGCGGCGGTCAACCTGATGATGCACGAGGCGACCGTGCACTTCGATCCCGCGGCCACCAGCCCGGACCAACTGGTCGCTGCCATCAATGACACCGGCTACGTGTCACGGCTCCCGGTCGCGGCCGACACCGGCACCGGCGCCGACGATCAGCGCGAGCGTCAACAGCGGCACGAGTACGTGACGCTGCGCACCAAGTCGCTGGTCAGCCTGGCGTTTGGCGCCGTGGCCATGCTGATCTCGATGCCGCTCATGGGCGGACCCGCGGCCGCGCTCGGGGCAAGCGCCTCGCATGCGGAACACTCCGCCGATCCCTTGTTGCGCTGGGCCATGACCAGCATCGACCCGCCCGTCCGGACGGCCCTGCCCTGGTTGTACGCCATCAACCCGCAGGCACTGACCTACGCGCTGCTGGTGGCCACCCTCATCGTCATGACCTGGGCGGGACGCCACTTCTATACCCGCGCCTGGTCGGGCCTCCGGCACGGCACCGCGGACATGAGCACGTTGATCGCCGTCGGCACCGGTGCCGCCTTCACCTATTCGGTCGCGGCCACCGTCGCGCCGTCATGGTTTGTCGCCGACGGGGCGCGGGCCGACGTCTACTACGAGGCCGTCATCATCATCATCGCGCTGGTGCTGCTGGGCAACGCCATGGAGGCGCGCGCCAAGACCGAGACGACGCGCGCGTTGCGGCTGCTGGCGAAACTGCAGCCGTCCACCGCCCGGGTGAGGCGCGGCGGCGAGGAACTGGCGATCCCGATCGCCGAGGTGCGCACCGGCGACACCGTGCTGGTCCGGCCGGGCGAGCGCTTCCCGGTCGACGGCACGATCACGAGCGGCAGTGGCGCGGTCGACGAATCGATGCTGACCGGCGAATCGATGCCGGTGGAAAAAGCCGTGGGCGACCCGGTGATCGGCGCCACCGTGAACAAGACCGCGGCACTCGAGGTGCGGGCGACCGCCGTGGGCGCCGCCAGCGTCCTGGCGCGCATTGTCTCGCTGATGAAGGACGCGCAGGGCTCGCAGGCGCCGATTCAGCGGCTGGCCGATCGGATCTCAGCGGTCTTCGTCCCCATTGTCATCTCCATCGCCCTCGCGACCTTCGCCGCGTGGATGGTGCTGCCAGAGACGCCGTCCTTCGGGTCGGCGATCACGGCGGCGGTCGCGGTCTTGATCATCGCGTGCCCGTGCGCCATGGGCCTGGCCGTGCCCACCGCGGTGATGGTGGCCAGCGGCCGTGGCGCGGCCGCCGGCATCCTGATCAAGGGCGGCGAGCCGCTCGAACGGCTCGCCGCGGTCGACACCGTCGTCTTCGACAAGACCGGGACCCTCACCGAGGGCACGCCCCGAGTCACCGACATGCTGGTGGTGCCGGGACAGGATCGGGGCGTGGTGCTCCGCCTGGTCGCCGCGCTCGAGAGCCGGTCCGAACATCCACTGGCCACCGCGGTGGTCGCGGCCGCCGGCGTGGCGGCCGGCCCGGCGCCAACCGTGAACGACGTGAGCGCCATCCCGGGGAAGGGCATCTCTGGCCAGGTCGACGGCCGGGCCGTGATGGCCGGAACCGAGGCGCTGCTGCGCGAGTCAGCCATCGACCTGATGCCGCTCGAGGCGACGGCGCGCGATTGGGCGGCCAACGCCAACACGGTCGTGTTTGTCGCCATCGCCGGCCAGGCGGTCGCCGCCTTCGCGATCGCCGACACCATGCGCACCAACGCCAAGGTGGTGTTGGCCGCACTGGCAGCGCATGGCCTGCGCACGGTGATGCTGACCGGCGACCGGCGCGCGACAGCGGAGGCGGTAGCGAAGCAGGCCGGCGTCAGCGAGGTGATCGCGGAAGTGCTGCCCGACGGCAAGGTGGCGGCCATCAAGATGCTGCAGGCCGGCGGCCACGTGGTCGCGATGGTCGGCGACGGCCTCAACGACGCTCCGGCGCTGGCACAGGCCGACATCGGCATGGCCATGGCCTCCGGCACCGACATTGCCGCCGAGGCGGCCTCGGTCACGCTCATGCGCAGTGACCTCGACGGGGTCACCCAGGCGATTGTGCTCGCCCGCACGACCATGCGGACGATGAAGCAGAACCTGTTCTGGGCGTTTGTCTATAACGTGATCGGCATCCCGGTGGCGGCCGGCGTGCTGTATCCGGGTTTCGGCATCCTGCTCAGCCCGATCCTGGCCAGTGCCGCCATGGCCTTCAGCTCGGTGAGCGTCGTCTCCAACAGCCTTCGATTACGGGGAGTGAGCCTGTCGTGACCGCACCCAAGCACCCGAGCACTTCAGCACCTCTGCACTTGAAACACGCGGTGGCCGTCGATCCCGACGTGAAGGTCGCAAACCTGAAGCGGCTGCGCCGCATCGAGGGGCAGATTCGCGGCCTCCATAAGATGGTCGAAGAGGATCGCTACTGCCCTGACATCATCACGCAGATCGCGTCGGCGCAGGAGGCGCTCCGGGCCGTCGGGCGGCAGCTGCTGCGCAATCACCTGAAGCACTGCGCCACGGCCGCGATCAAGAAGGGGCCGAAGGAGGCCGACGCCACCTACGACGAGTTGCTGGAACTGGTCTACCGCCACTTGCGGTAGAGGGTTGCGT
Organism: Acidobacteriota bacterium; assembly: GCA_021730945.1. Classification (GTDB taxonomy): domain Bacteria; phylum Acidobacteriota; class Vicinamibacteria; order Vicinamibacterales; family UBA2999; genus 12-FULL-67-14b. Next base: position 1,815 of record JAKFYH010000030.1, on the reverse strand, counting down.
AGGGCACCCCGTTATGGGGTGCCGTTGCTCTTAACCAACTCGAGCGCCGTCACAAACCGCGGCTCGATGTCCACCGGGATGGCTGCCAGCTTGTCCAGCAGCGCCTTGGTCGGCGGTCGAATGACACCAAGCGTGTCGATCATCTGCCTGGCCTTGGCGTAGCTCCCCTCGGCCTGCAGGGTCATGATCTCGCCGGTCAACGCGGCGACACCGTCCCGGACCTTGGCGGTGTTCACGGCAAACGTGCCGTCGGCGTTGACGGTGAACGCGCCCTGGTCGAGCAGGTAGTTCAACTGAATCGCCTGCCCCTTGCCGTGCGCCTCGTTGATGCCGAAGCGCAGTGAGCGAAACGCCGAGGCCAGGAACGTCGTGTACATGGTCTGCTCAAGGCCCTGGTCCAGTTGTCCCTTGTCGATCAGGAACCGCAGGGCGAATAGGCCCGAGATATCGGCCTTGGCCTCTTCGATGGCGCTGTAGGTCTCCTTGAGCTCCTGCCGCACGGTGGTGGTGCGCCCGGCCACGGTAATGTCGTGCGGGCCCAGTCCGTGCATCAGTTCGTGCATCAGGATGTGGGTGAAGAACGCGTCGAAGGCCACATGACTCCGGTCGGTGGCGGCCAGCGCCACCTTGGAGATCGGCACCAGCACCTGGTCGAACTTGGCCTGCTGGTTGTTCTTCAGCATCACCCGCTTGCTGCCCTTTTCACGGATCACGCGTTCGTCGTTGGGCAGGTTGAACGCAGCGGTCTGCACGCCGCGATTGGCGTCGCCGGCCGAAAACACGGTATTGACCACCGCGATCGGCGCCAGCGCGCCCAGCTTCGGGTTGCGGTACTTGGCGTCGATCGGCAGGTTGTCTTCGATCTCCTGCAGCGAACCGGCAAACTTCTGCAGCTTGTCCGACTCGGCGCGGTCTTTCACCGTGATGAACGCTTCAAAGGCCGCCTTGTAGTTGAACCACTCATCCTCGTAGACCTCGTAAGGCCCAATGGTGGGTTCGATGGTCGCGTCCAGTTCCATCCACTTGACGTCGCTGGCGTAGTAATCGTTCGACCCGAAAGCATCGGCGCGCGACTCGAGAAACGCCTTCAGCGTGGGCTGGGTGGTGGCCGCGGCCGCGGCGCGCAGGTGCCCGGCGGCAATCGCCAGTTCCCCCTGATACTCGGTGCTATAAGGCACCGCCATCAACTTGCCGTCTGGTCCGCGGCGAATGGTGGTGAAAAAGCCGGTGGCGGCGGTCTTCTCGGCGGGACTGAGACCGGCGATCCACTTCTCCACTTCCTCCTTCGTCGCACCGACAGGATAGAAGTTCGCGGACGCGGGCTTCTCCGGCGCGCCGGGCACGAACGCCTCGTTGTGGTCAAGCCGCGACCATGGTCCCTTGTTGACGAGGAACGCGTGCAGCCGAGCCTTGCCGAGCGGCGTCTCATCCTTGACCAGCGACTGAAACACGGTCTCGTTGCCCGACCACACTTGCTCGAGGAACAGCGCGTCCATGACCTGCGCGGCGCGAACCATGTGCGCCAGCGCCTCGCGCTCGTTCGGTGGCAACCCCGTCAGGTCGGCGCTCAGGTCGGTGGGCGCAAAGCGCGCGGTACTGCGCTGGAGCGCGGCGGCCGCCGAGTCCACCGAAGGTGCCCCGCCATTCACCGGTACGGTCGGCGCCTGCGCCCGACACCCGGCCAATGCCGCCACCATCGAAGCCGCTGTTATTGCCATCTGAACGCGCCCCATAAATCGCTCCTTCGCACATGAACTCCCGACAAGTAGTGCCCACCCGACCAGGAGTGCCCTCCCGACAAGAAGTGCCCTCCCG
>JAKFYH010000056.1 GCA_021730945.1 Acidobacteriota bacterium | reverse complement strand
GCCCCCTGGGCGCCGGCTGCGGTCGCGCGGGCGATCAGCATGTCGATGGACGGCGTGGTGACACCGGGAGCCAGTCGCTTGCGGTTGTCCCACTCGGTGGCCAGGCATCGAGCGGTCGCCTCCCAGTCGCCGCCGGCCAGTGCCGCGCGCATGGCAGCGGCGGTGTCGCGAATGCGTTCGAAGCAATCGAAGACGTGCCGGTCACCGTCGATGTGCCGCTTGGTAATGTCCCAGTTATTGGTGCCCGAGTTGCGGGGCTCGCCGGTGTAGCAGAGCACCAGCCGACGCTGGAGCTCGGCGGGGTCGACATCGAGTGGCACCCGCAGGGCTTGTCCGGCGCCCAGTTCGAGGGCGGCGATGCCGCCGTACATGGCCGGGCGGTAGTCCTGCAACCCGGTGGGCACCTGAATAACCTGCGCCTCTACGTCCTTGGCGACCTCCATCAACCGGTCCGGATCCAGGTCCTGGCCGGAGAAATGGGCGAGGGCGCCGCAAATTGCGATATTCAGTGCCGAAGAGCCGGCAATGCCGGCGCCGGCCGGCGATTCGCCACGCGTGGTCAGCCGAATGCCGCGGGCGCCGAAGCGGTGCGCGAGCTTTCCGAGCAGCGGCAGCGTCTCATCGGTCGGTAGCTGGTCGGCTGGCAAGTTGACCATGCGGCCGGTATCGTCGGAGACCAACTCGATGCGGTCGTCGGGGCGCAGCTCGACGCAGGCGTGGGCGCGCAGACTGATCGCGACGTGCAACGTCTGGGCGCCGGGGTGGAACAGGTACAAGGGCCAGATGTCGATGGTTCCGCCCGCCAGATCAATTCGTGTCGGTGCCGACGCTCGGATGCGCACGGCGCAATTATAATTCCCATACCGCCATGCCCTTAGCCACGAGACGCGAGATCGGCCAGTTCCTGATCGGCAGCGTGCCAGGTCGCACCGTGCCGGTCGAGATGCGGTCGCTGGCGCGGGAGTTCGACCTGGGTGGCGTCATCCTGTTCAGCCGCAATATCGAGGCGCCGGAGCAGGTGGCTGAACTGGCGGCCGAGTCCGAAAGCCTGGGCCGCACCTCACCGGCCTGGGTCAGCGTCGACCAGGAAGGCGGCCGGGTGGCGCGACTCCGGGAGCCGTTCACCAAGTGGCCACCGATGGCCACGCTCGGACGGGCCGGGCAGGAAGGTGATGCGCTGGCGGCGCGGTTTGCGACGGCGCTGGCCACCGAGTTGAGCGCCGTGGGCATCACCCTCGACTATGCGCCCGTTCTCGACATCCACACCAATCCGACGAACCCGGTGATTGGCGACCGAGCTCTTGCCGAGGAGGCCGCGGACGTGGCACGCCTCGGCCAGGTGATCATCACCGCGCTGCAGGCTGCCGGCGTCGCGGCGTGCGGCAAACACTTCCCGGGCCACGGCGACACCAGCACTGATTCGCATCTTGAGTTGCCGCTGGTGGAGCATCCGCCCGATCGGCTCCGGGCGATCGAGTTCGAGCCGTTTCGGGCCGCCATTGCCGCCGACGTGGCGTTCATCATGACAGCGCATGTGCTGGTCCCCGCGCTTGATGACCAGCGTCCGTCGACCCTCTCGCCGGCGGTGGTACAGGCCCTGTTGCGAGACGAACTCGGCTTTGGTGGCGTGATTCTCAGTGACGATCTGGAGATGAAGGCGGTCAGCGCCCGTTACGACGTGCCCGCCGCGGCAGTGGCCGCCATTCAGGCCGGCTGTGACGCGATCCTGATTTGCAGTGGCGATGTCGACCTGCAGGCGCGCACGCTCGAGGCGTTGACCCGAGCCGTCGAGTCCGGCGCCATCACCGCGGCGCGGTGTGATGACGCCTTCCAGAGACTGCGGCGGGCGAAGCAACGCTTCCTGATCGGCGAACGTCCGGGGCCGGCGCGGCGTATCCGTAATCTGCGGCAGATCCTCGGTCGCGAGGAACACCAGGTGGTGGCGGCCGAGATGGCGGCCTTCCTGTGAACACGCTGCGGCAGTTGAAGTCAGGCGACCGCGTGGCCCTGGTGGCGCCCGCCAGTCCGTTTCCGATTGACCAGGTCGCTGCAGGCGTGGCCGAGTTGGCGCGGCTCGGACTTGAGGCCGTGTACGACGAGTCAGTGTTCGAGAAGTCGGGCTTCGTCGCCGGATCGGTGGAAACACGGGCGAGGGCAATTTCGCGGGCGTGGTCCGATCCGTCCATCGCCGCACTGGTGGCGATGAGGGGCGGATACGGCAGCATGCAGGTCTTGCCCTTGCTGGATCCCGCATTACTACGCGCGTCGCGGAAAGCCCTGATCGGTTACAGCGACATCACCGCCATCCTCACGTTTTACCAATTGCACGGACTCGCGGCGATTCATGGTCCGATGGTGGACCGCCGCCTGTCGATTGGCCCGGCGGCCTACGACGAGTCCTCGTTCCGGCGCGTCCTGATGTCGGGCGAGCCGGCGGGCGAGTGCCGTCCCGCCGGGCTCGAGGTACTGCAGCGGGGCCGAGCCACCGGTACGCTGACCGGCGGCACCCTGACGCAACTGGTGGCGTCACTCGGGACGCCGTGGGCCTTTGCCGCGCCGGAGGGCTGCGTCCTGTTCCTTGAGGACATCGGCGAGCGGCCGTATCGCATTCACCGGATGATGACGCAACTGGCACAGGCCGGCATCCTCGCGCGGGCCCGCGCCATTGTGTTTGGGGAGTTTCCCGGCTGCGACGAGCCGGGCGGCGACCTGGCCATTCGCGACGTGCTGCGCGACTTCACCGCCGGCTTCCCGGGACCGGTCCTCTTTGCCTTCCCCTCCGGGCACACCGCCGGCGCCACCTGGACGCTGCCACTGGGCGTGCGTGCGGAAGTCATGGGCGAGGCCTCGCCGGCCCTGGTGATCACTGAGGCCGCGGTCTCGTAGGGGCCACAGATTACGCAGATGACGCAGATGACGCAGATGACGCAGACACTGGCGGGCGGTTGATGGCACGCGTGCATTTGATCGGTGTGTGTGGAACGGCCATGGCGACGATGGCGGCGCTCTTGAAGCATGCCGGCCACACCGTCAGTGGTTCCGACCAGCACGTGTATCCGCCCATGAGCCATTTCCTGGCGGCGGAGGGCATCACCGTGCTCGAGGGGTATCGCCCGGAGCATGTTGCCGGACCGCTCGACCTCGTGATTGTGGGGAATGCCATTTCGCGCGGTAACCCGGAACTCGAGGCCGTCCTGGACCAAGACCTTCGTTACTCCTCGCTGCCCGAGGCGATTCGAGATCAGTGGTTGTGGGCGGCGCAGTCGATCGTGATTGCCGGAACCCATGGCAAGACCACGACGACCTCGCTGACCGGGTGGTTGCTGACCGCCGCCGGCGCCGATCCGACCGTGTTTGTCGGCGGCATCGTCCGCAACTTCGGCGCCGATGGCGCGAGCTACCGGGTCGGCAAGGGCCCGGCGTTTGTGATCGAAGGCGATGAGTACGACAGCGCCTACTTTGACAAGACGGCCAAGTTCCTGAAGTACCTGCCCGATGTCGCCGTCATCAACAACGTCGAGTTCGACCACGCCGACATCTACGCCAATCTCGATGAAGTGCGGCTGGCTTTCAAACGACTGGTCAACCTGGTGCCGCGCCGGGGTTTGACGCTGCTCGGTATCGACAGTCCGGATGCTGCCGCGTTGGCGCCGTTGGCGCGCAGCCGGGTCCAGTCGTTCGGCCTCTCTCCCGCGGCTGACTGGCGTGCGGTGGATCTGGTTGGCGGTGCCGACACCACGTTCACGGTGATGCACGGCACGCGCGATCACGGCCGCTTCCGCATGGCCATGTTGGGCGAACACAACGTGCGCAATGCCCTGGCCGCCATCGCGGTCGGCGCCGAGCTGGGGCTGGACATCGAGGCCTTGCGCGCCGGGCTGGCGGCGTTCACCGGCGTCAAGCGCCGGCTGGAGGTGGTCGGCGCGGTTGGCGGCGTCACCGTGTACGACGACTTCGCGCACCATCCGACGGCGGTGGCGGAGACAATTAAGGCCGTCCGTCAGTCGGTAGGGCAGCGCCGCATCTGGGCCATCTTCGAGCCGCGGTCCGCGTCGTCGTGCCGCCGGGTGTTCCAGGATGATTTTGCCAATGCCTTTGCCGGCGCCGACGAGGTCGTGCTGGCGTCGGTCTTTCGTTCGAGCCTGCCGGCCGACGAGCGGCTGTCAGAGGACCAACTCGTGGCGGATCTGCGGACGCGGGGCGTTGCCGCCCGGCACCTGCCCGACGTCGACGCCATCGTCAGGGTCGTGTCGGCTGAGGCCGGCGAGGGCGACGTGGTGGTCGTCATGTCGAACGGCGGGTTCGGCGGGATCCACGGCAAGTTGCTCGGTGCCCTGGCATGACTCTCCGGGAGTGCGGCGATTCGATGTTGCTGGTCGAGTTCGAGCCGGTGATCGATCCGATCGTCAACGAGCGCGCGATCATGCTGGCGGCGCGAATCCGCGAACGCGGTGCATCCGGCGTGCTTGACGTGGCGCCGGGGTATTGCACCGTGGCGGTACATTTCGATCCCCTGCAGATCGACCTCGGTGCATTGGAGCGATCGATTGCCGAGGAGGCGAGCCGGATTGAGGGCCTGGTGGCCGTGCCGGCCAAGGCGCCAATCGAGATCGCCGTGACCTATGGCGGCGAACACGGACCGGACATCGACGCGGTGGCCGCCTACGCCGGGTGTACTCCTGCCGAGGTGGTGAAGTGGCACTCGGCGCGCACGTACCGGGTCTACATGTTGGGATTTGTGCCGGGCTTTGCATATCTCGGAAGCGTCGATCCCCGGATCGCCGCCCCGCGGCACCGGGCACCGAGAGAGCGCGTGCCGGCGGGCTCGGTCGGCATCGCCGGAGAGCAGACCGGCGTGTATCCGGTGACGAGTCCTGGCGGCTGGCAGTTGATCGGGCACACGTCGAGCCCGATGTTCGATCCGGATCGATCCAGTCCGAGCCTGCTGGCGCCAGGTGACCTCGTGCGGTTCGTGCCTCGACTGGGTGACGGGGCATGATCCTGGGAGCCGTCGAGGTCATCAGGCCGGGTCTGTTGACCACCGTGCAGGACTTGGGGCGATTTGGTCACCAGGCGCTCGGGGTGCCGGTGTCCGGACCGATGGATCGATTCTCGCATCGGCTCGCCAATCAACTGGTCGGTAACGATGCCAACGCGGCAACACTTGAAGTGACGCTCATCGGCCCGGAACTCCTGTTCGCGACGGCGTCAGTGGTGGCCATCGCGGGTGCGGTCTTCGATGTCAGTTGTGACGGCCGGGCCGTCCCGATGGGCGAGTCGTTTGCCATGCTACCCGGCCAGCGGTTGAGGTTCGGGCGGGTGGTGCAAGGCGCGCGGGCATACATCGGCATTGCCGGTGGTGTGCTGACCCCTCGCGTGCTGGGCAGCCGGGCGACCCATCTGGTCAGCCGGATGGGTGGTATCGGCGGACGAGCACTGCTGGCCGGCGACCGGCTGCCGGTGTTGGCGGAGCCGGACCGGCGTCCACATCGCAAGGCGCCTGGATTGACGCTGCCCACCGGCGGGCGGGCGCGGCTGCGGGTGGTCCCAGGGCCGCAGGATCACTGGTTCCAGCGCGAGGCGCTAGAGACGATGGCCAGCGTGAGTTTCCGGGTGTCGCCGCGTTCGAATCGCATGGGCTACCGCCTGGAAGGCCCTCCGCTCTTGCGCGCCAGTGCGGCCGAACTGATTTCTGAACCGGTCGGGATGGGAGCGATCCAGGTGCCTGGCGCCGGTGAACCGATCCTGCTGATGGCCGATCGACAGACCGCCGGGGGGTATCCCAAGATCGGCCACGTGATCTCGGCTGACCTTCCGTTGGCAGGGCAACTCGCCCCCGGCGACTTTATTGAATTCATTCTGTGCGAGCGCAAAGAGGCGGTGGCCGCCCTGATCGCCCGCGAGAGACAGCTACTGCGGTCAGCGGCGCGAGAGACTCATGAACACGCTTAGTGCGGCGCTGGCAGCGGCGTTCGGAGCCGAGCGCATTCACACCGACGCGCCGCTGGCGCCCTTGACCACGTTCAAGGTCGGCGGACCGGCCGACGTCCTGTTCGAGCCGGCCAATTCAGACGAAATCATGCGGGCACTGTCGATTGCGCGGGCGATGGGGCAGCCGGTGACCATGCTCGGTGGCGGCTCGAATGTCCTGGTGTCCGGCCGTGGCGTGCGCGGCCTCGTCATCCGGCCGCGCGGCGGTGCGGTTCACGCCGTCGGTGATCACCTGGTGCGCGCCGACGCGGCGCTCACGATCAACGGCCTTGTGCGCTGGACGATCAATCGGGGGTATGCCGGGCTGGAGGCGTGGGCCGGTACGCCCGGTACTGTCGGCGGTGCCGTCTACGGCAACGCGCACTGGCAGGGCACCAATTTTGGCGACCTGATCGAAAGCGTCCGGCTGGTCACGCCGGAAGGGAAGTTGCTGCAGGCGCCCGCGGATCGGCTGGAGTTCGCCTACGACTACAGCCGGCTGAAGCGAACCGGCGAGATTGTCCTGTGGGCGGCCTTGCGCGTCACTCCAGGTGCCGACCCGGCGCCGTTGCGACTGGTGGCCCGGCAATCGTTGGCGTTTCGAAAGCAGACGCAGCCGCTCGAGTCGCCAAGCGCCGGCTGCATCTTCATGAACCCCGATCCGCTCCGCGACCGGATTCCGGAGGGGGTTGCGCCCTCGGCCGGCGCCCTCGTCGATCGGGCGGGCCTCAAGGGCCTGCGCGTGGGCGGCGCCCGCGTCTCGCCGGCGCATGCCAACTTCGTGATCTCGGATGGCACCGCCACCGCCGACGACATCAAAACGCTGATCGAGCAGTGCCGCGCCGCAGTGAAAGATCAGTTCGGCATCGTGCTCCGAGATGAGATCATCTGTGTAGGCGAGTTCTGACCTTATGTCCACATTAGTCATTGAGGGCGGCCATCGGATTGAAGGCCGCATCGACGTCGAAGGCAACAAGAACGCGGCGCTGCCGCTGATGGCGGCCTGCTTGCTCACGAGCGAGTGGTGCACGCTGCGCAACATGCCCCGGATTGCCGACGTCGAAGTCATGGCCCGGCTGCTGCTGGATCTCGGCGCCGAGGTGGAAGGGATTGGCAGTACGACGCTGCGCATCCGTTGCATGGAGGTCACCAAGGACGAACCCGATAGCGCGCTGGTGGGCCGGCTGCGCGGTTCGGTGTTGCTCCTGGGGCCGCTGCTGGCCCGGCGTGGCCGGGCGTTCGTGGCGCCGCCGGGCGGCGACTTTCCAGCCCGCCGCACCATCAAGACCCATCTCGAGGCCCTGATTGCCATGGGCGCGCACATCGTGCCGGGTCCGGGTCATCGGCTGGATGCTCCCACCGGATTGCAGCCGGCGTCGATCTACCTCGATGAGGCCTCGGTGACCGGCACGGAGACGGCGTTGCTCGCCGCCGCGGCGGCCACTGGCGTCTCCGAGATCCGGCATGCCGCCTGCGAACCGCACGTGGTGGAGCTGTGTGAATTTCTGCGCGCCATGGGCGTCGGCATCACCGGCGAAGGGACGCACACGATTCGGGTCGAGGGTGTGCCGATTCGGTCGGGAGCGGAGAAGACGCTTTACGGCGACTACATCGAGGCCGGCAGTTGGGCGGTCGCCGGCGCCATTACCGGCGGCCACGTGGAGATTGGTGGCACCAGGCCGGTTGACATGGAAGTGGTGGCCTCGGTGCTGGCCAAGATGCACGTCGCGTGTTCGCAGGACCACGACGTGTTCCGTGTGGAGGCCTCACGGCTGGTCGGTGCCGGCCGCATCACCACCGGCCTCTGGCCGAGTTTTCCGAGCGACCTCGTCAGCCTCGTCACGGTGCTGGCCACGCAGGCTGACGGCGCGACGCTGGTGCATGACTGGCTGTACGAACTGCGGCTGTTTGCCCTGGAGCAGATGAGCGGCATGGGCGCCGACCTGTTTCTCTGCGATCCCCACCGCATCATTGTCACGGGACCGCGAAAGCTGCGTGGCAAGAGCCTGGACAGCCGCGACATCCGGTCGGGCATGGCGTTGATTGCCGCGGCGCTGGCCGCCGACGGGCAGAGCCGGGTCGAGCCGCTGGAGACCGTGGAGCGAGGCTATAGCCGGTTAGTGGAACGCCTGCAGGCGCTCGGCGCATCGGTGGCGCGGGTGTCGTAGGCCGGCTTACCCCTTCGGGGGAGGCTTGACCGGCGTCGGCGTGCGAACCGGCGCGACCGGACCCGTGGGCGGCGTAAACCCGGGCGCCGCCTCATCGCCGCCGGGCGGACGCTGCGGCTGGGGCAGGGGAATTGGCAGCGGCGCAATGTCGGTGATCGGCGCGCCGCCATCGCGTCCCATCCGGAACGGCTGCAGGTCCTCGGCGGTCAGATTCAACACGCGGACGATGCGCGGCGTCAGGGTCAGGATGATGTCGGTCTCCTGCGTCTCCTTGCGGTTGTATCCAAACAGGCGGCCAACCACCGGAATGTCACCCAGGCCGGGAATGCTCGCCAGCGAGGTGCGTTCCTCGTCGCGAATCAGCCCGGCCAGCATGTTGGTCTCGCCGTCCTTCAGGCGAATCACCGTGTTGATCGAGCGGCTGCCAAACGTCGGCAGGCCGCCGAAACCGGTCCCCGAGATACTGCTGAGTTCCACTTTCAGCGACAAGGTCACCGCGTCGTCGTGATGCATGCGCGGCGTGATGTCAATGTTGACGCCGATGGGCTCGTAGTTGAATGACGTGATCGGCTGGGTCTGCACGCCGCCGGCGGCGATTGGCGAAAAGGTCGTGACCGGCACCGGCACGCGTTCACCGAATCGGGCCTGCGCCGCAATGCCTTCCGAGGTGCGCAACTGCGGATTGGCGAGAATGCGCGTGGCGCTGTCGTTCTTCAGCAGGCGATAGTAGAGCGACGGCAGGTTGGTCAGCAGTACGTCGGCCTGCGTCAGGCTGGTCAGGCTGCGCAGCGACAGGCCGGTCTTGTTGACGTCGGCCTGGCCGCTGATGCCGGTGGGCGAGGACGTCGGCGATGCCACCTGTAGACCGTATTCGTGCAGGTGGGTGCGGTTGACCTCGAGCAACTCGACATCGATGATGACCTCGGCCCGGGCCTTGTCGATCGCGGTGATGATCTTGCCGGCGGCGGTGATGCGTTCCGGCGTGTCCTTAATCGTGATCGCGTTGGTCGCCGTGATCGCCGACAGGCGTCGCGCGTCGACGACAATGCGGAGCATGTCGATGGTTTCCTTGAGGTCGGCGTTGCTCAAGTAGAAGGTGCGGACGATCTCCTCCTCGTACTCGCGGCGCTTGGCGGCGGTGTCGGGCACCACCGTAATCGTGTTCGCGGAGGTGGCTCGCCAGAAATTCCGGGTCGTGGTCGAGACCGCGTTCAGGGCTTCGTCGAGCGACAGGTCCCGCAGATCGATCGACACCGGTTGATCGCGGAACGCCGGGTCGAACAGCACGCTCAGGTTGGTGAATTTGCCGATGGCGGCGTAGACGTCGCGCGAGCCGGCATCACGGAAGACGAGGGTGTTGGGCAGGGTGACGCCGGGCGGCAGCGTCGCGCCGGGCAGCGGAGCGGCCAGGCTTTGCGCGATCAGCGATTCGAGCCGGGTCTTGCCGTCCTCACGGACGGCGATGCGGGCGCGCAACTGCGCCCGGGTGTCCTGCAGCTCCGTGTTGATGTCGCTGTTCCCAGGATTCAGTTCGGCCGCCAGCTGGTACTCAACCAGCGCCTCTTCGAGACTGCCGGTGGCAGCCAGGCGGCGAGCCTTGCTGAAGTGGTCCTGCGCCGCCCGTAGCTTCGCCCGCTCCAGGCCCTGGAAGGCCTCGCGGTTGCCGGGGTTGGCCCGGAGCAGCTTGGTATATTCGGCGACCGCGACGTCGTAGTTCTGGGTGGCTTCGGCTCCGCGCGCCGTGCGCAATGAGCCTGAGCTCGCGCACGAGGCGAGCGCCAGCACCACGCCCAGGGTCAAGGCGATGCGCAGGGGCCGGGGGAGCGGGTTATTGGGAGCGAGTACCATTGGTCACCACATCCACGCCGCGTGGAATGCGAAACTCAAAGTCCTTATCGGTCAAACCCCGATTCTCCTTCAGGTTAGTGAAGGAAAACGACGAACGCCCGCCTTGCTTGTCGAGGGCGGTCAAATACTGGATTTGAAGGGTTTTGGGGTCGATCCCGATGCCGATCGAGTCAATGTCGGCGTGCGGCTTCTTGGGGACGAGGTTGAGGGTGAGCAGACCGGGTGCCGCACCGGGCAAAGGTGTGAAGCTCGCCGTGTAGTCCCGGCCCAGGTCAGACTGGCCGGCGAGAAACAGGGCTGGGATGCCGCCTTCGGACGGGTCGGGCGCCGGGCTGACGATGACCTGCTTGTCGGCCACCAGGTAGGTGTACAGGCGGGTGCCATCAGAGACGAACTCCTTGCGTTCGGGCTTGGCGTAGCTGAAGCGCATACGCCCTGGCCGCTTGATGGCCATGGTGCCCCGCTCGCTGGTCCTGGTGCGCAGCACTCCGCCTTCGTAGGTCTGAACGAAGTCGCCCTGGAAGTCGCGGACCGTGTCGTAACGCTGTTGCACTCGTGACGCCAGCGCGGCGGGATCCTGGGCGGTCAGGGTGGCGGCCGTTACCGCAATGGCGAGTGACCCAAGAACAAACCTCACGGTACCCATACTATTAGGACTCGCGAGGGGGCAGGGAAGTTGCTTTTGGCAGGACTGGCGAATCGAATGGTGGACGGCAGGAGGATCGAACTCCTGACCTCAGCGTTGCGAACGCTGCGCTCTCCCAGCTGAGCTAGCCGCCCAAGACGTCAATTACTGAACAATAATAGCAAATAACCCCCTCAGAGAAGGACTACTAAGTTGCCTCAGATCAAGAAAATCGGCGTTCTCACCGGCGGTGGCGACGCCCCCGGCCTTAACGCTGTGATCCGCGCGGTCGTCAAGTCGGCGCACAACGCGGGGATTGAGGTCATCGGACTCGAAGACAGCTTCGATGGACTGCTCGACCCCTCCCGTTCGAGGGTGCTGACGCCCCGGGACGTGACCGGCATCCTCCGCCTTGGCGGCACGATTCTCGGCACCACCAACCATGGCAACCCGTTTGAGTATCCGGTCGACACGCCCGGCGGCAAGGTGGACTACTCCGACCGGGTGGTGGAAACCTTTCACAAGATGGGGTTGCAGGCCCTGGTGGTGATTGGCGGCGATGGCTCGCTCAGTATCGCGCACCAGTTTTACCTGAAGGGCATTCCGGTGGTCGGCGTCCCCAAGACCATCGACAACGACATCGTCGGTACGAACAGTTGCTTCGGCTTCGACACCGCGGTGGACTTTGCCGCCGGGGCGATCGACCGCCTGCATACGACGGCCGAAGCGCACAAGCGCATCATGGTGGTGGAAGTGATGGGGCGCTACGCGGGCTGGATCGCCCTGCATAGCGGCGTGGCCGGCGGCGCCGATGTCATCCTGATGCCCGAGATTCCGTTCGACCTCGAACGGGTGGCCGCCACCATTCGCAAGCGCGAGTCGTTTGGCGCCAAGTTCAGCATTGTCGTCGTGGCGGAAGGCGCCAAGCCCATCGGTGGCACCTTGACCGTTCGCGAGGCGGCGCGCGCCGGGTACGTTGAGCGGCTGGGTGGCGTCGGGATCGGCGTCTCGGCTCAGCTCGAGGAGATGACCGGGAAGGAAGCGCGGTGCGTGGTGCTCGGCCACTTGCAGCGCGGAGGTGGCCCGACCTCGTTCGACCGCGTGCTCGCGACGCGTTTTGGCGGGGCGGCGGTTGAACTGTTGCGGCGCGGCGTGTACGGCAAGATGGTGGCCAATAATCCACCCGATATCGTGCCGGTGCCGCTCAGCGACATCGTTGGCCGCACCAAGACCGTGCCGCTTGATTACGACCTGCTGCGGACCGCGCGGGCGATCGGCGTGTCGTTCGGGGATTAGCCGGCGCCGCGCGGCATCGCGCGCGACGCCAGGCCGGCTACCGGATCGCGTCGAGATACTTGAGGGCGCCGCCGGTATTGAACAAGACGACGGTTTCCTGCGGCTTGATGCGGCCCTGGGCCACCAGATGACGAATCGCGCTCAGCGCGGCGCCGCCTTCGGGCGCGGCTGAGACGCCCTCCAGGCTGCCGAGTAGCAGCATGTCCTTCACCAGCTCGGCATCGGAGACAGCGACCGCGCCGCCGCCGCTTTCTCGCAGCGTGCGCAGAATCAGGAAGTCGGCGATCGCCCGCGGCACGCGGAGGCCGTCAGCCACCGTGTGAGCATTGTCCCAGGTGCCCGCGGTTTCGGCGCCGTTGTCGAACGCGCGAATGATCGGAGCGCAGCCGTCCGCCTGCACCGACACCATCTTGGGCCGCTGGCCGGCGGCCAGCCAGCCGATCGCCTCCATTTCCGCGAAGGCCTTCCACATGCCGACAATGCCGGTGCCGCCGCCAGTGGGATAGATAATCCAGTCGGGCAGCGTCCAATTGAGCTGCTCCGCCAGTTCGTAGCCCATCGTCTTCTTGCCTTCGGCCCGCCCGGCTTCGCGGAAGGTCGAGACCTCGTACCAACCCTTGCCCGCAGCCGTCTCGGTGGCGACTCTGCCGGCATCGGTAATCAGACCATCCACCAGCGTCACGTTGGCGCCGTAGAGCCGGCACTCATCGATGAAAGGCTGCTTGGCGTCCTTCGGAATGAAGACTTCGCATTTCATTCCGGCGGCGGCGGCATATGCGGCCGCGGCGTTGCCGGCGTTGCCTGCCGTGGGAAGGAAGATGGTCTCGGCTCCGAGCGCCCGCGCGCGCGAGACGGCGGCCGAGAGGCCGCGCGCCTTGAACGAGTTGGTCGGATTGAGCGACTCGTCCTTGATCAGCAGGCGCTCGAGGCCGAGGGTGGCGCCGAGCCGTTGCGCGTGGATCAGCGGCGTGAAGCCTTCGCCCAGAGTGACGGGTGCGTCGGCGGCCAGCAGCGGCATCAGGTCGCGATACCGCCACATGTTGGGGGCGCGATCGAGCAGCGATTCCTTCTTCCATGCCCGTGCCGCTTTCAGGTCGTAACGGGCGAGCATCGGCAGCTTGCACGAGGGGCACAGGAAATGCCGCTCGCGGGGGTCAAAGGGACCCGCGCCGCATCCGCTGCCGCACTCGAGATGGGTGAAGTAGCTACTTGCCAAGTAGCTCCTGGTCTTTCTTGGCTTGCAGCTCGTCGATGGCCTTCACGTGGAGGTCGGTCAGCTTCTGCACCTCATCGAGCGCCCGCTTCTCGTCGTCTTCCGAGATCTCGTGATCCTTCAGCAGCTTCTTGAGGCGGTCGTTGGCGTCGCGTCGCACGACGCGCACGTGGTTGCGGCCCTCTTCCGCCATCTTGTGCACGTGGCGTGACAGTTCCTTGCGCCGCTCCTCGGTCAAAGATGGGATGGGGATGCGCAGCACCTTGCCGTCGGAGGCCGGATTCAGGCCGAGGTCCGAGAGGCGAATGGCCCGTTCGAGCGACGCCATGATCGACGGGTCGAACGGCTGGACCACGATCAGCGCCGGCTCGGGAATGGACATGGTCGCCACCTGGTTCAACGGCATGCGCGAACCGTAGGCCTCGACTTGAACGCCCTCGAGCATCGAGGTCGACGCCCGACCCGTCCGCACACCGGCCAGCTCCTTGCGGGCGAACTCGACGTGCGCGTCCATGCGCTTCTTTGCTTCAGCGAACAATTCCTTGGTGTCGGCTACATCCATAGTGTTTGAACCTTGTGCTTGAACCCGCGTGCTTGAACCCTCGTGATCGAACCATCGAGCTACGCCGTGACCAGCGTGCCGATCGTCTCTCCCATCACGACGCGACGGATGTTGCCCGGGGTCTTGAGGTTGAAGACCAGAATCGGCAATTTGTTGTCCATGCACAGTGAAATCGCGGTCGCATCCATGACCTGGAGGCGGGCCTGGAGCACCTGCAGGTAGGAAATCGTGTCGTAGCGAGTGGCCTGGGGATCCTTGACCGGGTCGGCGGTGTAGATGCCGTCGACCTTGGTGCCCTTGAGGATGACCTCGGCCTTCATCTCCATCGCGCGCAGTGCGGCGGCGGTATCGGTCGTGAAATAGGGGTTGCCGGTGCCGGCGGCAAAGACGACCACGCGGCCCTTTTCGAGGTGGCGCACCGCCCGGCGGCGAATGAACGGCTCGGCCACCGCCCGCATTTCGATCGCGGTCAGCACCCGCGTCGGCACGCCGTTGTGCTCGAGGGCATCCTGCAGGGCGAGGGCGTTGATGACGGTGGCCAGCATGCCCATGTAGTCACCGGTCGAGCGGTCCATGCCACGGGCGCTGGCCGCCAGCCCGCGAAAGATGTTACCGCCGCCGATGACCACGGCGGTTTCAACGCCGAGGGCCTGGATCTCGGCGATGTCCTGGGCGATCCGGGTGGCAACGGCGGGATCGATCCCGTAGTTCTGATCGCCCATCAGGGCTTCACCAGACAACTTCAGGAGGATTCGCTTGTAGTGGGGCGGGGGAGAGGACGGGGCGGACACGAAAAGATTATACAAGGTGCGTATGGTGCGTACAGTGCCTAATGGTGCCAAGGGGTGGGTGCCGTGGCACGTCTCCCCTTAGGCACCCCAGGCACCCTACGCACCGCTTGGCACCTTATTCCTGGGCGAGTTCGCCCAGCTTGAAGCGAACGAAGCGAGTCACGGTGACGTTCTCGCCGGTCTTGGCCGTGGCAGCCGCGACCATCTGCTTGATCGAGACGTTGGGGTCGCGCACTGATGGCTGGTCCATCAGGCAGACCTGGGCGTAGTAGCTGTCGAGTTTTCCTTCGACGATCTTGTCGATCACGTTGGCCGGCTTGCCGGCGGCGGCGAACTGGGCGCGGTAGATTTCGCGTTCCTTGTCGACCAGGTCGGCGGCCAGTTCCTCGCGCCGGACGACCAGCGGGCTGGCGGCGGCAATGTGCATCGCGATTTCCTTCGCGAGCGTCTGGAACTCCGGCGTGCGAGCCACGAAGTCGGTCTCGCAGTTCACTTCCACCAGGACGCCGACCTTGCCACCCATGTGGATGTAGTGGCCGATGACGCCGTCTTTGGCGAGGCGGCCGGCGCGCTTGGCGGCCTGGGCCAGGCCCTTCTTGCGAAGGATTTCGATCGCCTTGTCGAGGTCGCCGTTGGCCTCGTCGAGGGCCGACTTGCAATCCATCATGCCGGCGCCGGTCTTGTCGCGCAGTTCTTTCACTTGTGCTGCTGTCGCTGCCATTTCACCTTACTCCTGAAAACCGTGGGGTCGCTGTACGTAGAACGCGCCGGCCCGTGTTATCGCAGCCGGCGCGGAAAGGAAAGCCGTGGGCGGGTCAGGCCGTGGGCGTCGGCGTCTCGGCTGGACGCTGGGGTTTGCGCAGGTCGGCTGGGCGGACCGTGCGGCTGGCTTCGAGTGCGGCCGCCGCTTCGGCTTCGCTGGCGACCTGGTCGGCCATCGCCGATTCGCGCTGGCCGCGACCGTCAATCACGGCGTCGGCGACGCGCGAGACGAACAGCTTGACCGACCGCAGGGCGTCGTCGTTGCCCGGGATGACATAGTCGATCTGGTCCGGGTCGCAGTTGGTGTCGACGATGCCGATGACCGGGATCTTGAGCTTGCGTGCCTCGTCCACCGCAATCTGTTCCTTGCGAGTGTCGACGACAAACAGGGCGTCAGGCAAGCGGCCCATGTGGCGAATGCCTTCGAGGTTCTTGAGCAGCTTGCGCTTCTCCTTCTCGGCCTTGGCAATTTCCTTCTTCGGCATGGTCTCGTAGCGGCCGTCGGTCGACATCGCCTCGAGATCGCGGAGCCGCGAAAGGCTGCGTTGAATGGTCGTGAAGTTGGTCAGCAGGCCGCCGAGCCAGCGCTCATTGACGTAGTACATGCCGCAGCGGGTGGCTTCTTCGGCGACCACGTCCTGGGCCTGGCGCTTGGTGCCCACGAAGAGGATCGACTTGCCTTCGGCAGCCAATTGGCGGACAAAGTCTTCGGCCTCGCGATAGTGCTTGACGGTCTTGCCGAGGTCGAGGATGTAGATGCCGCTGCGTTCGCCGAAGATGAACGGCTTCATCTTGGGATTCCAACGCTTGGTCTGGTGTCCGAAGTGCACGCCTGCTTCGAGCAGGTCCTTCATCGCGAGCGGGGTCAAATTGCCTCCATCTATGGCTGCCATTAGCGCTTGCTGAACTGGAACCGCTTGCGCGCGCCAGCCATCCCGTATTTCTTACGCTCTTTCGCGCGCGCATCGCGCGTGAGCAAGCCGTCCTTCTTCAGTTTGGAGCGCAGTTCGAGGTTGAACTCGCAAAGTGCCCGCGAAATACCCAGGCGGATGGCGCCGGCCTGGCCGGTCATGCCGCCGCCCGACACCGTGGCGAGAATGTCGAACTGCTCGGCGGTCTCGGTCAGGATCAGCGGGGACTTCACCAGGATGCGAAGGGTCTCGCGCGGAAAGAACTCGACGAACTCGCGCTTGTTGACCTTGATGGTGCCGGTGCCCGGACGAAGGAACACGCGCGCCGTGGATTCCTTGCGGCGGCCGGTTGCGTAATATTCTGTTGCTGCCAAGTTATACGACCTCGAAAACGTGCGGTTGCTGGGCGGCGTGCGGGTGCTTGTCACCGGCATACACCTTCAACTTGCGATACATGGCATCGCCGAGCTTGGACTTCGGCAGCATGCCGCGCACGGCCTCTTCCACCATGCGCGCCGGATTGTCGGCGCGGACCACCTTGGCGCGGTCGGTGCGCAGGCCGCCCGGGTAGCCGCTGTGGCGCTGGTAGACCTTCTGCTCGTCCTTGCGGCCGGTCAGCTTGACCTTCGCCACATTGACAATCACCACGTGATCGCCCGTGTCGAGGTACGGCGTATAAATGGCTTTGTGCTTGCCCTGGAGCAGCTTGGCGGCATCGGTCGCGATGCGGCCGAGAACCTTGCCGTTGGCATCAATCACATGCCACTTGATCGGCATGGTCTTCACATCTGGAACGTAAGTCTGCATTCCTGTTTCCTAATCACGTGCGATCACTCCCGCCTCCACGGGGAGGACGGCAAACCAAGATAATACAGGTATTTCGGTCGAAGAGCAACTCTACTTGCCACCTTCCGCCAGGCTGGCATCGATCCTTACTTGCACGACTTTGCACAAGAAGCCCAACAAGCTCGCCCGGCACCTGAAGAGCCCGGGCACTCCCTCCGATAAGCCCGGGTGGCAGGGAAGGGCCTCAACGGTCGCGGTTACCTACAAAAACCGTTACCGGCTTGCAGTTTTGTAAGCTCAAGAGGACGCCCACCATCGGCTGAAGCCGCCATTTTCGGCGTTCTCGGGCCGTTTTTGTTGGATCGGCATTCCCTGGACGGGTGGTATCGCATTTGCCCCTCGTGCCGGGTCTGGAGACACCGTAACGTGCTGTTCCGTCGACAAAAGAGCCTGGTTGGACTCGACATCGGGTCAAGCTCCGTCAAGGCCATCGAACTCAAGCCGTCGGGCAAGGGTTATCGCGTCTCGGCCATCGGGGTCGAGCCGGTGCCGCCTGACAGCATTGTCGACGGCGCCATCATCGATGGCGGGGCGGTCGCCGACGCCGTCCGGCGCCTGTTTACGAACAAGCGCTTCAAATCCAAGGACATTGTCGCGTCGCTGTCGGGCAATTCGGTCATCGTCAAGAAGATCACGCTGCCGGCCATGACCGAAGCCGAACTGTCCGAGTCGATCTACTGGGAGGCCGAGCAGTACATCCCCTTTGATATCCAGGATGTGAACCTCGACTACGAGATCCTCGACGCCGGCACGGGGCAGGACAGCCAGGGCAGCATGGAAGTGCTCCTGGTGGCGGCCAAGAAGGACAAGATCGCCGATTACACGAGTGTCATCACCCAGGCCGGGCGGACGCCGGTCATCGTCGACGTGGACGTCTTCGCGCTGCAGAACGCGTTCGAGGCCAACTACGGATTCGAACCGGCAGCCGTCGTGGCGATTCTGAACGCCGGCGCCAGCGCCGTGAATATCAACATCTTGACCGGCGCCCAGTCGGTGTTCACGCGCGACGTCTCCATCGGCGGTAACGCCTTCACCGAGGCGGTCCAGAAGGAACTGAACCTGCCGTACGACGCCGCCGAACTGCTGAAGAAGGGGCACGACGTCGAAGGCGCCACCTATGAAGACGCGCGCGCCGTCTTGCGGGCGATGACCGACAACGTGTTGCTTGAAGTAGAGAAGACGTTCGACTTCTTCAAGGCGACCGCGGCCAGCGATCGGATCGACCGCATCATGTTGTGTGGCGGCGCCTCGCGGGTTGAGGGATTCGCCGAGTCGCTCCGGGAGCGCTTTGATACCGAAGTGGAGCGATTTGATCCGTTCCGCCAGATTAGTTGTGATGCCAAGAAGCTCGGCATCGAGAGCGCTGACGACCTGGCGCCGGTGGCCGCGGTTGCCCTCGGTCTCGCCCTTCGCAAGGTGGAGAACCGATGATTCGGATCAACCTCGTCAGCGAGCGGAAGGCCGTCAAGGCGGTCAGCAAGGGATTCCAGGCGGGCCAGAAGATCACCGTCATCGGCAGCTTGCTGGTGGTGCTGATGCTGGTCGGGATCGGCTGGCGCTACTGGGCGATCGGGCAGCAGGAAGCGCAAGTCGCGCGCGACGTCGCCGCCGCGCAGCGCGAAGAGCTGCGGCTGGCCGAGATTCTGAAGCAGGTACAGGAGTTCGAGGCCCGCAAGCTGCAGCTCGAACAGCGCGTCGCCCTCATTGACGAGTTGCGCAAGGGACAAAACGCCCCCGTCCACATGATTGACCAGGTGAGCCGTGCGCTGCCCGACATGACGTGGCTCACCGCCATCAAGCAGGACGGCTACGGCCTGACCGTGACCGGCCGCTGCCTGACGCTCACGTCGTTGTCGGACTTTGTCGGCAACCTTGAGGCGTCGCGCTACTTCGCGCGCCCGGTGGAAATCGTGGACAGCGTGGTGGTCAACGGCGACGGCCGCACCACGCCCGACCTGATCCAGTTCACCATCCGGGGCACGTTCCAGATGGCCGGGATCGATCCGCCGCCATCGGGCGCGGCGGCCAAGAAGGGCGGCAAGCGTGGCTAGCTTCTCGCTCGGCAAGGCGCCCTGGCAGGCGCAGCTCGGGGCATTCATCGGGATCTCCCTCGCGGGAGCCGGCGCCTTCTACTATTTCTATGAAATGCCGCGGCAGGTGGCCATTGCCGCGCGAGCAGTCGAGCTGAGCACCATCCGCGGCCGAATCAGCCGGGGACAAGCCACCGCCCGGCAGCTGCCGGAGTTCCGCGCTCAGGTCGCGGACCTCGAAGCCCGGCTCGACAGTCTCAAACCGATCCTGCCCGACGAACGTGATGCCGGTGATTTGTTGCGCCGCGTGCAGACCCTGGCCGTGCAGTCCAACCTGGTCATCCGCGGGTTCCGCCCGCAGCCGATTACCGTGAAGGAGATGCACGCCGAGTGGCCGATCAGCCTCCAGTTGGAGGGCAGCTACCACAACCTCGGCGTGTTCCTGGACCGCGTGAGCAAGTTTCCCCGCATCATTAACATCGGCGCCCTGACGCTGGCGCAACGCGAATCGCAGTCGGCCGCGACCACCATGACCATCACCTGCACGGCGACCACGTTCGTGCTGGTCGAGCAGAAACCGGTGGTCGACACCAAAAAGGGCAAGAAGGCGACGCCGAAGAAAGCGCCGGTGAAGAAATGAGCCACGCCAGTTGGTCCGGCCTCGCGTTCATCCTGTGGGCGGGCATGGGTCCGGCGTTCGCGCAAACGCCGGGTGCCGCGCCTCCCCCTGCCGCCGCGCCGGCGGCGGCGCCTCAGCCGGCGCTGCCGACGCCGTCGCCCAATTTCCAGTACAGCTCGGAAGGGCGGCGCGACCCGTTCATCAGCCTGGTGAACCGCGGCAGTGACATGGCGCGGGGCGGCGCCGCCGCGGCCACACGTCCGACCGGCGCGGCCGGACTCGAAACCAATGCTCTCGTGGTCAGGGGCATCATGCTGAGCCGTGGCACCTGGTTGGCGATGGTGGCGGGTGCCGACGGCAAGGTCTTTACGGTCCGGTCGGGAGATAAGTTGTTCGACGGCGTCATTCGTACGATCACCGCGCAGATGGTGGTGATTCTTCAGGAAGTTAACGATCCGCTGTCGCTCGAAAAGCAGCGTGAAGTGCGCAAGTTCTTGCGCGGTGGAGAAGAGGTCAAGTGATGCACGGTCGCATTCCTCGACTGGTAATGGCTGCGCCTCTGGCGGCAGTCCTGGCGGTCACGTTGACGGCCAGCGGCCCGGTTCCGCCCAGTGGGACCCTCGCCGACACCCCAGCCCTGCGGTCCATCTCGTCCCGCCTCGACGGCGCCGTCAGCACCGTGCTGATTGAAGCCAGCGAGCCGGTGGCGTATCTCACCAGCCAGCCCGATCCTCTGACGGTGCTGGTGGACTTGAGAAACGTGACCATGGACGGTCCCGAAGGCGCGTTCCCAGGCACGGTCCTGGCGCCGGTGGCGGCGGTCGCGGTCGAGGGGGCCACGGCTCCCGACGGTTCGCCGGTGACCCGCGTGCGCGTTCGCCTCGACCGCGCGGCCACGCACCGTGTCCGCAGCTCACGCAACATGATCCTGGTCGAAGTGGACCGTGGACTCGCCGGGTCGCCGGCGGCGTTGCGGGTGCCGGCGCCGGTCGCGCCGCCCAAGCCGGCCGCGACCAAAACGCCGGCGCCACGCGCCGCGGGCAGCCGCGCGCCTGCGACCGAACTGGTCGCCGTGCGCGCGAGCGAGACGCCGGACGGACTGGCAATCCTTCTCTCCGGTAACGGACCCCTGGCTGCGTCATCAGTCGAGGAGGCCCGCGACCTGCCACCGCGGGTGTTGCTGGACTTTCGCGGGGTTGCGGCCGGACGGGCCGCGGCCGTGACCGACGTTAACCTCGCGGGCGTCTCGCGCGTTCGCGTGGCCGCCAACAGCCGGGAACCCCTGATTACCCGCGTCGTGATCGATCTGGTCCGGTCGATTCCTTACACCATTGAGGCGGTCGGCGAGGACATTCGTGTGCGTTTCAATCGGTCGGTTGGCGAACCGGCCGCGCTCGTGGCGCCTCCGGCAGCCGTGGCGCCTCCGGTCGCCGTGGCGCCTCCGGTCGCCGCCGCCGTTGAGGCAGTTCGGCCGGCGGCCCCGACTGCGGCGTCGCCGGTGGCCCTCTCGGTTCCGGCGCCCCTGCAGCCGGCCGCGCCGGCCACGCCAACTGCAGCCAATGCGCTCCAGACCCCGACCAACGACCAGGGGCAGCGCACTTTCAGTGGCGACCCGATCACCATGGACTTCCAGGGGGCCGACCTGCGGGCGGTGCTGCGCACCTTCGCCGACATCAGCGGGCTCAATGTCGTGATCGATCCGTCGATCCAGGGCACGGTCGACGTGGCCTTGCGCGACGTGCCCTGGGACCAGGCGCTCGATATCATCCTGCGCGCCAACAAGCTCGGCTACAGCGTCGACGGCACGATCGTCCGGATCGTGCCGGTGAACGTGCTGGCGCAGGAGAGCGAAGACCGCCGCAAACTGGCCGACGCCAACGCACTGGCGGGCGAACTGCGCATCATCACCCGGCCGTTGAGCTATGCCAAGGCGGCGGAACTGGTGCCGATCATCACCAAGAGCACGCTGTCACCGCGCGGCGACGTCCAGATTGACGTTCGCACCAACACGTTGATTATTCGCGACCTCGCCGATCGCCTGCAGGCCGCGACTGACTTGATCGTGGCGCTCGACCGGCCGCAGCCGCAGGTCGAGATCGAGGCGCGCATCATCACCCTCAATCGCAACTTCGCCAAGGAGTTGGGCATTTCGTGGGGATTCAATGGCCGGGTCGACCCTTCGGTGGGCACCAGCACCGGCCTCGCCTTTCCGAGTAGCGGCGTCCTGACCGGCGGCACCGGCGGCGTGAATCTGGCTGCGCCATCGGCCCTCGGGCTGGCGCTCGGATCGATCAATGGCGCCCTGAACCTCGACGTCGCCCTGCGGGCACTTGAGAACTCGGGCAAGGTGCGGATTGTGTCCAGTCCGCGAGTCTCGACGCAGAACAACATCGAAGCCGAGATCACCCAGGGTTCGCAGATTCCCGTGCAGACGGTTTCCAACAACACGGTGACGGTGACGTTCATCCCGGCTGCGCTGGTGCTGCGCGTCACGCCCCAGATCACGGCGTCCAATACCGTGATCATGCGGATCGTCGTCGACAAGTCGGCGCCGAACTATTCGCAGACCTCGCCCGCGCAGCCGACGCCGTCGATTGACAAGCAGGCAGCGCAGACAACCGTGCTGGTCGCCGACGGCGACACGACGGTCATCGGCGGCATCTACAACAGCCAGGAGGCGAGCACGAGCGACCGCACCCCGTTCCTGCACCGCGTGCCGCTTCTGGGATGGCTGTTCAAGAACGAGACCAATCGCGAAAGCCAGGACGAGCTCCTGATTTTCATCACGCCGAAGATCCTGAAGTAGGGCATATGAGCACACAGCATTTCATGCGTTCCGCCGTGGCGTTGTTGGCTGCCGCCGTGTGCGGCCTGTCGCTGCCGTCGTGCGCCGATGCGTCGCGCACCGGCAGCGGGCCGGCCTACCTGATTATCGAGAATGTCACTGCGTCGGCCGGCGCCGCGGGGACCTTCACGACCAGCCTGCGATCAGACGTTCAGGTGCTGGTTGACGTTACCTCGGGCGGCACAACGGTCCAGCAGCCCACGATCTTCAACGACATCGGCAGGGCAGGCCTGCGAGCAGAGATGAAGAACTCGCTCAGCCCGACGGCGCCGACCGCGTTGAATTCGGTGACGATCACGCGCTATCGCGTGCGGTATCGGCGCAGTGACGGCCGCAATACCGAGGGCGTCGACATTCCGTATGGATTTGACGGCGCGACAACCGTCACCATTCCGATCGGCTCGACCATCAACGTCGACTTTGACCTGGTCCGTCACCAGGCGAAACTCGAGCGTCCCTTGATCACCCTGGTGGGTGCCCGGGGCCTGGTCTTCCTCTCGACCGTCGCAGAGGTCACCTTCTACGGCCGCGACCAGGCCGGGAACGAGATTTCCATCACCGGCGCGATCGATGTGCAATTCGGCGACTTTGGCGATTCGTAGTTTTCCAGGTATCACGATCATGCAAAGGGCATTCAAAATCGTCACCGGCGTCGTTGGACTGGCCTTCGTCGCGTCCTGTACGGTCAAGGACGTCGAAATTCCGGCGCTCTCCGGGCCATCGACCCTCAGTTACTCCATCCTGCTTACGGCCAGCACCGATACGCTGACCCAGGACGGCGTCAGCAGCGCCACCATCGACATCACCGCGCGCGACGGCAATGGCCAGGTGCTGACCGGCCGGCCCCTGCGCGCCGCCATCCTCGTCGGCGGCGTCGTCCAGGACTTCGGGTCGCTGAACACCAAGACACCGGTCACCGGAGGCACTCTCCGCTACACCGCGCCGCCGGCCTCGCCGTTGCCTTCCGGGCAGGTGGCCCAGACCGTCACCGTCGCAGTTACACCCACCGACTCCGGCGATTTCCTCAACGACTTCGCCCGCGGTGTCGACATTCGCCTCGTGCCACAGGGTGTGATTCTGCCCACCAACCCCGACCTGGCACCGGCTTTCACCGTGACGCCGGCCTCGCCCCAGGCGTTTGCGACAGCAAGCTTCGACGCCTCGACGACCACCAACGGCACCACGGCCTGCTTGAACGCCTGCGGCTACGCCTGGAATTTCGGCGATGGCACCAGCGGCACCGGCATGACGACGACGCATGACTACCGGACGGTGGGGTTGTATCAGGTAGTGCTGACCGTGACCGACAGCCGGGGCGCGCAGGCCGTGACCATCCGCACCGTCACGGTGACCGCGTCGACGCCGCCAACCGCGACGTTCGTGATTTCCCCCACGCCGGTGTCGATCGATCAGGACGTGTTCTTCGACGCATCGCAGTCGCGCGCCACCCTGCCTCGACGTATCGTCGGATACGCGTGGAACTTCGGAGACGGCAACACCTCAAGCGGCGTCACAGTGTCACGCCGCTTCTCGGCACTTGGTACCTACAACGTGATTCTGACCGTGACCGACGACGTCGGCGCTGTCGGCCAGTCTTCGCAAACCCTGGCGGTGACCGAAGGGCTGCCCTCCGTGACGGCGACGGCCCAGGGCCTGAAGGTCAACGGCATCACCCAGCTCAACATCACCGCCACACCGGCGACCGGTTCAACCATCGTGAGCTACCGGGTCGTGTGGGGCGACGAGACGGCCGCGGAATCCGGGACGTCACCGACCCACACGCACAAGTACACGGCGGTCGGCACCTACACCATCGTTGTGACTGTGACCGACAGCCTGGGGCGGACCAAGACGATTACCGTGGCCGCTGCCGTCACGGCGTAAGATTGTCGGGTGGCCGACAATCCACGAGTTCTTGAACTCCGACGCCGGGTCCAAACGGACCCGGCGTCAATCGCCTTCGCGCAGCTGGCCGAGGAATGCCGCCGGGCCGGTGACGCCGACGAGGCCGTCGCGATTTCGCGGGCCGGGCTGGCCCATCATCCCGGTTACCTGTCGGCTCGCGTGACACTGGGGCGCGCCCTGATTGAGACTGGCCGCCTCGACGAGGCCCAGACCGAACTCGAAACCGTCGTCCAGACGGCTCCTACCAACCTTCCAGCCATCCGGGGCCTGGCCGAGATTCATCAGCAGCGCGGCCACATGGCCGAGGCGCTTGAGTATTACCAGCGGGCCCTGGGCCTGGCGCGCTTTGATCCCGACCTCGAAGACTCGGTTGAGCGGCTGAGCCGGGCCGTGTCGTCGAAGGCGGCACCGCCTCCGGCACAAGCCAAGGTTGAAGAGCTCTTTGATTTTGACTCCCTCCTGATGCAGTTGGGGGAGACCGCGCCAATGCTCGAGACGGGCACACCGAAGCCGCCGCCGGTGGCGCCGAGCCCCATCCAGGCCGTGGACCTGTCGCTGCACCAGCAGGACGCTTTCGCCGAGGTGGAACGCGAACTGCGTGAGCGGTCGGCGCAGCGCGTGATCGCCGACAAGGCAGCGCGAGCCGATTTGGCGGCGATGCGCGACTCGCTGGTTGTCTCCGAACTGGAAACGTGGCTCGCCGCCATCGTGGCAGCTCGCCAGACCCCAGACCGGGCCTGATGCTGGTGGCACCCGGCGGAAATTTCCTGGCCCGACAGGCCAGGTTGCGCGACAGCCTCACCGCGGCGGCTCTGGACGCGCTGGTGGTGTCGTCGCTCCCGAATATTGCCTACCTGACCGGGCTCTTTGCCTCGACCGCCGTCCTGATCTTCGCGACGAACGAGGTCTGGCTGCTCGTCGATGCCCGGTACCTCGATGGCGCCTCGGCCCGGCAAGCTGCCCTTGAGGGCCTTAAGGTCAGCCTGATTGGATCGGGCGGCAGCTTCGAGGAGTCGATCGCCGCGGTCGTTGGCGCCTACCAGACAGACCGCATTGGCATTGAAGCCAGTCACATGACGGTTCGGGCGCACCAGGACCTGGAACGCCGGATGGTTTCCGCGGGGTCCCGGCCCGGCCTGGTTGCCACCGACGGCCTGGTGGAACGCCTGCGAGCGGTCAAGGACCCCTGGGAACTGGGCCGACTCCGGGACGCAGCCGGGAGACTTTCCGATGTCGCTAAGTGTATAATCCCAAAAGCCTTAGCGGGAATGCGCGAGCGCGACATGGCGGGAATTATCGAGGCAGAACTGCGGCGGGTGGGGTTCGACCGGCCGGCGTTTGATACCATCGTCGCCGCCGGTTCCAATTCCGCGGTTCCGCACCATCGGGCCGGCGACCGGCAGTTGGCGGCCGGTGACCTGGTCGTGCTGGACTTTGGCGGGATGCTCGACGGGTATGCCGTCGACTTGTCGCGGACCATCACGATTGGGCGGGCGTCGACTCGGGCCAGGCGGATCTTGAACGACGTAGTGGCGGCTCAGCAGGCGGCATTTGACGCCGTACGACCTGGACGGCCGGCCCCGGAAGTAGACGAGGCGGCGCGGCGGGTTCTGGAGCAGGCCGGGTTGGGGGAGGCTTTCAGCCACGGCACGGGCCACGGCCTGGGACTCGAAGTGCACGAACGCCCTCGGATCACGCGGTCTCGACCGGGACTTCCGGTGGAGCCGCTCGAAGCGGGAATGGTCTTCACGCTGGAACCAGGCGCCTATGTGGCGGGCTGGGGGGGCGTGCGAATCGAAGATGACGTGGTGGTAACGCCGGCCGGTGCCGAATGGCTGACCGACGTGCCGCGACTGATGTGAGCGACCTGACATGACACTGGACGAGATCAAACAGCTCATCGAATTTATCAAGTCACACGAGCTGAGCGAGTTTGAGTTGGAGCACGACGGCGTCAAGATCCGCATCAAGAGCGGACTGAGCCATCACGTCGTGACCGTGCCACACGCGGCGGCACCGCCGGTGTCGGCCGCGCCCGTGGCGGCCCCCGCGGCGGCGGCGCCAGCGGCGCCAGTGGCGCCGGTGGCCGACGAGGGTGGGGAGCTTGCGATCGTGAAGTCCCCAATTGTCGGCACGTTCTACCGGGCGGCTGAGCCTGGTGCCAAGCCGCTGGCCGCGGTCGGCGACATCGTCCGCAAGGGCCAGGTGCTGTGCATCATCGAGGCCATGAAGCTGATGAACGAGATTGACTCGGAGTACGACGGGGAGATCACGAGCATCTACGTCGAGAACGCGCAGGCCGTTCAGTACGGCGAGCGCCTGTTCGCCATTCGTCCGACCTCCTGACCATGTTCAAAAAAATTCTCGTGGCCAATCGTGGGGAGATCGCGCTGCGCGTGATTTTCGCGTGTCGCGAACTGGGCATCAAGACCGTCGCCGTCTATTCCGAGGCCGACGAAAATTCACTGCACGTGCGGTTCGCCGACGAGGACATCTGCATCGGCCCCGCCCGGAGCAGTGACAGCTACCTTAACGTTCCGGCGATCATCAGCGCCGCCGAGATCACCGGCGCCGACGCACTGCATCCCGGCTACGGCTTCCTGTCGGAGAGCGCGTATCTCGCGGAGGTCTGCGAGGCGTGTCACATCCGCTTCATCGGTCCGGATCCAAGCGTGATCCGGCTGCTCGGCGACAAGTCGAAGGCCCGGCGGGCGATGAAGAAGGCCGGCGTGCCGATGCTGCCCGGCAGTGACGGTCCGGTGGAGAGTGAAGAGCGCGCCATCAAGTTCGCGCAGAGCATCGGCTACCCGGTGATCATCAAGGCGGTCGCCGGCGGCGGCGGACGCGGCATGCGGATCGTCAAGGATCCGTCAGAACTGCCGCATGCCTTCAAGACCGCGCAGCGCGAGGCGGAGTCGGCGTTTGGCGTCGGTGATGTCTACATCGAGAAGTACCTGGATTCACCGCGGCACATCGAGTTCCAGATTTTGGGCGACCACCACGGCAACGTCGTGCACCTGGGCGAGCGCGAGTGCTCGATTCAACGCCGCCACCAGAAGCTGCTCGAAGAATCGCCCTCAATCGTGGTGTCGGAGAAAGTCCGCCGCAAGATGGGCGCGGTCGTGGTCGACGCGGCGCGCGCGGTGCAGTACACCAACGCCGGGACGTTCGAGTTCCTCCTCGACGACAAGGGAAACTTCTACTTCATGGAGGTCAACACCCGCGTCCAAGTGGAGCACCCGGTGACGGAAATGGTCACTGGCATCGATATTGTCAAGGAACAGATTCGCATCGCCGCCGGTGCGCGGCTGGGCTTCAAGCAGAGCGAGGTCACCTTTACCGGCCACGCCATGGAGTGCCGAATCAACGCCGAAGACCCGGACACCTTCGTGCCGTCGCCCGGCATGATTCACGCGTTCAGCGTCCCGGGCGGTCCGGGCGTGCGCGTCGACACCGCCGCGCATTCCGAGTGCCTGATTTCGCCGTACTACGACTCGATGGTGGCCAAGGTCATCGTGCACGGGCGCGACCGCCAGGAGGCGATCGCCCGGATGAAGCGGACACTCGAGATGTCGGTCGTCGAGGGCATCAAGACCACCATTCCACTGCACCTGAAGATCCTGAACGACCCGGACTTCGTGGCCGGCCGCCTCAGCACGCACTTCATGGAACGTTTTGCCGCCAAGCCCAAGGCCAGCCGCCTCGCCGAGTCCGCCTAGCCTCCCCAGGCTCTACGCCATCCTGGATGTCGAGTGCTGCGCGGCGGCGCGCCGTGCGCCGCTGGACGTGGCGCGCGCATTTCTCTCCGCCGGCGTCACCCTGATGCAGTTGCGGGCGAAAGCCATGGACAGCGGGGCCTTCCTGGACCTGGCGCTTGCCCTGGTGGCCGACGCCAGCCAGGCCGGCGCGGTCGTGGTGGTCAACGACCGCGCTGATATCGCGGTGTTGTCCGGCGCCCAGGGGCTGCATCTTGGCCAGGACGACCTGGCGCCCGCCGACGCCCGGGTTATCGTTGGGCCCGAATGCTGGGTGGGGCTATCCACTCACACCGAGTCGCAATGGAGGGCGGCCATCGCCGACCCGATTGGCTATGTGGCGATCGGCCCGGTGTTTGACACCGGGACGAAGGCCACCGGCCATCAGCCAGTCGGCACGGCGGCCGTGAGCCGAGTGGCAGCGGCCACCGCCCGGCCGGTGGTCGCGATTGGCGGCATTACCCTGGAGCGGGCCCCGGGGGTCATTGCCGCGGGCGCGGCGGCGGTGGCCGTCATCAGTGACCTGCTTTCCGGCGCCCCTGAGGCCCGGGCGCGCGCCTTCCTGACCGCGCTAGGGTAGCGGCCCCGGCCCTACCGGGTCTTCCCAATAGATGCGCGCCGCACCGCTCGGCGATTCCCCATATAATCTGGTGTGTTTGCCAGCCGCCCACGCTCGTAAGAGTGCGGGACCGACCACGCAGTTGGAGGTGGAATGGATTCGAATCTGTTCAAGACGAAGTCGATCGAGCAACTCGTCGGCGACGTCGAACATGGAGGCAAGGCGCTCAGGCGCAGCCTCACAGCGTGGGATCTCACGCTGCTCGGCGTCGGCGCCATCATCGGCACCGGCATTTTCGTTCTCACCGGAACGGCGGCCGCCAATCAGGCGGGGCCCGCCATCACCATGTCGTACTTGGCAGCCGGGCTGGCGTGCGCCTTTGCGGCCCTGTGCTACGCCGAGTTTGCCTCGATGATTCCCATCGCCGGCAGCGCCTACACCTACGCCTACGCCACCTTGGGCGAACTGGTGGCGTGGATGATTGGATGGGATCTGATCCTGGAGTACGCCGTGGGCTCGATGACCGTGGCCATCGGCTGGAGCGGCTACATGCAACGGCTGCTGGCGGGCTTCGGCGTCGAACTGCCGATGTGGATGGCGGCGGCGCCGCCGGTCGGCATCATCAATCTGCCGGCCGTCCTGATCGTGCTGGCCATCATGGTGTTACTGGTAATCGGCATCCGCGAGTCGGCCCGATTTAATGCCGTCATGGTGGCCATCAAGCTGGCCGCCGTGCTCTTCTTCCTGGCCGCGGGTGTGGCCTACGTCGAGCCGGCCAACTGGCAGCCCTACGCGCCGTATGGCTGGCCGGGCATCATGGCGGCCGCAGCGGTGGTGTTCTTCGCCTACATCGGCTTTGACGCCGTGTCGACGACGGCCGAAGAGGCAAAGAACCCCACCCGCGACCTGCCGATTGGCATCATTGCGTCATTGGTGGTCTGCACCATCCTCTACCTGGCCGTGGGCGCGGTGTTGAGCGGGATTGTGCCGGTCGTGCAGTATCGGGCGTTGGCCGAGGCGCTGCCGGGTGTGCCGATGGTCGACGCGGCCGAGTCGGTCCGGTTCCTGAATGCGCCGGTCGCCTATGCCCTGAACGTGATTGGCCAGAACTGGGCCGCCGGCCTGGTGTCGGCCGGGGCCGTGGCGGGCATCACGTCGGTCATGCTTGTCATGCTGATGAGCCAGCCTCGCATCTTCTTCGCGATGAGCCGGGATCGCCTGCTGCCGCCCGGTGTCAGCAAGGTGCACCCCAAGTTCGGCACGCCCTACATCACCACGATCATCACCTGCGTCATCGTCGCCATCGTCGCGGGCCTGACGCAAATCCAGGTGGTGGGCGAGATGACGAGCATCGGCACGTTGTTCGCCTTCGTCGTCGTGTGTGCCGCGGTGCTGGTGTTGCGGGTCAAGCGGCCGGATGCCAAGCGATCCTTCAAGGTGCCGTTCGGGCCGATCTTCCCGGTGCTCGGCATCCTGTCGTGCTCGTACCTGATGCTGAGCCTGCCGATCCTGACCTGGGTGCGGTTCCTGGTGTGGCTCGACATCGGCATGGTCATCTACTGGTTCTATGGGCGCACGCACAGTCCGTTGGTCAACCCCAGCGAGGCCGCTGCCCGTACCCCGATGCAGTCGTTCGGCAACTTCGTCAACACGCTCGGCCTGTTGCTGATGTTCAACGCCGGCTGCATGGTGATCCTTGGCTACATGACGGAATTTGGAATCACGAACGAGACCACGGCGAAGTGGGGCGAAATCGGGGTCACGGCCGCGGAGGCCGACCTGTTCGGCCTGAAGTTCTTCGCAGTCTCGATCGCCGTGTGGCTGGTCGGCTTCGGCCTGACCAAGGCTTCCGGAGAGAAGGCCTAGGACCTGGCGGCACGACGGCTTGACGGCGCGGCATGCGCCGGACGTATTCGCGAGGAAGTGGCACCGAGGGTGACCGCGTTTATCCAGCGCCATGGCCGGCCGCCCGGTCTTGGCGTGGTGCTGGCCGGACACAGTCCGGCGTCCGAGGTGTACGTTCGCAACAAGCTCAAGACGGTGGCGGCGGCGGGCTGCCGGGCTGAACTCTTTCGTCTCGACGCCACCGCGGCGTTGGACGACGCCCTGGCGTTGGTACGGCGGTTGAACGGCGACGACACCATCGACGGCATCCTGGTCCAGTCGCCGCTCCCGGATGCCATGGGGGCCGGCGCCGAGCAAGAGGTCTTCGACACGATCGATCCGGCCAAGGACGTGGACGGCTTTCATCCCTTCAACGTCGGGCTCTTGGTGCAGAAGCGAGCCAGGCTGGTGGCCTGTACGCCCCTGGGCTGTGTGGAACTGCTGGAGCGCGAGGGGATTGCCCTGCGCGGCAAGCATGCGGTGGTGATCGGCCGCAGCGACATTGTCGGCAAGCCGATGGCGTTGCTGCTGCTGCATCGGGACACGACGGTCACGATGTGCCATTCGCGGACCGTGGACCTGCCGGCGATCGCTCGCAGCGCCGACATCCTGGTGGCGGCGATCGGCCGGCCGGGCTTTGTCACCCGCGACTTCGTGAAGCCGGGCGCCACGGTGATCGACGTCGGGATCAACACCCTGACCGATCGCGCCGAGGTCGAGCGGTTGTTTGCCGAGGGCAGCCGGAAGCGCGCGGTGTTTGGCGAAAAGGGCAGCGTCCTGATTGGCGATGTGCATCCGGACGTGGACGAGGTGGCCGGGGCGCTGACGCCGGTGCCAGGCGGGGTCGGGCCGCTGACGATTGCGATGGTCTTGCGGAATACGGTGACGGCGGCGGAACAGCGAAAGGACGGAGGGCGGGCAATCTAGCCGCCGGATGCGCTATGGCGATCAGGAAGATTGCGCTCACGGGTGGCATCGCCACCGGCAAGACCTATGTATCCGATCGCTTGCGGGCGGCCGGCGTGCCCATGGTGGACGCCGACGTCCTCGCGCGCGAGGTGGTGGCCCTTGGGACACCAGCCCTGGCCGCGGTCAGGCAGCGGTTCGGTCCCGATGTGATCCGGCGCGACGGCACCATGGATCGCATCAGGGTTGGCCAGATCATCTTCAAGGACAAGCGCGCCCGGCAGGACCTCGAAGCCATCATTCATCCCGCGGTTCAGAAGGCGGTCGACAAGTATTTCGCGTCGCTGCCCAAGAAGACGCCGTTTGCCGTTGCCGACATCCCCTTGCTGTACGAGACCGGCCGCGAAGCGCAGTTTGCCGACGTCATCGTCGTGGCGTGTCCCCGCGCCATGCAGCTCACGCGGGTCATGGAGCGCAATCAGCTGACCAAGGAAGACGCCGAGCGCCGCCTGGCGGCTCAGTGGCCGATCGAGAAGAAGATCGAGAAGGCAACCTTTGTCATCAAGACCGACGGTTCCTTCGATGAGACCAACGCCCAGGTCGACAGGCTGCTCGCGTTGCTTACGGCCGGGAAATCAAAGTAGCCAGGAATCAGTCTTCGGGAATCAGGCGTCAGGACGCGGAATTCGCGCTACCCAAGGCCGGTCGATATTGCAGATTCTGCTAATGTCGACCGGGGCCTGAAGTGATTCTCTCAGGAAATCGCACGGCACGCCTAATGCTCCATTCAGGGGCATGAAGATCCAATCCTTTCGGGACCTCGACGTCTGGCATAAGTCCATGGCGCTGGCCGAGAAGACCTATCGGCTTACTTCGAGCTTTCCTGTCGAAGAGCGATACGGATTATCGGGTCAACTCCGCCGATGCTCTGTCTCGATTCCATCAAACATTGCCGAGGGGGCGGGCTGCGGCATGACGAAGCGCAACCTGCATCACTTGCGAATTGCTCGTGGCTCTGAGCACGAACTCCAAACCCAGCTCGAACTGGCGTGGCGGCTCAAGTTTGTCGAGCGGGAACGGGTTGCGCCATTGCTTGACTTGGCATCCGAGGTCGGCCGCATGCTTAATGGGCTCATCAGTTCGCTTGGGAAGCGTCTGGACCAGCCCCGACCACTGACTCCTGACTCCTGACTCCTGACTCCTGACTACTGACTACTGACTCCTGACTCCTGACTCCTGATCACATCTCGACGGTCGCCTCCTGCGCGGGCGCGATCCGTTCTTCAACGAACGAGTTCCATTCGTGGCAGTGCGGACACTGCCAGAGCAACTCGGTGCTTCGGTAGTGACACTTTACGCACACGTGTGGGTCGAGGAAGAAGACCGACGAACGCGCCGACTCGATATAGCGCTGCACCAGCGAGCGGTCGAGGGCCAGCTTCAGCAGGACGCCCCACACGGCCTGGTGCACGGTGAGTCCGTGCGGGTTATGTTCCAGGGCGGCCAGCAGGTATTCAAAGGCCTCGGTGTCGCGGCCACGCTTGGCGAGATGACCGCCGAGCGCCAGGCGGGCGCGCCAGTCCTGCGAATTGGCGGCCACCAGCCGCAGGCACCGCTGCTCGAACTTGCCCGGCTGGCCGAGTTGCTCGTAGAGGGTCTCGAGCCGGCCGAAGGCAAGGTAGGCCCGGTCGGGGGAGCTGGTCATCAGCCGGTCCCAGGCCGACTCGGCCCCGGCCGTGTCGCCCTGCATGAGCCGAACGTCGCCGAGGTTCAGGTACGCGGGCACCGTCCCGGCGTCGAGCGCGATTGCTTCCTCGAAATGCCGCGCCGCGCGGCCCCGATCGCCAACCCCGATCGCCTCGCTGCCCAGGGCGTTTTCCAGGAACCCGAGAATGGCCTGGTTGCGTGGTTGGGTGTCGGGTCCGCTCAAGGCGACTAGTTGCTTGCGGATGCGATGCGCGTCGGCCCACTGGTGCTGCTCTTCGTGCAGCTTCTGCAGGTAGAGCAGCGCGTACTGATTGTCCGGGTCCATCCGGACGACCTCGTTGAAGGCCTCGAGCGCCCGATCGACGAAGCCGCCGCGCTTGAAGTCGAGCCCCAGGCACAACAGGATGTAGGCATGCTCGACCTTCGTGAGCTTGGGCCGCTGCAGCAAGGCCTGGTGCACCTGGATGGCGCGCGCCACCTGGCCACGCTCGCGGTGCACGTTGCCAAGAATCAAGTGGATCTCCAGCGCGTCGCTGTCGACCCGCGTGGCCTGGCTCAGTTCCTCGATCGCCAGGTCGATTTGATTCGACACCAGGAAGTTGAGGCCCAGCACATAGTGATGCGAGTCGCGCGCGCGGCGGCGATCGATCCACCGGCCGTCGCGCAGCTTGTAGCGCTCCCAGGCCTTGCCGACGCCGAGGCCAACGAGCAGCGCCACCAGGGCGCCGAGAAAGGGAAGGGAATCACCGAGGCCCACGGGCTACACCATTTCCGTTCGCCAGAGGTCGTGCAGGTGCACCACCCCCTCCACCCGGCGGCCGGCGTCGACCACGACAATGGAAGTGATTTTGCGGGTCTCCATGACGGCCAGGGCCTCGACCGCCAATGTCTCCGGCAGGATCGTGACCGGGTGCAGGCTCATCACGTCCCGGGCGGTCAGTTCCAGCACGTTGGCGGATGACATCTTGCGGCGCAGGTCGCCGTCGGTGATGATGCCAGCCAGCGTGCCGTCCTTCTCGACTACCGTCGTCATGCCGAGGCCCTTGCGGGACATCTCGTAAATCACGTCGCGCATGGCGCTATGGAGCTGGACCACCGGCAGGGCGTCGCCGCCGTGAAGCAGCTGGGACACCCGCATCAACTTCTTCCCGAGCTTGCCACCGGGGTGAAGGTTGGCGAAGTCTTCGGGCTTGAAGCCCTTCTCGACCAGCACCGCCATGGCCAGCGCGTCGCCCATCGCCAGGGCCGCGGTGGTGCTGGCGGTCGGCACGAGGTTCATGGGGCAGGCTTCTTCAGAGACGCGACAGTCGAGAGCCACGTCCGCGGCCTGCGCCAGGGTCGACTTGAGATCACCGGTCAGCGCGACCAGTGGCGCCCCGATCCGCTTGACGGTCTCGAGCACCCGCGTGAGTTCTTCGGTCTCGCCGCTGTATGACATCGCGACGACCACGTCATCGGCCTGGATCACGCCCAGGTCGCCGTGGATCGCCTCGGCCGGATGCAGGAAGAACGCCGGGGTTCCCGTGCTGGCCAGCGTCGCCGCAATCTTGCGGCAGATGATCCCGGACTTGCCCATGCCGGTCACGATCACCCGGCCCTTGCAGCCCTTGACCAGCAGCACGGCGTGCGCGAAGCGATCGTCGAGCCGATCCACCAGTGCGAGGATCGCGGCCGCTTCCGTCTGGAGCACCTTGCGCGCGAGGGACAGGTCAGGCATGCCGGACGATCCTATCAAGGGCCATCAGCCGCTGCATGAGCGGTTCGAGCAGGTCCAGCCTGAGCGCATTGGCGGCATCGCTCCTGGCGCGGCTCGGTTCCTCGTGGACCTCCATGAACACCCCATCGACGCCGGCAGCGACACCGGCCTGTGCCATGGGCGCGATGTACTCCGCCAGGCCGGCGGTCACGCCGTCGCCGGCGCCGGGGAGCTGCAGGCTGTGGGTTACGTCGAAGATCACTGGGTAGCCCATTTCCCGCAGCATCGGAAACGCCCGCGGGTCGACCACCAGGTTGTTGTAGCCGAAGGAGGCGCCCCGCTCGGTCACAAGAATGTTGGAGTTGCCCGAGTCGACGAGCTTGGCGACCACGTGCCGCATGTCGCGGGGCGCCAGGAATTGGCCCTTCTTGACGTTGACGACCCGCCCAGACTGTGCCGCTGCCACCAGGAGATCGGTTTGCCGCGAAAGGAAGGCGGGGATCTGCAGGATGTCGCAGACGCCGGCGGCTGGTCCCACCTGGCCGACCTCATGGACGTCGGTCA
The DNA here is from genome assembly GCA_021730945.1 of Acidobacteriota bacterium. GTDB lineage: Bacteria > Acidobacteriota > Vicinamibacteria > Vicinamibacterales > UBA2999 > 12-FULL-67-14b. Next base: position 30,545 of record JAKFYH010000056.1, on the reverse strand, counting down.
GAATCGGCAGGCCGGTGCGCTCCTTGACCCGGGCCAGGACCTTCAAACCCTCGACCAGGCCGGGGCCGCGGTACGACGAGAGGGAAGTGCGATTGGCCTTGTCGAAGGACGCCTTGAATACCACCGGCGCGCCGACGCGCCGCCCCGCCTCGGCGATAAACATGCCGATCTCAAGCGCGTGGGCCTCGCTCTCGATGACGCACGGGCCGAGGATGAACGCGAGTGGCTGCCCCGTGCCGAACGACACCGGGCCGGCGCTGACCGGCGTGACGGCCTGCACTTATGCCTCGCTCTTGCCGGCGCGCGCCGGCTCGAGGTCGCCGGCTTGCCCTGAGCGAGCCTCGCGAGTCGACTGGGCTTGCTTCTGGCGCCTGGCCGCCTCGACGAAACTCGCAAACAGCGGATGCGGCTTGAGCGGACGCGACTGGAATTCCGGATGAAACTGCACGGCCACGAACCAGGGGTGCCCCGGCAGTTCGGCGATCTCGACAAACTTGCCGTCGGGCGATCGGCCCGAAATGAGCATGCCTTTCTCGGCAAGCGCCGGCTCGTACAGGCAGTTGAACTCGAAGCGGTGGCGGTGGCGTTCGTGAATCAAGTCGGTGCCGTAGATCTTGCGCGCCAGCGATCCCGCCGCCAGTTGGCAGGCGTAGCGGCCCAGGCGCATGGTGCCGCCCAGCTCGTCCACGCCGAGCAGGTCGCGCAACTTGTAGATCACTTTGTGGGGCGCTGCTTCATCGACTTCGGTCGAGTCGGCGCCGTCGAGCCCGCAGACATTGCGCGCATACTCAACCGTGGCCCACTGGAACCCGTAGCAGATGCCGAAGAACGGGATGCCGCGGGTGCGCGCGTACTCGGAGGCCTTCATCATGCCGCGCGTGCCGCGCGTGCCGAATCCGCCCGGCACCAGGATCGCGGTGGCGCCGTCCAGCAGGCGCCCGCCGCCTTCCTGCTCGAGCGCCTCCGACTCGACCCACTGGATGTTGATGCGGACGCGATTGGCGAAGCCGCCGTGATAAAGCGCCTCGTTCAGTGACTTGTAGGAGTCCTCGTAGCCGGTGTACTTGCCGACTACGTGGATGGTGAGTTCCTCCTCGGGATTCTTGATCCGCTCGACCAGCTCTTCCCAGGGCTGCATGCGCGAGTCGCTCGGCGGCAGGTGCAGGTACTTCAGCACGACCGAATCGAGACCCTCTTCACGCAGTGACAGCGGCACTTCGTAGATGGTGGAGACGTCCTTGGCTGTGATCACGGCTTCTTCGCTGACGTCACAGAACAGGGCGATCTTCTGCTTGATGTCGCGCGACAGGATCCGGTCGGTGCGGCAGAGCAGGATGTCGGGCTGGATGCCGATCGACCGCAGATCGCGCACGCTGTGCTGCGTCGGCTTGGTCTTCAGCTCCCCGGCGGCGCCGATGTACGGCACCAGGGTCAGGTGCACGTAGATGGTGTTCTCGCGGCCGACATCCTGGCGGAACTGGCGAATGGCCTCGAGGAACGGGAGGCTCTCGATGTCACCCACGGTGCCGCCGATTTCCACCAGCACGACGTCGGCCTCGCGACCCGCCTGGCGGATGCAGTCCTTGATCTCATTGGTAATGTGCGGGATGACCTGGACGGTCCGGCCGAGGTAGTCGCCGCGGCGTTCCTTCTGGATTACCGACATGTAGATCTTGCCGGTCGTCCAGTTGCTGTTGCGCGTCGCGGTCATGGTCGTGAACCGCTCGTAGTGGCCCAGGTCGAGGTCGGTCTCGGCGCCGTCGTCGGTCACATACACTTCGCCGTGCTGGTACGGACTCATGGTGCCGGGGTCGACGTTGATGTAAGGGTCGAACTTCTGCAGCGTGACCCGGTAACCGTGGCCTTCGAGCAGGGCGCCGATCGAGGCGGCGGCCAGGCCCTTGCCAAGCGACGACACCACGCCGCCGGTCACGAAGATGTATTTGGTCTGTCGTCCGCTATTTTCCATCGAGGGTCTCAAAGCCTGGCCGAGGCCAGATAGGGCGCCCCTTCATGGGACGCCGAAAGCAAGTGCCGAACACGTTCGAGGTCGGCGGGGGTGTCGACGCCCGCGCTCGCGTGGCTGACCGGCACCACACGAATGCCGATGCCATGGCTGAGGGCCCGCAACTGCTCCAGCGACTCGGCGGTTTCCAGCGGGGCCGGCGGGAGCGCCGCTAACTTCAGCAGCACGTCGCGCCGATATACATAAAGACCAACATGAGCGGCGCTTCCAGGCATCGGCGAACGCGAGAAGTAGAGGGCGCGGCCGGACAGGTCGGTCACCACCTTGACGACGTTTGTGGCGCCGAACTCGAGGTCGCCGGCCAGCGGGCGGCTCAGCGTGCTCATGTCGAGGGTGGGATCGGCCAGCATCGGCGTGACCGCGGCGTCGATGGTCGACGGTTCGATCAAGGGTTCATCGCCCTGGACATTGACCACCAGCCGGCAGGGCAGTTGAGCCATGACTTCAGCGATGCGGTCGCTACCGCTTGGGTGGTCCGCGCGGGTCATGATCGCGGCGCCGCCAAACGACTCCACGGCTTGCAGGATGCGCTCGTCATCGGTTGCCACCAGCACGGCGTGTACGAGGGTGGCCGCGCTGGCACGACGATAGACATGCTCGATCATCGGGTGTCCAGCGATGTCGGCGAGGATTTTTCCGGGGAGCCGGGTCGAGTGGAACCTCGCCGGGATAACCGCGAGGACCGACGATTCAGTCAGCGTATTTCGAAGGCGCTCGACCGAATTGGGGTGCACGACGAAGCATACCACAGCAGGTTGTGGGGACCGGCACCAGATGCCTGCGCCGTACGGCCGGGAAACTTGGTCTAATAGGACGTAGCCATCGTGGCGATGGGACGATGAAAAACTGGCCTCCGGGAACCGTGTTGCTGATTGGCGCACTGAGCTTGACGACAGGCTGGGCGCTCGGGACGACACGCGCCTCGCGTCAGAACCCGCCCGACGCGCCGGCGGCGGCCGCGCGACCAGGACCGCGCCCACTCGGCAGCGCGACGCCGGTGGCGCCGCTGACCCGGCAACTGCGTGAGCGGCTGGATACGCAGCCCAGCCGGACGCCATCAGCGGGGCGAAACCCGTTCGTGTTTGAGGCCAGACGGCCGAACCTGGTGAGATCGCGCGTGATGCCGGAGTCCGAGGCGGCACCGGTCGCCGCGCCGATGGCTCCCGAGCCGCCGCTTCTGCAATTTAAGTTGTCGGGGATTGCGTCCACCGAAAAAGACGGCGTCACGGTGATCACCGCCATCGTCAGTGACAACGGCGTGATGGCGCTTGTGACCGCCGGCGACCTGTTGTCGAACGGCTACCGAGTCGTCGAAGTCAGCGACACCGGCATCGTCATTATCGACGCCGCCGGTGTCACACAGACGCTGCGCCTGCCCTAGACGCGCACCAGCCAGGCGGCCTTGACCGGCTTGACCGCCCGGATCTCCGTCAGTACATCCTCACCGATCTGTTCGCCGGGTTCGTCGACGTTGACCGCGCCGACGGCTCCCGTGCCGTTGCGGCCCAGGGCGAAGTTGGCGATGTTGATTCCGTGCTTGCCCAGGAGAGTGCCCACTTCGCCGATCACGCCGGGTTGGTCGTGGTTGGCAAGCAGCAGGAGTGTGCCGGTCAAGGGCGCTTCTACCGGAACGCCGTTGAGCAGCACCAGGCGGGACGTGTTGCCCGACACGGTGCCTTCCACCCAGCGCTCGCCGTCGCTGGTCATGAGCTTGACCGACAGCAGGCTCCGGTATTCGCGGGCGCGGCTGCTGGACGACTCAACCAGGTCCATGCCGCGAGCGGCGGCCACGGCGCGGGCATTCACCTCGGTGACGGTGTCCGACAAGATGGCTTCGAACAGGCCGACCAGGACCGCATTGACGATCAATGGATGCTGGCCGGACGCCAGGTCGCCGTAGTAGCGAACGCCCAGGCTCTCGATGCGGGCCTCGCCCATCTGGCCGACCAGGCAGCCCAGTTGCTTGCCGAGCTTGATGAAGGGCTGGAGGCGCAGGAATTCCTCAGGGGCGACGGACGGGAAGTTCACGGCGTTGCGAATCACCCCGGTCTTGAGGAAATCGCGCAGCGCTGACGCCGTCTCCACACCCACCAGTTCCTGGCCCTCCCGGGTTGATGCCGCAATGTGGGGGCTGGCCACGACCTGCGGCAACTGCTGAAGGGCATGGTCGGTGGTCGGCTCGGCGGTGTAGACGTCGAGCGCCGCCCCGCCAATATGTCCGCTGGTAATGGCGGCGGCCAGGGCCTGCTCGTCGATCAGCTCGCCGCGGGCCGTATTGATCAACTTCAGCCCCTTCTTGCAGGCGGCCAGGCGTTCGGCATTGAAGATGTGCCGGGTTTGCGGTGTCGCCGGCATGTGCAGCGACAGAAAATCCGCGCGGGCACAGAGCTCGTCGAACGACACCAGTTCCACGCCCATGTCGGCGGCGACCTGCGCCGAGATGAACGGGTCGTGGGCGATCACGGTCATCTCGAACGCCTGGGCCCGCCGCGTCACTTCCTGGCCGATGCGGCCGAGACCGGCCAGGCCGAGCACCTTGCCGCGAACTTCTTCACCCAGGAATGATTTCTTGTCCCATTTGCCGGCCTTCATCGAGGCGTCGGCGGCGGGGAGTTTACGGGCGAGCGCGAGCAACTGGGCCATGGCCAGTTCGGCCACGCTGATGCTGTTGGCGCCGGGGGCGTTCATCACGACGATGCCGCGGCCGCTGGCGGCTTCGACATTGACGTTGTCCACGCCCGTGCCGGCGCGGGCGATGGCACGAAGTTTGGGCGCAGCGGCGATGATGTCAGCCGTCACCTTCGTCGCGCTGCGGACGACGATCGCGTCGGCCTCAGGCAAGTCGGCCTTCAACTGTTCGGGGGTTCGCCCTGACCGGGCATCGACTGTCCATCCTTCCGCGCGAAGGAGTTCGACGGCAGACTTTGGGAGGTCGTCAGCTATGACAATAAGCATGTGATTGGGAGTCGATATAATACGTTACTCGCGGCCTGAGGAATAAACAGGAGGTCATGAGATCATGAGAAAGGACTTATTTTTCTTTCTTGAGCTCCTGATCTCCTGTGAGAAGTTTGCGACGCACCATGAATGGTGCAATTCGTAGATTTGTTCCGGAACGCAGGCGTTACACGGTGTTCACGCGCACTTTTCCACATGGTTTTCCACAGAAACTGTGGAATCGGCGCGTGCGAATAAAGGGAATCTGACCTAACGGAGTGCATTTCATGAATCGGAAAGTTACGGTCGTCGGTGGTGCGGGAAACGTCGGCGCAACTGTCGCGCGATCAATTGCGCAGCGGGAGCTGGCGGATGTCGTGGTCGTGGATTTGGCCGAGACGAAAGCTGCGGGCGTCGCCCTCGACATTTACGAATCGTGTCCGATCGAAGGCTCGGCCTCGCGCGTGGTCGGCGTTGGCACCAAGGATTTCTCGGAAAGCGCCAACTCCGATGTGGTCGTCATTACCTCGGGCATGCCGCGCAAACCCGGCATGAGCCGCGACGACTTGTTGAACGTCAACTACAAGATCATGCAGGACGTGACGGCCGAGATCGTCAAGTACTCGCCCAATTGCATCATCATTCCGGTGGCCAATCCGCTCGACGCCATGTCGCAGGCGGTCTTCAAGTTGAGCCAGTTCCCGCGCGAGCGTGTGATCGGCATGGCCGGCGTGCTCGACTCGGCCCGCATGAGCACCTTCATCGCCATGGAACTGGGCGTGTCGGTCGAGAACGTCTCGTCATTCGTGCTTGGCGGCCACGGCGACACCATGGTGCCGCTCCCGCGCTACACCACGGTGGCAGGTATCCCGATTACAGAATTGTTGCCGCCCGACCGGATCGCGGCGATCTGCGAGCGAACCGCCAACGGCGGCGCCGAGATTACCAAGCTGGTCGGGACGAGCGCCTGGTATGCGCCCGGTGCCTCGGCCGCGCTGATGGTCGAGGCGATCCTGAAGGATCAGAAGAAGATCATGCCCTGCTCGGTGTATCTGCAGGGCGAGTACGGCGTCAGCAACCTGTTTGTCGGCGTGCCCGTGAAGCTGGGCGCCAAGGGCATGGAAAAGATCATCGAGATCAAGCTCACGGCCGACGAGCAGGCCGCGTTCAACAAGTCGGCCGGCGCCGTAAAGGAACTGGTCGACGTCATCGGGGTCTAAGCAAGCGACGTTCGGAGAGCGGGGGCTTCAGCCCCCGCTTTCTAACTGACGATGGCCTTCAGGAAGTCTCGATTCATCCTGGCAATATTGGAAATCGAGATTTCCTTCGGGCACACTGCTTCGCATTCCCCCTCGTTCGAGCAACTGCCAAACCCTTCGCCATCCATCTGGTCCACCATGCGGACGACGCGGCGGTCGCGTTCGGCTTCACCCTGGGGCAGAAGGCCCAGGTGGGTGATCTTCGCGGAGGTAAACAGGTGGGCCGCGGCGTTCTTGCAGGCCGCCACGCAGGCGCCGCAACCGATGCACTGGGCCGAGTCCATGGCCTGGTCGGCGACGTCCTTGGGGATGGGCAGGCTGTTGGCGTCGGGGGCGCCGCCCACGTTCATCGATACGTAGCCGCCAGCCGCGATGATGCGGTCAAATGCCGAACGGTCCACCACCAGGTCTTTCAGGATGGGGAAGGCCTTGGCGCGAAACGGCTCGACCGTGATGGTCTCTCCGCTCTTGAACCGGCGCATGTGGACCTGGCAGGTGGTGGCGCCCTTGTCAGGGCCGTGCGGGATGCCGTCAATCACCAGGCCGCAACTGCCGCAGATGCCCTCGCGGCAGTCCGAGTCAAACGCAATCGGATCCTCGCCCCTCTTGATCAGGCTCTCGTTGACGACGTCGAGCATTTCGAGAAACGACATGTCGGCGTGGACGGCGTCGGCCACGTAGTCCACCAGCTTGCCGGGCTGCCCTGGGCCTGCCTGCCGCCATACCTTCAGCTTTACCGTCATGGCCATTACTTGTAGCTCCGCTGCGTCGGATGGACTTCTTCAAACACGAGGGGTTCCTTATGAAGGGCGGGTGGGGCGCCCACACCCTTGAACTCCCATGCGGCGACGTAGGAGTACTCGTCGTCTTTTCTGAGGGCCTCGCCATCGGGGGTCTGGAACTCTTCACGGAAATGGCCGCCGCACGACTCGCGGCGTTCGAGAGCGTCGAGGGCGAGCACCTCGGCAAATTCCATGTAGTCGGCCACGCGGCCGGCGTAGTCAAGGCCGGGATTCAGGTTATTGGCCTCGCCCGGCACCGTCACGTCCTGCCAGAACTCCTCGCGGAGCCCGCGAATCTGCGCGATGGCACCCGACAAGCCGGCCTCCGTGCGGGCCATGCCGACGTGATCCCAGCAAATGGCGCCGATGGCGCGGTGAAACTCGCGAACGGTCCGCTTGCCCTTGACCCGCAGCACCTTGTCGATGCGGCCCTGGGCCTCGGCCCGGGCCGCGCCAAAGGCGTCATGCGAGGCGGCGACCGGCGGCAGGGTCGCCCCGCCCAGGTAGTTGGCGACGGTATATGGGGCGACGAAGTAACCGTCGGCCAGGCCCTGCATCAGCGCGCTGGCGCCGAGGCGGTTTGCGCCGTGGTCCGAGAAGTTCGCTTCACCCAGCACGAACAGGCCGGGGACGGTCGACTGCAGGTTGTAATCCACCCAGAGCCCGCCCATCGTGTAGTGCACGGCGGGGTAGATCCGCATGGGCACCTGGTAGGGATTCTCGTCGGTGATGCGGGCGTACATGTCGAACAGGTTGCCGTAGCGTGCCTTGATGGTGTCGGCGCCATGCCGCTCGATAGCGTCGGCAAAATCCAGGTAAACGCTGAGGCCGGAGTCTCCGGCGCCTCGGCCCTCGTCGCACACGGCCTTGGCGGCTCGCGAGGCGACATCGCGCGGCACGAGATTGCCGAACGCCGGATAGCGGCGTTCGAGATAGTAGTCGCGCTCGCTGTCGGGAATCTGCGCCGGCGGCCGCTTGTCGCCTTGCGTCTTGGGCACCCAGACCCGGCCGTCGTTACGGAGGCTTTCAGACATCAAGGTCAGTTTCGACTGATGGTCGCCGCTGACAGGAATGCAGGTGGGGTGAATCTGGGTGAAGCAGGGGTTGGCGAAGAAGGCGCCCCGCTTGTGGGCCCGCCACGCGGCGGTGACGTTGGAGTTGACGGCGTTGGTGGACAGGTAGAACACCGTGCCGTAGCCGCCCGTGCACAGCAGCACTGCGTCGGCCTCGTGTGACTCGAGCTCACCGGTCACCAGGTTGCGGCAGACAATGCCGCGGGCCTGGTTGTTGACGACCACCAGGTCGAGCATTTCGCGGCGCTGAAACAAGGTGACTGTGCCGGCATCGACCTGCCGCATCATCGACTGGTAGGCACCGAGCAGCAACTGCTGGCCGGTCTGGCCGCGGGCGTAGAACGTGCGTGAAACCTGGGCGCCGCCAAAAGATCGGTTATCGAGCAGGCCGCCGTATTCGCGGGCGAACGGCACGCCCTGCGCCACGCACTGGTCGATGATGCTGACCGACGCCTGCGCCAGGCGATAGACGTTGGCTTCGCGCGCCCGATAGTCGCCGCCCTTGATCGTGTCGTAGAAGAGGCGGTAGACGCTGTCGCCGTCGTTGCGATAGTTCTTGGCGGCGTTGATGCCGCCCTGGGCGGCGATGCTATGGGCGCGGCGCGGGCTGTCGTGAATACCGAACACCTTGACCGGGTAGCCCAGTTCACCGAGCGAAGCCGCCGCCGACGCGCCGGCCAGGCCGGTGCCGACGACGATGACCTGGAACTTGCGGCGATTGGCCGGGTTGACCAGCTTGTTCTCGAACTTGCGGCGATCCCATTTGTCGGTGATCGGGCCGACCGGCGTCTTTGAATCGAGAACCATGTTCAGTTCCGCCCCGCGACAAAAGTGAAGATTGGAAGCAGGGCAAAGCCCGCGGTAATCACGGCCGTCAGCAGCCGCCCGACCCAGAGAATCCGCGGCGTCCACCGCGGACTGTCGAGGCCGAAGGATTGCGCGGCGCTCGAGATGCCGTGCCAGAGGTGAAAGCCGACCACGGCCATGCACACGAGGTAGAAGGCCACGTAGCCGGGATCGCTGAAGACCGCCGTCTGCAGGCGATACAGGTCGCGAATCCCCTCCGCCGTCTCGTAGTAGGGGCCGAACTTGAAGGTGGCCAGGTGCGTCACCACGAACAACAGCGTGATCGTGCCGGTCAGGATCATCGTGGTCGACGACAGCGTCTTGCGGCTGCGGTCGTTCTTGCTCTTTGCCCACTTCCGGGCGGCATAGCGCTCGGGCCGGGCGCCGCGGTTGGCGACGACGATGGTGACGGTCTTAAAGACATGGAGCAGGAAGATGGCGACCAGGCCGCCCTCGGCCACCAGGATCAGCGGGTTGCTGATCAGGGCGTGCGAGTAGTGATTGAACGCGTCGGGGCCAAGAATAAAGAGCAGATTCCCGGCCAGGTGCGAGACCAGGAACAGGAACAGGAAGAGGCCAGTGAGCGCAATCAGGAATTTCGAGCCGATGGATGAGGACAGCACTGGAGGTGTCATGAAGGAGGTGTCTAACGGTTAATGGTAACACCCGGGAATGTATTAAACTAAACCCCTTCACATGAAAATCCACGAGTACCAAGCCAAAGCTGTTCTCTCGAAGTACGGCGTGCCGGTTCCCCGCGGGGAAGTGGCATTCACGCCGGAAGAAGTCCATGACATTGCCAAGCGCCTCGGCGGTCCCATCTCGGTGGTGAAGGCGCAGATTCACGCGGGTGGCCGCGGCAAGGCCGGCGGCGTGAAGCTCACCAAGTCGGCGGAAGAGGCCGAGACGGTCGCCCGCGAACTGCTGGGCAAGACGCTTGTGACCTACCAGACCGGTCCCGATGGGCAGAAGATCTCCCGCCTGCTGGTGGAGGAGGGGCTGGCCATTGACCGCGAACTCTACCTGGGTCTGGTGGTCGATCGCGCCTCCCAGAGGATTGTCCTCATGGTCAGCCGCGAGGGTGGCGTCGAGATCGAGAAGATTGCCGAGGAATCGCCGGAGAAGATTCACAAGGTGTTCATCCACCCCGGTGTCGGACTGCAGCCTTTCCAGGCTCAGCAGTTGGGATTCGCGCTCGGGCTGACCGGTGACTCCCTGAAGAAGGGCGTCAAGATGATGATGGCGCTCTACACGGCGTTTCTGGCCACGGACGCGTCGATCCTGGAGATCAATCCCCTGATTGTCACCAAGACCGGCGACCTGCTGGCGCTCGACGCCAAGATGAACTTCGACGACAACGCGATGTACCGCCACCCGGACATCCGCGAGCTGCGCGACATCAGCGAAGAGGATCCGCTGGAAGTCGAGGCGTCAAAGTTCTCCCTGAACTACATCCGCCTCGACGGCACGATCGGCTGCATGGTGAACGGCGCCGGCCTGGCCATGGCGACCATGGACATCATCAAGCTGGCAGGCGGCGCGCCGGCGAACTTCCTCGACGTCGGCGGCGGCGCCAATGCCGAGCAGATTCGCAATGCATTCAAGATTCTGATGTCGGACCAGAACGTCAAGGCTGTGCTCATCAACATCTTCGGCGGCATCCTGCGCTGTGACGTGCTGGCTGCCGGCGTCATTGCCGCGGTCAAGGAGCTCGGGGTGCCGGTGCCGATTGTGATCCGCATGAAGGGAACCAACGTCGAGGAAGGAAAGAAGATGCTGGCCGAGAGCGGGCTCAACTTTGCGACTGCCGACACAATGGGCGAGGCGGCCGACAAGGTCGTAGCACTCGCGGGGGGTCGCTAATGGCAGTCCTGCTCGACAAGAACACGCGCCTCATCGTGCAAGGCCTCACCGGCCGCGAGGGCACCTTTCACGCCAAGGCAGCGGCCGCGTATCACACCACCGTGGTTGGAGGCGTCACGCCCGGCAAGGGCGGCACTACCCACGAAGGGTGGCCGGTATTCAACACCGTGGCCGACGCGGTCCAGCAGACCGGCGCCAACGCGTCGGTGATCTTCGTGCCGCCCCCGTTTGCCGCCGACGCGATCATGGAAGCGGCCGAGGCCGGCATCGGTCTTGCCGTGTGCATCACCGAGGGCATTCCGGTGATCGACATGCTCAAGGCCATGACCTTCCTGAAGGACTACCCGGGCACCCGCCTGATCGGTCCCAATTGCCCGGGCATCATCTCGCCGGGCAAGGGCAAGGCCGGCATCATTCCCGCCAACATCTGCAAGGAAGGCCGGATCGGCATCGTCTCGAAGAGCGGCACGCTCACCTATGAGGCGATCGATCAGCTGACCCGGCAGGGTCTGGGGCAGAGCACCTGCATCGGCATCGGTGGCGACCCGATGATCGGGACCACGCACATCGACGCGCTGGACCTGTTCCAGAAGGACCCGGAGACCGACGCCGTGATCATGATCGGCGAGATTGGCGGGTCGGCCGAGGAAGAGGCGGCCGCCTGGATCAAGGTGAACTTCAAGAAGCCGATCGTGGCGTTTATTGCCGGGCAAACCGCGCCCGAAGGCCGCCGGATGGGCCATGCCGGCGCCATCATTGCCGGCGGCAAGGGCACGGCAGCCGAGAAGATGGCCGCGCTCACCGCGGCCGGCGTCCGCGTCGTCAAGAGCCCGGCCGACATGGGCCAGGCGCTGGTCGAAGTCATGAAGTAAAAGGCGAGTGAATTGACAGGACCGAACTCGGCTATACTGCGCGCGATGATCGGCGCGACGCGGAACTTTACGTCCTTTACCATCGGCGGCTTTACGGCCGCCCGGGGAGGCGTGTCGGTCCGGCACTAAGTCAGCAAGTCGCCAGTCGGAAGGACCTGAAACCGCCGCCCCAGTTGACGCTGGGGCGGCGGTTTTCTTTTTGGGAGAGCGGGAGCAAATGACGAGTCATGACCTGGCGGCGCTTCGCAAGAGCCTGGACGACATCGACCAGGTGCTGGTGTCGGCGCTCGGCGAGCGGGCACGGCTGGCCCGCGACATTGCCCGGGTGAAGGCGGATGGCGATGGTCCGGTGCGCGATACCGACCGCGAAACCGCGCTGCTGCAGCACCGGTCCGCGGTGGGCGAGCGTCTCGGGCTGGATCCGGCGTTTGTCCGCCGGATCTTCCGCGAGATCCTGGACGACTCGGTGCGGCGTCAGCAGGACCAGCTCCAGGTTGCCCCCGACACGCCGGAAGTGCGGGTGGCCTTCCAGGGGACGGAGGGCGCCTATGGCCATCAGGCGGCTCTGCAGCACTTCGGCGTGACCAGCCGCGCGGTCGGCCTCAAGGCCTATCCGACGTTCAAGGCGATGCTCGAGGCGGTAATCGAGGGGCACGTCGACCGCGGCATGCTGCCGATCGAGAACACCACCGCCGGCTCGGTCTATGAGGCCTACGACCTGCTGCTGCGCTACAACCTGTCGCTGGTGGGCGAGGAAGTGGTCGATGTGCGTCACTGCCTGTTGGGCGTGGCCAATGTGCCGATCGAATCGATCCGGCGGATCCACTCGCACCCGCAGGCCCTGGCCCAATGCAGCGAGTTTCTGTCGGGGTTGGCTGGTTGCGAGGGGGTTGCGGCCGCCAATACCGCCCTGGCCGCCCAGCACGTGCGCGACCTCGGCGACCCGGGTGAGGCCGCCATCGCCAGCGAGGAGGCGGGCGCCCACTTCGGGCTTCAGGTCCTGGCTCGCGACATTGCCAATCAGGCGGTCAACTACACCCGATTCGTGGTCGTGGCCGCCAGTCCGCTCGACTGCGACCCGCGGATTGCGGCGAAGGTCTCACTGGTGCTGGCGACGCGCCACGAACACGGCGCGCTGGTGCGCTGCCTCAATATCATCGCGGAGGAGGGCTTGAACCTGACCAAGCTCGAGTCCAGGCCCCGCCCGGGCACACCGTGGGAGTACGTGTTCTACATCGACGTGGAGGGCCACCTGGGCGAGCCGCGCATTCAGGCGGCCCTGGCCGGCCTGGCCGCCCGGACCGTGTTCTTGAAGGTGCTGGGATGCTACCCATCCCGGGAGTTGCCCCGGTGAAGTGGCCGTTTCCGGCCCCCGGCCCCCGGATCCCGGACCCTGGATCCCGAATATAATCGTTCGGATATGCAAAGAACGTTCGCCATCATTAAACCGGATGCCGTCAAGAACGGCGTCGCTGGACAGATTCTCGCTCGCATCGAAGGGGCCGGATTCCGCGTCGTCGGGATGCGGATGATCCACATGAGCAAGGCCGAGGCCGAGGGGTTCTATCACGTGCACAAGGCGCGGCCGTTTTTCGGCGGACTGACCGACTTCATGTCGTCGGGCCCCTGCGTGGTGCTGTGCCTCGAGGCGGCCGATGCCATCAAGAAGTGGCGCGACCTGATGGGCGCCACCGATCCGGCCAAGGCCGAGCCGGGCACCATGCGCAAGGACTTCGGCGCCTCGATTGACAACAATGCGACGCACGGATCGGATGCGCCGGAGACGGCGGCCTTCGAGCTGGGCTATTTCTTCCGCGGAATGGAACTGTAGGACGCGGGTTCGATCACGCGGGTTCGATCACGGGGGTTCATGGCGATAAAGGCAGATCGGTGGATTCGCAAGATGGCACTCGAGCACGGCATGATCGAACCGTTCGAGGATCGCCAGGTGCGGGCTGGCGTGGTGTCGTACGGCGTGTCGTCGTACGGCTACGATTGCCGCGTCGGTAACGAGTTCAAGGTGTTCACCAACGTCTATAACACGGTGGTCGACCCGAAGAACTTCGACCCGAAGTCGTTTGTCGACATCGTCGGCGACGAGTGCATCGTGCCGCCGAATTCCTTTGCGCTCGCTTCGACGGTGGAGTACTTCCGCATTCCCCGCGACGTGCTGACGGTGTGCCTCGGCAAGTCGACCTACGCCCGCTGCGGGATCATCGTCAATGTGACGCCGTTCGAGCCCGAGTGGGAGGGCCACGTCACGATCGAGATTTCCAATACCACGCCGCTGCCGGCCAAGATCTACGCCAACGAGGGCATTGCCCAGGTGCTGTTCTTCCAGAGCGACGAGCCGTGCGAGATCTCGTACAAGGACAAGAAGGGGAAGTATCAGGCCCAGCGCGGCGTGACACTTCCCAAGATTTAGCCGTGATCCGGTCTTTCAAGGGCAAGACGCCGCTCGTCGCCGACGGCAGCTACGTCGACCAGAGCGCGCAGGTCATTGGCGATGTCGAAATTGGCGCGGAGTCGTCGGTCTGGATGAACGTCGTGATTCGCGGCGACGTGAACCGGATTCGCATCGGCGCCCGCACCAATATCCAGGACCTGACGATGATCCACGTGATGCGCGACACGCATCCGACGATCATCGGCGACGAGGTCACCATCGGCCACTCGGCGGTCGTGCATGGCACGACGATCGAAGACCGCGTGCTGGTCGGCATGGCGGCTGTGCTGCTCAACGGCGTGCACATTGAGCCGGATTCGGTCATCGCGGCCGGGACGTTGCTGACCGAGGGCACGCGGATTCCCGCGCGCTCGCTGGTCATGGGCCGGCCGGGCAAGGTCAAGCGCCAACTGACCGACGAGGAAGTCGCCGAGATTCGCTGGTACTCGGATAACTACGTGAACTACCGCCTGGACTACCTGGCATGAACACGGGACCCGCTCGTGGGATGCGCGACTTCCTGCCGGAAGACGTGCGGCGGCGCCGGCATGTCATCGGCGTGATTGCCGACGTCTACCAGCAGTACGGGTTCGAACCGCTCGAAACCCCGTCGGTCGAAAACCTCGAGACGCTGCAGGGCAAGTACGGAGAAGAGGGCGATCGGCTCATCTTCAAGATTCTCAAGCGCGGTGAGGGCGCCGAGACGGGGCAGGCGGACCTGGCGCTGCGCTACGACCTCACCGTGCCGCTGGCGCGGGTGGTGGCCGAGTATCGCGCCAGGCTGCCGAAGTTCTTCAAGCGCTACCAGGTGCAACCTGTGTGGCGCGCCGACCGGCCTCAGAAGGGCCGCTTCCGCGAATTCTACCAGTGCGACGTCGACGCCATTGGCTCCAGGTCGATGGTGGTCGAGGCCGAGCTGCTGGCCGCCGCGGCCGATGTGTTCACTCGCCTCGGTTTCTCGGATTTCGTGATTCGTCTGAATCACCGAAAGCTGCTTGAAGCGCTCCTCGCCGGCCGACAGATATCGAAGTCGTCGTGGGCGGATTTCCTGAGCGCAGCTGACGACCTCGACAAGATTGACGTGAAGGACGCGGTGGCTCGCCTCATGGAGAAGGGGCACGATGCCGACGGAGCAGCGTCGTGGATCAATTGGTTGTCGCAGTTCAAGTGGCGGCGTGGCGACGCTAGACCTCTTGCGACGTTCAACGAGGGGTTAGACAAGTTCGAGACTTTGTTTAACACAGCCGACCAAGGGCACCCGCAATTGACGGCGAGAGAGGCCGCACAAACGGCCATCGTTGATCTCAAGAAGATCCTGGCTCTTTGTGAATTCACTTCGGCGCGTGGGCGAGTGGTGTTCGATTTTAGTCTCGCTCGCGGATTGTCCTATTACACCGGCGCCATTTTTGAGATTGCCGTGCCCGATCTGGCCGGCAGCATGGGCGGCGGCGGCCGCTACGACAACCTGATCGGCATGTTCTCGGGCGAGGACGTGCCGGCCTGCGGCATCTCGCTTGGCCTTGAACGCATTCTCGTGGTGATGGCCGAGCGCAACATGTTTCCGCCCTCGCTGGTCGCCTCATCCGCCGATGTGATGGTCGTGCAGTGGTTCGCCCACCGCACCGATCTCTACCTGGCGCTGGCCACCGAACTGCGCGCCGCCGGCTTGCGGGTGGAGCTCTACCCCGAGCCGCCGGCCGAAGACAACCAGAAGGGCGCTACGGTGAAGCAGTTTCAGTATGCGCAGAGCCGGGGCATTCCATATGCAGCGGTCATTGGCCAAGCTGAGCTCGAAGCGGGTACTGTGAGTATTCGCACGCTCGCCACGCGCCAGGATGAACAGCGACCGCGGGCTGATGTGGCCGCGTATCTCAAGGCAAAGATTTAGTTCCATGGCAGAACAGCTCGGATCCCTCGCTCGCACCCACACCTGTGGCGCCCTTCGTCCCACTGACGTCGGCAAGAACGTCGTCCTGCTTGGGTGGGTGCACCGGGTGCGCGACCTCGGGTCGTTGTTGTTCCTCGATGTCCGCGACCGCCACGGGTTGACGCAGGTCATCATCGAGGGCGATGCCGCGTTGCTCGAGAAGGTGAAGCCGATTCGCTCGGAGTTTGTCGTCGCGATTCTGGGCGAAGCCGAGCGGCGCTCGGCCGACACGGTGAATCTGGCGCTGCCCACCGGCGAGGTCGAAGTGCGCGCCCGGGAAGTGCGGATCCTGAACGAGGCCAAGACGCCGCCGTTCTCGATTGCCGAGGACCAGAACGTCTCGGAAGAGACGCGGCTGCGCTATCGCTACCTGGACCTGCGGCGCCCGCAGTTGCAGCACAACCTGGCGCTGCGGCACCGCATCACGATCGCGCTGCGCAAGTATTTCGACGAACAGGGTTTCTACGAGATCGAGACGCCGATCCTGACCAAGTCGACCCCGGAGGGGGCGCGCGATTTCCTGGTGCCCAGCCGTGTGCACCCGGGCGAGTTCTACGCGCTGCCGCAGTCGCCGCAGATCTTCAAACAGATCCTGATGATTGCCGGCTTCGATCGCTACGTTCAGATCGCGCGGTGTTTCCGCGACGAGGCACTGAGAGCCGACCGGCAATTGGAGTTCACGCAGGTCGACCTGGAGATGTCGTTTGCGACCGAGGCGATGGTGTTCGAAGTGGTCGAGGGCGCGCTGGCGGCGTGCTTCCAGGCCATTGGCGTCGAGATCCCGCGGCCGTTCCGCCGCATGCCGTACGCCGAGGCGATGGCGAAGTACGGCAACGACAAGCCCGACCTGCGGTTCGGACTCGAGATTCAGGATTTCGGCTCTCTGTTCGCCGATTCGCCATTTGGGATTTTCCGCGAGGCGATTGCCCACGACGGCACCGTCCGCGGCTTCGTGATTCCCGGCGCCGCCAAGTTCTCGCGCCGCGAGGTCGACGACCTGGTGGACCAGGCCAAGCAGCTGGGCGCCGCCGGCCTGATCTATGCCCGCTACACGGCGGACGGCGTGCAGGTGTCGGCCAAGGCCATAGGCGACGAGGGCACGCGCCGCGTGCTCGAGGCGTCTGGCGCCTCGAAGGACGACTTGCTGGTGCTGGCGTCCGGCGCGCCGGACGCGGCCTCGAAGGTGCTGGGCCAACTGCGGTTGAACGTCGCCAAGAAGCAGAACCTGATTCCCGAGGGCCGCTGGGAGCTGACCTGGGTCACCGATTTCCCGCTCTTCGGCTGGAACGCCGACGAGAAGCGCTGGGATTCGGTGAACCATCCGTTCACGGCCCCGCGCGAGGAAGACCGGCACTTGCTGAAGTCGGATCCTGGCAAGGTGCTGGCCAAGGCCTACGACGTGATCCTCAATGGTTGGGAGCTCGGTGGGGGCAGCATTCGTATCCACGACCGCGAGACCCAGGCCGACGTGTTCCGCCTGTTGGGCTTGTCCGACGAGGATGCCAGGAATCGATTCGGCTTCTTCCTCGAATCTCTGGAATACGGTACGCCGCCCCACGGCGGCCTGGCGCTGGGCCTCGATCGCATTTGTGCCCTGCTGGCCGGCGAGACCTCGATCCGTGAAGTGATTCCGTTCCCCAAGACCACACAGGCCGTGGATCTGATGTGCAACGCGCCGTCGACAGTGGACCCCAGGCAGATGCGGGAACTGCATATCAAGCCGATCGCCTGAAGTGAACCCGCTTCACTTTTGCGGTTTTCGTATGCTAGGCTTGGCACAAGTTCGTTAACTGTTTGGCACACAAGGAGATACGAGAATCAGCACGGCGTCGATGCGCAAGGTAGCGGTGCCCGAGTCGGGCATGTCGACCCTCTTTGGGGCCTACGACGTGAACCTTCGGCAGCTCGAAGACCTCCTGAACGTCCGCATCCGGACTCAGGGGCACGAACTGCTGGTCGAGGGCATGGCGGCGGACACCGCCAAGGTGGCGCGCTTGATCGAACAGCTCGGCGCGCTGATCGCTGAAGGCCACTCCATCTCCGACCGCGATGTGAAGACCGCCTCGCAACTGCTCGTCGACGACGGCGCGATCGACCTGCGCGATCATTTCCTCAAGGACGGCCAATTACGCCAGGCGGGCAAGAAACGGATTGCCCCCAAGTCGGCCAACCAGCGCCGCTATCTCGACGCCATCGAGCAGCACGATATCGTCTTCGGCATCGGCCCGGCGGGCACCGGCAAGACCTACCTGGCGATGGCGCAGGCGGTCAGTTACCTGTTGAGCAAGAAGGTCAGCCGGATCGTGCTGGTGCGCCCCGCGGTCGAAGCCGGCGAGAAGCTCGGCTTCCTCCCCGGTGACCTGCAGGAAAAGGTCAACCCCTATCTGCGGCCGCTATACGACGCGCTCTACGACATGGTCGATACCGAGAAGGCGGATCGGTTCCTCGAGCGCGGCACGATCGAGGTGGCACCGCTGGCGTTCATGCGTGGCCGCACCTTGAACGATGCCTTCGTCATCCTGGACGAGGCGCAGAATACGACCAGCGAACAGATGAAGATGTTTCTCACGCGCCTGGGCTTTGGTTCGAAGGCCGTGGTCACGGGCGACATCACCCAGATTGACCTGCCCGTCGGCCGGGTGTCCGGCCTCGTGCAGGCCATGGAAGTGGTGGGCAAAGTGGACGGCATCTCCTTTACCTATTTCGAGGACCGTGACGTGGTCCGGCACAAACTCGTGCAGGCAATTGTGAAGGCGTACGACGCATATGGCAGCGGCCCGTCTGCACGTTAGTCTCGCGACCCCGGATGCGCGGACGACCGCGACACGCGGCCTGGCCGTGTGGTTGCAGCGTGCCGCGCCGGCGGCAGCGCGTGGCGATGTCAGCATTGCGGTGGTGTCGGACCGCCGGATGCGCGCCCTCAACCGCCAGTTTCGCGGCAAGGATCTGGCCACCGACGTGCTGTCATTTCCCGCCACCCACATGCCGGGCGTCAGCGCGTTTCTCGGCGATATCGTGATTGCGGCTGGTGTGGCCACGCGGCAGGCCCGGGAGGCCGGCCACTCGCCGGCCACCGAGTTCAAGGTGCTGGCTCTGCATGGCCTCTTGCACCTGCTGGGGTATGACCACGATACCGATGGCGGAAAGATGGCGCGCGCCGAGGCGCGTTTGCGCAAGAAGGCAGGCCTGCGCGAAGGACTGATCGAACGCAGCCAATGACGCCGCTCCTCGTGTTCCTCCTGGGGTGTGCCGCCACGTACTTGGGCACGGTCTCGGCGGGTTTCAATGCGCTGATGCGATTGTCCCTGCGCATTCACGCCGAACGCACCGACCGCGACGATGCCCTGGGCTGGTACCTGAACGACCCGCGGCGCCTCTTCATCCCGGTTCGCATTCTCCAGTTGGTCATTACCGTTCTCTCGACGGCGCTGCTGGCGCGCGCCACCGGCGTCGATCCCGCCGGATTTCCGGTGCTGGTCCTGTCGGTGATCGGCCTGATGCTCAGTTGCGAACACCTGATGCCGCTGCTGCTGGTGCGGCGCGATCCGGAACGGGTGCTCGACATCCTGTTGCCGTCCTTTGATGTGGTCGCCCGGGTGTTGCGGCCCCTGACTGCGGCGCTGCTGCGCATGGGCACCGGCCGGCGGCGGGAACGCCCTGGCAACGGCGTCGGCCACGCCGACCCGCCGCCGATCGAGGCGTCGGCGCCGGTGCAGGCGGAAGTTGAGGCCGCGCAGGATGGCCAGGCCCGCGAACTGCTGCGCAACCTCGCCGACTTTCGCGAAACCATGGTGCGCGAGGTCATGACCCCGCGGCCCGACATCGTCGGGATCGAGCAGGGAGCGACCATCGAACAGCTCTATGCGCTGTTGCGCGAGCAGCAGTATTCGCGCATTCCCGTCTACAACGAGACCCTGGACAACGTGGTGGGATTCGTGTTCGTCAAGGACCTGATCATGCGCGGTGCGCCCACCTCGGGCCCGATCGCGCCGTTGACGCGTCCGGCCCATTTCGTGCCCGAGACCAAGCGCGTGCCGGAACTGCTCAAGGAGTTCCAGCGCAAGCGCCTGCAGAGCGCCATCGTGGTCGACGAGTACGGCGGTACCGCCGGCCTGGTGACGGTCGAAGACCTGCTGGAAGAGATCGTCGGCGAAATTCGCGACGAGTACGACGTGGAAGTCGAGCGGATCGTCGACGAAGGACGGGGGCGCTTCCTCTTCAGTGGCAGCGTCGACGTCGATGAAATGGCCAACCTGATGAAGGTGACCATCGAAGGCCACGGCTTCGAGACGGTGGGCGGCTTCCTGCTGTCACGCCTGGGCCGGGTGCCCGCGGTCGGTGAACACTTTGACCTCGATGGACTGGATGTCGAGATTCTGGAAACGGAGCAGCGGCGCATCACCCGTGTGCGGCTGGTGCGGCAGGGCGTCGGCACCAGCGAGCCCGCGCGATGAAGGCGGGGTTTGTCGCGCTCGTCGGCCGGCCCAATGCCGGCAAGTCGACGCTGCTGAACAAGCTGGTCGGCCAGAAGCTGGCCATCGTGTCCGACAAGCCGCAGACCACCCGCAACCGGATTGCCGGCGTCCGCAATTATCCCGGCTCGTCGGCCGGCTCGGGGCCGGCCGCGGCGGCGTCGGCCGGCGGGGGACAGATCGTGTTTCTGGATACCCCCGGCGTGCACAAGCCGCTGCATCGCTTGAACGTGCGCATGGTCGATGCCGCGCTCGACACGCTGCGCGAAGTGGACGTGATTGCGGTAGTGGTTGACGGCAGCGAGCCGGCCGGTGGCGGCGACCGCTTTCTCATGGACGTGGTGCGGCATGCCAAGGCGCCACGCGTGCTGGTGCTCAACAAGATTGACATTGCCGACAAGCCGGCGCTGTTGCCCCGCCTGGCGGAGTACCAACAGAACGTCGGGTTCGCCGACCTGGTGCCGGTCTCGGCACTGACCGGGGAGAATATTGACCGTCTTGAGCAGGTGTTGCTGTCGCACTTGCCCGAGGGCGATCCCATCTACCCGGACGATTACCTGACCGACCAGCCGGAGCGGTTCTTCGTCGCCGAGCTGGTCCGCGAACAAGTGCTGCAGCAGACCCGCGACGAGTTGCCGTTTTCGACCGCCGTGGTCGTCGACAAGTTCGAGGAAGCCGATGCCAAGGGGTTGATGCGCCTGTTCTGCACCATCCTGGTCGATCGCGAGAGCCAGAAGCCGATCCTGGTGGGCCGCGCCGGGGCGCGCATCAAGGAGATTGGAACGGCCGCGCGCAAGCAACTCGAGCAGTTCTTCGACGCCCGTGTCTTCCTCGACCTGCATGTCAAGGTGCGCGAAGGCTGGCGTGAAGACGAGCGGATGCTCGATACGCTCGGGCTGCCATCGCGGCGCAAGAAGCGGTAACATATTTCGATCGCATGGTGCTGTCCCGTCGCATCGACGTCGTCCTCGACTCAGTCAAGCGGCTCCTCCGCATTGGCGCGACCGCCAATCTGCTGAACCTGCTGCAAAAGCAGCATCCCGCGGATCTGGCGTCGGTATTCGGCTCCTTGCTCGACGCCGAGCGGCAGGCGGTGTTCTCCCTGTTGGTCGACCGCAGCGGTCGCCTGGCGATGGAGACGGTCAGCGAGATGGGGCCCGAGGAGGGCGCCAAACTGCTCACCGGCCGCTCCGCCGAGGAAATCGCAAGGCTGCTGCAGGAGATCCAGTCTGACGATGCGGCCGCGCTGATCGACTACCTGCCGGACGAACTGTCCCGCGAGGTCCTGGAGTTGATGCGCCGGCGTGAGTCGGGCCAGGTCGAGAGTCTGCTGGAGTACGGCGAGCAGACGGCCGGCCGCATCATGAATCCCCAGGTCTTCAATCTGGGCGAGGACCTGACGGTCGGCGAAGCCATTACCGCGCTGCAGGGCGCCCGCGACGTGGAGATGGTGTTCTATCTCTATGTCGTGGATGCGCGGCGCCACCTGGTGGGCGTCACCTCACTACGGCGCCTCCTGCTGGTCTCGCCGGAGACCCCGCTCAAGCGGATCATGACCCCCGAGGTCACCAGCGTCCGCGTCGACACCGACCAGGAAGAAGTGGCACGGCAGGTGGCGTCCTACAACCTGCTGGCCGTCCCGGTGGTCGACGAGGAAAACAAGCTGGTGGGCGTGGTCACCGTGGATGACGTCATTGACGTCATCAAGGATGAGGCCAGTGAAGACCTCCTGCGGTTGGCCGGCGTCTCGGGCGACGAACGCGTGACGACCCCGCCGCTCGAGGCGTTTCGCAAGCGATTGCCCTGGTTGCTGGCCAACCTGGTCACCGCCTTCCTGGCGGCGTCGGTGGTGGCGCTGTTCGAGGGCACGATTCAGCAGGTGACGGCGCTGGCCGTGTTCATGCCGATCGTGGCCGGCATGGGTGGCAATGCCGGGACCCAGACGCTGACCGTGATCGTCCGCGGGCTGGCCCTGGGCGAGCTCAGCTGGGCCAGCGGCCGGAAGGCGCTGGCGAAGGAGTCGTTGATCGGCCTGGCGAACGGGTTCGCGCTGGGCATCGTCGCCGCCGGTGTGGCCTGGGCGACCAAGGCGGATCCGATCCTGGCCTTGCTGCTCGGCATGGCGATGGTCTGCAACATGTTCGTCGCGGCTACGGCCGGCACGCTGGTGCCGCTCGGGTTGAAGGCGATGAAGGTGGACCCGGCCCTGGGCTCGTCCGTGTTCATTACCACCTTCACCGACGTGGTCGGCTTTGCCTCGTTCCTGGGTCTGGCGACCATCTTCCTGCGCTACCTGATTCAGTAGGGCACCCCTTTACGGGGTGCCGCGAGAGTACAATAGGCGGCTACGGGATGCCGCTGTATACGGCCGAAGCACTGGTCCTTCGCACCTACAAGCTGGGCGAAGCCGATCGCATCGTGGTCTTTCTGACCCGCGATCGCGGCAAGAAGCGTGGTGTGGCGCCCAATGCGGGGAAGTCACGCAAACGGTTTGGCGCCGCGCTCGAGCCGCTGACCGAAGTGCGGGTGGCGTACTTCGAGAAGGAGCGGCGCGAGCTGGTGGGCTTGAACTACGCGGAGCCGGTGCGATCGCCCTTGTCGGCGGCCAGCCCGGAAGCGCTCGGCTACAGCCACTACTTCGCCGAGTTGATCGACGAGTGGGCGGCGGATGCCGATGTCGATGAGCGGCTGTTCCGGCTTGGCACGTCCTCGCTTGAGGCGTTGGTGACCGGAACGCCGGTAGAGGCACTCGCGCGCTATTTCGAGTGCTGGTTATTGCGGCTGCAGGGGGTCTACCCGGCCGACCTGCAGTTGTCGAGCGGCGCGGCGATGTTCCTGGACGGCGTGCGGCGCGTGGCGCCGCGCGATGTCGACTCGCTCGGCGCGACGAGCCGGGTGCTGCGCGAGATTGAACTGATTCATCGGAAGTTGATTACGATGCACCTCGACAGGGAACCCCGGTCCGTTCGCGTGCTGAACGAACTGCGGCGTTCGTGAACCGCGTGACGTTCCAGGACCTCATCCTTACGCTCCAGCAGTTTTGGGCATCACAGGGCTGCCTGATTCAGCAACCGCTCGATCTCGAGGTCGGCGCCGGCACCTCGCATCCCGAGACGCTGCTGCGGGTGCTTGGGCCGAGGCCGTGGAACGTGGCCTACGTCCAGCCGTCGCGCCGCCCGGACGACGGCCGGTTTGGCCAGAATCCCAATCGCCTGTTCAAGCACCATCAACTCCAGGTCATTCTCAAGCCCTCGCCCGACGAGGTGCAGAAGGTTTACCTGGCGAGCCTGGAGGCTGTCGGCATCAACCCGCGGCAGCACGATATTCGGTTCGAAGAGGACAACTGGGAGTCGCCGACGCTGGGCGCGTGGGGCATTGGCTGGCAGGTGATGCTCGACGGCATGGAGATCACGCAGTTCACCTACTTTCAGCAGGTGGGCGGGATGGACCTGTCGCCGATTGCCGCCGAAATCACCTACGGGCTTGAACGCATCGCCATGTTCCTGCAGAAGGTGGACAACGTGTTCGACCTGGCCTGGGGGGGCGGCAAGTCGTACGGCGACGTGCGGATGCGCGAAGAGGTCGAGCAATCGATGTACGCGTTCAACCAGGGCACCGGCATCAGCCGCGAGCGGTTCTCGTCGTTCCATCGCCAGCAGTTCGACGAGAGCTTCAAGTTCGGCGAAGAACTGCTGAAGGGCGGATTGTTGTTACCGGCCCTCGAGTACTGCCTGAAGTGCTCGCACTTGTTCAACCTGCTGGATTCGAGCGGCAGCGTCGGCGTGACCGAGCGGACGGCCTACATCCTGCGGGTCCGCCAGTTGTCGATTGCCATTTGCAAGGAATACGCGGCGCAGCAGATGCCCGTGGTTGCCGAGCCCGGAGCCTGACGTGGACCGCGAACTGCTGCTCGAAATCGGCACCGAGGAAATCCCCGCCGGCTGGCTGCCCGGGTTGACCGCGCAGATTGGCCTCGCGCTTGAAACCCGGCTCAAGGAGGCGCGGCTCTCGATCGATGAGCCGGTGCAGACCTACAGCACGCCGCGGCGGCTGGTTGCGCATGCCGGCCGGATCGGGGAGCGGCAGACCGACCTCGAGGAACTGGTCACCGGCCCGCCGGTGTCGGCGGCTTTCGGCGCCGATGGCCGGCTGACGCCGGCCGGCGCGGGCTTCGCCAGGAAGCACGGAGTGGCCGACGACCAGATCGAACGGATTACCACGGCGAAGGGCGAGTACATCGGCGTGCGCAAACACCAGCGTGGGCGGCCGGCCAGTGAGGTGCTGCCCGATGTGTTGGCGGCGGTGCTGCGCACGCTGACCTTCCCGAAGCAGATGCGCTGGGATGCCACGCTTGCCGACGGCAAGGGCGATTTGCCGTTTGGCCGGCCCATTCGCTGGATCCTCTATCTCTACGGCGGCCGTGTCGTGCCGCTCATCATCGGCCGCTCGGCCGCGGCCGCCGATTCGCGCGTACTCGACATCAGCACCGGCGCCGCCACCTATGGCCATCGGTTTCTGACCACCAGCGGCCGCCCGGGCCGCGCCCTGAAGGTGAAGCACTTCGACGACTACCGCAAGCGCCTGGCCGAGAACTTCGTGGTTCTCGAGCGCAGCGAGCGGCACGACCGCATCGGTCGCGAGCTCGATGCCGAAGCGCGGCGTCGTGGCGGCCGGATTGCCAGCGCCCTGGTGGGGCAAGGCATCCTCGATGAGGTGCCGGACCTGGTCGAGTATCCGGTCGTGGTTTCGGGCGCGTTCGCGCCGGAGTTTCTCACGCTGCCTGAAGAGGTGCTGACGACCACCATGATCCATCACCAGCACTTCTTCCCGGTCTGCGACGACCAGGGGACGCTGCTGCCGGTGTTTCTCGCTGTGCTGAACATGCAGCCGGAACATCCCGAAGTGATCGCGATCAACATGGAGCGCGTGCTCACGGCGCGGCTGCGCGACGCCCGGTTCTTCCTGGATACCGACCGCGAGCAAACGCTGGACGCGTATACCGATCGCCTGGCCACGGTGTTATTCCACAAGAAGCTGGGCAGCTACCAGGAGAAGGCGGTGCGGGTCGAACGGCTGGCGCGGTCGATCTGCGCCGACGTCTTTGGCCGTCCAGATCTGGCCGACTACGCCGCCGAGGCGGGACGGCTATGCAAAGCCGACCTGGCCACGGCCATGGTCCGCGAGTTGACTGAGCTGCAAGGCACGATCGGCGGCATCTACGCCCGCGAGGACAAACGTCCCGAGGAAGTGTGGCGGGCGATCTACTTCCACTACTTGCCGATCGGCGTCGAAGCCACTGCGCCCCCAAGCCGGGCCCAACTCGGCGCTGCCGCCATCACCTGGGCCGCGGTCGCCCTGGCTGACAAGCTCGACACCGTGACCGGCATGTTTGCGGCGGGCGAGCGGCCGACCGGCTCGCGCGATCCGTACGGCCTGCGCCGCGCCGCCCAGGGCATTGTCCGTATCCTGGTCGACTTGCCGGAATTGACCGGCCTCGATCAGCGGTTGACGCTCGGCCAGTTGGTCACGGCCCCTGGCCTCGACGAGGCGTTCTGGTCGTTCATGATCGACCGGGTGCGATTCGTGCTGGAGCAGCGCGGGTCTGACCCGCGCAACGTGCGCGCCGTCACCCACGGTGCCGCCGCCGATGTCAGCCCGCTGGTGGCCCGGCGCAAGCTGGAGACGTTGCCCGAGTTCACCGAATCAGCGGACTTCAAACAACTGGCCGTGCTGTTCAAGCGCGTGAAGAACATTGCCAGGAACCTGGGTGCGTCGGCGCCCAATCTGGGCGGCACCCTGGTCGAGGCGGCGGAACTGGCGCTGGCGGTCGAAGTGGGGCGCCTCCAGCCGGTGATTGCGGCTGCCGTGTCGTCGGGCAGCGGCTATCGCCAGGCGTTCGCCGAGGCGGCGACGACGGGCCCGGCGGTGGCGAAGTTCTTTGAAGACGTGATGGTGATGGCTGACGATCCGCAGCTGCGTGACGCGCGGCTGCGGTTGTTGAAGCAGTTGGAGGACGCGGTCCTCCAGCTTGCGGATGTTTCCGAGATCGTTCCCGAAGCGGACAAGCAGGAGTAGAGAGCGTAATGGCGAAGAGAACCACGAAGGTCGCGAAGAGAACCACGAAGGTCGCGAAGACTGCGAAGAAGGCCACCAAGAAATCGGCGAAGGGGCCCAAGCAGTTTGTTTACTTTTTCGGCAACGGCAAGGCCGACGGCGACCGGTCGATGAAGGACACGCTGGGCGGCAAGGGCGCCGGCCTGGCGGAGATGAGCAGGGCCGGCCTGCCCGTGCCGGCCGGATTCACCATCTCGACCGACGCCTGCAACCTGTACTACGCCAATGGCAGCAAGCTGCCGGTGGCGATCGAGACCGAGATGGTCGCCCAGCTGCGCAAACTGGAAAAGGCCGCCGGCGCGACGCTCGGTTCGACCAGGAAGCCGCTGCTGGTGTCGGTCCGTTCGGGCGCCAAGTTCTCGATGCCGGGGATGATGGATACCATCCTCAACCTCGGTCTGAACGACGAGACCGTCGAAGGCTTGAAGGCCTGGACCGGTAATGGCCGCTTCGCGTTCGACAGCTATCGCCGCTTCATGCAGATGTTCGGCAGCGTGGTTCTCGAGATCCCGAAGGCGGTGTTCGAGCACGAGTTCGAGTCGATCAAGCACGCCAAGGGCGCCGCGATCGACACCGATCTGGACGAAGCCGCGCTGCGCGAAGTGGTTGCCGCCTACAAGAAGGTGGTGAAGGACAAGACCAAGAAGCCGTTCCCGCAGGACCCGATGGCGCAGTTGACCGGCGCGCGCAATGCCGTCTTTCGCTCGTGGAATAACGCCCGCGCGAAAGAGTATCGCCGCATCTACGACATTCCCGATTCGATCGGCACCGCCGTCAACGTGCAGATGATGGTGTTTGGCAATACCGGCGAGCGGTCAGGGACCGGCGTGGGCTTCACTCGCAACCCGGCTACTGGCGCCAAGGAATTCTTCGGTGAGTTCCTGATCAACGCGCAGGGCGAGGACGTGGTGGCCGGCATTCGCACGCCGCAGCCGATCAAGCAACTCGAGCGCGTGATGCCGAAAGCCTACAAGCAGCTGCGCGACATCACGACCCGGCTGGAGCGCAACTACAAGGACATCCAGGACTTCGAGTTCACCATCCAGGACGAGACGCTGTACATGCTGCAGACGCGCAGCGGCAAGCGCACGGGCTACGCGGCGGTGGTGATTGCCACCGACATGGCGAAGGAGAAGCTGGTCACGCCGAAGGAAGCCATCCTGCTCGTCGACCCGGAAGCGCTGTCACAGTTGCTTGCGCCCGGGTTCGATCAGAAGGAATGGAACAGCCTGGCCGCCGTCACCCGCGGGCTGCCGGCATCGCCCGGCGCCGCCTGTGGCAAGGCCGTGTTTTCCTCTGAAACCGCTGTCGAGTGGTCGAACCGGGGCGAGCCGGTCATCCTGGTCCGGCGGGAAACCGTGCCCGACGACATCCACGGCATGTGGGTCTCGCAGGGCATCCTGACCGCCACCGGCGGCATGACTTCGCACGCTGCGGTCGTCGGCCGCCAGATGGGCAAGCCGTCGATCGTGGGCGCCGGCGAGTTGCGGATCGACGAACACGGCAAGAGCTTCACGGTGAACGGCCAGACGGTCAAGGAAGGCGACTTCGTCGCCTTCGACGGCCTGAGCGGTGAGGTCAAGATTGCCAAGGTGGCGTCGCAGCCGAGCGAAATCCTGCAGGTCATTGCCGGCAAGATGAAGCCGGCCGACTCGCCGATCTACCAGCGCTTCCACACTCTGCTTGAATGGGCCGACAAGTTCCGCCGCCTGGGCGTGCGAGCCAATGCCGACCAGCCCGACCAGGCGGAGACGGCCTATGCGTTCGGCGCGCGCGGCATCGGTCTGTGCCGGACCGAGCACATGTTCTTCGGCGAGGGCCGCATTCCGATCGTGCAGCGCATGATCCTGGCCGAGACCGAAGCCGATCGGCGCGCGGCGCTCGACGAGCTGTTGCCGATGCAACGCGAGGACTTCTACGGCGTGTTCAAGGCGATGAAGGGCACGGCCGTGACCATCCGGACGATCGATCCGCCGCTCCACGAGTTCCTGCCCAAGCGCGAGGACCTGATGGTGGAGATCGCCGTCATGGAGACCAAGGGCACCACGGGCAAGGCGCTGGCCGAGAAGAAGGCCCTGCTGTCGCGCGTGGAACAGCTCCACGAGTTCAACCCGATGCTGGGGCATCGTGGCGTCCGTCTCGGCATTACCTATCCCGAGATCACGGAGATGCAGACCCGCGCCATCATGGAAGCGGCATGCCAGTTGAACAAGGAAGGCCTGAAGGTCGTTCCCGAAATCATGATCCCGCTGGTTGGCGACGTGCGCGAGTTGCGCGACCAGAAGGCCGTGGTCGAGCGAGTCGCGTCACTGGTGATGAAGGAACAGGGCATCAAGATCAAGTACCTGATCGGCACCATGATCGAAGTGCCGCGGGGAGCCCTCACGGCGGATGCGGTGGCGAAGGAGGCGCAGTTCTTCTCGTTCGGCACCAATGACCTGACCCAGATGACCTTTGGGTTCTCGCGCGATGACGTCGGCAAGTTCTTGCGCGTCTATCAGGACCGCAAGATCCTCGAGCGCGACCCGTTCGCGACCTTCGACGGGGCCGGCACCGGTCAACTGGTCTCAATGGCCGTCGCCAAGGGCCGGGTCGCCAACCCGAGCCTCAAGCTGGGCATCTGTGGCGAACACGGCGGCGACCCTTCGTCGATCCACTTCTTCCACCAGGTGGGTCTCGACTACGTGAGTTGCTCGCCCTATCGCGTGCCGGTGGCGCGTCTGGCGGCCGCGCAGGCGGCCTTGAGCGTCAAGGTCGGCGACTAAGCTGATGAGCGTCAGGGGGGCGGGAGCGCGCTGAATGGGTCGCATCACCCGCCTGCCTGACGACCTCGCCAACCAGATTGCCGCCGGCGAGGTCGTCGAGCGCCCTGCTTCGGTGGTCAAGGAGCTGATCGAAAACGCGATCGACGCGAAGGCCACGCGGATCACAGTCACGGTCGAATACGGGGGCAAGAAACTGATCCGGGTGGAAGACGACGGCATCGGCATGGACCCCGATGATGCGCGGCTCTGCCTCGAGCGGCACGCCACCAGCAAGATCAAGAGGGCCGACGACCTGGGTGCGATCGTGACCCTGGGATTCCGCGGCGAAGCGCTGCCGTCGATGGCGTCGGTCTCCCACTTCCGTCTGCGCACGCGGGCGCGGGGGAGTGACAGTGGCACTGAGATTCGGGTCAACGCCGGAATCATCGAGTCGGTGGTGGAGGCCGGTGGCCCTGAGGGCACGCTGGTCGAGGTCGCCGACGTGTTCTACAACCTGCCGGCGCGCCGGAAGTTCTTGAAGTCGGACGCCGCCGAGGCGGCCCAGGTCTCGCGCTTCGTCACTCAACTCGCGCTCTGTTATCCCGAGGTTGGATTCACGCTCGTCAGCACCGGCCGGAAGGTGCTGGCGGTGCCGCCAGTGGCCAGCCTGTCGGACCGGCTGTACCAGATTTACGGCGATCGCCAGGACCTGGTGGCCGTTGACCGCGAGTTCGGGGGACTGCGGTTGCACGGCTTCATCGCCGCCTTGGCCGAGCAGGGCCCCGTCCGTGGGCCCCAACACGTCTTCGTCAATCGCCGCATCGTCAAGGACCGCACCATCGCGCACGCGATCCTCGATTCCTACAGCGTGGCGACCAACAAGGAGCGCAGTCCCGAGGTGCACCTGTTTCTCGATGTGCCGCCCGACCGGGTCGACGTCAACGTGCACCCGACCAAGGCGGAGGTCCGGTTTCGCGAGCAGTCGATGGTGCACGAGATGGTCCGGCGGGCGCTGGGCGATGCGCTCGGAAAGGGGCCCGCGCCCGAATTGACGCTGCACACCTCCGACGTGCTGCCTGGCCGGCCGCTGCAACCGTCGATTCCCGGCGCGCTCGCCGGCGGCAGTTTCACCAGCCGTTGGGCGACTGGGGCGGGTCAGGCGGGTTGGGCGGGTCAGGCGGGTG
>JAKFYH010000037.1 GCA_021730945.1 Acidobacteriota bacterium | reverse complement strand
CGGCCGCCCGCTGCCGCCGCCGCGGCCAGTGGAAACTGTGTGGCTCCCGGATTCGGATTGGTGGCGTAAGGATCGGCAGTGGGCGGCGCGGCGGGGGCAGCGGGCGGCCGCTGGGGGGGCGGATTCTGCGCCGCGACGGTGAGCACACCCGCCAGCAGCACGGCACACGCGACGGCGAACATCTGTCTGAGACTCATTGGCCCGGCTCCTGCCGCGCACTGTAACATTGACGGACGTGCATGACATTGGTCTCATCCTCACGCTGACCGGCGGACTGACGGCAGCCCTGGTCTTCGGCTATGTCACGCATCGCCTCGGCCTGTCCCCCATTGTCGGCTACCTGATTGGCGGCACGCTGCTCGGGCCGCACACCCCCGGCATCGAGGTGAACGCGGAACTTGCCCAGCAGATGGCCGAGCTCGGCGTGATCCTGCTGATGTTCGGCGTCGGCCTGCAGTTTCACATCAAGGAATTGCTGGCGGTGTGGACCACCGCGCTGCCCGGGGCGCTGCTCGCCAGTCCGATGGCTGCGTCGGTCGGCTACCTGGCGGCGGTATCGGCCGGCGTCAGTTGGCAAGGCGCCATCATTTTTGGCGCCGCCCTGTCGGTGGCCAGCACGGTGGTCATGATGCGCGTGCTGTCGGACAACCGCGATCTGCACACCGTGAAGGCGCATATTGCCGTCGGCTGGCTGGTAGTGGAAGACCTGATCACCGTGATCGCGCTGGTGCTGCTCCCGGTGCTCCTGACCCCCTCGTCGTCGACGCTCGGGGTGACGTTGGCGGTCACGGCGATCAAGGTGACGGCGCTCGTGGCGTTCACGGTGCTGGTCGGCAACCGGGTGATTCCCTACCTGCTCGATCGCGTCGCGGCGACCCGCTCGCGGGAGCTCTTCACCCTGACGGTGCTGGTGCTGGCCCTCGGGATCGCGGTGGGCTCGGCCCAGCTGTTCGGCGTGTCGGTGGCCCTCGGCGCCTTCCTGGCCGGGATGGTGGTGGGCCGTTCCGAGTACAGCCAGCGTGCCGCCTCCGACGCGCTGCCCATGCGCGATGCGTTCGCGGTGCTGTTCTTCGTGTCGGTTGGCATGCTGCTGGATCCGATGACGGTGCTCGACGAACCGCTGCTGCTGCTGGCGGCGCTCGGCGTGGTGGTGGTGGTCAAGCCGCTGATCGCGGTGCTGATCATGCGGGTGATGCGCTACCCGTTTCGGGTCAGCCTGGCGGTGGCGGTGGCGCTGGCGCAGATCGGCGAGTTCTCCTTCATCCTCACGTCGCTCGGCAAGGTGCTTGGCGTGTTTACGGAAGGCGCCACCAACACGCTGGTCGCCGTCTCGATTCTGTCGATCGTCATGAACCCGCTGCTCTACCGCTCGGTGCCGGTGATTGAACGGCGCGCCATGCGTTGGCCGCGCGTGTGGCAACTGTTGAACGGCAGCACGGGCATGACGGCGCAGGACCCTGACACCCGCGTCCGCCCGCAGGCGCGCTACCGGGCGGTGGTGGTCGGCTATGGCCCGACCGGCCGCACCGTCACCCGCCTGCTGCGCGACAACGAGGTGCAGCCGACCGTGGTGGAACTGAACATGGACACGGTTCGCGAGCTGCGGGCCCAGGGCATCGACGCCATCTACGGCGATGCCAGCCATCCCGACACGCTGCAGGCGGCCGGCATCGGCGATGCCTCGGTCTTGATCCTGACCTCGGCCGACATCGCCCACACCGAAGACGTAATCAAGACCGCGCGGCAACAGCAGCCGCGCCTGCGGGTAATGGCGCGCACCAATCACCTGCGCGAGCGCGACAAGCTGAAGGCTGCCGGCGCCGACATGGTGTTCTCGGGCGAAGGCGAGGTGGCGCTCGCGTTCACCGAGTCGATCCTGTTCCGGCTGGGCGCCACGGCCGAACAGATCGACCGGGAGCGCGGACGGGTGCACGTCGAGCTGTTTGGCAACTCGGTGTCATGAAGGCCGTGCTGCTGGCGCGTGGACTCGGCCGGCGGATGCAAGCCGGCGGCGAGCCGGGCGCGCTCACCGCCGCGCAACACGCGGCGGCAGCGGCCGGCGCCAAGGGCATGATGCCGCTCGGCGCCGAGGGCCGGCCTTTCCTGGATCACATCCTGAGCGCGTTGGCTGACGCCGGGTGCCGTGAGGCCTGCCTGGTGGTGGCGCCTGATCACGACGCGGTTCGCGCGTACTACAGCGGACCGGGACGCCCGTCGCGGCTCCGCCTGTCGTACGCGGTGCAGATGGTCGCCGACGGGACCGCTCGCGCCGTGCTGGCGAGCCGGGACTTCGCCGGCAGCGATCCGTTTCTCGTGCTGAACGCCGACAACCTGTATCCTGCGGCGGTGTTGCAGGCGCTGGTGGCCCTGGATGGGCCCGGGCTGCCGGCGTTCGAGCGCACGGCACTGGTGCGCGACAGCGGCTTCCCCGCCGATCGGGTCGCCGGCTTCGCGCTCCTGGACGTCGATGCTTCCGGCCACCTGCGCGGCATCATCGAGAAGCCGTCGCCCCAGCAACTGGCGGCCGCCGGCCGGCACGCCGCAGTCAGCATGAACGTGTGGCGATTCGACCACCGCATCTTCCCGGCGTGCGCCACGACCGGGCTTTCACCCCGCGGCGAATACGAGTTACCCGATGCGGTGTCGCAGGCGCTGGCGAGCGGCACTCCCTTCCGTGTGCTGCCGGCGCAGGGTCCGGTACTCGACTTGTCGCGCCAGGCCGACATTCCGCTGGTGGCGGCGCGGCTGGCCGGCCGGGAGCCACGGCCATGACCAATGCCTTTGCCGATCACTTCGAGCGGATCGGAATGCCGGCCGATGAAGCCTGGTCGCGCGCGGCACTGTTTGGCGAACTCGAAGAGCGCGGCGGCACCGTGCTCAACGGCCCGCCGGCCTGGTATCGATTCTCGCCGGGACGCGTCGAGATCTTCGGCAAGCACACCGATTACGCCGGCGGCCATTCGCTCGTCGCCGCCGTGCCGCGCGGCATCGCCCTGGTGGCCCGTGCGCGCACCGACGGCATCGTGCGGGTCGGCGACATTCGCGACGGCCAGATCGTGGAGGTCGATCCGGCGACGGCGGCGCCGCCCGAGTACCGCGGGCTGCGGCGCTATGTGCATGTGGTCGCGCGCCGGCTGTGGCTCAACTTCCCGGGCTGCGAACTGGGCGCCGAGATCGCCATCGCCAGCGACCTGCCCCGCGCCTCCGGCCTCAGCAGTTCGAGTGCGCTGGTGGTGGGCGTTGCCGCGGCGCTAATCGCGCGCGCCCGGCTCGCCGAACGTGACGAGTGGCAACGCCACCTCCCGACCATCCAGCACCTCGCGTGGTACCTGGGCTGTGTTGAGAATGGCCTCGACTACGATGGCCTGCCTGGTGCCGCCGGCGTCGGCACGCACGGCGGCAGCGAAGACCACACGGCCATTCTCGCGTGCCGTCTCGGCCATGCCAGCCTCTACCGCTTCATGCCGGTCTGCGCCCTCGGCGACGTGCCGATGCCGCCTGACTGGAGCTTCGTGATTGCCTCGAGCGGCGTGCAAGCCGACAAGGCCGGCTCGGTGATGGCCCGCTACAACCGCGCCGCCGATGCCGTGCGGGCACTGCACGCGCTGTGGAACCAGCATGCCGGCACGAGCGCCCATTCGTTGTCGGCTGCACTGGCCAGCGCCCCCGACGCCGGCCGCCAATTCGATCGGTGGCTTGACGCCGCCACCGGCGAGTTCACGCCGGACGACCTGCGCCGGCGGCTCCGGCATTTCGTGAACGAAGACGGGCGCGCCCCGCTTGCCGCCCAGGCCTTCGCCGCCGCCGATCGCGCCGCCCTCGGCGAACTGGCGGACGCCTCCCAACGCGACGCCGACACCCTGCTCGGCAACCAGATTCCGGAGACCATCGCCCTGGCGCAGCTCGCGCGCGACACCGGCGCCTTTGCCGCGAGCAACTTCGGCGCCGGGTTCGGCGGCAGCGTCTGGGCGCTGGTCCCCACGCACGACGCCCGCGCCTTTGCCGACGAATGGATTCGCGCCTACCGGCGGCGAGTCCCGGCGGTCGGCCCGGTGCCATGGTTCGTGGCCCGTCCGGGTCCACCGGCCAGCGAGATCACGTTTCCTTAACCCGACACCTCGGCTAAGATGGCGGCCAATGCGAACGAGGGCCTGGCTGCTGTCG
This sequence comes from Acidobacteriota bacterium, assembly GCA_021730945.1. Classification (GTDB taxonomy): domain Bacteria; phylum Acidobacteriota; class Vicinamibacteria; order Vicinamibacterales; family UBA2999; genus 12-FULL-67-14b. The sequence goes on along the minus strand of JAKFYH010000037.1, from coordinate 61,950 downwards.
TGGATCGTGGTCGGCGCATCGGCGTGCAGCACGCCGCCGCCCCCGCCGCCCTTTCAGAGCACCGTCAACATGAAGGACCTGATGTTGAACGTCATCGACCCGGCCGCCGACGGCGTCTGGGACGCTGTCGGTACGATTGCCACGGTCGAGGGAGTGTTCGAGAAGTTCCCGGCCACCGATGACGAGTGGGCCGGCGTGCGCAGTTACGCGATTCAACTGGCCGAGGCCGGCAACCTGCTGATGCTGCCGTCGCGTTCGAACGGCTCGCCGGAATGGATCGCCGATGCCCAGGCGATGATGGCCGAGAGCAATCGCGCCCTCCAGGCGATCGCGGCCAGGGACAAGGACGCCCTGTTCACGATTGGCGGCGATATCTACGAAACCTGCACCAGTTGCCATCGCAAGTTCATCGTGGCGGCCCCGCCATCGGAGCCGGCGCCGGCCAAGCCCTAGCCGATGTCGTTGCTGGCATTTTGCGAGTGGCTGGCAGCCACCGAGGGCAGCATCGCCCTTCACGAGTCGATGTATATGTACCCCATCGTCGAGTCGACGCATGTGCTGGCGCTCATGCTGTTTGTCGGCTTCGCCACGCTGCTCGACCTCAGGCTGCTGGGCCTGACGCTCAAGCGGGTGCCGGTTTCGCAGGTCGCCGAGCGGCTGCTGCCGTGGACCATCGCCGGTTTTGTCGTCATGGTGGTCACCGGCGTGCTGTTGTTCTATGCCATTCCGATCCGCACCTACCAAAGCATCTTCTTCAGGGCCAAGGTGATCTTCCTGATCCTGGCCGGCCTCAACGTCTGGCTGTTCCATTCACGCATCTTCACGCGCATCGCCGAGTGGGATCACGACATCATCACGCCGCGGGCCGCGCGCCGGGCGGGACTGGCGTCGCTGGTGCTGTGGGGCGCGATCATCGTGGCCGGACGCATGATTGCCTACAACTGGTTCGACTGCGACATTCAGCCGCAGCCCGCCTTCGTCAACTGGGCGGCCGGCTGCGTCGTGCCGACCGTGACCCCCTGAGGACTCATGCTGCTGCCGTTCTTCGAGTGGTGCGAGACGTTGTGGCTGGGTCAGTTCGTGGTGGGGTCCAACTGGCTGTTCCCGGTAATCGAGTCGGTGCATCTGCTGGCCCTGGCCCTGCTCGGCGGCGCCGTCTTCGTCGTCGATTTCCGGATGCTCGGCCTCGGCTTGAAGGACCGCGGCGTCGCGGAACTGGCGAACGATGTCCGGCCGTGGATGCTCGCGGGCCTGTGCGTGATGGTGTTGACCGGCGTCCCGCTCTTCCTGTCCGAACCGATCAAGTGCTACTACAGCACGGCGTTCTGGGTGAAGATGACGACGCTGCCGATCGCGCTGGTGTTCACGCTGACGCTGCGGGCCCGGATGGCGCAGGCTGCGCCGGTACGCGGCACAGCGCGCCGCCAGCAACTGGTCGGCGCGCTGTCAATCGCGCTCTGGTTCACCGTGGCCGCGGCCGGCCGGTGGATCGGATTCTCCTAGGGGAGGAGATCAGGAGTTAGCGGCCGCCGGGCTTCTTCGGCGTTTCGGTGGGGTCGCGGCCGTCTTTCGGCGCGCCGGTGCCCGACGATCCCATGAACAGCTTGCGGCCATCGGTGAAGGTGACGTCGCGGCCATTGGCGCGCTTCAGCGAGTGGTCCTTGGTCTGGTAGCCATCAACGATGACTTCGGTGCCGACCTTCACGGTGTCGCGCGTGACACCGCGCCGCAGCAGCGTATTCGGCGTCCCGCCCTCGATCATCCAGACCTCGGGCTGGCCCTCCTTGTTGATGGTCTCGATGTGAATCCACGTGTGCGGGTTCACCCATTCGAGGCGCACGACCTTGCCCTGCAGGCGAATCGGCGCATTCGGGTCGAACTCGGCGCCAAAGGCATGGTGGGCAATCACGGTCCGGCCCGCCAGCAGCACACCGGCGCTCAGTAGCAGCACGCTGAGAGTGGTTCGCATTGTCATTTCTTGGTCCCCAGGCGTTTCTCTTCGTTGCGCGCGCCGCTCAGCACGTTGGCCAACGCGTAGTTGCCTTCGTGGCACGCGTATTCATAGATTAACTCGTCTGTCGCGCGGAAAGGAATCTCCCCGGTGAAAGGCCGGGTAAAGGTCGTCGGGTCGTCCACCGTGAACCGGTAGTTGATCGTGGCGGCGTCAACCCGGCGAAAACGCTCGACTACATGCAGGTTTTCCGCCGAACCGCGGAAGGGCTGCTGCAAGGGGAAGTTGGTGGTGTCGACCACCAGCGTATCGCCTTCCCAGTGCCCGATCGAGTCGCCCATCCAGGGCCGGATGTGCGACGGCAAGTGGGTGCCGCCGATCCGGACGATCCGGGCGTCGTGCACCATTTCCATCAGGATCATTACGTGATCGGGCGTCTGCACGATCTGCAGGTTGTTGTTGTAGAAGTAGTTGGGAATGAGCGGCGTAGTCGGCCCGAACGACAGCAGGCAGCGTTCGGCGAGCGGCCGGAACTCGGGATGGTCGTACTGGCCGCGCCCGGCCATCGACTTCAGGCGCGCCTGCGCGCGCGCCCGCGCCTCGGGCGTGGTCGCCGGCACCCGGCCATCCGGCGGATCGATAATCAGGGAGCTGCGGAACTGGCCGTCGACCACCGCGACGCGCTCACCCGGATCGAGCCAGAAATTGTTGTAGCCGCCGACGTTGCCGGCGGCCCCGGTCGAGCCGTCACCACCCTGCGGAGGCGCCGGCCGATTGGGGTCGCTGTCTTGATTCAACCGCTCCACGCGATCGGCGGTCGCCTTCTCGAGGCGGAACGCCTCAGCTTCGCTCAGCACGAGATTGCTGACCGCCGGCGGACGCTCGAGCGGCGTGATGGTGGCGTTGCTCCAGATGCCCTGGAGGTCGGGCTTGCCATCGGGCGTGCGCGGCACGGCCCCCGGCCTGGCGACGCCCGCCGGCGCTTGCGGCCCTTCGCTGGCGAGTAGCGCGACCGACGCCAGTGCGACGGCCAGTACCACGCCCACGGACACGCTGGATCCCAAACGCCGCATTGGCATCATCATGACGTCCTCTTACTGCACCGGGGTTTTCCGGAACTTGCCGTACAGCAACTCCTCGACAAACTCGACACACTTGAACTGGTTGAGCCGCGCATCGGGATTGATGTGCCGGTAGAGCGGCATGCGAATCTTCCACGGCCGGCTGAACGTGGCCGGGTCTTCGATGGTGGCCTCGTACCACAAGTGGTCGGGGCCCTGCAGCGTATAGCGCTCAACCACCTTCATCTGCTCGGAGTGATGATTGCCGGCGCGATCGAACCAGGTCTGATCGTTCATGCCTGTGACCGTGACCACCAGCGTGTCGCCGTCCCACCTGCCCACCGACTGCCCCATCCATGAATCCACCGGCGCCTCGCCCGGGTCCGTCATGTAGATGTTGCGGACAGCGCCGGCAAACTCATAGGCGAAGAAGATCGCCTTGTCGCTGTGCAGAATCTGGAACGGGTGCGGCTGGTAATTGGCGCGCGGCACGCCCGGCAGGTAGCACTTGATCTCCGGGTCGCGATTCAGCCAGTCGGCCTGATTCTCCTGCTGCTTCTTCGCCGCCGCGGGCAGATACGGAATCTCGCCGCCTTCGACGATGCCAACACCGCCGGGAACGGCGCCGACGGCGCCAAAGGCGAGAACGGGGTCGGCGGGAACGGGGACGACCGGACCTGGGCGAAACGCCAGCGCCGCCTTGGCGCTGTGCGGACGCACGTCGTAGTTGGCGGTACCCAGCGCCTGCCAGATCCCGTTCAGGTTGGGCTTACCGTCCGCCAGGCGCGCCGGCCGCGCGGCCTGCCCGGTGGCGGGCGCCGTCGACCAGAATCCTGCGGCGACCACCACCGCGGTGATCAGCGCGACCGATATTTCTCTCACGGCGTTCGGCACGGCCACGCACCCTCCAACTGGGCCGAGATGCTGACATTCGGTGACAGTCGTGTCAAGGCAAGCCGCCCTTGCGCCTAGAATATGACATGCGGTCAGACACTTCGAATCGGCAACGAGTTCTCGGCCTGATGTTCGTCGCAGTCGCGATGGCCGGACACTGGTCTCCCCTTGTCGCTCAGCGCGCGCCGGCGACCCCAGCGCAGCCTGCCGCCGCGCTGTTTGATGCCCACGAACGGACGATCCTCGAGCTACAGGCGGCGCAGGCGGCCGGCCAGGTGACGTCGCGTGGCCTGGTCGATGCCTACCTCGCGCGGATTCAGGCTTATGACCAGGCCGGACCGCGCTTGAACGCCATCGTCATGCTGAATCCGCGCGCGCGAGAGGAAGCCGAGGCCCTCGATCGTGAACGCGCGGACAAAGGTGCCCGCGGACCCCTGCATGGCATTCCGGTTTTGATCAAGGACAACTACGACACCGCCGGCATGCCGACCTCCGGCGGAGCGCTCGGACTGGCCACCATGCAGCCGGCCGCCGACGCCTATCAGGTGTGGAAGCTGCGCCTGGCCGGCGCGGTGATTCTCGGCAAGACGACCATGCACGAACTGGCGGCCGGCATCACGACCATCTCGTCGCTGACCGGGCAGACGCGCAACCCCTACGACCTGATGCGCGTACCCGGCGGATCGAGCGGCGGCACCGGCGCCGCGGTCGGCGCCAGCTTTGCCGCTGCCGGCATGGGCAGCGACACGTGCGGCTCGATCCGCATTCCCGCCGCCAACCAGAACCTGGTGGGCCTGCGCGGCACCCACGGCCTGTCGAGCCGCACCGGTGTGATGCCGCTCTCGTCGACCCAGGACATTGCCGGTCCGCTGGCGCGCAGCGTGACCGACCTGGCCATCATGCTCGATGCCACCGTCGGCCCCGACCCGGCCGATCCCATCACGGCGGAAGGCGCCAGTCACATTCCCCGAAGCTATCGTGACGGGTTGGCCGTCGGCGGATTGAAGGGCGCGCGCATCGGCGTGCTGCGGGCGTTGTTCGGCACCGCGCCCGAAGACGACGAGGTCGCCGCCATCGTTCGCAAGGCGCTTGACGGCATGAAGGCCCAGGGGGCCGAGGTGATCGACATCACCGTGCCCGGCCTGGACGACTTGTTACGGGACAGCAGCGTCATTGCCGACGAGTTCAAGTTCGACCTGGCCGACTACCTGGCCAAGCAGCCCAATGCGCCCGTGAAGTCGCTCGGCGAGATCATCGACCGCGGCCTGCATCACGATCAGCTTGATGCGACATTCCGGTTGCGCAACTCACCCGAGAAGCGGGAGACCGAGCACTACCGCCAGGCGTTCGTGAAGCGCCGGGCCCTTCGGGCGGCGGTGCTGGCGACGCTGGAAGAGCAGCGCATCGACGCGCTGGCCTACCCGACGCTGCGCCGCAAGCCGACGCTGATCGGCGAAGCGCAGGGCGGCACCAACTGCCAGTTGAGCGCCACCACCGGGCTGCCGGCGATCTCGATGCCCGCGGGCTTCACCAGCGACGGCCTGCCGATTGGCCTGGAGCTGTTGGGCGGCGCGTTCACCGAGCCGACGCTGTTGAACCTCGCCTACGGATGGGAGCAGGCCGCCACGCCACGCCGGGCGCCCTTCAGCACCCCACCGCTGGTTAACGGCGCGGCGCCGCTGCCGGTCACGTTTGCGATCGCGGCCGGGCCGGGCGCCGTCAAGTTCAGCTACGACCGCACGACCGGCACGTTGCGTTACGACGCCAGCGCCACCATCAAGGGTGACGATCGAGTGCTGGGGTTGACCATCCAGCGCAGCGTCGGCGACAAGCCGGGACCGATCATCGCCCAGTTGCTGGCGCCGAATCAGACCGCTGCGACCGGCACCGTGCCGATGCGCGGTCGCGACCGGGAAGACCTGGTGGCGGGTACGCTGTTCGTGCACGTCTATACGCGGCAGGCGCCGCTCGGTGCCGGCAGGACACAAATCAAAGTGCCTTAGCCACAAAGGACCCAGAGGACGGGGAATTTGCCCGGCTCCGTCCTTTCCGGTAGGCTGATAGCGATGTCTGCGTTGCGGTCGCGGGTGCGCCTCATTGCGGTGGCCTGGCTGTTGTTCCAGGTGGCCTCGCTGTCGGCATTCGTCCGGGAAGATTGCTGCGCGATGCACACGGCGGCGATGGTTCATGCAACCGCCGAGGCTCCGGCCTGCCACGAGACCGAACCCGAACCCGCGCCGGTCCCGAAGGACGGCGATGCCTGCCCCATGCACCAGGACGAGGCGGCGGCGTGCCCCATGCACCGGTCCTCGGCCGCCGGTTGCTGCGGCATCAACAACGGGTGCGACGGCCCGAATCAACCGCTCACCCACTTATTTTCTTTTGTCGGCCTGCTCGATGCCCCTGACGTGGGTATGAGCCCTCCGGCATCGACACCGTCCGTCCTTCCGCGACCCGCCCCGATCGTCTGCCGTCTCGTCAGCCCCGACGCTCCCCCTCCGAAAGCCTGACACCGCTCGCTTCCCTCGGCGCGTGGCGGGACGTGTGTCCCGAGCGACGCGCCTGCGATTCTGGTTTCTGACTGTTCGGAGGTCTTGATGTTCTCGTTTTTTCGCCGTGTCGTTGGCGTCGCCTGCCTGCTCGCGCTGGCAGCGCCGGTCGCCGCCCAGCAAACCGTTGATGTCGCCAGTGTCAGCGGCCGCGTGATCGATGCCTCCGGCGCCACGGTACCGGGCGCGCAGGTCACCGCCACCCACGCCGGCACCAATCTAGTAGCCAGTGCGGTGACCGATCAGGACGGACGGTTCCGCTTTCCTTATCTGCGCATCGGCATCTACGAGTTCCGCATCGCGCTGGCTGGATTCGAGGATGCCACGCGCCAGCTCTCGCTGGGTCCCGGCGCCGCCTACGAACTGCCGATCGTGCTGTCGGTCAGCGGCGTCGAGTCCAGCGTGACGGTCAGGGCCGAGGCGGCGGTGCTCGAAGCGGCGCGCAGCCAGATTGCCGCCACGGTATCGGAGGCCGAAGTGCAGGCGCTGCCCATGAACGGGCGCAACTTCCTGGAACTGGCGCTGCTGGTGCCCGGCGTGTCACCGACCAACATCTCAAGCACGCAGCTGTTTCCGGAAACCTCCGCGGTGCCCGGCATCAGCATCTCGGTCGGCAGCCAGCGCAACCTCTCGAACAACTTCGTGGTCGACGGCTTGTCGGCCAACGACGATGCGGCGGGACTGAGCGGGATCACCTACGGGGTGGACGCGATTGAGCAGTTCCAGGTGATCACCTCCGGCGCGCAAGCCGAACTGGGCCGGGCGATGGGCGGACATGTCAACATCGTGACCAAGAGCGGCACCAACGCCGTACGCGGCACGGTCTACGACTTCTTTCGCGACGACCGCCTCAACGGCACCAACGCGCTGTCCGGCACCAAGTTGCCCATGCGCCAGTCGCAGTTTGGCGGCAGCCTTGGCGGACCGATCAAGCAGGACCGAACCTTCTACTTTGCCAACGCCGAGCACCGCCAACTGGATCAAACCGGCCTGGCCACTATCGCTGAAACCAACCTCGCCGCGGTCAACGCGCGGCTGGCGGCCTCCGGGTACCGCGGACCGCAGATCGCCACTGGCATCTACGACAACCCGGTGGCCTCCACCAATATCCTGGCAAAAGTCGACCACCAGCTCAGTGGCCGCGATCAGCTGAGCGTCCGCTACAGTCGATATGATGTCTCGGCCACCAACGCCAGGGGCGCCGGTGGACTGAGCGCGCCCTCGGCGTCGTCCGGCCTCGACAACACCGATCAGGCGATCGCGATTGGCAATACGCTGATTCTCACGTCGCGCACGGTCCTCGAGACGCGCGCGCAGTTTGCGCATGGCGACCTGCGGGCGCTGCCGTCGGATCCGATCGGGCCGGCCGTCAGCATTGCCGGCGTGGCCAGTTTTGGCACCAGTTCGAACAGCCCGACCGGCCGCCGCAACTCCCTGTTCCAGATCGTCAACAACCTGTCACACCAGGCTGGCGCGCACGCGTTCCGGGCCGGATTTGACATTCTCTACAACGACGACGTCATCACGTTTCCCCGCTCCAATCGTGGCAGCTACACCTTTTCGTCGCTGGCCAACTTTCTGTCAGGCACCTATAACAATGCCGGCTTTGCCCAGACCTTCGGCATCACCGAGCTGGCGCAGACCAACCCGAACCTCGGTCTCTACCTCCAGGACGAGTGGAAGGTCACGCCCAACGTGACGCTGAATGCCGGCGTGCGCTACGACCTGCAGTGGCTGGAGACCATCAACACCGACACCAACAATCTCTCGCCGCGGGTCGGCATTGCGTGGACGCCATTCCAGTCGCGGCGCACCTTGGTGCGTGGCAGCGCCGGCCGCTACTTCGACCGCGTGCCCCTGCGCGCGCTCGCCAATGCGCTGATGTCGGCCGGTAACACCACCGACGTCACGGCGCTGCGCCAGTACGTGGTCAGCCTGTCGCCGACCCAGGCCGGCGCGCCAGCCTTCCCCAACATCCTCGCGGCGGCGGTGCCGCTCGTGACGCTCCCCAACCTGACCACCATGGACCGCGACCTGCAGAGCGGATCGTCGGTGCAGCTCAGTACTGAGATCGAGCAGCAGCTGGGCCACCGGACGACCGTCGCCGTGGCGTATCAGTATCTCGATGGCCGCAACCTGCTGATGTCGATTAACCAGAACGTCCCCACCTGCGTGGCGTCGGGCGCGAACAACGGCTGCCGGCCCAACCCGGGCTTTGCCAACAACAGTCAGTACTCGTCGGCCGGCGAGTCGAGCTACCACGGCCTCCACGTCTCGCTGTCGCAGCGCACCGTCAAGTGGGGTCAGTACCGCGTCTCGTACACTCTGTCGAAAGCCATGAACAACCTCGGCGAGTTCTTCTTCAGTTCGCCCATCGATCCCGGGGACCTGTCGAAGGATTGGGGACGTTCGGACAACGACCAGCGTCACCGTCTCGCCATGAACGGCTCGGTGCAGCTCGCGGGTTTCCAGGTCGGCGCCATGCTGCAGGCCTATTCGGCCCCTCCCTTCAACATCACGTCCGGCGTCACCACGGTGCAGGGGACGGCGGGCCGGCCGATCGTCAACGGCGCGTTCGTCGCGCGCAATGCCGGCGAAGGTACGGCGTACTTCACCCTCGGCGCCCGGGTCAGCCGGGTGGTCAAGGTGACGCCGCGTTTGCAGTTCGAACTGCTGGTCGAGGGCTTCAACCTGACCGATCGCGCCAACGTGGTGACGCGCAACACCAACTTCGGGTCGGGCGCGTATCCCGGCAGCCCGTCGGCTTCGTTTGGACAGATTACCGCCGTGGGCGAACCGCGGTCGTTTCAACTTGGCGCGCGGTTCCGCTTTTAACTCAAGGATCCATCATGCGAATTCATCGAGCGCTCTTGGCTCTCAGCGTCGGCGCTGCCGTGCTCCTACCGATGGCGCCCACCGCGCAGTCGCGCGGGGAGACCACCCTGGCGATCGCCGGTCGCAGTAACCAGACCCCGTGGGTCGCCACCGCCGGCGACCTCGTCGCGGTCACCTGGGGGGCGACGGCAGACGGCAAGGCTGATGTCTTCCTGGCCGTCAGTCGCGACCGGGGCCAGACGTTTGCCTCCCCCGTCCGTGTCAACGCCGTCGACGGCGAGGCGCGGGTCAGTGGCGAGATCGCGCCGCGGGTGGCACTGGTGCCGCCCACCGGCGCCACGAGTCCGGAGATCGTCGTCTTGTGGAATGCCAAGGACGGCGGGACCCAGATCAAGGTGGCCCGCTCCCGCGACGGGGGTCGCACGTTCAGCACGCCGACGGCGCTGCAGCCCGCCGGCGCCGCGGGCGATCGCGGCTGGCAGGCCCTGGCGCTCGACTCGCGCGGCACGGCGCACGCCATCTGGCTCGATCATCGCGGAATGGCCGGCGGCACCACGACGGCCATGGAGCACAAGGGCGAGCACGATGGCGTGCAGATGGCGCAACGTTCCGGCCTGTACTACTCGTCCGAGTCCGGCGGGACCAGCCGCGAACGGGAACTCTTCAAGGGCGTCTGCTACTGCTGCAAGACCGCCCTCGCAGCCGGGCCGAACGGCGCACTGTACGCGGCGTGGCGGCACGTGTTTGCCGGCAACTTCCGCGACATGGGTTTCACGATGTCGCAAGACGGCGGCAAGACATTTGCGCCGCTCGTGCGTGTGCACCAGGATGGCTGGTCCATCAATGGCTGCCCTGACGATGGACCCGCGATGGTGGTGGACGCGCAAAACGCGGTGCACCTGGTCTGGCCGACGGTGGCCGGGGGCACGGAGGGTGCCCTCATGTATGCCGTGTCACGCGACGGCAAGTCGTTCGGCACGCCGATTCGCGTACCCACGCTCGGCGCGCCAAAACCGTCGCATCCGCAGATTGCCTTCGACGGCAACGGCCGCATCGTCGTCGCCTGGGACGAAGTCCAGAACGGCGTTCGCGTCGCGGCGTTCAGCCGGCTTGGGAGCGGCACTCGCGGCGTCCCCTCTTTCGGGCCGATTCAACGATTGAGCGGCGAGCCGAGCGCCTATCCGGTGCTGGCGGCGCTACCAAACGGCCTGATCGCGGTCTGGACCGCTGGACCTCCTAATCGCACCACCATCGCGGTGAAGGTCCTTGGTTCAGACTGGTTCCTGCGCCACTTGGGCCACCGAGGACACCGCGAACACCGAGCCCCAGCGTCACAACGCTTGTCTACGGGGTACCTATCAGAGTGATTAGACCGTCGCTTGCCGTGGCAATTGCGCGGTAGTCACTCTCGGCAATCTCGATTGGGTTGGCTCTGTGGAAGATTACCGGTGAGATGAAGTATTTCATGAGGGCAAGTGAGTACGCCTAGCGGCCTGCCGCTCAGCCGCGAGCGACGGGCACGGTCACGCGAAGGAGTCTAAACCATCGGCCGCTCGTCGGCTGCAGCGGCTGTTAGGCCGCCCCTCGCCAACCATGGAGTGCTTCGGCCACGGCGGCTGGATTCTTGGATGCCACCCGAAGCAGCGCGAGCGCGGGCCCATCTGGAACCCGACGACCCTGTTCCCAGTTGCGCAACGTCGAGACATTGACACCGATCATGAGTGCGAATTCACTCTGCGAAGCGCGCAGCTTCTTGCGAACCGCCTTGACGTCGGCGGGCTTGAACGTAGTCACCCGAGACGCACGCAGGGTGCCCCGACGAATGCGACTGGCCTGTCGCACGCTGGCGACCAACTCTTGAAACGCATCGGCTTTCACTGAAACTCCTCCCGAATGAGCGCCGCCAGGACGCGCGCCTGGCCAGGCGTCAGGTCGCCCTGCTCGTTCTTGGCGTAGGCGTAAAGCATGTAGAACGCCGCTTCACGCGCCGCCCAGTAGTAGATCACTCGAATTCCGCCCCGCTTCCCTGCGCCCGGCCGCGCCCATCGCACCTTGCGGGCACCATGGGTACCGCCGATGGTTGGCCCTTGTTCGGGCCGGCGCATAAGCGTGGACTGCAGGCCTCGATACGACTCGTCGTCGAGAAGCGCCGTGATGACCTTGGTAAAGATCGGCGTCTCGACAAACCGCATGTGCGATTATACGCCAATGGCGCATAGCGTCGCTAGTGAAGTTTTCCGAATCGGGATGACGGCCTAACTGTATCTGGACTGACGAGCAGGTCGGCATAGTTGCGACCAACCAATGGCCGCGAGCATGCGGCCATGGAACCTCCGCCAGGCCGCAAGCGAATATTGAAAGCCCTTGACCGGGCGGATGATACCACCCAATTTCGGTCGTCGGCCAGTGGGGCCATGGCTGCGAAGCATGGGCACCAGGGTGCATTACTTATCAGCCAGGATCTGACCTGGCTGTTGGCACATCCCCGGGGCCGTCGCCTTCGTCGGCGATGGACTTCTCTGTGTCCTCGGCGTCCTCAGCGGCTATCGGATCATTCGTGCGCGAATCTCAGGTGGCGGCACTTCGCAGGCATTGGACGTGCCGGCAATGCGCCTCCGCACCGCGGCCACCACGTTGTAGGCCGCGTCGCGGATCGGCCGCGGTAGCCACAACAACACGGCCGCCCAGCGCCACGGCGCGGTGAGCCGGCTGGCAATCCGCAGGGACGCCGTCGAGTGCAGGTGGAGAACCCCATCCTCAATCAGGATGATGCTGCGCGTCGCTTCTCGCGTCACGCCAAACGTGGCCAGCAGGGCCGCGGCCGCCGGCGACTGCGAGGCGCCGAACCGGAAATACCCGCGGTCGCGGGTAGCAATGAAGCGGACGGCGCCCTCACAAAACGCGCACTCGCCGTCAAACAGGATCGCCGCCGGCGCGTGCTGCGAGGGCTGGGGCAAGGCGACTACTGCTTCAGCAGCCGCACGCCGCCAGGAAGATGCGCGGTCGCCTCGATCTCGACCTTGTAGTCCGGGCTCGCCAATCGCGTCACGCCCACCAGCGTGCTGGCCGGGCGGTGAGCGCCGAAGTACTTTGCGCGCACGGCCGCCGCCTCCGGCGCCCGGAAGGCGTCGACGTCAGTGGTGTAAATGTTGATCTTGACGACGTGCGAGAAGTCAGCGCCCTGGGACTTGAGCGCAACCTGCAGGTTCTTCAGCACCTGCTCCAGCTGCTCGACCATGGCGGGTCCAACGAGCTTCCCCTGCGCATCGGCGCCGACCTGGCCCGCAATGTAGAGAATGTCGCCGACCTTGACGATGTGAGAGTAGGTCGCGGGCGTACTCAGGCCCGGCGGATTGATTCGCTCGATCTTCTGCGCCGCCGCCGGTGCAGCCGCAAATACAACCGCGAGCACCGCAAGCACCCTCGGTATCTGCGTCATCTGCGTCATCTGTGGCCCCGTGACATCTGCGTCATCTGTGTCATCTGCGGCCCCGTGACATCTGCGTCATCTGTGTCATCTGCGGCCCCGTGAGCTGCGGCCCCTGAAGACAGCATCGGTGTTCAGTGCCAGCTGACGCGCACACCGGCCCGCAGCGTGCGCGGCCAGCCGATCGATCGCAGCGGCGTGCGGGCGGTGTCGTATTCCTTGTCGGTGATGTTCTCGACCGCGGCAAATGCATTGAGACCGCGCACCACGGCACGGCTCACGCTCGCGTCCCAGACGGCGTAGGCGCCCAGCTTGAACGTCGCGGTATTGAGGTCGTCGTCGAACTGTTCGCCACTGAGCCGCACCTGGGTTGCGGCGGTGAACCAGCGTGGATCGGCCCAGGTGATGCCGAACCCGCCCTGTACTTTCGGCACCTGTGGCACGTAGTTGCCCGCCAGAACCGGGGTCGCCACCGACCCGCGGAAATGGCTCGAGGTGAACACGACCTGGCCGTTGACGCTGAGGGTCTGCGTCAGCCGCGAGTCAATCTCGAACTCGACGCCCTTGGCGCGGATGGAATCGGAGTTCTGGCGTTGCCGCACGGTCTGGGTCGGCGTCTGCGACAGCGTCACATTGGCGATGGCGCCGTCCAGGTCGTTGAAGAACGCGGTCGCCCGAATCGAGGCCCTGGCGAACTGGGTCAACACGCCGCCTTCGACGCCGGTCAGCGTTTCGGGTTCGAGCAGTGGGTTGGCGTTGGTGATCGCGGTGCCGGCGGCAAACCGGCGATGCAATTCGTTCAGGCTCGGCGTGCGGTTGGCATAGTAGGCCGAGGCCTGGACCTGGAAGCGTCCCCGGCGCCACGCCAGCGCGCCGCGGGGGCTGACGAAGTTGACGTTCTTGGTGGGATCGGCCGGATTGATCGGCTCGGAGTTCCAGTGATCGGCGCGCGCGCCGACTTCAAGCGTCAGCGCGTCGGTAGCGGTAATACTGGCACGCGCGTAGGCGGCGGTCACCGTCTCAGTGCCGCCCGATACGAACGGCCCGCTCGCGGTATTCACGCCGCTGACCAGGGCGTAGCGCAACTCGTCTTGCGACGACTTGGTGCGGCGGTAGTCGCCGCCGACAATCATCGTGACGCGGCCCATGGGCCGGGTCCACTGCGCATTGGCCATACCGTGCGAGGTGTCGATGGTCTGCGCGAAGGTCAGGCGCTCGGTGGCACGGCCGGCGGCCACGAACGAAAAGGTCTGGTAGTAGTCCTGGTTGCTGGCCGCGGTCTGCGCCTGCAAGACACCGCCACCGACCAGGCCACCGGCCTCGGCCGAGAACTGGCGCCAGTCGGTCGAGTTGACCTGGACCTTGGTCCCGTTGCCGCGTTCTTCGGTATAGCCGGCGCCCCGCAAGGTCAGATGCCAGTTGTCGCGGCGTCGGCCAACCGTGGCAAACCCCGTCTGGTAGTCGCTGTTGGCCTTGAGGTCGGCCGGCCCGCGTACTTCGGAGCCGACGATGAAGGCGCCGTCGGTGCGGACGCCTTCATAGGCGCCGGTGGCCGACCAGCCGTTGTGCTCGGCCGCCGCGAACAGCGACCCGCGGAAGGTGTCGTGCGACCCGCCCTCGAAGGTGCCGCGCGCGCGGCTGCGGCTCGGCCGCACGGTCAACACCTGGATGACCCCACCCAGGGCGCCGGCGCCATACAAGTCGCCGGTCGCGCCTCGCACCACTTCGACCCGATCGACCGCGGCCTGCGGCACGCGGTTCCAGTACACCCAACTGCCGAACGGATCGTTGAGCGGCACGCCATCGGCCAGCACCAGGGTGCGGCTCGCCCCCGAGCCCGACACGCCGCGCAAAGTGACGCCCTGTGTGGTGGGATTGGCCACGCGCGACGAACTGCGGCGAAACAGCGTGAAGCCAGGCGTGGCCCGCAGCGCATCGTCGAGCGCGCCGGCCGCCATGTTGTTCAACTCGGCGGCAGTGATCACGGTGGCACTTGCCGCGCTTGGCAGGCGCTCGGCGCCGCGCGTGGCGGTGACCACCACCGAGTCGGCAAAGTTCAGCGGCCGCAGCACGACGTAGACCGGGCCATCGCCGGTCACCGCCACCTCGGCGGGCTCGAAGCCGTCGGACACTACCCGCACGCGCAAGGCCGGCGTGCTGGTGTCGAAGTTGCCTTCGCCGTCGGTTTGCACCGTCACCGACTGCCCGTCGCGGGTCTGCACGACGACGTCGGCGCCGGGCACGACGCCGCCGGAAATATCAGTGACCCGCCCGCGGGTGGCGGCTCCGGACGGCGAGGCCGCCGGTGCGGTAGTCTGGGAGGAAGCCGGCGGCGGCGCCACGAGCAGGGCCGACACGAGGCCGACAAGAACAAAGCTAGCCTGACGGATCATAGAAAGTAGACTTTACACTATTCCCTCCATGCCTGAACCGGATCGCGTACTGCTTGAAGGCCCCCAATCGCGGGTCCGTGAACTACTCCTGTTGTTACGCGCCGGGCGCGACTTGATCCGCGGATTTCGCGCGCTCCACTTCGTCGGTCCGTGCGTCACCGTCTTCGGTTCGGCGCGGTTCGATCAGCACCACCGCTACTACGCGCTGGCGCGCGAAGTGGGCGGCGCGGTCGTGAAGCTGGGGTTCACGGTGATGACCGGCGGCGGTCCCGGCGTGATGGAAGGCGCCAACCGCGGGGCGCGCGAGGCCGGCGGCCGATCGGTGGGCTGCAACATCAAGCTGCCGATGGAACAGCAGCCCAACCCCTACCTGGATCTCTGGGTCGACTGCCATTACTTCTTCGTTCGCAAGGTATTGCTGCTCAAGTATTCGTATGCGTTCGTGGTGCTGCCTGGCGGTCTGGGCACGCTCGATGAGCTGGCGGAAGCCCTGACGCTCATTCAGACCCAGAAGATCTCCCAGTTCCCCATCGTGCTGATGGGACGCGCCTATTGGGAACCCTTTCTCGCCATGCTGCACGCGATGGTCGACGCCGGGACGATCTCCGCCAGCGACCTGGATCTGATGCTGGTGACCGACTCGGTGCCCGATGCGATGGCACACCTCGACAAGTACGCCGTGGAACACTTCGGCCTCACGCGCCGCAAGGCGCCGCGCCCGAGCCGGTTGCTCGGCGAGAAACCGATGGCCGGCTAGGCGGCCGGCCGTGTCACGGTTGCCCACTATGACGCGCCGGCGTCGGCCGCCGTCTCAACCCTGCTAAGCTGAATCAGATATGCGCCTGGCCAAACTGGCGGTTGCCAGCGTCAGCCCCACGGTAGGGGCGGTAGTGACCAACGTCGATCGATTGATTGAAGTGGCCGTGGCCATGGGACAGGCCGACGTCACGATTGGCGCATTCCCGGAGCAGGCCATTGGCGGCTACCCCCCCGAAGACCTGGTGCAGTGGCGAGGCTTTCTCGACGGGCAGCGCCGCGAACTCGACCGCTTCGCCGCCGAAACCGCCCGGTTCAACACGGTCTACGTCGTCGGCCTGGCGGTTTCGGTCGGCGGGCAGCTCTTCAACGCCGCCGCCGTCGTCCATCGCGGCGTGATTGCCGGCCTGGTGCCGAAAGAAAAGCTCCCGACCTATAACGTGTTCTACGAAGGCCGCACCTTTTCACGCGGCGGCGCGGGGTTGGCACTCGAAGCCGGCGGCGTGCCGCTCGGCGACTATCTGTTCACGTTCGACTTCGGCGAGGTCGCGGTGGAAGTGTGCGAAGACGCGTGGTCACCGGACGGACCGATGCGCCGGCGCTGCTACTCGGGCGCCGAAATCGTCGTCAACGTCTCGAGTTCGCCGTACCGAATGGGCATCGACTCGACCCGCCGAGAAATGCTGGCGACGCGCGCCGCTGATAACCAGGCGGTGCTGCTGTACGCCAACGCGGTTGGCGGCCAGGACGGGTTGATCTACGACGGTGGCGGCTTCATCTTTCAGAATGGCCGGTTGGTGTTCGAGGCGCCGCGGTTCGAGCTGGGCTGGTGGTCGTCGGTGGTCGATCTCGACCGCACGCGCCGCCTGCGCATGGAGAACACGACCTGGCGCAGCGACTGCGAGGCCTTCCGCCTGCAGCGCGAAACCGTGCCCGCCCTGCGCGTGACGGCGCCGACCGCCGACCGCTCGGGCCTCACCTACCCGTCGCCCGAAGGCGGCAGCTTCTTCCTGCCGGCGAGCCGCGGGCCGGCGGCCGACCCGCGGGACCGCGCGCTCGATGACCTGTTCGAGGCGCTGGCGCTGGGCGTCAAGAGCTATTACGAGAAGACCGGCGCGTTCTCCTCGCTTGGCATCGCGCTCTCGGGCGGGCGCGACTCCATGCTGACGCTGCTGGTGGCGTGGCGTGCCTCGCAGTTGATCACCGGCGGCGCCGCGATCTCGGCGTTCTACATGCCCAGCCGCCACTCACAGGCCGAGACCCGGCAGGCCGCCCAGCAACTGGCCGACGAACTCGGCGCGACGCTCACCACCGTGCCGATTGACGAGGCCACCGATCGCGAGGTGGCCGCCACCGCCGCCATGCTGGGAGGCGAGCCGATCACCGAGTTGACGCGGCAGAACATCCAGGCGCGCATCCGCGGGCAGCGCATGTGGAACTGGGCGAACTCGTCGGGCGCGCTGTTCCTGCAGACCGGCGACATGAGCGAGAAGGCGGTCGGCTACACGACGATCGGCGGCGATCTCGAAGGCGCACTGTCGGTCATCGCCAACGTCCCCAAGACCGTCGTCGTCGCCTTGCTGGAACGCCTCGAGCGGCGGTTCGGCTTCGCGGGGGTCTCGGCCACGCTCGCCACCGAACCCGGGCCCGAACTGGCCGATGCCCAGGTGGCGGAACACGAACTCATGCCCTTCCCCGTG
Source organism: Acidobacteriota bacterium (assembly GCA_021730945.1). Lineage (GTDB taxonomy): Bacteria > Acidobacteriota > Vicinamibacteria > Vicinamibacterales > UBA2999 > 12-FULL-67-14b. The sequence goes on along the minus strand of JAKFYH010000037.1, from coordinate 44,384 downwards.
CTCGACGCCTGCCTGCACCTCTACGCTGGTGAGAAGATGTCACCGCACGAAGTCGGCGACGCGTTGACGGCACTCTTCCCGCAGATGGCGCCGGCCGCGCTCGATCAGTACGCGAAACGCTTCACGACGCTGTTCTCGCAGTCGATTTACAAGTGGGTGCAGTCTCCGCTGTCGCTGCACGTCGGCTCGCTCGATCTCGATCGAGAGCGCGCGCTGCAAATGCCTGTCGTGCAGAAGAACGAGTGGACGTAGAAACAGCAGATCACGAGATCAGGAGTTACCCTTCTTCACTCCGGCTCTCCTGAACTTTTGTTTGACTTGTTCGCTTGCGACCGAAGACGCCGGCCGTCACCAGCGTAAATATTAATCCTACCGGCAGGGGCTCGATCGCGGTGAACGCGATGTTCACCAGCGGGTTCTTGTACATCTCTCCGAAGTCGGCCATCTCTTTCGCCCGCCGCGTCAGCTCCGCGTCCGTCGCGCCGGACTGCCGCGCCTGTTCGAGCGCGTAGGCGGTGTACTTATCCAGGAAGTCGGGCATGAAGCCGTAGTAGACGACCTGCCAGGTCACGATGTAGCAGGCCGTGCCGACCAGCGTGATCAACAACCCGACCTTGAAGGCCGTGCCGAACGTCACCTGCCCACCGGCCACATTGTCTCGGTACGACTTCACGCCGAAGAACACCATCAGGAAGGCCAGTACCATCGAGGTGTAGCCGACGACGGCGCCGCGGTCGAATCCGATGGCGTCCTGATAGACCACCGCCAGTACCATCAACGCCGACATGACGGCCCCGGCAATCAGGCCAAAGGTCAGAACAATTTTTCGCATCAGTCACCCCTCCGTGGTTGAAGACCGGCCGATTCTGGCTGCCGGAGGCGCAGAGCCGCGTCACCCAAACGGATGATTTTGACGAACTGCGCGTCGAATCATACGAAAGAAGCAGGATTCAGGGATCAGGGATCAGGGATCAGGGAATGAGGCGAAGCTGTTTGCCCAACTGCACCGCCTGGGTGCGGCGGCGGGCGCCGAGCTTGTCGAAGACGCGGCTCAAGTGGGTCTTCACGGTGTTTTCGCTGACAAACACGCGCGCGGCGATCTCCTTGTTGCTGAGCCCCTGGGCGATGAGTTCGAGGACTTCCAGCTCCCGGGGAGTGATGGCCAGTATCCGCAGCCGGTCCTGGTCGCGGACGAAATCGGCCGGCGCCGGCACCATGACCTCGCGCACCACCACGGTTTCCGGCTTCGCCGTCAGGCGCAGACCCAACCAGATGCCGACACCGGAAAAGATGGCGGCGACGATGCCGCCGTAGATCTCGACGGAGTACTCCACCATCAACCAGCGGTACTCCACGAGCTTGAGGCCGGCGATCAGGACGCCGCCCAGCAACCCGTAGAGCAGCACATGCCCGCGCATGCCCCAATTCTAAGCTGAGCGGCGGCTGCGGCGGGATGGACGGCATCCCCCGCTACAATGGATCGTGATGCTGCCGCCCATCGTCATCGACACGCTCGACGATCCGCGCGTCGCCGACTACCAGCACATCGCCGACCATCAGCACCTGCTCCATCACGGGCTGTTCGTCGCCGAGGGGCGGCTGGTCGTCCGGCGGTTGCTGGACCTGCGCCACTGGTCGATCGAGTCCATCCTGCTCACGCCGGCGGCCACCGAGAACCTCGCGGATGTGTTGCCCCTGAGCCCGGCGCCGATCTACCAGGTGGATCAGGATCTGATGAACGCCATCGCCGGTTTCAACATCCATCGCGGCTGCCTCGCATTGGCGCGCCGGCCGCCCGCCGACGACAGCCCGACGCGGCAATGGACGGCCCTCGATCGCACGGCGACCGGACCGCTGGGGCGCGTGCTGGTGATGGAAGGCGTCAACAATCCCGACAACATGGGCGGACTGTTTCGCACGGCCGCGGCCTTCGGGGTGGAGCTGGTCGTGCTCGGACCGCAGTGCGGCGACCCGTTGTATCGCAAAGCCATCCGCACTTCGATGGGGGCGACGCTGGCCGTCCCCTACGTGACCGCCCGCCGCTGGCCGGGGGCGATCGCCGACCTCAGGGCCGATGGCTTCGCGGTCGCGGCACTGACGCCCAGGCGCGACACCGTGCCGCTGAACGACCTGCGGCGCCAGGCCAAGCTGGCGCTGATGGTGGGCGCCGAAGGCGACGGCCTGAGTGAGGCGGCGCTCACTGCCGCGAACTTCCGCGTGCACATACCCATGACGCCGGCGGTCGATTCGCTGAACGTGACGACGGCGGCGTCGATCGCGATGTACCATTGCTGGCAGGAGTAACGTGGAATTCGTCGAAGAGGTACTAAGGTTCCTTACTGCTCGCATGCAAATCGAAGCGGACTGGGCCGTACAGGAACAGACCTCCTTCACCTGGTGGGCGTCGTCGCTGGCGCAGCGCGTGTGGGTGACCCCGGCGCGCGAGTTTCAAGGCGTGCCGCTGACCACGCTTCACGTCGAGACCGATCTGATCGCCGGCGTGCCGGTGGACGCCGCCACCTGGACGCGGCTGGCGGCGGTGAATCGCTTCGCGTCGCTCAGCGCCTACGTCGCCGACCCCATCGCCCGCACCATCAGCCTGCACGCCTCGGTCTCGCTCACGGCCGACAACTATCGACTGGCACAGACGATCGCCCTGCACGCCATGGCATTGCAGATGGCCGATAGCTACGCCGAGGCGGCGCAGCTTGCCAGTGCGTTCGGCGGACAGGTCGCGGCCTCGCCCCACCCGCGCCAGGGGCTGCGAACCACACCGGACGAGATGGTGGGAATCCTGGAGATCTACCAGCAACGCGGTGACTCCGAGTCGCCGTTTACCCCGGAAGAAATCGCGCAACTGGTCCACGTCGAACCGCGGCCGTGGCTGCTGGCCGCCAACCAGCTCCATCGGCTCGATGCCGATCTCGAGTTTGCCACCGGCATCACGGCACGCCTCGAGCTGGATGCCGATGCCAGGCACCCCGCCCTCGGCAGCGGCCTGCAAATGCGATTGAAGCTGCCGGTCGAACCTGACGCCATGGTGGCACAGCGCTTGAACGCCAGCGAGCGGCTCGAGCCGGACGCCCACCAGCTCGGGGCCTGGTGCGTGGACGAGGATCACGGGTTGATGTTCACCGGCTTCGTGCCGGCGGCGGCCTGGGTGCCGGAGCTGTCGCGGTCGCTGGTGTATCACCTGTCGGCGAAGAACGAGTGGGCCCGCGCGCTGCTGTTTCCTTCCGGCTAGTTCGGCGATCGCCCGCTTAGCACCAGGTGCAGTGTGCGGAGCAGCACCTCGGCGGTGTAGGGCTTCGGCACGAAGTGCGTCACGCCGGCGCTGACGACTTGGGCCACGACCTGATTGGTGGCCATGCCGCTTGAGCCGACAATCCTGACGGCGGGGTCGATCGCCAGGAGCGCCGCGATACACGCCGGGCCGTCCATCACCGGCATCGACATGTCCACCAGCACGACGGCAATCTCTTCCCGGCGCTGCGCGTACAGCGCCACCGCCTCGGCGCCATTGCCGGCCTGCAGCACCCGATACCCGAAGCGCTCAAGGGTCGTCTGCGCGACTCCGCGAACCGCGGGTTCATCATCGACCACCAGCACGACTTCCCCGTGACCGCGCGGCAGCGTGGCCGATGCCGCTTCGCCAGCACCGGGCTTCAGTGAGGAATCAGCCGGCAAGTAGACCCGAAACGTGGTCCCAATCCCGATCTCGCTATAGAGGTTCACAAAGCCACCGTGGCTCTTCACAATCGCCTGCATGGTCGACAGGCCCAGGCCGGTCCCCTTGCCCACTTCCTTGGTGGTGAAAAACGGCTCGAAGATCCGCTCGCGGATCTCCTCGGGAATCCCGCCGCCGGTGTCGACCACCTGCACGACGACGTACGGACCCGGGCGCGCGTCAACGTTCATCGACGTGTAGGTGTGATCGAGCGTGACATTCTCGATAGCCAGGTGCAGCCGGCCGCCGTGTGGCATGGCATCGCGAGCGTTCACGCACAGATTGAGCAGCACCTGGTGAATCTGGGTCGGGTCGCCGGTGACCGCCAGGATGTTCGGCGCCGCGGTGAAGGTGACTTCGATGTCCTTGGGCAAGGTGTCGCGCATCACTGCCAGCAGGTCGCGGATAACCTGCACGGGATCGACGGCGATGCGGCGGCCTTCGACGCCGCTGGCAAACGTCAGTACCTGCTTGACGAGCGCGGCCCCGCGCTTGGCGCTGCTCTCGAGCACGTCCAAAAGGTTGTGCACACGCTGCTCAGCCACGCCTTCCCGAAGCAGTTCAATCGACATCAGGATCGGCGTCAGCACGTTGTTCAGGTCGTGGGCAATGCCCCCGGCCAGCGTACCGATGCTCTCCATCCGCTGGGCACGCAGCACCTGGCGCTCGAGGGCCTTACTCTCGGTGAGGTCGACCACAAACGAGACGCCCTCGGACGCATCGTCCTCGAAGGCGGCCGCACCGACGAGCACGGGAACGCGGGTGCCGTCCTTGCGGATGTACTCGGTCTGGTATGGCGCGATCACGCCACCTTTGGCCAGTTGCTCCCGGCCGTGGCGGTCCAGGCCCGCGTATTCGATCGGCGAAAGCGCCTGCGAGTTGAGGCGGCCAGCCTCGAGATCGAGGCGACTGTAGCCGGCGATGCGAAGAAACGCATCGTTGGCGCCGGTCACGGCGCCGTCCGCCCGCCAGAACATCACGCCCTGGACGTTGGACTCCACCAGCCGGCGCAACCGCGCCTCGGCGCGCTGACGCTCGGTGATGTCGCGGATCACGCCCATGGGGTTGCCGTCCGGCATTTGGGTGGCCACCACGTCGGCGGTGAACCCCGAGCCGTCCTGGCGCCGGAAGTGCCATTCGCGCGGGACCTCCAGTCCGGCGCCAACGGTCGCGTAAGCCGCATCGATCCGCACATGTTCGGCTGGGATGAGGATATCGGCGGCCACCAGCCGCAACAGCTCTTCGCGCTCGTAGCCGAGCATCCGGCACAGCGCGTCGTTGACGTCCAGGATGGCGCCGCCGGGACTGGTGATGATGATCCCGTCCGGCGCTCGGTCGAAGAGCGTGCGATAGCGCGCCTCGCTGGCGCGGAGGGTCTGCTCGGCCTCGAGGCGCTCGGTGATGTCGCGCGTGATGCCAAGCAGCGATTGAATCGAGCCGTCGGCATCGCGCAACGGCGTCGCGTGAGTCTCGAGCCACCGCCGCCGGCCCTCGAGGCCCACCACTTCGAATGCGATCGTGCCGTTGTGGCCGTTCATCACCTGCCGATGCAGGTCGCCGAACGCGCGTCGATGCTCGGGCACGATGAAGTCCACCAGCGGCCGCTCTTGCGCCTGGGCCAGCGTCCCGGCCTGCAACATCTGCAGGCCGGCCGCATTCATCTCCAGCAACCGGCCGTCGCGCGACACCACCTTCACGCACTCCGGCTCGGTGTCGACAATGGCGCGCAGCCGCCGTTCGCGGTCACGCAGTGCGGCCTGGGCTTGCTCGCGTTCGGTGACATCGACAAACGACGCAATGATGTGCCGTTCCCCAAACCATTCCACCGCGGACGCGCCCACCATCACGCGGCGCGGATCGCCCGAGCGGGTCCGGATGGTCATCTCCTGGTCGCGCAGGGGGCCGCCGCTGGCCAGGCGCTGGCGCAAGCGGGCAACAGCCTCGCCGTCGACCAATTGAAGCTCAACTGCGGTGCGGCCGAGCACTTCCTCGCGGTCCCACCCCAGGAAGGCGGTGAAGGATTCGTTAACATCGACAAACGTCCGGTCCTCCCAGCGGTTCACCGTCAGCGCCACCGGACAGCTCTGGAAGATGCCCTTCAACCGGGCTTCACTGAGTGACAACTCGCGGGTCTGTCTTCGCAGTTCCACCTGCGCCATGACCTGGCGGCTGAGCACGCGCAGCGCATCCTGTTGCCGCGGGGTCAATTGCCGCGGGATGCGGTCGATCACGCACAACGTGCCCAAGGCATGGCCGTCCGGTGTGGACAACGGCATGCCCGCGTAGAACCGGATGCCGGGTTCCCCGGTCACCAGCGGATTGTCGGCAAAGCGGGTGTCAAGTGCGGTGTCCGGAACGATCATCAGTTCCGGCTGCAGAATGGCATGGGCACAGAAGGAGACGTCGCGCGGCGTTTCCGGCACGTCCAGACCCACCCGCGACAGGAACCATTGCCGGTGCTCGTCGATCAGCGAGATCAACGAAATCGGCGCCTCGCAAATCTGCGCGGCCAGCTTGGTGAGATCGTCGAGGGACGGCTCCGGACGAGTATCCAGCAGCCCGTAGGCAGACAAGGCTGCAAGCCGCGCCGCTTCGTCGCGCAGCAGGAGGGGGATTCTCATCGCGTCGTGGGCCTACGCTCGCAGCATACACCCGGCGTGGTTCAGGCCTGAACGCTGCGATAAACCGGGATCAGGTCTCCCAATCGAGCGAACGCCCAACTGCCTTCTTCCATCCCGCATATAGCTTGTCGCTTTGCGCTTTCGGCATCGCCGGGCGGAACTCGCGATCGAGCGCCCAGTTGGCGGCCACGTCGTCCATCCCTTGCCAGTAGCCCACCGCCAGGCCGGCCAGGTAGGCGGCGCCGAGCGCCGTGGTCTCGGCCACCACCGGCCGCCGCACGGTCACGTTCAAGAGATCGGCCTGGAACTGCAGGAGCATGGCGTTGGCCGCGGCGCCGCCATCCACCTTGAGCGTTGTCAGCGGCAGGCCGGACTCGACCTGCATCACTTCCAGCACATCGCGGGTCTGATAGGCCATGGCGTCGACCGCGGCGCGGGCGATGTGCGCCATCCTGGTGTTGCGCGTGAGGCCGACAATGGCGCCACGGGCGCGCGGGTCCCAATAGGGCGCGCCGAGGCCGACAAAGGCCGGCACCAGGTAGACGCCGTCGGTATCGGCCACTTCGTTCATCAGGCGTTCGACATCGGCGGACGCCTCAATCGCCTTCAGGCCATCGCGCAGCCACTGCACCGCGGCGCCGGCGACAAACACCGCCCCCTCCAGCGCGTAGGTCGTCTTGCCACCGATCTGCCACGCCACGGTGGTCAGCAGACCTTTCTCGGACGGCACGGCCTTCTCGCCGGTGTTGAGCAGCATGAAGCAGCCGGTGCCGTAGGTGTTCTTGGCTGAACCGGGCTCGAAGCAGGCCTGACCAAACAGCGCCGCCTGCTGATCGCCGGCCACGCCGGCCACCGGAATCGCCGCGCCGAACAGCGACGCCTCGGTGTAGCCGTAGATCTCGCTCGACGACCTCACGGTGGGCAGCATGGCGCGCGGCACGTCCAACAGCCTCAACAACTCGTCATCCCACTGCATGGTGTGGATGTTGAACAGCAGCGTACGGCTGGCGTTACTGACGTCGGTAATGTGGACCTGGCCGCCGGTCAGCCGCCAAATCAGGAATGAGTCGATGGTGCCGAACAGCACTTCGCCGCGCGCCGCGCGCGCGCGCAGTCCGTCGTGCGAATCGAGCAGGTGCTTGATCTTGGTGCCGGAAAAATAGGCATCCACCACCAGGCCGGTCTTCTGGCGGAACGTCGCCTCGTGACCATCGGCCTTCAGGCGATCGCAAATCGGCGCCGTCACGCGGCTTTGCCAGACGATGGCGTTGGCGATCGGCTTGCCGGTGGCCTTCTCCCACAAAACGGTGGTTTCACGCTGATTGGTGACGCCGATCGCGGCCAGGTCGGAGGGTTTAATGCCGGCCTGGCGGATGGCCGCTTCCGCCGTTCGCATCTGCGAGCCCCAAATGGCCTCGGGATCGTGTTCGACGTGTCCAGGCCCCGGGAAGATCTGTGGAAATTCCTGCTGCGCCGTGGCGACCGCGCGGCCACCGCGGTCGAACACAATCGCCCGGCTTGAAGTGGTGCCCTGGTCGAGGGCCAGCACGTACTTCATCGGCCGGCCTCCGGCGCGACGTGATGCTTGTTGATGAAGGCGTCGTAGAGCCAGGCGCCCAGGATGGCGCCCACGCACGGCGCCACCACCGGCACCCACCACCACCCGCCGCCCGCCGTGAAGACGCCCGGCCCCCAGCCGGCGATTGCGGTGAACAACCGCGGGCCCAGGTCGCGGGCCGGGTTGATGGCGTAGCCGGCGTTGAAACCGAAGGCGACGCCAATGGCCACGACCAGCGCGCCAACCAGTGGCGCGGTGAGCCAGGCCGGTGGCGCCACGTTCTTCTGGTCGGTTACCGCCATCACGCCGGCCATCAACAGCATGGTGCCCATGACCTGGTCGACGAAACCGCCGGCAAGCGAGAGATAGGCCTGCGGATAGGTGGCAAAGACGCCGGCAGTCGCGGTGGCGCCCTCCACCAGCCGGGTGCCGCCATCAAAGACGGTGAACGCCTCTCGATAGGTGACATAGACCGCCGCGGCGGCGACGAAGGCACCGGCGGTCTGGGCCGCCGCATACGGCAGCACCTTGTTCCAGGGGAACTGCCGGTGCACTGCCAGCGCCACGGTGACCGCGGGATTGAGGTGCGCGCCGGAGACACCCGCCGCGGTGTAGATACCCAGCATCACCGCCAGCCCCCAGCCGATGTTGATGCCCAATTGGGAGCCTGCGGCGTTCTGACTGAGCACGGTCTGCGCCACCACGCCCACACCAAACACGATCAGGATGAAAGTGCCGAAGAATTCGGCGGCGGCCTCACGCGCTGTGCCTCTAAGCATGCGCGGGATTCTAACCTGTTGTGATTGCTTCGTCGTTATTTGTTCTGCACCCGGAACACGATGATGTGCTGCCAGGGCAGCACGTCGATCACCTGGTCGAGCACATACCCTTCCGCCTCGAGTTCCAGCCTGACCTCGGCCACGCTCATCTTGTGGACCTCGAGAATGGGGACTTTGGGGTCTTCCTTGCGGTACTCGAACAGGACCAGGCGTCCACCCGGCTTGAAGACGCCGCGCAGCCGCTGCAGGAAGAGCTGTGGATTCTGCAGCTCGTGATACACGTCGACCATGATGGCGAGGTCGATGGCGGCCACCGGTAACTTCGGCTCCTCCATCCCCGACAGGACGGTCGTCACATTAGCCAGGCGTTCGGCCTCGACGCGGCGGTTCAGCAGGTCGATCATCCCGGGCTGGATGTCGGTGGCATACACGCGGCCGGTCGGGCCCACCAGGGCCGACATCCGCGACGCGTAGTAGCCGGAGCCGGCGCCGATGTCGGCCACGACCATGCCGGGCTTGAGTTGCAAGGCTGCCAGGGCCTTGGACGGCGCCTCTTCGGCCTCGCGCTCGGGCCGCTCCAGCCAGCCCGCGCCACCCACCCCCATCACCGGCGCGAACATGCGGCCGCTGATTGGGTGGCGGCGTTGGGCTTCGACCAGGACGCCCCACGCGACACAGAGGGCGAGAATGAGCGCGGTGGTCCGGGTTAACATGAAGAGCTTCCTATTCTCATGACGTTGTCCGCACGAGCGGCGTCCCCGGGCGACATCCCGGCGATGGCCCAAATCTACAACGAAGGCATCGAAGACCGCGTCGGTACCTTCGAGACCCGGCCGCGGTCGGCCGACGACCTGCGCAGCTGGTTCGACGGCCGCCACCCGATCGTCGTGGTCACCGGCGCCGGCGGGCGCGTGGTCGCGTTTGCCTCGACCTCGGCCTATCGTACTCGTGACTGTTATGCCGGGATTGCCGAGTTTTCGGTCTACGTCGCCCGCGCCGAGCGCGGGCACGGCGCCGGCCGGGTGGCGATGGACGCGCTCGTCGCTGCCGCCGCGCAGGCCGGGTTCTGGAAGCTGGTGTCGCGGGTGTTCGTGAACAACACCGCGAGCCGGACGCTGATGGCGCGGGTGGGGTTCCGCGAAGTGGGCATCTACGAGAAGCACGGCAAGCTCGACGGGGTGTGGCGCGACGTGGTGATCGTGGAGCGCCTCATTCCCGAGAACGTGCGCTGATGAGACGCTCCGTCCCACAAGTGATCTCGCTGACCGCGCTGCTCCTGGGCGTGGCCCTGTTCATCTATACGATGCTTGGCCTCGATCGCGACGAGACCATCCGGCAGGCGCGGGAGCTGGGCCTGGCCTTCCCGCTGGTGCTGATTCCGAGCATCGTCTGGCACATCATGCGCGCGGCCGGCTGGTGGATCTGCTTTCCGCCGGAACACCGGCCGTCGTTCTGGCGCATCTTTCGGGTGCGGCTGGCCGCCGATGGCGTCGGCTACTTCACCATCCGCGGCGTCGCCAGTGAACCCTTGCGGGTGGTCCTGCTGATGGGCCGCGTGCCGCCGGTCGTCTCGGCCGCGGCGACCGTACTCGAACGCACGGCGATGGGCATCATGAGCGTGGTCGGCGTCGGCCTGTTCGCGGCCTTCGCGGTCTCGTCGGACATGCTGCCCGGCGCCTGGCAGAGCGTCTTTGTCGGGATCGCGGTGACAGCGTTGGTTGTGCTGGTTTTCTCGCTGGTGTTTCTCACCAGGACCGGGCGCTACTTCGGACCGCTGGTCGAGAGGATTCACGCCCGCACCGGCTGGGGCTGGGCCGGCGGACGGACCGTGCGGGTGATCAGCGCCATCGAGGACCTCTTCCTGAAGCTGGCCCGCACCGACCCGCGGCGGATTGAAGCGCTGGTTGCCCTGAGCGTCGCTTGCTACGTGGTGATGGCGCTGGAGGTGTACCTGGTGTTCTGGGCGATCGGCCAGCCGGTTTCCCTGTGGCTCGGCACCATTGTCGAAACCTTCACGCGCTCGGCCAGCGTCGCCAGCGGCGCCATCCCCGGCAACCTCGGCGCGCTCGAAGCCTCGAACGTGGCCGTGGTCCAGGCCCTCGGCCTGGTCGGCGGCGGCACGTTGGCCCTGTTCCGCCGCGTGCGCAGCCTGATCTTCGCCACGCTGGGGCTGGCCCTGTACCCGCGCGACATGATGGCCGCCGCCGCGCCGGCGGAGGCGCCCTGATGTTCGCCCAGATGATTGCGGCCATTACCGGGTGGGCGGTGGGCCTGGGCGGCGTCGGCTTGCTCATCATCGCCGCGCTTGATTCGTCGTTCCTGTCGTTTCCGCAGGTCAACGACGTCCTGATCATCGTGCTCAGCGCGAAGTTCCCCGATCGCATGCTCTACTACGCCGGCATGACCACCGCCGGTTCGCTGGTGGGTTGCTACATGCTGTTCGCCGTGGCGCGCCGGGGGGGCGAAGTGTTCCTGCGCAAGCGCCTCAAGGGCGCGCACGTCGACCGCGCCCTGCGCCTCTATCAACGCTTCGGCCTCTTCGCCGTGGTGGTGCCGGCCCTGCTGCCGCCGCCGGTTCCCTTCAAGGTGTTCGTGCTGCTCGCGGGCGCCGCCAACGTCGCCACCTGGCGTTTTCTGGTCGCGGTTGGCGTCGGCCGCGGCATTCGCTACTTTGGCCAGGGCTACCTCGCGGTGGTCTACGGCGAACACGCCCTCGACTTCATGAAGACCTATGGCGCGGAACTCGGCATCGGCCTGGCCGTACTGGCAGTCGTGGCCGGCGCGACCGTGATCCTGGTGCGCCGGCGAAGGCAGGTCACCGCGTGATCGGGCTGCTACCGGTCAACGCTGTGCACGTCGACCTGCTGCTGGCCGACAGCGCCGAGGCGCTGGCGAAGCGCGAGCAATACCTCCAGTTGCTGTCGCCAGACGAGCACGAGCGCATGGCGCGGCTGGTGTTCGAACGCGACCGCCAGCGCTTCCTGCTGACCCGCGCGCTGGTGCGGACGACGCTGTCGCGCTATGCCGGCGTGGCTCCGGCCGACTGGCAGTTCCAGGCCAATGTGCATGGCCGGCCGGAGATCCTGGACCGCCCTGCCGGCGTACCCGACCTGCGGTTCAACCTGTCCCATACCGACGGACTGATCGCCTGCGCGGTGACGATCGGCCGCGAAGTGGGGGTGGACGTGGAACACGTCGGCCGCCGGCTGACCCAGGACGTGGCGGGGCGCTTCTTCGCGCCGGCCGAAGTGGCGCGGCTGCACTCGCTGCCAGACGATGAGCAGAGTATGGTGTTCTTCGATTACTGGACCCTCAAGGAGGCCTACATCAAGGCCCGCGGCTTCGGCCTGGCGTTGCCGCTCGGCGATTTCGCGTTTCACCTGAACCCGGGCGAAGCCCCAACCATCGCCTTCGAGCCGTCGCTGCAAGACGACCCGGCCACCTGGCAGTTCCTGCAGGATTGGCCCACCCCGACGCATCGCCTCGGCCTGGCCATCCGCCGCACCGGCGCCGACCTTCCCGTGCGCATGCGGCAAGTCGTGCCGTGAAGCTCTGGGCGACCAGCGACCTGCACGTCGGATACGAAGAGAATCGGCGCGCGGTGGAGGCCCTGCCCGCCTTCCCCGGCGACTGGCTGATCGTGGCCGGCGACACCGGCGAAACTCCCGCCCATCTCGACTTCGTGCTGCGTTGCCTGACACCGAAGTTCGCACAGTTGATCTGGACGCCCGGCAATCACGACCTCTGGACGCCCAACACGCTGCCGCCGGATCAGCGCGGCGCCGCCCATTACGATCGGCTGGTGGCGCTCTGCCGCCGCCACGGCGTGCTCACGCCCGAGGACCCCTACGCCAGGTGGCCGGGCGACGGGCCGCTGCGCGCGATCGTGCCCACGTTCACGCTGTTCGACTACTCGTTCCGTCCCGATCACGTCTCGCGCGAAGGCGCCATCGCGTGGGCCGCCGAATCCGGCGTTCGCTCGGCCGACGAAGGCCTGCTGGCGCCGGCCCCCTACGCGCGCTGTGATGACTGGTGCGCCGCCCGGGTGGCAGCCACCGAGGCCCGGCTCGACGCGCTGCCGGCCGAGGCCCGGCTGATTGTCGCCAATCACTTCCCGCTCAGACGCGACCTGGCAGTGCTGCCCCGCATTCCGCGCTTTTCGATCTGGTGCGGGACGATGCGCACCCACGAGTGGAGCCGGCGCTACAACTTCGAAACCGTGGTGTCAGGGCACCTGCATCTGCGCTCGTCGCGCGAGATCGATGGCGTCAAGTTCGAGGAAGTGTCGCTGGGGTATCCGAAACAATGGAACCAGGCCCGTGGGCTGGAGCACTACCTGCGGCGGATACTTTAGCCACAGAGGACTCCGAGACGCTTTTTCTAAATGCGATCAGACTTTGACCAGCCGTTCGGCGGCCGCCCTCAGCGTCTCATCCCGCTTGGCGAAGCAGAATCGCAGGACGGGCCCGCCCGGGTCCTGGTAGGAGAAGGCCGAGACGGGAATCGAGGCCACGCCGTGTTCGATGATCAGGCGGTTGGCGATCTGCTTGTCGGTCTCACTCGAAATCGCGGAGAAGTCCATCAGCTGGAAGTAGGTGCCGGCGCACGGCAGCGGCTTGAAGCGCGACCCGGCCGTGAGTTCGAGAAACAGGTCCCGCTTCTGCTGGTAGAAGCCGCCGAGCTGCTGTGCCGACGGATCGCGGCGCACAAACTCCGCGAACGCCATCTGCGACGGCGTATGGACCGTGAACGTCAGGAACTGATGGATCCGGGTGACTTCGGCGATGAGGGCCTGCGGGCCGACGCAGTAGCCGACCTTCCACCCGGTGGTGTGGAAGGTCTTGCCAAACGAGCTGATCACGATCGAGCGCGCGCGCAGGTCTTCGTAGCGCAGCAGACTCTCGTGCCGCCGGCCATCGAAAATGATGTGTTCGTAGACCTCATCCCCGATCACGAGGATGCCGGTGCCGTCGACGATCGATCGCAACTGCCGCATGTCGTCTGCCGACCACATCATCCCGGTCGGGTTGTGCGGCGTGTTCACCAGGATCAGGCGGGTCCTGGGCGTGATTGCGCGCCGGACCTCATCCCAGTTCACGGTGTAGTCGGGATAGCGCAGGCTGACGAACACCGGCACGCCACCGCTCAGCCGGATCACCGGCACGTACGAGTCATAACACGGCTCGAACAGCACGACCTCGTCGCCGGGCCGCACGAACGTGGTCAGGGTGGCATACAACCCGGCGGTGGCGCCCGAGGTGACGATCACCTCAGTCACGGGGTCGACTCGTGAACCGTAGAGCTGTTCCACCTTGGCGGCAATTCCCTCGCGCAGCGCCAGCACGCCTGGCATCGGCGCGTACTGGTTGTGGCCCTCACGCATGGCCTTGGCCACCGCCTCGACCAGCGCCGGATCGCAATCAAAGTCGGGGAAGCCTTGCGACAGGTTAATCGCCTGGTGTTCGTTGGCCAGGCGCGTCATCACCGCAAAGATGCTGACGCCGATGTCGGGGAGCTTGGAGGTGACCGAAACTGCCGATGTCATCACGGTGCAGCCATTCTGTCACGACCGCCCGCCCGCGGGTACAATCGGCGCCATGTGGATGCTCCTCTCGATGCTGATGGCCGCGCAGGCCGCCAACGGATATGCCCGTCCCGAGCTGCTGGTCGATACCGCGTGGGTCGCCCAGCACGCAACCGACGCCAACGTGCGGATCGTCGACATGCGTGCCCGTGGCTACGGCGACGGCCACATTCCCGGGGCGGTCTTCGTCGACAACAACTGGATTCGCAATCCCAAGGCGCCGCCGACGTTCCTCCCGACCCCCGAGGAGTTCGCGGCGCTGATGTCGCGTCTGGGCATCTCCACCACGACCAAGGTGGTGGCCTACGACGAGCGCGGCGGCATCTACGCCGCGCGGCTGTGGTGGATCCTCAACTATTACGGCCACACCAATGTGGCGCTGCTGGACGGCGGGTGGGTCAAGTGGGCCGCCGAGCAGCGCCCCACCAGCACCGCCGTTCCCGCGCCGGCCGCGGCGGCCTTTGCCGTGCGGCCGGGCACGGTGAAGGTGGCCACCGCCGACCAGGTGCGGGCCGCCATCAACCGGCCTGGCGTGAAATTGATCGACGCCCGCACGCAGGGTGAGATCGACGGCAAGGACTTGCGCAACATCAAGCGCGGCGGCTTCATTGAATCGTCGGTCGCGGTGTACTGGGAAGATACGCTCGACCCGCAGACCAAGACCTTCAAGCCAGCGGCCGAGATCACCCGCCTGTATCGCGACAAAGGTGTTACGCCCGCCGACGAGGTCACGGTGTATTGCCAGGTGGGGATGCGAGCGTCGCACGATTTGTTCACCCTGGCGCTGATTGGCCACGACCTGTCCAGGCTCAGCAATTACTACGGCGCCTGGGAAGAGTGGGGCAATCGTGACGACACCCCGATCAAGCAGAAATAGCTCGGAGCCGCGTATAATTCGCGGCGGAGGCTCTTCCATGATTCGCCGCGCATTCCTCGTCGCCCTGGCCGCGTTGGCCCTTACGTCACTTACGGTTCAGGCCGGCTCGTCGCCCGCTCGCGCCCGGCTGGGGATGGTCATCACCCAGAGCGACATTGCGTCCCAGGTGGGCTTCGAGGTCATCAAGAGTGGCGGCAACGCCATCGATGCGGCGGTCGCCACCGCCTTCGCGATGGCAGTGACCCACCCGACGGCCGGCAACATCGGCGGCGGCGGCTTCATCGTGTTTCGCCCGGCCAGTGGCGAACCGGTGTCGTATGACTTCCGCGAAGTGGCCCCGGCCCGCGCCTCGCCCGAGATGTGGCTGAAGGACGGCAAATACGACTTCGACACCCATCACAACAGCCACCTGTCGGTCGGCGTCCCCGGCACGGTCGCCGGCCTGCACCTGGCATGGAAGGAAGCCGGCTCGAAACCGTGGAAGGAGCTGGTGGCCCCGTCCATCAAGCTGGCCCGTGACGGCTTCGAGGTCACTCACGGCCTCGCCCGCTCGCTGGCGTCGATGATCCCCGAGTTCAAGAAGTATCCCGCGTCGCTGGCGCAGTTCTCGAAGAACGGCCAGCCCTACGCCGCGGGCGACATCCTGAAGCAGGCCGACCTGGCCCGCACGCTGACCCGCATCGCCGACCAGGGCCCGGCCGGCTTTTACGAAGGCGAGACGGCGGCGCTGGTCGAAAAGGAAATGAAAGCCAACGGCGGCCTGATCACGGCGGGCGACCTGAAAGCCTATGAAGCCAAGAAGCGCGGCGTCATCAAGGGCACCTATCGCGGTTACGACATCATCGGCATGCCGCCGCCGAGCTCGGGCGGCATGGCCGTGGTGCAGATGCTCAACGTGCTCGAGGGTTTCGACCTGAAGGCCAACGGCTATGGCTCGGCCAGGAACGTTCACCTGACGGCCGAGGCCATGCGCCGCGCCTTTGCCGATCGCGCCCGCTACATCGGTGATCCGGATTTCGAGAAGGACATCCCGATTCCGATGCTGATCTCGAAGGACTACGCCAACGGGCTGCGCAAGACCATCGACCCCAACAAGGCATCGAAGTCGTCGCCAAGCTCCTTCACGTGGACGTCGGAGTCGCCCGAGACCACCCACTTGTCGATTGTCGACGCCAAGCGCAATGCGGTGGCGATGACCTACACGCTTGAGTACGGCTATGGCTCGCGCATTGTCGTGCCCGGCGCCGGCTTCCTGCTGAACAACGAGATGGGCGACTTCAACGGCCAGCCCGGGCTGACCGACGAGCGCGGCATGGTCGGGACCAATCCCAACCTGACGCGGCCCGGCAAGCGCATGCTGTCGAGCATGGCGCCGACGATTGTGGCCAAGGATGGCCAGTTGTTCATGGTCACCGGCACGCCGGGCGGCCGCACCATCATCAACACGGTGCTGACCACCATCCTCAACGTGATCGACTACGGCATGAACGCCCAGGAAGCGGTCGACGCCGGCCGCATGCACCACCAGTGGCTGCCCGATCGGTTGAGTGTCGAGCGGTTCGGCTTTTCGGCCGACACCATCAAGATGCTGCAGGCGATGGGACACACCGTCACTGAGGGCGGCGGCCAGGGCGCGGCGCAGGTGATCGTGTTCAACCAGAAGGACAACATGCTGGAAGGCGGCGTCGACCGCCGGCCGGCTGACGGCGGCGCCGCCGGCAAGTAAGTTGCGCATGCGCGTCGCCGCGCTGTACGACATCCACGGGAACCTGCCTGCGCTCGAGGCAGTCCTGGCAGACGTGTTCGCCGCTGACGTTGATCGCATCATCGTCGGCGGCGACGTCGTTCCGGGCCCGATGCCCCGCCAGACCATCGAGCGGCTGCTCGCCATTGACACGCCGACCCAGTTCATCCAAGGCAACGGCGACCGCGAAATCGTCTCGCTGCGCCGCGGCATTCACACCGGCGGGTTTCCTGACGCGCTTCGCCCCATGATGCAGTGGGTGGCCGACCAGCTCACGCCGGCTGACGAGCAGTTACTGGCAGGCTGGCCGGCGACGATCGCACTCACCGTGCCCACGGTCGGCGAGGTGCTGTTCTGTCATGCCACCCCGCGCAACGACGTCGAGATCTTCACCGCCGCCACTCCTGACAACGCGGTGTCGACGACGCTGGCCGGCGTGACGGCCAGGGTGGTGGTGTGCGGCCACACCCACATGCAGTTTGACCGCGTGGTGAGCGGCATCCGCATTGTCAATGCCGGCAGCGTCGGCATGCCGTTCCAGGAGCCGGGCGCGTATTGGTTGTTGCTCGATTCCAGTCCGGCCATAGCCGGGCACCATGTCGATCTCCGGTGCACGGCCTACGATCGCGATCTCGCGGCGGCCGCCGTGAGACAGACGGACTACCCCGAGGCCGATGACTTTGCCGATCGGAGCATCCTGCACCCACCGGCCGAACAGGCAATGCTCGACGCGTTCCAGCCGGTCACGATCCGGCCGTAAGAGATTTCTGCTGATCTCCTCCCCCTCCTGTTGCTTTGTTGGTTCCTGTTCGCCGCCGGCGCCCGCTCGGAAACACTCCATGACGGCCGCCGATGCCCACGGCTGGGCTGGCCTGGATCGGCAACTCGCCGGCCCCCTCGGCCACGATAGAATGAGCGGCGCCGCTCGGCTGGCATCGGGCCAGATCGCCGCGGCCTTGCAGGAGGAGTAAGCATGAAGACTGGACGTTTCTTCGGTGCGGGGGTGGCAGTGGTCATGGTGACCGGTTCGCTGGTGGCATTTGCGCAACAGCCCGCCGCACCGGCCGGCGGTCAGCCGGCGGCGGCGCGACAGCCGATGTCGTTCTTCGTGACCAGCGTCGGCAAGGGCGACGGCGCCAACCTCGGCGGGCTGGCCGGCGCGGATGCGCATTGCCAGGCACTGGCCGCGACCGCCGGACAGGGCGGCGCGGTGTGGCGAGCCTACCTCAGCACGCAGGGTCCCAATGCGGTCAGCGCCCGCGACCGCATCGGCAGCGGCCCGTGGCACAACTTCCGTGGCCAGGTGATTTCCGCCAACCTCGGCGTGCTGCACGGCGACACCATCGAGCAGGCGCGCATCGGCAATCCGCTGGGCAAGCAGCTGGCGCTCACCGAGAAGGGCGAAATGGTGAACGGCGTCGGCGACAAGCCGAACGTTCACGACATCCTCACCGGCTCAACCGCCGACGGCCGCGCCTTCACCGACACCGCCGACCATACCTGCAACAACTGGACGAGCAACAACGCCGGTTCGGCGCAGGTCGGCCACAGCGACAAGCAGGGCGGCGGCAACAGCTCGTGGAACTCGACCCACGCCAGCAAGGGCTGCAGCCAGGACAACCTGGTCGCCACCGGCGGCGCCGGGCTGCTCTACTGCTTCGCCGTGAAGTAGGCCGTCGCGATTCGGCCGGGTCCGGCCGCCGGCGCACTCGCTAGGTGCGGTTGACGTACTCGAAACCGAACCGGCCCTTGACACACAAATTGCCGCGGGTGACGTCGTTGTCGAACGGCGACGTCACCTTCACAATCTGCTGATCCTGCACATGCACGGTGAGCGTGCAGCCGACGCCACAGTATGGACAGATGGTATCGGTCACGGCCTGGGTCTCGGGCCGCCACTCCCCCGCCTTCCTGAGCTCGAACTCCGGCGTAGCCATCAACGCGCCGGTCGGGCACACCGCAATGCAATTGCCGCAGTACACGCAGGCCGAATCCGGCAGCGGCACGTCCAGCTCGGTCGAGATGTGCGCATTGAATCCGCGGCCGGCGACGGCGATGGCGAAGGTGTGCTGCGCGTCGGTGCCGCAGGCTTCGACGCACTTGTAACACAGAATGCATTTGCCGTAGTCGCGGACGTAGAGGTCGTTGTCGACCTTGACCGGTTGGGCCACAGATGCCACCGACACAGATCCGGCGGCCAGGGACGCAGATGACGCGGACGAAGCCAGGGCCACAGATGACGCAGATGACGCAGAGTCACCCAGGGCCACAGATGACGCAGATGACGCAGAGTCACCCAGGGCCGCAGATGACGCAGACTCACCCAGGGCCGCAGATGACGCAGATGACGCAGACTCGGACGCCAGGGCCGCAGATGACACCGATGGCGCAGAGGTCAGGGACTGGTGGAATCGCTCCGGGCGGGCGTCGTACTCCGCCATCATCTCGGCCAGGCCGGGTGCGGTGCTCAGGTCGACCGACGAGCCCAGCAACTCCAGGACCATCTTGCGGGAGAGGTTGACGCGCGGGGAGCGGGTCTTTACCACCATGCCGGGCTCGACTTGGCGCGAGCAGGCCGGCGCGAGCACGCGAGCGCCCTCGACTTCGACCACGCACATGCGGCAGGCGTTCACCGGCGTGAGGGTCTTGAGGTAGCAGAGGGTGGGCACCGTGATGTCGAGCGCGGCGCAGGCGTCGATCAAGGTCGCACCTGACGGCACCTCCACCGCCCGGCCATCAATGGTCAACGGCACCATCGTCGGGGCCGGCCCGGCCGGCGCTGCCGGAATGTCGCGCGGAGCCGGCGGCAAATGGAACGCGATGTCGTCGTGGCTCATGATGGCTCGCTGCCCTTCAACGATGCGATGTTGGCAAACGCCGATTCGATGGCCGATGCAGCGGTCTGGCCGAGGCCGCAGATCGACGCATCCTTCATGGCCAGGCCCAACTCAGATAGCAACACCGATGACTCGGCCAGGGCCGCAGATGACACAGATGACGCAGACTCGGCCAGGGCCGCAGATGACACAGATTGCGCAGACGAAGCCAGGGCCGCAGATGACACAGATGACGCAGACGAAGCCGGGGCCGCAGATGACACAGATGACGCAGATCGCACGTGCAGCAGTTCGGCCTGGCGGACGGTCCCGACGCGGCAGGGGACGCACTGGCCGCACGACTCGTCGCGGAAGAACTGGGCGATGCGCGCGAGCGTGTCGTGCAGGTTGGCGGTGTCGTCGAACACCATGATCACGCCGGAGCCCAGCGTCGCGTTGGCGGCCCGGGCGCCCTCGAACGACAACGGCATGTCGAGCGCATCCGGGCCCACGAATGTGCCTGCGGCCCCGCCGAGCAGGACCGCTTGCAGGGCGCGCCCGGCGGGAAGTCCGCCGGCCAGGGCAATGGCCTGCCGCAGCGTCCGGCCGCATTCAATTTCGTACAAGCCAGGGACGGCGACGTGGCCCGACAGACAGAATAATCGCGTGCCGCTCGACCCGGCCGTGCCGGTCTTCGCCCAGGCGGCGCCGCCCTCATCCAGCAGATCCAGCACGTTGACCAGCGTCTCCACGTTGTTCACCACGGTCGGCTGGCCGAACACGCCGACTTGCGCGGGGAACGGGGGCTTCGAGCGCGGCTCACCACGCTTGCCCTCAATCGAATTAAACAACGCGGTCTCTTCGCCGCAGATGTAGGCGCCGCCGCCGCGCCGGATCTCGATGTCAAAGGCGAAGCCCGACGCCGCCACGCTGGGCCCTAGCAGGCCGGCCGCCCGCGCCTGTGCGATGGCCGACGCCATCGCCCGCTCGGCCTCGGGATACTCGCCCCTGACATAGAGAAACCCATGCGCGCTGCCGGTCGCCAGGCCGCAGATGGTCATGGCCTCGACCACCGCGAATGGATCCTGCTCCATCAATACGCGGTCCTTGAACGTGCCGGGCTCGGACTCATCGGCATTGCACACCACGTAGTGCGGCTGCGCCGGCGCTTCGGCCACGGCCTGCCACTTGCGGCCGGTCGGAAAGGCGGCGCCACCGCGGCCGAGCAGCTTGGCCGCCGACACCTCGGCGATGACGGCGGCCGCGCCGATGGCGATGGCCTTGTTCAGCACGGCATACCCGCCGTGGTGACGGTAACTGTCGAGGCTGCACGGATCGGCCACGTTGATGCGGCGGACGATGCGCGCGCCCTTGTCGCCGGCCGCCGCGGCATCGACCACCGGTTGGGCCGTGGATTCGGGGCGGGCATCCGTCGAAAGCGCATCGACGATGGCACCGGCGGTCGCCGGTGCGATCACGAAGCGCTCGGGCTCGGGCCCGGCCCTGGTGATGAGGGCCGCCGAACCGCGATCGCACTGGCCCAGGCACGGTGACCGATGCACGGCGTGCCCCAGGCGCGCCTCGAGGTCGGCGCACAACGATTCGGCGCCGTGTAACCGGCATGCGATGTCGTCGCAGACGTGCGCGACGGCCGCCGGCCGCGGCGCGGTCGCCAGCAGGTGATAGAAGGTGACCACGCCCCACGCCTCGGCGGGCGGCACCGACAGCCGCGCGCAGATGTAGTTCAGGGCGCCATGACTGACCCAGCCCATGGCGTCCTGGACGGCGTGCAACGCCGGCAACAGTTGGTCGCGACCGCCGGACACCCGCCGTCCGCCCGCCGCCGAACGGCCGTCGCGCTCGATGTCGCGGCTGGCACCGTGCCATCCCGTGGACGGCGGTCCCAACAGTTGATCCACGGCCTCGCGTTCAGCCGCGTTCGCCTCGGCGCCGACAATGTGCAGATCCATTGCTAGTGCCGGGAGGCGGGAGTCCCGTCTCCCGTCTCAATCCGTATGGCTGTGGCCTTGAACTCCGCGGTTCCGACCAGCGGGTCGGTGGCATCGCTGGTCAACAGGTTGGTAGCCACGTCATCCGGGAAGTGGAAGGTCATGAAGGTAAGACCCGGCCTCAGGGACGGATCGATATGCACCGGCGCGACGACGGCGCCGCGCCGCGAGGTGACGCGCACCGACTGCCCCTCCACCAGGCCCATGCGGGCGGCATCTTCCGGCGACACGTCGATGGTTTCGCCGCGCCGCGTCGGCGAGGCATAGGATCCGGTCTGGACGCCGGTGTTGTATTCGGCCAGGCGCCGCCCGGTGGTGAGGCGCAGTGGAAACTGGTCGTCCAGGTGATCCAGCGGCAGCGCGTGTTTGACCAGGGAGAACGGCGCCCGCGGCCCGCGCACGGGCCGCTCCCACAGCCGGCCGTGCAGGAAGACCTCGCCGGGGTGCTGCTCGTCGTAGCACGGCCACTGCAGTCCGGAGAGTTGCTCGAGTCGCGCGTAACTCATGCCGGCGTGCGCCGGCGAGAGTTGCCGCACTTCGTTCCAGATCGCTTCGGCATCGGCGGCCCACGGGTGCCCCATCCGGCCGGCCAGGTCGCAAATAATGGCCAGGTCCTCGCGCGCTTCGCCCGGTGGATTGAGGGTCTTGCGCACGCGCTGCACGCGCCGTTCGCTGTTGGTAACGGTGCCTTCCGATTCAAAGGCGCCGGCGGCCGCCGGGAACACGATGTCGGCGCGCTGCGCGGTCTCGGTGAGGAAGATGTCCTGGACGACCAGCAGGTCGAGCGATTCGAGCAACCGGGTGGCCCGGTGCTGATCGGCCTCCGACTGCAGCGGGTTCTCGCCAATCACATACAGCGCGCGCAGGTCTCCGCGCTCCATCGCGTCGAACATGGCTGACAGGTGCCAGCCCTTCTTTGGCGGCACGGCGACGCCGTAGAAGCGATCGAACTTCGCCCGCACCGCCTCGTTCTCGACATGCTGGAACCCGGGCAATCGATCGGGCAGCGCGCCCATGTCGCCGCCGCCCTGGACATTGTTCTGGCCGCGCAGCGGGTTGAGCCCGGAGCCCCAGCGGCCGACGTGACCGGTCAAGAGCGACAGGTTGATGAGCGCCATCACGTTATGGACGGCGGTATGGTGCTCGGTGATGCCGAGCGTCCAGCAGATGATGGCCCGCTTGGCGGTGGCGTAGGCGTGCGCCATCTCGCGGATGACCGCCGCGGGCACCCGGGTTTCCGCCTCGCCGCGCTCGAGGGTCCAGGGCTCGACCATCGCCGCATAGGTGTCGAAACCGCTGGTGGCGTGTTCAATGAACTCGCGGTTGACCAGGCCGGCGTGGATGATTTCGCGAGCCATGGTGTTCGATAGCGCGATGTCGGTGCCGACATCGAGGCCGGCCCACAGGTCGGCCCACTGGGCCGAGGCGGTGCGGCGCGGGTCGATCGCATAGAGCTTCGCCCCTCGCTTCAGCCCCGCGAGCAGGTGGTGAAAGAAGATCGGGTGCGTCTCCCTGGCGTTCGAGCCCCAGAGCAGAATGCAGTCCGTCTCTTCAATCTCCCGATACGAGCTGGTCCCACCCCCCATGCCGAATACCGCCGCCAGACCGGCGACGCTCGGGGCATGTCAAGTGCGGTTGCAGCTGTCGAGATTGTTCGAGCCCATCACCACGCGCGCGAACTTCTGCGCCGCGTAATTCATCTCGTTCGTGCTCTTCGAGCAGCTGAAGAGGCCAAACGCCTGGCCGCCCTGCGTCTGCCGCACGGCGTCTAACCCGGTGGCCGCGCGCTCCAGCGCTTCGTCCCACGAGGCCTGCCGCAGCGGACCTCCGCGGGTGTCACGAACGAGGGGATGGACCAAGCGTGTCATCCGACTCATCGTGAGGTTTAAGGTAGCACGACCCACTGAGCGATGGGGATCGACAACAACAGGTAGCGCCGGCGCAGCTCGACCACCCGGCCCGGCAGTTCACGCGTGCTGAATTCTCCGGCGCGGCAGCGGTCGCGCAGCTTGCGGATCTCGAACCGGTAGAGGTCGTTGACCTGCTCGCGCAACCGCTCAGGCGTAGTGCCGGCGCGCGGCACCAACCCGTGCCGCGCCAGTTCCTCGATCACCTCCGGGCGATAGGCGCCAGTCACCGATGCTCCGCCATTGCTCACCGCCGGCACTTCAGGGCGTACAACGAAATCTCAATCGCGACCGCTGCCGGCAGGCCGGCTGCCGAGGCGGCCTGGGTGTAGGCCGCGCAGGCACCGACCAGGTCGCCGAGCCGATCGCTGGCCCGTGCGAGGCCGACCAGGGCATTGGGGGTGGGGCGCAGCCGGGTGGCGCGGCGAAAGGCGTCGCGCGCGTCGGCGTAGCGGTCGACCTCGAGCCACAACTCGCCCTCCAGCTCGTCGATCGGCACGGGCCACTGGGCCGCCGCGCCCGCCAGCGCCATGGTGGCTGACAGGTCGCGCGCATGCGCGAGAAACACGTCCAATTCGCCGCGCTCGTCTTGTGCCGCGCTGACGGCGGCGCGGATGGCCACCTCGGCGTATCGGGCCGCTGGTCCCGGCAGGCGATCGAGCGTCTTGAGATGCTCGTTCACGGGGCCCAGCAGTTCGAGCGCGCCGCCGCGTGGCGCCAGCGCGCGCGCCGCCACCCAGCCGTCCATCGCCACGCGTTCCACGTCGCGACCGGTATCCTGGGCCAACACCATCAGCAGCGCCGCGACCACCATCCCCATCGGCCTCAGTCTCCGACCAGTCGCACGAGGGTGCCCGTGGCTGGATCGAGCACTTCGCGCCCCACGATGCCGCGGCCGTGAATGCTGAACGCGCGCAGCCCGACCGCATCGTCGGGCGGCGGCGGCACACCGGCGCCCAGCCAGGTGTTCATGCCCAGGTGATGGTGATAGCCGCCGGCCGCCACGAACAGCGCGCCGGGATAGCCGCGCACCGTGGGCTCAAAACCGATATCGCCGCAGTACAGCGCTTCCCCGTCCTCGAGCCGGGCCACGTTCAGATGCATGTGGCCAATCACGGTCGCCGATTCCAGGCCGGCCCAGGGCAACTCCGCTCCGGCTTCGGCCGCCACGTTCGGCAAGTCGAGGGGGTCGGTCGCCATGGCCAATTCACCATTGGCCTGCCGCCAACCCTCGCGTGGCCGGTCGCGATAGATCTCAATTCCAAGTCCGTCGGGGTCGTTGAGATAGAGGGCTTCGCTGACCAGGTGATCGGCCGCGCCGGACAGGGGCCACTGCCGGTCCACCAGCCGGCGTAACGATCGCCCCAGCGCCGCACGCGACGGCACAAGAATGGCGAAGTGAAACAGCCCCGCGCTCCGGCGTGGCCGCGCCACCGCGCCGGGCTGGCCATGCAGCTCGACCAGCGCATCGGCGCCGTTGGCGGACAGGCACGAGGTCCGGCCGTCGCGAGAAATTTCCTGAAAGCCGAGGATGTCGCGGTAGAAGGACACCGACCGTTCGAGGTCCGTGACCCGCAGGCTGACCGAACCAATGTGGGTGTCCGCCGGCAGGGGCATCGCCCAATCTTATCGCTGCGTAGAAGTGTTCGCCACCGAGGACACCGAGGCGCATTGGCACACCATGCTGTTAACCTTTGGCACGGCCATCCGTATTAGAGGGTATGAATCAACGCGTTCTTGCCACTCTCGGCATCACCTTGCTGGCGACCACCGTCCTGGCGGCGCAGCCGGCGCCACCGGCCGCACCCGCGGCGCCGGGCGCCACCACGCCGATCTACCAGGCGCCGGTTGACGCCGACACAACGCGCGAACAATTACAGGAACTGCTGCGCCAGTTTCCACCCGTCGTCGGTGAAGTGCTGCGGCGCGACAACAGCCTGCTCACCCATGCCGACTACATCGCGCCGTATCCGCAGTTGGTGGCGTTCCTGCAGCAGCATCCCGAGGTCGTCCGCAACCCGACCTACTTCTTTGGCAGCTACGACTACGCCCAACGGCGCCAGCCGATGGCGCCGGAGATGGAGGCGCTCGAGGGCTTGATGGGAGGGCTGGCGGCATTCCTGGCGGTGGGCATGTTTATCGGTGTCGTCGCCTGGTTGGTGCGCTCGGTCATGCAACACCGTAAGTGGTTGCGCCAATCCAAGGTCCAAACCGAGGTCCACGTGAAGTTGATGGATCGCCTGACCAGCAACGACGAGCTGATGGCATATGTGCAGAGTCCGGCCGGCCGGCGCTTCCTCGAGGCCGCTCCGCTGCCGCCCGAGTCGGATGCCCCGCGCCTGGGCGCCCCGGTCGGGCCGATCATCTGGGCGGTGATGGCCGGCGTCGTGCTCGCGACACTCGGCGGTGGCTTCCGCCTGGCCGCCGCCTCGGTGACCGTCGATGCCCAACCGGCGTTCGCAGTGATCGGCGTGATCCTCCTGTCGCTCGGCACCGGCTTCATGCTGGCTTCCCTGGTGGCGTATCTCGTCTCCGCGCGCCTTGGCCTCTTCCCGAAGGCCGAGGCCAACCCCGACCTGAGTTCAGGCAATGCGTGATCTCACGCTCACCGACATGGAACGGATCGGCGCTTTTGACGAAGCCGAGCGGACGTTCCAGATGACCGAAGAGGCGTTCCGTGTGTTCTACGAACTGACGGCGCGCCCCCTCCGGCTTTATCTGGGGCGCGTGACTGGCGACGACCTCCTGGCTGATGACCTGCTGCAGGAGACCTACTACAAGTTCCTGCGGTCGAACGCCGCCTTCGAGACCGACGACCACCGACGCCACTACCTGTTCCGCATCGCCACCAATCTGGTGCGCGACCACCGGCGGCGGCCGCGCGTCGAGATCGCCGCCTCGCCGGCGGTGCAGGAAGCGATGGCGGCGCCGGCCGGCACCCATTCGGCCGAACGGTCAGCGGCCCGCATCGACTTGTCACGGGCCATGGCGCATCTCAAGCCCCGCGAACGCAGCTTGTTGTGGCTGGCCTACGCGCAAGGCTGGTCGCACGAAGAAATCGCCGGTGCGCTCGGAGTCAAGACGGCCAGCCTCAAGGCCATGCTGTTTCGCGCCCGGCATCGGCTGGCAGTCATTCTCAGGAATCCGGGAGGCCCCTGGTGAACAGTCTCGAATGCGTCCATGAAGCGCGGGTACTCGACGCCGTCCTGGCCGGCACGTGGCCTAACGCCGACGACACCCTGGTCTCGCACGCGGCTCAGTGTGCGGTGTGCGGCGAAGTCGTGGAAGTGGCCATGGTGCTGCGCCTGGATCACAACCGCTCGGGCCGCGACGTGCAGGTGCCGGTGGCCGGACAGGTGTGGTGGCGATCGGCGGTGCGCGCGCGGCTTGAGTCGGCGCAGGCGGCGACCCGGCCCATGACCTGGCTGCATGCGGTCACGGCCGCCATCACGCTCGGCATCATGCTGGCGGTGGCCGGCAGCGCGTGGCCGGTCGCTGTCGAGGGTGCAGGGTGGGTCCGCAGCGCCGTCATGCCGCTGCTGATCGACCGTGAAGTTGCCGGCGTGCTGGCCGGTGTCCTGCGCCACAGCCTGGTCGCCGCGATTGCCGCAGCGGCGTGCGTGGTGATTGCGCCAGTACTGCTCTACCTGGCGCTGTCCAGCGACTGAGCGCACGGTGGCAGCACGACTGCCGCGGCGTCGACCGCGTGCGCGCAGTAGCGGTACACCCGCGCAGGCTCCTCGGACAATTCCCAGAACTGCGGACACTGCGGCCAGAACTCCAACTCCTTGACCACATCCCGCCGGTGCCGGATGGCGTCGACGACGCCGTCAATCGGGGGCGCAAAGTGATGGCCGAAGAGTCCCGACCGATCGATGTCGGCGTAGTTGGCTTGCGAGGCGCAGGTAGCCACCACCGGGGCGAAGCGGCCGGCAGCGGACAGGCGCACCCGCGACGTGACCGGGCCAAATGACTGGTAGCCCAGATTCGAAAAGCGCAAGACCACGCCTTCCGTCGTCACCACCGTCGCGCAGACGCCGCGATCGCCGGCCGAATCGGCATCGGCACAGCCGAGCTCAACGCCGGCCACATCCGGCAACGCCAGCAGCTGGTCGTTCACATAGCGCTGCTCGCGTCCGCACGCCAGCGTGAGCAGCGCGCCGGCGCACAGCACCAGCCGGCTGACCGGCCGGCCGTGGAGCGACGCTGCTACCATCGGCCGCTGGCACCGCCACCGCCGGACGAGCCGCCGCCGAAGCTGCTGCCGCCAGACGAACCGCCGGAACTCGATCCGCCGGAACCGCCGCCCATGACCCAGCCGCTGCCACCCCCGCCCTTCCCGGAGCGGAAGGAGTCGCGCCACTTGGGCCGGCCGCCCAGGCGATAGCCCATCACGGCCATCACCAGCCAGAACGGCACCAGCGTCATGAGCGCCAGCGTGAACATCACCAGGAAGGCCATGAGAAGCGGCAACCCCGAGAAGAGGCCGCCAAACAGGATGGGGAACGCCGCCTTCGTGCGCAGGCCGAGTCCCACCATGAAGGCGCCGATGGCGACGAAGATTCCCAGGAACGGAATCAGCACGAACACCGGCGCGTCATTCGATTGGTTGAAGCGCGCCAGTTCTTCCGGCGTCAGCACCTGGTTCTTCTCGACGATGTCGGCGATGCGGCCGACGCCGTCGCGAATGCCCGCCGCGTAGTCGTTGTCGCGGAAGCGAGGCAGGAACTGCGCGTCGCGGATCTCGCCGGCCAGGCCGTCGGGCAGCACGCCTTCCAGGCCGTAGCCCACCTCGATGCGCATCTCGCGATCGTTGGGCGCCACCAGGATCAAGACGCCGTTGTCGGTCTTCTCCTGGCCGACGCCCCACGCCTTGAACAGGCGGTTGGCATACTCCTCGATCGACATGCCGTCGAGCGACGTCACCGTGGCGACGGCGATCTCAGACGAGGTCCGGGTCTCGACCTGCTTGAGCCGCTGCTCCAGTGCCGCGCGGGTCTGCGGATCGAGGATCGCCGCGAAATCATTCACGTAGCCGGTGGACTTGGGCAGGGTCCCTTGCGCGAGCCCCACGCCCGCGGCCAGCAGCCACGCCGCCAACACCGCGCGCCGGCGGGTCATGGCGCGGTTCGTGACTGGGCCATCGACTTCTTGATGGCCGCCACGGTCGCCTCGGTGCGGAAGGCAATCATCTTCCTGCCGTTCGCGATCGTCTTCTCAATCGGCGCGAGCGGCACGCCATTGATCACGAAGTTGCCGGCCTTGACCCGCTCGGGCATGCGGATGCCGTCGGTGCTGACCGTCGCAATCATCGCGGAGATGTAGTAATCGTCGTGGTAGCCCTCGAGCTTCTCGTGAATGCCCAGCACCTGCTCCTGGAACTGCTCGACATCGCCGTAGTTGTAGTACTCGGGAATGAAGTGCACGGTCCCCTTCCCTTTCCACTCGCCGTTGAGCGTGCTGGCCACCTCCTTCATGCCGTTGAGGTTGCCGCCACTGTCGCCGAGCATCACGATGTCGGTGAAGCCCTGGCTGCGCAGGCTGTTGGCCATGTCAGTCAACACCGCGCGATAGGTGGCCTGCGACAGCACGATGGTGCCGGGCGACAGGTTGGGCCGCAACGGGTTGCCTGGCTCCAGGGTGACGATCGGCGCCACCAGGGCATTGCCCAGCGCACGGGCGATCGACTCGCCAGTGCCCTTCAGCACGTTGTTGTGCTTGCCGGTGGTCAGGTAAGGCCCGTTTTCCTCGATACCACCGACCAGCACCAACGCGGTAGTCTTGCCGGCCTTCAGCAGGTCGCGCACTTCCAGCATCGTCAGGTCTTCGATCCAGACGCTGTCGTGCATGTCGATGGGACGCGGCATGGCGCTGACATCCACGCGCGGCTGACTGTTGACCGAGGCGACGCGCGGCTGCGGTGCCGCCGCCGGCGTTTGCGCCGACACCGATGGCGCGGAGATGAACAGAAGAACGAGGCACAAAGATGATCTGGTCAACGGGTGGCCCTCCAAGGAACTCAGAGGGTACACCACGTAGCCGCCGATCGATCAACGGGGCCGCAGATAACGCCGATGACGCAGACATCCCCAGGGCCACAGATGACGCAGATGACGCAGACCTACCAGGGCCACAGATGACGCAGACTACGCAGACCTACCAGGGCCACAGATGACGCAGATTACGCAGATTAAGTGCGGACAAGAGGAGCTACACACACGAGGCACGCGACACGGATACAGCACAAACTCCACCGACATGCACTCGCCGACCTGAGCGCAAGTCAAATTCCACTGGTCAGAGATTCTGCGTCATCTGCGTCATCTGTGGCCCTGGGGATGTCTGCGTCATCTGCGTCATCTGCGTCATCTGTGGCCCTGGGGATGTCTGCGTAATCTGCGTCATCTGTGGCCCTGGTGTGTTCATCTGCGGCCCCGATTACAAACAAAGACGAAGCCTGCGACCGGTACCCTCGTCTCATCTGCGTCTGCGTTACAATGTGGCGGTTCGAGACCCCGGCAGGATGATGCCTGGGAATCGCCAGGAGTTCAGAACATGAAGCGATCGACCAAGTCCACGATTACGGTTGCCGGCGTTGCGCTGGCCGCGTTTCTCACTTCATATACGGCGATCACCGCCGAGCAAGGCGGCCAGGCGCCACCGCCGGCGGCCAATACCCCGCCCAAGCCGCTGGTGCCCGTTGCCGCCAGTTCGGTGGCGGCCAATCCTGATTCCTACGTCGGTGAGTATGTGACGCTGACCGGCGCCGTCGAAGCCAACCTCACCAAGACGTCGTTCTCGGTCGATCAGGACAAGACCAAGTCGACGGGCAAGGATGTCCTGGTGCTGGCGCCGACGCTGCAGAAGCCGGCCGACGCCAACGGCTACGTCACCGTCATCGGCCAGTTGATCAAATTCGACCCGGCCGAGGTCGCCACCAAGCTCAAGGGCTACACCCTCGACCTGTCGGCCGAGGACCAGGCGAAGTTCAAGGGCAAGCCGGTGGTGCTGGCCACGGCGGTGATCAACACGGCAGGAATTGACATTGCCAAGCTGCCGATTCCGCCGATGTCGGCCGAGGAACTGTCGCTGCAGAAGATTATGACCAAGCTGCCGCCCGCTCAAGCGGCGCTGCGCAAGGCGCTCGACGGCAAGGACATGAACCTCAGCAAGGAACAGGCGAATATCCTGAAGGCGGCGTTCACCGAAACCGAGGCGTTCTGGAAGGCCAAGGGCAACACCGAGGCAACCAACTGGGCGGCCGACGGCAAGAAGCACGCCGATGCGATCCTGATTAACCTCGGCCTGGGCAACATTGACGCGGCCAAGACCTCGGTCACGCCGCTCGGCGGCACGTGCGCCGCGTGCCACGGCAAGTACCGCGAGCGCATGGAAGACGGCACGTTCCGGATCAAGGCCGGGCTCTAAGGGAAAAGTTGAACGTTGACAGTTGACAGTTGAAAGTTTCAGTTTAGAGTTTCGAGTTTTTCAAAACTGAGGGCCTATGAAGAGAATTGCGATTGCCGCCTTGAGCTTCGTTGTCATCGCAGCCGCCACCGCCGGGGCCCAGCAGCCGGGCGCGGCCGGCGCACCGGCCGGCCAGCAGCGCCAGCGCCCCGCTCCGGATCCACGGTCAATGGGCGGCGGCGACTGCCGCGAGAATCCCTATAACTGCAACGACGTGGCCAATCCGCTCCCGCCGACCAACTCGGTGTGGCTGGAAGAGATGACCTGGATCGACGTCCGCGACGCGCTCAAGGCCGGCAAGACTAACATCATCATCTCCACCGGCGGCATGGAGCCCAATGGGCCGTGGCTGGTCACCGGCAAGCACAACTACGTGCTGCACGCCAACTGCGAAGCCATCGCCCGCAAGATGGGCAACGCCTTGTGCGCGCCGATCATCAAGCTGGTGCCCGAAGGCGGCATCGAGCCCAAGACCGGCCACATGACCTCGCCCGGCACCATGACGATGCGTGAGGAGACCTTCCGCGCGGTGCTGACCGACGCCGCTGAAAGCCTGCAGGCGCACGGCTTCAAGAACGTGATCTTCATCGGCGACAGCGGCGGCAACCAGGGCGGCCAGAAGGCGGTCGCCGAGGCGCTCACCACCAAGTGGGCCGGCAAGGCGCTGGCGCTGCACATCCCCGAGTATTACGACTACGCCAGCGTCTCGAAGTTCATGCAGGACAAGGGCATTCCCGAGGGCAAGTCGGACAACATGCACGACGACCCGATCATCACGCTCAACATGTTCATCGATGATCCCAACTCGGTGCGCTACGATGCGCGCGTCAAGGCCGGCAAGGCCACCATCAACGGCCACTCGATTGCTGACAAGGCCAAGGCGACCGCCCAGGCCAAGCAGATCGTCGAGTTCCGCGCCACCAAGACCGTCGAGGCGATCAACAAGGCCATCGCCGCCAAGGGCGGAACGAAGTAAACATGACCGACGTCAGCCGCCGCATCCACTCGATGCGGCGGCTCGTTGGCAACACGCCCCTTCTTGCCATCGCCCTGCGGGTCGACGGCGAACCGCGCACCATCTACGCCAAGTACGAACCCCTCAACCTGACCGGCAGCATCAAGGACCGCATGGCGCTGCATATCCTGCAGCGGGCGTACGAGAGCGGGCAAGTCAGGCCGGGCGATCCGATCGCCGAGGCCACCAGTGGTAACACCGGGATCTCGTTTGCCGCGATCGGCCGGGCGCTTGGCCATCCGGTCACGGTGTTCATGCCCGACTGGATGAGCACGGAACGCATTTCACTGATCTCGAGCTTCGGCGCATCGGTGGTGCTGGTGAGCAAGGCCGATGGCGGTTTTCTCGGGTCGATCGCCCGCGCCGATGCCATGAGGGATGCCGTCCCGCGCACGTTCCTGCCGCACCAGTTTTCCAACGACGCCAACATCGACGCTCACTTCACCGGCACGGGGCCGGAGATCTGGCTGCAACTGCAGGGGCAAGGGCTGCGCCCCGATGCGTTCGTCGCCGGCGTGGGAACCGGCGGCACCGTCATGGGCGTGGGTCGCTTCCTGAGGTCCCGCCACCCGTCGGTGCGCGTCCATCCACTAGAGCCGGCGGAGTCGCCGACAATGTCGACCGGTCACAAGGTGGGCCATCATCGCATCCAGGGCATCTCCGACGAGTTCGTTCCGCCGATCATCCACTTCAACGAACTGGACAGCATCGTCCAGGCCAACGACGGCGATGCGATCTTGATGGCGCAGTTGCTGGCGCAACGTGGGCTGGCGGTCGGCATCTCGTCTGGCGCCAACGTCATTGGCGCGCTCAAGGTCCAGCGCGAGCTCGGGCCCAGCGCCGTCGTGGTCACGGTCCTGTGCGACAGCAACAAGAAGTACCTGAGCACCGACCTGTTGCGCGTCGAGCCGGTGAAGGACGGCTACCTGACGCCGCGAGTCGAGATGCTGGGCTTCGATTCGGTGAACCGCGTGTGCGACATGTGCGCCGATCCGCGCACCTGAGGTGACCGCCCGCGCGAGCTTGCCGCCGAGCGGTCGCTGCAGCGGCTCGGGTCGTTGTGTATACTGTATACATGCCGGATTCCACCAACGTCTCCGCCGTCGTTACCGTTCGGCTGACTCGTGAGCTGGAGCGCCGACTGGCCCGGGAAGCCCGCCGGTCGCGGCGCAGCCGGAGCGAGATGGCTCGCGCGATCCTCGAAGCCCACCTCGCGGGTCCCGTCATCGATCCGCACGCGGAAGCGCGTCGTCAGTCGTTGCTGGCCAGCGCGCAGGATGCCGATCGCGAGACCCTGGACTTCATCGAGCACGCCGGGGATCCCCGCGGGTGGCAATAGCCCGGGGTGCCGTCGTGGTGGTCGCGGCCCGTGGCGCCTACGTTGGCAAGCCGCGCCCGGCGCTCGTGGTGCAGGCCGACTCGTTCAATCCGACGCACGCCAGCGTGACCATCTGCCCGATCACTACGGCTTGCATCGATGCGCCGCTCTTCCGGATCAATCTGCCCCCCGGTGAACGCACTGGCCTGAAGGCGGCCTCACAGGTGATGGTGGACAAGATCGTGAGCGTGCCGCGCGCCAGCATCGTTCGCGCCGTCGGGCGCTGTGACGAGTCCACATCGCATGCGGTTGAGGATGCGCTGAGGAACTGGCTGGGGTTATAGTGCCGCATGATCAAGCGCCTGCTCGCCGTGGTTGTCCTCACCCAGCTGACGATCGGCGCGGCTGAGGCAGGCGTCACACGCCTTCAGATCGACCGCCGCGAGACGGTCCTGGCCGGCAAGCCCTTCGGGGCGGCGGGGCCCTATGAAAAACTGATCGGCACGGTCCACTTCGCGCTCGACCCGTCACTTCCCCAGAACCAGGGCATCGTCGACCTGACGCTCGCGCCGCGCAATACGCAGGGCCTGGTGGAGTTCTCCGCCGACTTCTTCCTGCTGAAGCCAGTTGATCCCGCACGGGGCAACGGCCGGTTGTTCTACGAAGCAGGTAATCGCGGCACGAAACGCATTCTGCCCACGTTTCAAAACGCGGCCAACTCGACGGATCCAACCACCACTGACGAATTCGGCAACGGCGCGTTGATGCAGCAGGGCTTCTCTCTGCTGTGGATGGGATGGCAGTGGGACGTGCCCGAAGGCCGCATGCGAATGGAGATTCCCATCGCCACCGACAACGGCCAGGCGATCACCGGCTGGGTGCGTGGCAACTTCATCCCCGGTGCCAACGCCACGACTGCCTCGGTTGCTGATCGCGGCCACCTGGCCTACCCCGTGGTTGACCCGAACAACCCGGAACACCGCATGCTCATGCGATCGCTGCCGACCGACGCGCCGAAGGAGATCGCGCGGAGCACCTGGCGCTTCACCGGACCCGGTACTGTCACGCTCGAACGCGGCTTCGAAGCCGGGTTGATCTACGACGTGATCTACCGCGCCCGTGACCCGCGCGTGATCGGCGTCGGCCTGGCCGGCACGCGCGATCTCATCAGCTTCTTCAAGCATGCGACCGCCGCTGACGGCAATCCCCTGCCCTTCGACTCCGCTCAGGGCAAGCCTGCCATTACCCTGGCCATCGGTTGGGGCGTGTCGCAGACCGGCCGCTTCTTGCGGCACTTCGTCTACGAGGGCTTCAACGAAGACGAACGCGGGCGCATCGTGTTCGATGGCGTGTTCGATCAGGTGGGCGGCGCCGGCCGCGGCTCCTTCAACCACCGCTTCGGCCAGCAGTCACGCGATCAACTGCAGCACTTCAACATCCTCTACCCGGTCGACATGTTCCCGTTCACCGACGCCGACCAGACCGACCCCGAGACCGGCGTTACCGATGGCCTGCTCCGCCGGGCCACGCGCAGCAACACGGTGCCGAAGTTCTTCCACGTGCTGACCGACTCGGAGTATTTCAACCGCGCCGGCTCGCTGGTGCACACCGATGTCACCGGCACCCGCGACATCCCGCCGCCGGCGACCAGCCGCATCTATTTCATCGCCTCGGCCCCGCATATCGTCGGCGCCTTCCCACCGGCGCCGTACGCGGATCTGGACTTCGTGGGCCGCGCCGACATGAATCCGTTGGTCTACACGCCGGTGATTCGCGCGCTGTTTCGCGCACTCGATCGGTGGGTCGCCGAGGGAGTCGCGCCGCCAGCGAGCCGGTATCCGCAGTTGGCCGATGGCACGCTGACCACGGTCGCCGCGTCGGGTTGGCCCACCATTCCCGGCTACGCACGCCCCAGCTCACCGATGTCCACCTACCGGCTGGACTTTGGTCCCGATTGGCCCAAGGGCATCGTCACCATCGAGCCGCCGACGATCGGCAAGCCGTTCGTTGGCCGCGTCCCGGCCGTGGACGAGGCTGGCAACGACCGCGCGGGCATCAGGTTGCCAGAAATCGCGGTGCCGCTCGCCACGCATACGGGCTGGAACTATCGGCGGCCTGAGATTGGCGCGCCCGATCGGCTGGCGAGTGAAATTGGCTCGTACCTGCCACTGCCCAAGAGCCGCGCCGATCGTGAACGCACCAAGGATGGGCGGCAGTCGATCGCGGAGCGCTACGCCAGCCAGACCGACTATCTGGGGCGCATCGCGCTTGAAGCGGTCGCGCTGGTGGAACAGCGACTGCTGTTACCCGAAGATGTCCCAGCCATGATCCAGCGAGCCCGTGCTCATTATGACTGGGCGACGAAATAGCTTCGAGAGCCTGACGCCTTAGATGTGCCGCAAGGCCACGGTCGGCTCGACCGCCGCGGCCCTGCGCGCCGGGAGGTAACAGGCACAGAAGGCGGCCACGATCAACGGAATCGGCACCACAAAAATCATCCACGGATCGACAATGTTGACCTCGAGGTCGAGGTACGACCGCACGACGACACGACCGGCAAGGCCGCCGGCCAGCCCGAGCATCAGGCCCTCGACTACGGGACGGTAGCCATCCTTCAGCACCATCCGCTGAATCTGCCCCGCGGTGGCGCCAAACGACATGCGCAGCCCGATTTCACGCGTCCGCCCTCCGACGATGTGCGACTGAATGCCAAACAGGCCGACCATGGCGAGGGCGAGGGTGAGGGCGCCAAGCGTCAGGGCGCCGGTCCCGGCCGCGCGCAAGAACACGAAGAAGCCGGACAGCACCTCTCGAGCAGGACCCGAGACATCAACTGGCAAGTCGAGATCCGTACGGCGCATCGACTCGCGAAGGGCCCGCACCGCGCTAACCTCATCACGCGCGCGGACACCAATCGTGAGGTACGGGTCGTAGTGCTGCGTAAACGGCAGGTACACGAACGCCCGTGGCGCGGCCAGAATTCTACCGACGTCGGTGTCTCTCGCAATCCCGATGACCGTCGCCGTACGCCCGTGAAAGCCCACGCGGCTGATGCCGAGCTGACGGCCAACCGCGTCGGCGGTGCCGAAGATGCGCCGGGCGGTGAACTCGCTGACCACGACTGTCGGCTGACCGCCGGGCTGGTCGCGGTCGTCGAATCCGCGGCCGCGGAGAATCGGCACCCCGAGCGTCTGGAAGATCGACGGCGAGGCGGCAATGCCGGTCGCCGCCAGCGTCTGGCGCTCGCCGGCACTTGCCTCAGGGCTGGACAGCGTGAACCTCATAACCGGCGGCAGGCCGAACGGAAGCCCGGTGGACACAGCCACTGACGTCACGGCCGGATCCCTCCGGGCTTCGTCCATCACCATCGCGACGATTCGCCGCACGCGATTCTCGTCCCAGGCCGGCGTGCGCACGTTCAAGACGGCCACGGCCAGTCCGCCCAACTCGACACCACTGTCGTGGCGCGCCTGGGCGACGGTGTTGCGCACGAACATGGTGGCCACGATGAAGAACCCCGCGGCGATGGCGACCTGCCAGCGCAGCAACATCCTCTGGCGGCCGGCGCGCACGCTCGTCACCCCGGCCGCGCCCTCTGCCAACACGCTGCGCACATCGAGCGTTCGGGTCAGCTGAATCGCCGGCTCCAGGCCAAAGACCAGGAGGGCGAGCACCAATGACGATGCCGCGATGCCAATCGCGGTCACGTCGAGCGCGGGCCGGATGGCCACGGTGAAGTTGCCGCCGAAGGGCAGCGGGAGGTTGAACTCCACATCGAGCAGGACCCGCAGAACCTGGAACATGGCGAACGCGGCGACCGCTCCCATCCCCGCCAGCAACACGCTTTCGACACACTGCTCACGAACCAGCCGCCAACGCGAGGCGCCGAGCGCGCAACGGACGGCCAACTCCTGCCGTCGGCTCGTCCCACGCGCCAGGATCAGGTTCGCGAGGTTGGTGCAGGCCACGACCAAGACCAACGAGACCAGGAACACCATGGTGAAGCCAACCCGGCGGGCCGTGTCATCCTGCTCGTGGTAGGCGGACACTGTCCGTACTCGCCACGGCCGCTCACTCGCCCGTCCGTTCGGGCCCGGCTTCTGCGGAAACGCGGCATCAAGGTTGCGGCCAATGGACGCCAACT
The DNA here is from genome assembly GCA_021730945.1 of Acidobacteriota bacterium. Classification (GTDB taxonomy): domain Bacteria; phylum Acidobacteriota; class Vicinamibacteria; order Vicinamibacterales; family UBA2999; genus 12-FULL-67-14b. Next base: position 6,818 of record JAKFYH010000037.1, on the reverse strand, counting down.
CCGCAGAGGCCATGGCTTCCGACACGCCGTCGGCCAGGTGCCCCAACACGACCAGCCGGCGCTGTTCGCGCGGCGGGATTTCCTCTTCGTTCTCAGGCGGCCACTGCGCATCGTAAGTCGCGAGCGGTATCCACAACCGCGTGCCGGGCACTCTCCCATTCGCGCCGCCAAACTCAGCAGCGGCCACACCAATCACTTCATATGGCCGGCCAGCAAGCCGAATGGTCCGTCCGACCACGCCCGCATCCGATGCGAAGCGGCCATGCCACAACCCATCGCTGATGACCACCACGGACGCACCCTGCTCATCATCAGCGTGCTGAATCATGCGTCCGGCCACCGCTGCGACCTGCAAGGTCGCGAAGTACTCGCCGTCGACGGCCTCCGCGGTAAGCACTTCGGTGGTGGAGGCGAGCGTGGCGGAGGTTTGAAACGCGGTGGACGCAGCGATGCGGGCAAACGAGGTCTGGACCGCCCGCAAGTCGGCGAAATCCGGCGACGAGAGCGACCCTCGCAGCATCTGGCCGTTGTCGGGCCTGACCACGAAGGCAGCGCGGTCGGGTTCCGGGACGCCAAGGTCCATGAAGAACAGCATGTTGATGACGGAGTAGCCGGCGGTGGTCACAGCCACGCCGACCGCCAGCGAAAGCACGGCGAAGACCGTGAAGAGCGGGGTCGCGATCAGACGCCGGGCGGCCTGCCTCAGGTCCTGGGATATGCCACAAGTGGCGTTCACTTGCGGGTATGCCTTTCCAGCATACGGCGGCGCACGACGCCGCCGTAGACATTGCCTTGGGCGTCCACGCCGATGCCTTCGGCCCCGGCGTGATCGGCCGCGGTTGACTCCTGGTCTTCGATAAACCCGGTCACGCGCCCGTCTTTCGCACTGCCGATGCGAATGCCCTTCTTGATGCCCGGCAACTCGCGCGCGCCGGTATCGGTTCCCCACGATTCTGAATCGGCGACATACATCGTGTCGTCAGCCGTGATCACGATGCCGCTCGGCCGCCCGAATTGGCGCCACTCGTCCAGCACGTCGCCATTCTGGTTGTAGATCACAATGCGGTTGTTCTCGCGATCGCCGACAAACAGCCGGCCGCGTGAGTCCATGGCCATGGTGTGCGGCTCACTCAGCTCACCGCGGCCCTGTCCCTTACGGCCCCACTGCTTGATGAACTTGCCGTCCTTCGTGAAGTGCATCACACGGTTGTTCTTGCCATTGCGATGGCTGTCGGTGATGAACAGATCGCCGTTGGGCGCGACCACGACATCGGTAGGCTGGTCGAACAGGTCGGGACCCGAGCCGCTGACGCCCGCCTTGCCAAGTGTCATAAGGATCTTGCCGTCGGGGCTGAACTTGATGGCCTGGTGTCCCTTGCCGGGTGCGCTGCCGGCGTCGGTCATCCACAAGTTGCCGTCGCGGTCCACCGTTCCGCCATGCGGGAAGATCAACTGGCCCTGGCCGAAGCTCGCCAGCAGCTTGCCGTCGGCGTTGTATTTCAGGATCGGCGCCTCCGGCCGATTGAGGCACGAGTTCTCGAAGCAGCGATGGACCACGTAGATGCTGCCATCGGGCGCCGGCTCGATGGCGGTGACTGCGGCCCACTTCACGCCGGGCGGCAACTCCCCCCACGTTCGCGTCGTGGTGTACGGCTGCGGCAAGTCGTTGCGCGGACTGCCCTGCTGGGCCATTGCCGGTAACGAAACCAGGGCCGCGATGGCCGCGACGAGCACACGTGTTGACTGCATGATGCCTCCTTTATACTTGAAGCGCCTCCCTGATGCCTCCTCTCACTGACAAGAATGCGATCCGCGCGATTCTGCGCCGCGACCCGGTGTGGGGCGTCTACGCGCTCGGCGACCTGGCACCGGCGATGTTCGCCAAGACGCAGTGGTTCGGCCCGGACCTCACACTCGTGCTGCACGACTTCGGCACCAACATCCTGTTCGCCATGGGCACGGCCAGCATCGGCGAGGCGCTCACGCATGTGACCTGGCCGGTCCACTTGCAGGTGCAGCGAGACGCCCTGGACGAGGTCGCCACCCTGGCTGTGGTTGAGCGCGTCGAGCAGATGTGGCGCATGGGGTGGCAGGGCCACCCTGCCACCCATCGGCCTTTCTCGGCGGCCCAGACCGTGCGACTGGGCCCGGCCGATGTGCCGGCCCTGCAGGCGCTGTACGCCGATGGCGACGCCACCGGCGAGGCGCCCGATTTCTTTTTCCCCTCGATGGTGGACGAAGGCGCGTTCTTTGGCGTCTACGAGGGCGCGCGCCTGGTGTCGGCCGCCGGCACCCACCTGCTGGCGCGGGATGAAGATGTCGCCGCGATCGGCAACGTCTACACGCTGCGCGCGTGCCGCGGCCGCGGATTGGGGCGCGTGGTCACCGCGGCGGTCGTTGAGGCCCTGGCCGGCATCGCCACGATCGGTCTCAATGTGCGGGCCCACAACCTCGCGGCCATTCGCGTCTACGAGTCGCTGGGCTTCGTTCGCCATTGCCAGTTCTACGAGGCGCTGGCCACGGCCCCGCTGGCCCACCTATATCGGAACCCAATATAGGCCACTCCCGTCTAAGCCCTGCATGGGGAGTGACTCGCTGAGCTTTGGCACCGTCGCCGTCTTACATGCAGTGGCCGCCGGCTACCAGTTCGGCTTCGACATTGTCGACGCCACCGGCCTGACCGCCGGGTCGGTTTATCCCTCCCTCGACCGGCTTGAAGACCTGGGCCTGCTGCGCTCGTCGTGGGAAGACGCCGGTTCCGCGCAGTCGGAAAAGCGGCCGGCGCGCCGCTATTTCGCCCTCACCGGACTCGGGGCCCGTACCCTCGCCGAAGCGCTGGCCAAGCACAAGACTCTGCGGCCGGTGTCGCTCAAGGCATTCGGTATTCCCGGCTTGTGGCCGGCGCGCCGCCGCGCATGAACATTGACCGCCCGCGGCGAACGGCGCTGTGGATTGTCGACCACGCCGCCTGGCTGGTGCCAGGCGCCGAGCGCCGACGGTGGCTCGCGCAGTGGCGCGCCGACATCTGGCATCGGTGCGCCGTGCTCGAACGCAAGCAACTCGTCAGCCGCCGGACAGCCCGGGCCATCGTCGGCCGCGCCGGTGGCGCGGTGTGGCATGCCGCCTGGCTTCGATATCGATCGGGAGACCTGCAAATGTTGATTCACGATTTGCGCGACGCCATCCGTTCCCTGAAGGGCCGTCCGGGTTTTACTGCGGTCGCGGTGCTGACGCTGGCGCTCGGGATCGGCGCCAACTCGGTGATCTTCAGCTGGATCGAGGCCACGCTGCTCACGCCGATCCCGGGCGCTGTCAACGCCGGGTCCCTCACCGCCCTGCATTTCACGACCGCCACCCGCAACGACCTGAGCCTCTCGTATCCCAATTACGTCGACATCCGTGATGCCGCCGTCCCCGGCGTGGCAGATGTGGCCGTCTTCGGCGCGGGCGCACTCAGTTTGCGCACGACCGACGGAACCGAACGCGTCTGGGGCGAGGTGGTCTCAGGGAACATGTTCCCGATGCTCGGCGTCGGCGCCGCGGCCGGGCGGCTGCTGACGCCGGACGATGACCGCGTGCCTGATGGGCACCCGGTCGTGGTGCTCAGTCATGGATTCTGGCAACGCCGCTTCGCCGGGCGCGCCGGCATCATCGGCGAATCGCTGACGCTGAACGGCCGCGACTTCACCGTGATCGGCGTCACGGCTCGCGGGTTCCAGGGGACCCAGCCGATGATCGCCCTCGACGTCTTTCTGCCGGTGGCGATGCAGAAGAGCTTCATCGCCGGTGACCGCCTGACCCAGCGTGGCAGCGGCTGGTTGCAGGGCCTGGTGCGCCTGAAGCCGGATGCGTCGATGGCCGAGGCGCAGGCGGGGCTCGATGTGGTGGCGCGGCGGCTGGCCACCGAGTACCCGGCGGAGAACACCGGGCGCGGCCTGCGGCTCTTCGAGTTGTGGCGGACTCCGTCGGGTGGCACCGGCATGCTGCTGCCGGTAATGGCGGTACTGGGCGGCCTGGTCGCGCTGCTGCTGGCGCTGGTGTGCGCCAACATGGCCGGTCTGCTCCTGGCCCGGGCCAACGGACGCCAGCGTGAATTGGCGGTGCGACGATCACTGGGTGCCGGCCGGCTGCAAGTCGTGCGGCTATTGATGACCGAGAGTATCGTGCTGGCGCTGGCGGCCGGTGTGATCGGCGCCTTCATCGCGCGCTGGAGCGGCGATCTGCTGAACGCCTTTTTGCCGCCACTCCCTATCCCCGTGATCATCGACGCCGGCCTCAGCACGCAAGTGCTTGCCTTTGCCACCGCGGTGAGCCTGGTCGTCGGCGCCATGCTCGGCCTGTTCCCGGGGCTGCAGGCATCGAAGGCCGCCGACCTGGCCTCTCCGCTGAAGGACGGCTCGAGCGGCAACAGCGCGCCGTGGCGGCGCGGCCGCCTCCGCCAGGGCCTGATCGTCGTGCAGGTGGCGCTCGCCCTGGTATTGCTGGTCAGCGCCGGCCTGTTCATCCGCGCGCTCGGAGCCGCGCGGACGCTGGATCCTGGCTTCCAGGCCAGAAACGGCATCGTCGGCGCGATCGATGTCACACCGGCCGGATACGACGAAGCAGGTGGCCGCCAGTTGTTCATGCGGCTCACCGAGGCACTGCGAGCCTTGCCAGGTGTGGAAGCGGCGGCAGTGGGCCAGCGGCTGCCGTTGACCTCGCTTGAGAGCAGCGACCGCGGCGTCGAAGTCGAAGGCTATCTCCCCGCCACGGGCGAAGAAGTCGGCGCCTTCTACGCAACCGTAGGGGTCGGCTACTTCGATACGCTGCGGATGCCGCTGGTCGAAGGCCGTGATTTCACGCCGCGCGACGATGCCGATGCCACGCCGGTCATCGTGATCAACGAGACCATGGCCCGTCGCTATTGGGCCGGACGTAGCAGCCTGGGTGGCCGGGTCAAAGTCGGCGACCGCTGGCTGGAGGTGATTGGGGTCGCCAAGGACTCGAAGTACGGCAGCATCAGCGAATCGCCGCGGTCCTTCATGTATCTGCCGGTGGCGCAGTCATGGCGAGCGGCCATGCGCATCATCGTCCGTACCGCCGGCCCGCCAGAAGCGATCATCGCACCGGTGCGCGAGACCCTGCAGCGGCTGGATCCCAACCTCCCGCTGTTCGACGTGCAAACGCTCGACGAGCACATCGCGTTCTCGTTCTTTGTCTTTGAGATGGTGGCGACGCTGCTCGGCATCTTTGGCGCGACCGCCGGGCTGCTGGCGGCGCTCGGCCTCTACGGCGTGATGGCGCAAAGCGTCATCCTGCGAACGCGGGAGATCGGTGTCCGCATTTCGCTCGGGGCCACCAGCGGCCAGGTGCGGCAGATGATCGTGGGCCAGGGGCTGGTGCTGGCCGTCGTCGGCCTGGCGCTCGGTGTGCTGATCGCGCTAGGGGTGACGCGGCTGTTTGCCAGCCAGCTCATGGGGGTGAGTGTCTACGACCCCGTCAGCTACATCGTCACCGTCGTGTTGCTGACCGCCACCGCGGTCCTGGCGTGCTACCTGCCGGCGCGCCGGGCCGCGCGCCTCGACCCCGTGCGGGCGCTGCGCATGGAATAGCCCGCCTTCGCCACAGGCTACGGCGGGGCAAGTTACAAGCGGAACAGCTTCGTGAACTTCACCACGAAACTGCGATTAAGGATCGGCGGCGGAAAGCCGGTATTGTCGGTATCCCGAGCGTCACTGTAGACCACGAACAGCTCGCTGCCGGGCTGGTATTCCCAGCGGAACCGCAGGTTGGCGCTCATCGACTTGGTCGACGACTGGTACTGGAGCAGCGCACCGACGAACATTCTGGGTGTCAGCGTGTAGGTAGCTCGCGACCCGACGACGTTGGTATCGCCGACGCCGAACGGCGTGTCGACGTGATTGAGCGACACCTGGGGTTCAAACGACAGTTGCGGCGACACTTCGACCCGCCCCCGCCACGACAACTCGCGCAACCTGCCGCCGTAGAATTCGCCGGCGCTGATGCTGGCAAACCCCGAGAGCCGGCGGGAGGCCGACATGAACCAAGTCGCCTTGGCCTGGCGGAACTGGTATTCGCCCACCGGAATGGTGACCCCCGGGGCCACGTCGAACGGCGTCGCCAGGTATTCAAACGCATCGGTGAACTCGACGCCCAGCGTGTCGCTGGTGGTCAACTCAATGCGCGCGGTTCCCTGAGTCTCGCGCGATTCAACCACGCCGCTCGTGCTTTCGTAATAGTCGAGGCTGCCCTCGAAAGTCAGCTTGCGGACATTGCTGACCTTGGGCCGCGGACTGAAACGGGCTTGCCCGTAGGATCGCCGAAAAGCCGAGCGGCGCACGAAGCCAATCTCCGGATTGAAGTTGTCCCCCACAAACAGGTGCTCGAGCTGAAGACCCGTGCGATCGGCATTCCAGTTGAACGCCCCGCGATAACTGGTATCGAGGCCGGTCTGGCCTGGGGTCTCAGTCTTGGCGAAATAACCGGTCATCGACAGATCGGTCAGGAAATTGAACGAGGCATCGGCGCCATAGGAATAGCTGTCGCCTGCCCCCAGCTCCGCTCCCGGTGAGCGGCGCGTGGCAATCACGCCGACCCGGCTGCGGCTGAAGACGTCGCGGTTGACGCGCACGACCGAGAAGTCCGAGGCTGGAGCGTCGACCGACGCGTCGCTTTCGGTGCGCATTTGCAGCGCACCGACCTGAAACCCGCGGCCGCGGCCGAGCAGCCGGCCGCCGCCAAGAATGGGTACCGGGGCGTCGTTCTGCAGTCCGATCCGGCGGCTGTAGAACACCAACGGCGCCGGATTGTTCCCGCCG
>JAKFYH010000048.1 GCA_021730945.1 Acidobacteriota bacterium | reverse complement strand
TGCTTGTCGGGAGGGTGCTGCTTGTCGGGAGGGCACTGCTTGTCGGGAGGGTGCTTCGGTGCCGAACGCGAACCGGTGCACGGCGGCGGTCGTCAATGCCAACCCGGCCGCGAGCACACCCACGGCCATGCGCCAGCCGAAGCGGTCGACCAATCCGCCGGTAAGCGGCAGGAACACGCTGCTGGCCAATCCGCCGAACACCGTGATGGTCGCAATCGCCCGCAGACGGTCGCCAGGGTGCTCTACCGCCTTGCCGACGATGGCAAACACGGGCTCGTAGAGAAGAGCCGCCATGCACAATCCGATGGCGGCCCAGATGAGGTACGACAGGTACAGGTTGGGCACAAGTGCCCACAGCGCGAGCAGGCCCGCCGCGGCCAGGCCACCGGCCAGGACCACGGACGGGCCATTCCCGCGATCGACGAACTTCCCAATTTCGGGCGACGCCAGCGCCGACACCAGCAAGGCCAGCGAGAAGGCGCCGACCACGACCCAGCGCGGCGCGCCGAGCTCACGCTCGACCGGCACAATCAGCACGCCGAAGGCATAGTAGAGAACGCCCCAGCCGGCGCACTGCCCCAGGCCGACCGCCCACACCGCGCGGCGCGTCATGCGCGCCGGCGCGAACCAATCTGCAAGAGTGGCGGCGGCGCCGGGTCACCGCAGCCGCAGCCGCTCTCCCCCGCCGCCTTGGCGTCGGCATCCTTCACGCAGCAGGCATCCACCTCCGCGGGCGCCGGCCCGCCGCAGCACCCGGCGGCGCCGGCCACGGCACTCGTGTTGCACACACCGGTTTCCGGCAGTTCCAGTTCGACGCGCGCGGCCGCGGCCAGGTCACCGGCCAGAAACGCCGCCACCGATCGCGCCTGCTCAAACCCGGTGGCCAGCAAGAACGTCGGGGCGCGCCCGTAGCTCTTCATGCCGATCACGAAAAAGTCCTTCTCGGGATGCGCCAGTTCCTTCGCGCCATGTGGGCGGACCGTGCCGCAACTGTGCTCGTTCGGATCGATCAGTGGCCCGAGCGCCGCACTCGATTCCAGCCACGGATCAACACTCACTCGAATCTCGTTCAACATCTCGAGGTCGGGCCGAAATCCTGTGCAGACAATCACTTCGTCGGCCGCCACCGTCGAGGCTGCACCGCGGTGCGCCCCGGTGATGCGAAGGGCACCGTCGGCGAGATCGATGGCGCGAATCCGATAGGGACTGAGCACGGTGAGGCGCCCCGCTTCGACCGCCTGCTTCGCACGCTGGCCGAGCGCGCCGCGCGCCGCAAGCGCATCGCTGGCCCCGCCCCCCCACACGCTGTCGAGGTTCTCGCGCCGCATCACCCAGGTGATCGCGGTCCCCGGCGCCTGCTCGGCCAGCGTCAACAAGTCCAGAATGACGTTGAAGGCGGAATGTCCGCTGCCGACGACCACCACGCGCTTGCCGGCGTAGCGGGCACGCGCTGTCGCGCGGACGTCAGGAATGCCGTAGGCGATGTGGGCGGCATGCTCGCGCTCGCCCGGCACTGCCAGGCCGCCAGAGCCCGCCGGGTTGGGTCGGCTCCAGGTGCCACTGGCATCAATCACCGCCCGCGCCTCGATCACCTCGCCCGAGGCCAGGTGCACTTCGAACGGCTGTCGGTCACGCCCCTCGGTCCTGACCTTGTCGAAATCCTTGCGGCCAATGCCGACCACCCGGGCATTGAGCCGCACGTGCGGCGCAATCGCGCTCAAGCGGCCGAGCGGCGCCACGTAGTGATCGACCAGTTGGTTGCCGGTCGGCAGGTCATCGTCGGGCGGCGCCTGCCAGCCAGCGGACTCCAACAGGCGGCGCGCCACTTTGTCCGCGGTATACCGCCACGGCGAAAACATCGTGACGTGCCCCCACTCGCGGACCGTGGCGCCAACCGCGGCCCCGGCTTCAAGCACGACAAACGGTTGCTGCCGATCGGCCAGATGGGCCGCCGCCGTGAGTCCCACCGGCCCGGCGCCGACAATTGCTACTGGAAGAAGATCACTCGCATTCATACCTACGCTCGCTTTCGCCGCCAACCAAAACCACACCCGGCTCCCGACAAGAAGTGCCCTCCCGACAAGAAGTGCCCTCCCGACATATTCGTCAGAGCGAATATACAAACCGGTGGTATATTTGTCAAGGCGCATATGTCAATGCCCTGCTGCTCGGCCAAACCGGCGCCCAAGGTCAAAGACCTCGACCTGTTGACGCAGGTCTATTCGGCCCTCGCCGACCCGACGCGTCTGCGGATTCTGGCGCTGCTGCGCGAGGGCGAGGTGTGCGTGTGCCACATCCACGCCAGCCTGGATGTGCCGCAACCGACCGCATCGCGCCACCTGGCCTACCTGCGGAAGGCCGGGCTGGTCGAGGCGCGGCGGGCCGGCACGTGGATGCACTACCGGCTCACGCCGGTCACCAATCCGGTCGTGGCCGCGGTGGTCGCGGCCGGACTACACGCGCTCTCGCACACGGCGGTGAGTGTGACGGACGAGCGGCGCCTGCACGAGGCGCGCAAGGCGTCCAACTTCCCGCTTCACGCTTCGGCGGACAGGTCGTGATCACGGTGCTGTTTGCCTGCGTGCACAACGCGGGCCGATCGCAGATCGCGGAGGCGCTGTTCAACCGTCACGCCGATCCGGCCAAGGCGCGAGCCATCTCTGCCGGCACTCACCCGGCGGCGCACGTACATCCCGAGGTGGTCGCGCTCATGCGCGAAATGAACATCGACCTGTCGGGCCACCGGCCGCAACAATTGACGGCGGCGCTGGCGGCGCAGGCGCAGTGGTTGATCACGATGGGATGCGGCGACGAGTGTCCGGTGGTGCCGGGCATCCAGCGTGACGATTGGCCGCTGGCCGACCCCAAAGGCCAGTCGCTCGATGCGGTCCGCGCCATCGCCGGTGACGTCGAGCGGCGAGTGCACGCCCTCATCGCCAAACACGACTGGCGCTGACCCCACGAGGCGCGAAGCGCCGAGCCCCACGAGGCGCGGAGCGCCGAGCCCTACGAGCGGCGAAAGCCGCGAGCCCCACGGGCGAGTCCGAGTAAGATTCCCCCACATGTCGCGCGCACGCGGCCTCGCCGCGCTCGTTATCCTCTACGTCGTCCTCGCCCACCTCGTCCCGGCGCCGGCCACCATCACGCCGCAGGGCTGGCGGCAAACCGCGATCTTCATCACGGTGATCGCCGGCATGGTCACCGAACCGCTGCCGGCCTCGGCCCTGGTCCTGATGGGCCTGACCGGCATGGCCGCCAACGGCATCGCCATGCGCGAAGTGCTGGGCGGGTTTGCCCAGCCGTCGGTGTGGCTGGTGATCATCGCGATGCTGATCGCGAAGGTGATGCTCGACTGCGGGCTGGCCCGCCGCATCGCGCTGCTGTTTGTGCGCGCGGTCGGGCGCACGTCGCTCGGCGTCGCCTATGCGCTGCAGATGACCGACGTCACGCTCGCCTCCGGTGTGCCGTCGATTACCGCCCGCAGCGCCGGCATGGTGCTGCCCATTGCGCGCAGTATTGCCGAGTTGTTCGACTCGCGGCCGGGGCCGACGTCGAACCGGCTCGGTGCGTTCCTGATCGTTGCCATGTACCAAGGCTCGGCGGTGGCGTGCGCGATGTTCCTGACCGGCCAGGCCAGCAACCTGCTGGGCGCCGACCTCGCGCTCAAACTCGCCAACGTACAAGTGACGTGGTCGAGCTGGTTTGTCGCGGCGATCGTTCCAGGCCTGCTGTCGTGCACGGTCGTACCCTGGATCGCCTATCGCATTCTGAAGCCCGAGGTGACCAGCACGCCGGAGGCGCCCATCTTCGCCGCCGGCGAGTTGCAGAAGATGGGGCCGCTCAGCCGCGACGAGTGGGTCACGCTGCTGGTGTTTGGCGGCGTCGGCCTGATGTGGATCACCTCCGCATGGCATCGGCTCGACGTGACGTTTGTCGCCATGGTCGGCATCGGGGTGCTGCTGGCGTGCGGGACGCTGAGCTGGCAGGCCGCCGCCGGCGAGCGGTCCGCCTGGGACGTGTTCGTGTGGTACGGCGGCATGCTGCAGATGGGCGACCTGCTGAACCGGACCGGCTCCACCCGCGTGCTGGCCGAGCAGGTCGGCGCGCTGTTTGTCGGCATCCCGTGGGTCGCCGTGCTGGTGGCCATCCTGATCATTTACTACTACGCCCACTATTTTTTCGCCAGCATCACGGCACACATGCTCGCGATGTTCCCGCCGTTTGTCGCCGTGCTGATTGGCATTGGCGTGCCGCCGGCGCTGGCGGTCTATAGCTTGTTGTGCACGACGAACCTGACTGCCGGTCTCACCCACTACGGCACGACGACCGGGCCAATCCTGTTCGGCGTCGGCTACGTGTCGCGCGGTGACTGGTGGAAGGTGGGTTTTGTCACCTCGGTTGCCAACATCCTGATCTGGCTGACGGCCGGGGCCGCATGGTGGAAGTGGTTGGGGTTGTGGTAATTGACGATTTGGCGACCGACCGAACGACCGACTGTTGTCGACTGTGCGATCGTCGCTTTTGCGACTCGGATTCGCGGATTGGGTGAATCTTGATGGGTCGCCGCTTTAGCGACACCTGGCCGGTTTCGCGAACTGCTTGCAAATCTCCCTTCGCTAGATCGTCGGCATGTTCATGCCGCCCAGACCCGCGCGACACGGGCGGCCTCGGCAGGTTTCGCCAGCAGGTCATAGAGCAGGTCGCGATTGAAGCGCTGCTCGTGAACGAAGTGGACAAATGCGCCGGCCATCACCAGCGGCATGATCGGCAGGGCGAGCACACCGCCGAACGTGGACGCGTAGCCTCTCCAGTCTGACGGCCGCCGGACGGCGGAGGTCACGCCTTCGGTGACGAAGTTACCGGCAAAGCGCCACATGTCGGAGATCATGGTGCAATGACCGCCATGGTCACCGGCGGCAGTCGCCCTGCCGGCGCGCAGGCCGGCCATGAACTCCTCCCGGGTGCGCGCGCCCGGCACTTCCGTCCACGTCAACCCGATCCCGCGTCCAGTGTGCGAGTCGCCGCCACCGAGTGAATGCTTTCCGGCGGCCTGGGCCAGGCACAGCGCGGTCCGGTTCTGCGAGGGCAGGCGCGTGCCGTTGATCACTTCAAGCCCGTCCACCCAGGGCAGAATCGCCGCCAGGTGACCGGCGGTCAGCGGGCCGTTGATGCCCGACGCGACATGATTGAGCGACGTGTAGATGCCCTGATCATGCAGAAAGGGCATCAACTGCCGGACATCGTGCCGCAAGCGCTGAATCTCGTCGTGCTGGGCCGGCGAGATATCGAGAACGTTGAGGTGAACGCACAGGTCCACATCCGTGAACTCTGCCGTCACCTCGCAGCCCACCAGCACATCCGGCCGGTGAGCTAATTCGAGGGCCCCGCTGATTTGATCGTGGTCGGTGATCGTGACCAGATCCATCCCGCGGCGCCTCGCGGTGTCATACACGCCGTCGGGCGTGTTGTAGCACTCGCGCATGAAGTGGTTGAAAGGGAATACCGTGGCATCACCTGAGTGCCACGTGTGGACGTGTGTGTCGAGCCTCATCCCTGACCTCCTGCCGGTGTCCAGTGTCGCAAGGGCAAGTGACAGAACCATGGCGGGCTCATCTCGACGACGCAACATCTAGGGGCGGACGTCGAGATGCACCCTATCCTTGGGGCGGTGATGCAGCAGTTCGGACACAAAGTTGCGCACGTACAGGCGAAAGACCGCCCCCTTGCCCATGGCGTTGTAGCGCCGCGCCGAGGTATGGAGATAGCAGTCGTAGCGCAGTTCCACCCGCCCAATGCGGTACAGGCGACGGCCGAGATTAGTGTCCTCGCCGTGGAACTCGATAGTGGTATCGAACCCGCCGATCCGCTCGAGCGCCTCGCGCCGCACCGCGAAGTTGCCGCCGTAGAACACCACGCCGATCCGCATCACGTACTTCACCAGCACATGCGTGGCAGGCCCCAGCGTGAAGTCGTAGGCCCGCAGCAGCGTCCGTCCCCACCAGTCCCAGTCGTAGAAGCGGTAGTTGCCGGACAATGCGACCAGGTCCGCGCGACGCGCAAACCGCCGTTCGATCCGTTCTAACCAGGTGCGGGGCGCCCGGCAATCGGCGTCGACGTACACCAGCAGCTCGCCACGCGCCTCCTGCCGTCCCCGCTCGCGGGCAATCACCAACCCCTTCCGCGGCTCGTCGACCACGCGAACACCGCTGACGGATCGAGCGACCTCGCCGGTGCGGTCGGCGCTCGCATTGTCGACGACGATAATTTCGTCCGGGAGCCGGCTCTGCGAGCGAAGCGATTGCAGGCACGACCCCAGGTATTGCTCTTCGTTGTAGGCGCAGACGATGACGGTGATGGTCACTCTGGGTGGACAGCCTACGCGCCGGACATAACAGGCCGGCCACACCGGCGTGACACCCCCGTGAACGGGCGGGCACGCGGTGGCCGGCCGCTATTCCCGTTGGTAACCCAGAATTAACGCGACCGTCACTGGCCGGAAATCTGCGGTCGCTACTGTGGCAGTGCCCCTTCATGCAGGTAAAGGACCGTCGAATGCAGCAAAACAGTGTGGCGCGTGCCGACCAGCACGCACCGTCTGCCCGCCCCCGAGTGGCCGGCGCGCCCGGGATCCACGACAAGACCCGCGTGCTCGTGGTTGAGGATGAAAAGGACATCTCGGGCCTGGTCAAGCACACGCTCGAGCGCAGCGGTGACACGATTGTCGACATCGCCGCCAGCGGCGATCAGGCGCTGAAGCTTGCGAGCGAACAGCCGGTCGACCTGATCATCCTGGACTTGAACCTGCCCGTCCTGGGCGGCTTGGAGGTGTGCCGGCTGCTGCGGACCCGCCCCGCGACCGCCAGGACGCCGATCATCATGCTGACCGCCCGCAGTGGCGAGAGCGATCGGGTGATTGGGCTCGATGCCGGTGCCGACGACTACATCACCAAGCCGTTCAGTCCACGCGAGCTGTCGGCACGCGTCCGGGCGGTGATGCGCCGGGGCCGACCGGAAGAAGCCGGGCCGCCGCCCATCTATCGCGGCGAGCACCTGGTCGCCGATTTCGATGCCGTGGCCATTGCCGTCGACGGGGTTGCCGTGCGTTTGACCCGGCGAGAGTTCGAGTTGTTACGTCACCTGGTCGAGAACCGCAACCGCGTGTTGTCGCGGGACCGGCTGCTGGAGCGGGTCTGGGGCTACGATCGCATGATCGAGACGCGATCGGTCGACGTTCATGTCGGCCGCCTGCGCAGCAAGCTCGGTGCAGCCGGCAAACAGATTGAAACGGTGGTGGGACTGGGCTACCGCTTCATTGAGCCTGAGAAGTAGCGACCTCGGTCCATCCCTGGGTCTGCAGGTCCTCCAGCTCACTGGCCATGGTGCGCCGGGCGCGCTCGACCCGGTGCCAGTCCTGGTAACAGGCCTGGCGCACGACCTCACTGTCGCGCTCCTCGCGCACTTCCCAACCCGCCATCGTCACCACGATTGAATAACGGCGGGTGTGCTCGCGAAACTGAAGTTGCTTGGAGTAGGCAAACATCACAAGCCATCGTCCCCCAGCCCGCGAATGCCCTGGTGTAAATTCTTGGCGACAACTCCTCGGGCGAATGCGATAACTCGTTCGCCCGTCGCTACTTAACCCGGACCGACAGATATTGACGACGCGTGCGGAGCGCGACCGCAGTGCCGCCCTGCCGCGGTTCCCCATCGACGTGAAAGGCAATGGCGTGGCCGGATGAAATGTCCACGTCGGCGGCCGTCATCATGAGCAAGGTTTCGTCCGCCCGCAACGTACCGTTGAAGAATGCGGGTAGCCGGCCGGCGATCCGCCGCAACGATTGCGGCTTGACCACCACGACGTCGATGGCGCCGTCGTCGAGACGCGCGTGCGGCGCGATCTGCGCGCCGTTGCCGTATTGCCGCGAGTTGGCCAGGGCGATAAACAGCGCGGGGCTGGCAATGGGCGGCCCCGCACCATGCAACGGGGTGATGACGTAATCGCGCGCCGAATACGACGGCAGTTCACTCACGGTGGCCATCACGTAACCCAGCAAGCCGCGCCGCGCCCCAGGCGCCGCCATCCGTTGGGCGATGCGCGCGTCGAGGCCAATCCCGGCGACGTTGAAGAACAACGAGCCGTCCAGATCGCCGGCATCAATCTGGCGAACGCTGCCGGCCGCCGCCAGCGCGAACGCCGCCGCCGCATCCAGGGGCACGTCGAGATCGCGCGCCAGGCCGTTGCCTGATCCGCCAGGAATAATGGCCATGACCACCGGCGTGCCGGCCAGCGCGGCGCCGACGCCGTTGACGGTGCCATCGCCGCCCCAGGCGGCGACCAGTGCGTGGCCGGCCTCAACTGCGCGAGCCGCAAAGCGCTGCGCATCGCCCGGACCGGTGGTGATGCAGACTTCCACGTCGTAACCGCCGTGGCGCAGCGACTCGCGGGCGAGCGCGGCGCAAGCGTCGAGTGTGCGCGCGCGACCAGGACCCGCGATCGGGTTGATCACGACGGTCGCCTTCATTTGAGCGCGAGGCCGCGCAACGCGCGCGAGGTCACGAGCCACCGCAACGTGCCGGGGCCGCCCGGGGTGGCGCCGTCCAGGTCGATGGCGCAGACCGCGCCCTTCTTGAACTGGATCATGCCGCGAGCGCCCAGGAGACGCGCGGCCAGCTCGCCCAGGTCCGGTTCATGTCCCACCAGCGCCAGGCGGCGATAGCGTTTGGCGTGCGCCTTGATCGCTTCCACCACGGCCTGGTGGCGTCCACCGGGGGCCAAAGCCTCGACCTCGGCAATGGCCGGCTTTGGCTTCAGGCCGGCCGCCAGCAGCGTGGCCGTCTCGCGGGCGCGCACGAGCGGACTGGTCAGGACGAAGTCAACCACCACCCCAAGTTCGAGCAGACCCGGAACGCCGGAGGCGAATCGCTTGACGCCGGCCGGCGTCAGCGGGCGCAGGCGGTCGTCGGGATACTTCGGCCCGCGTTCGGCAGCCACACCATGACGGACGAGGTAGAGCTCAATAGTAGCGGCCATGACCGTTCCAACTCTGGCGTGCCTTCTGCGTCATCTGCGTCATCTGTGGCATCTGCGGCCCTGGCCTACCGGCGACATCTGTGTGTCAGGCGACCGACGAGCGGGCGTGCTCGGCGGCGGCAACAACGGCGTCGGTGAGCTTCAGCATGGCCGGCCGGGCGTGCATGTAGGCCGCATGGCCCTCGCGGCATTCGTCCTCCAGCACGCGAATCAGGGCATCGAGCTCGGCCATGGCGCGTCGATTGCGGCCTGGCAGCGATGCCTGCACGGCGCGCGTGCGATCGATCAGGATCTCCAGGTCGTGCATGCGGCCCAGCAGGTCTTGCAGCGTCTTCAAACGGTTGAGGTGCAGCCGCGATCTGGCGTGGGTCAGCTCGCGCTGAATCTCCAGCGCATAGCGCAACTTCTTGGCCGCGACGCGAACACGGTGGAGCCGGTCGGCCAGGTAGATGCCGCCGGCGCGTTCGATGGCGGCCCGCAAGCGGCCGGCCCGGCGGCCGGCGCGAACGGCGGCTTCGGTAGCCGCGTCGTGCGGTATGCCCTGCGGCAGTGGCGGCGCCGCCACGTGGACCAGGCGCTTGCGCAGCTTATCCAGGCGCGACGGCGTAATCTCGTCGAGCATGTCGCGGCGTCGTTTCAGCCGCTCGGCCAGCACCGCCTCGCGGACGCGGCCGATCGCCGCCGCCGATGCCGCACCGCGACCGTCGAGCTCGGCCAGCAACAACAGGGCGACGTCGAGTTCGCGCACCGGCCCCAGCGCCCGGGTGATGCGGCGCACGCGGCGATCGACGCGGCTCAGTGCCTGCGGATCGGCGTTGGCGCCAAGCATGGGCAGCGCCGCTCGCAACCGGCGCGACGCCACCCTGGCCTGGTGCACCGACACCTCGTCTCCCGACTGCGCAGCCGGCATGGCGGCCAGCAGTGAAACCAGGCGCTGACGCAAGATCGCGACGGAAAGGGCGGAACGCTCCATGCTAGGATGAGTCCCAAATTATACTCTCCGATTCGGCAGCGCGCCGGCACGGCCTGGCGCCGCGCTCCAGGGCAATCCCGACCAACCACCACTGCACATGCGCCTAGCCGCCATCGACATCGGCACCAACTCGGTTCACATGATCGTGGTGCGCGTGCGCCCGGATTTTTCGTTTGAAGTGGTGGATCGCGAGAAAGAAATGGTTCGGCTCGGCGCCGGCGGGCTCGATGGCAAGAAGATGACGCCCGAGTCGATGAATGCCGCGCTGCAGGCGCTCTCGAAGTTCGAGCGGCTGGCCCGGTCACACCAGGTGGACGAGATTCTCGCGGTCGCCACCAGCGCCACGCGCGAGGCCGAGAACGGCGGCGCCTTCCTCAAGGCAATCGAGCGCAAGACCGGCATCCGCGCCCGCCTGATCACGGGCACCGAGGAAGCGCGGCTGATCCACCTGGCGGCAGTCTACGGCGTCGACACGCCGAAGCCCGCCGTCGTGATCGACATCGGCGGCGGCAGCGTGGAAATTACCCGCGGCAGCGGCCGCGAGGTGGAGTTTGCCCGCAGCTTCAAGATGGGCGTGATTCGCCTCACCGAGCGGTTCGTCGACTCCGACCCCATCTCCAGCCGCGACGAACGCAAGATGGTCGCCTTCATCCGCGACCAGGCCGATCGCTACCTCGACACCATCGTCGAGGCGGGATACGACCGTGTCATCGGCACCTCGGGCACCATCCAGTCGCTCGGCATCGTCGCCACGGCGCTCGATCGCGGCGTGGTGCCCGACGAAGTGCGCAACCTGCGGGTGCCGGCCAAGAGCCTGCGGCGCCTGCGCAAGGGTGCGGTCGACATGGACCTCGAAGAGCGGATGCACCTGCCAGGCCAGGATCCGCGGCGCGCCGACTTGATGGTGGCCGGCGCCGTCCTGCTCGACACCCTGCTCAAGAAGCTGGGCGCCGACGAGATCACGCTGTGCGATCTCGCGCTGCGCGAGGGCGTGCTGCTCGACTACATCCACCGCCACCGCAAGGACATCGCGCGCGTCGACCGCTACCCTGACGTCCGCCGCCGCTCGGTGATCGAGCTGGCCGAGCGGTGCAGTTGGGAAGCGGAACACTCGCGGCAGGTCGCGGCGCTGGCGCTGACGATGTTCGACTACACCAAGAGAATTCATGGCCTTGGCGACCGCGAGCGTGAGTGGCTGGAGTATGCCGGGTTCCTGCACGACATCGGCAACCACATCAGCTACGAGAAGCATCACCGCCACTCCTACTACCTGATCAAGAACGGCGACCTGCGCGGGTTCGAGCCGGAAGAGATCGACATCATGGCGCTCGTCACGCGCTACCACCGCCGCGCCACGCCGAAGGACGACCATCCCGGCCAGGAAGATCTGAGCAAGTCGCTGCGCCGGACGGTGGTGGTGCTGTCGGCGTTCCTGCGGCTGGCCGAAACGCTCGACCGCAGCCGCCATGGTGTGATTCGCGGCCTTGAGATGCGCGAACGACTCGGTGAGTTGCGCATCAAGGTGCAGGCGGTCGGTGATGCCGAGCTGGAGGTGTGGGCCGCCCACAAGCAGGCCAAGGCGCTTGAAGAAGCGCTGGATCGCAAGATCCGGATTGAGAAGGTCCCCTATCGCAGGGGGCTGAAGTCGGTGGAGACCGAGCTGACGCGCCACAAGCCTGTCGCGACCGGCCGCGCGCGAAAGGGTCCACTCGCCCCCGTCCGCCGCTAGCGTGCAACGGCACTTCCGTTGCCTGACATCCAGCCGGTCTGGACCATATACTGACGCGCATGTTTCAGGACATCCGTGTCGGCCTCCGCCGGGTCTTCGGCTCGGCTAGCTTTTCCCTGTCGGTCATCGTCATCATTGCCGCGGGAGTTGGCGTGGCCGGCGCCATGGCGAGTGTGCTGAATGCCCTGGCATTCCGAAGCGTCGCGGTGCCTGACGCCTCAGCTTTGGTGGCGGTCTCTACCTTCGACAAGGACGGTCGGTCGCGTACGACGCCCCTCCCGGCGATCGAGCGGCTGCGGGCAGCGGACCTCGTGGCGACTGGCTGGTGTGCCTACAACACGACGATCGATGCGGTCGCGGCCGGTGGCCGCGCCCTCGACGCGTACGGGGAACTGATGGCTGGCGACTGTCTCCCGGTCACCAGCGTTGCCCCCGCCATGGGCCGCTGGTTTACCGAAGACGAGGCGCCACTACGCGGCGCCGGCCGCCCCGTGGTCGTCATCACCGACCGATTGTGGCAGCGACTGTTCGACCGGCGTGCCGATGTCCTGGGGCAACAGGTCAACATTGAGGCCATCAGCGCCACCGTCATTGGCGTGATGCCCGCGGGTTACCGCGGGTTCTCACAAGATCTCTCCACCGACTTCATCATCCCCTTCAACGCGCATCGGCCCTCGACTGGCGGATTCATGTACCTCGGCCGACTGAGGCCAGGCGCCACCGTCGAACAACTCGGCGCCCAGATCCGCGCGTTGTGGCCGTCGCTGCTCGAGTCTGTGCTGCCCGCGAGCGCCACACGAGCGCAGACACTGGCTGAATCGAGTGGCGGCCTAGAGTCGGCCAGCGGCGGCTTCTCAACCCTGCGCCGGCTCTACACCTCGCCGGTCCAGCGCCTGACGATACTCGGGGCGGTGTTGATGCTGCTCGTGTGTGTCAACGTCGGTGGACTGCTCGTGTCGCGCATTGCGGCACGGTCGCCTGAGATTGCCGCAATGCGGGCGCTTGGGGCGACGTCGCTGCGAATCGCCAGGCCGCTCGCCGCCGAATGCGCGGTGTATGCATTGGCCGGCTCGCTGCTCGGTATCCCGTTGGCCTATGCCGGCGCCGCCGCTTTTGCCACCCTGCTGCCAATCGGCAACATGGCGTGGACAATGGATACGACACCCGACCCGGTGGTGATCGCCGGCGTGGCCGCCGCGTCGTTAGTGGTGGCGCTGCTCATCTCGGCGCTGCCCATCGCGCTGGCGATCCGGCGCGGCCCGCAGCTGCGCAGCGAACGTAGCGTGTCGCGCGCCACCAGCCGGTGGGCGCAAGCGCTGCTGGTGTCACAGGTCGCCGTGACGGTGGTGCTCGTCTTCTCTTGCGGCCTCGTCTTACGCTCGTTCAACAGCCTCCGCACCACCAACCTGGGATTTGATGGTTCGCAGTTCTTGTCGCTTCGACTGACCTCGAATCCTGGGGGCTACCTGGGGATGAACGCTGTGGCTTACTACCAGGACCTTGTCGCGCGAGTCGCGGCGCTCCCCGGTGTCGAGTCGGTAGGCTTGGCGCGCTATTTCGGCACCATCAACGCACAGTTACCAGAGCAGCCGGTCGGCTTTGCTGACCAACCGGAGGCGACGGCTGGTGGTGCCACCGAGTTCATCTCGCCAGGGTTCTTCGCGACCGCCGGCGTGCCTCTGCTGAGCGGGCGCGACGTCGCGTGGAGCGACCTGCCGGAGAATCCGCGCGTCGCGGTTGTCAGCGAGAGCCTGGCGCGAGCGCTGGCTCCTGATGGCGACGTCATTGGACGGGTGATTCGGCACGGGACGAGTCCAGCCACCGCGAAGTTACAGATCGTCGGTGTCGCCAGCAACCTCAGCATGGGTAACTACCGCCGCACCGACCCGCGGATTATCTACCTGTCGTCTGTCCAGACCGGCGACACCGCGTTTCCCACGGTGCACGTCAGGACGGCTGGTCCCCCGCTGCAACTGGCCCAAGCCGTGTCAGCGGCCATCGCCGGGCTCGGCCGCGAGCACGTCCGCGGCGTCTATACCGACGTGCTCTTCTCCAACAGCATCGTCGCCGAACGCATGGGTAGTATGGTCAGCGGCGCGGTCGTACTGCTGGCGTTGACCATCTCTGGTATTGGCCTGTTTGCGCTGATGGCGCACAGCGTGGAGCGGCGGACGCGGGAGATTGGGATCCGGCTGGCGATTGGCGCGACGCCGGCGATCGTCTCTCGGCTGGTGCTTGGGCAAGCGCTTGTCCTGGTCGCCGCCGGCATCATCGTTGGCCTGCCGGCTGCAGTCGGCGCCGCCTCGGTCGTTCAGTCATTGCTGTACGAGGTCTCCACCACCGACACCCTGACGCTTGCGATCAGCGCCCTGGTGCTGCTGGGAACCGGCACCCTTGCTACGGCACTGCCCGCGGTCCGCGCCGTCCGGGTGGATCCGGCCACGGCCTTGCGGGCGGAGTAACCGACATGACGCTCCACGTCTTTTCGGCGATCGTCGTGATGCTGTCGCGGTCGTCGCAGGTCCGCACGCCTCGCATTTTGTCTCGAGCTTGTTGTTGATCATGCCGTGCATCCTTTCAACGAAGTGAACTAACGGTTGTCAGGCTCTTGCACTTTGGGCTTCACAACACGCCGGCGTCTGGCCATGTGCGGCACCAAGAGGCCAAGGTTTGGCTGAAACTTGCCTTCTTCTTCAACGATGAGTTTCATCTCTTTCAGCTCTGCAAGGTCACGTTCAAGCGTACGCTCGGATAGTTGGGCGTACTCTCGAGCCAGGGTCGCCTCAAGGAGCGGCAGCTGGTCCAGCCCCAGCCAACTATTGGGTGGCATGGACAGCATCAGCCGACGTCGTCGCTTGAACACCTCTTTCTTCAGAGTCTTATGTGCTGCGAAGGTCTCGTGGACGAGATACTTCCACGCGACCTCTATCATGCTGTTCTTCACATCGGTCAGCGACTCCGTCAGCCCGTCCAAATAGCCCTGCACCGCGTAGCGAATGAAGGCAGTGAGATCCCTTTCTCTCGAAGCCCGATCCAGCTGGCGATAGTACTCAGGGCGCGTCTCGTTGTAGAAATTCGACAGAACGTGAGAGGCGATGTCAGGGTTGCCAGCCCGGAGCAAGATGTAGAACTCCAAGAGTCGGCCCGTGCGTCCGTTCCCGTCGCCGAACGGATGAATCCATTCGAGGTAGACGTGGCTTACGATGGCTTGGACTACGGCTTCCTGGAATGTCTGTCGCCCACTCGAGAAGCCGAATTGGATCCTCAGCCATTCACACATGAGCCGAACCAGTTCTGGCACGTCCTCATGCCGAGGCGTCTTGTAAGGCCCCACAACGCGCTCGTCCTGCCGAAATCGTCCCGGAATCGCATCGAAGTGTTCGCCCAGATTTCGACCCACCATGACGTGGAAGTCTTTGATCAGCTGTGGCGTGATCACCTGCACGTTCTCATCGGAAGCGACATGCGCCAGCAGGGAGTTCATAGCGTCCAGGATGTTGGTCACTTCCTGGGCCTGATAGGCTTTGCTCCTCGGCAGTTCCTCGCCTTCAGCAACCTTCGCAACTTCGTCCTGGGTGAGGGTGTTGCCCTCGATGGCCGTCGTGGCTTGGGCGCCCTTGTTCAGCGAAACATTCAGCCGGCGCTTTCGGTAGGTCGGCTGCATGGGCAGTTCGCACAACGCATTGACGATGGCCTGACACTGCCCCAGCTGATAGGTCACATCGGACGACAACTCCCAGTGGAGTTGAAAGCGAATATGTGGATATTTGGACCGCAGATCCTCATTAAAAAGCATGACATTAAATAGCCTATCTGGCTGAGATCAGTCAAGAGAATGCATAAAATAGGCGTAAATATAGCTATCCATGCGGACAGATGACTAGACAATTATGCGGACACATCGTTGGACATTTTGCCGGAGTTTTTGGTCTCCAAAAGGACTCAACCGCGCCGCCACGGCCCCTTGATATGCGCATCCAATCGCGCTACTGCTCGAAAGGCGACCTGTAAATGCTCTGGTTGTTATTGCATCGACGAGCGGCTGGTGGCCGTCTTTCAGTGGCGCGATCGTAATGTTGCCCTTCCCGATGGACTGGACCTGCAGTCGAGACCCTCGTCCCGAGCCCACAGCAGCTGCTTGCGCAAGCGGTACTGCCAACCCCAAGGCGGCGCCCGCAATCCTGGAGTGCCGAGAGAAACGCGGGAGCCAGAGTTCGGTGCGCCGCCAGTCCTTCCGGTCTGGATAGACTTCTGTGAAATCCCATCTAGGAATCCTCCTAGTTGAACCGCGCGACAATAGCCAACGGGTTCATCGGAACTGCATTCTAGCTGGCACCCTAACGGATGGAAACGGGCGGATAGGCTGGACACTTAGCGAGTGACCTACCTAGTATCTTGTCCGGTCGCGTCTGCCACATTCGCTTTGGTTAACACGGAATTAACACGCCAGAAACTACCGCGAAATCCCCGCCGCGTACGCTAGTCGGCATGTTGCTGTCATTCACTCGAGTTCGAGCCAGGTCTGCCGTCAGTCTCGCGGCGCTGGTGTTGCTGGTGTTCTCGCTGGCCGCCTGTGGCGGTGGCTCATCATCGGGCGGGACCACACTGGTGACGCTCGACGGATCCAGCACAGTCTTTCCCATCAGCGAGGCGGTCGCGGAGGAATTCCAAAAAGCCAACCAGGGCATCAACGTGACCGTGGGCATCTCCGGCACGGGTGGCGGCTTCCAGAAATTCTGCCGCGGCGAGATTGACATCGCCGACGCCTCGCGGCCTATCAGCGCCACCGAAGTCGAAGCCTGTGCCAAGGCCGGCATCACCTTTATCGAGATGCCGGTGGCCTACGACGGCATCGCCATTTCCGTGAATCCCAAGGCCGACTGGATTGACTCGATCACCGTGGCCGAACTGAAGACCCTGTTTGCGCCCGAGGCCCAGGGCAAGGTCACCAAGTGGAACCAGGTCCGCGCCTCGTGGCCCGACCGCGAAATCCACCTGTTCGGTGCCGGCGTCGACTCCGGCACCTACGACTACTTCACCGAGGCCATCACCGGCAAGGCCAAGGCCAGCCGCGGCGACTTCACGTCCAGCGAGGACGACAACGTGCTGGTCCAGGGCATCAGCAACGACGAACTGGCGCTCGGCTTCCTCCCCTTTGCCTACTACGAGTCCAACACCGCGCGCCTCAAGCTGGTGCCGGTGGATGATGAGAAGGCCGACAACGGCGCCGGCCCGATCCTGCCCTCGCCCGACACCATCAAGACCGGCACCTATCAGCCGCTGTCGCGCCCGGTGTTCATCTACATCTCGGCCAAGGCGGCTGAGCGGCCCGAAGTGCAGAAGTTTGTCGAGTTCTACATGAGCCACGCCGAGACGCTGGTGCGCGAAGTGAACTACGTCGGCCTGGGCCCGGAAATCTACGGCATGGTCAGCGACCGCTTCGCCAAGCGCCACGCCGGGTCGGTCTTCTCGGGACAAAACACCGTCGGCGTCACCATCGATCAGTTGCTCAGCAAGGAACGCGCGCAGTAGCGCGGGGCCATGACCACCCGGACGCTCGCCTCTCGACCCGGCCGGGGCGTGCTCCGCCTGCCGAGGGGCGAGTGGTTCATCGAGCAGGCGCTGTTGCTGTGCGCCGCGCTGTCGGTGCTGACCACGGGCGGCATCATTTCCGTCCTCGCGTTTGAAACCTTCGAGTTTCTGCGCGAAGTGCCGGTGCTCGACTTCCTGACCGGCACCGAATGGACCCCGCTCTTCTCCAACCAGCAGTTCGGCGTGTTGCCGCTGGTGGCCGGCACCATGCTGGTGTCCGCCATTGCCATGGTCGTGGCCCTGCCGATGGGGCTGCTGTCGGCGATTTATCTCAGCGAGTATGCGCCGAGCGGCTTCCGCCGGGTCGTCAAGCCGGTCCTCGAGATCCTGGCCGGGGTGCCGACCGTCGTCTACGGCTACTTCGCGTTGACCTTTGTCACACCGCTCCTGCAGGTGATCTTCCCCACGCTCTCGGGCTTCAACGCGCTCAGCCCCGGCCTGGTGATGGGCCTGATGATCCTGCCGCTGGTCTCGTCGCTCTCGGAAGATGCCATGCGGGCGGTGCCGCAGGGCTTGCGCGAGGGTTCCTACGCGCTGGGCGCCACCCGCATGCAGACGGCGCTCCGGGTGGTCGTGCCGGCGGCGTTCTCGGGCATCACCGCCGCCTTCATCCTGGCCGTGTCACGCGCGATCGGCGAGACCATGATCGTGGCGATTGCCGCCGGCCAGCAGCCGCGCCTCACCGGCAATCCGTTCGTGCCGATTGAAACCATGACCGCCTACATCGTCCAGGTATCACTGGGCGACACGCCGCAGGGCACGATCGAGTACCGGACCATCTTCGCGGTCGGCATGCTGCTGTTCGTCATGACCTTTTCGCTCAACCTGATCAGTACCTGGCTGCGTGAGCGCTTCCGCGAGGAGTACGCGTGAGGAAGCACGCGGATCGCCTGTTTCACTGGCTGTCGCTGGCCACGCTGCTCGTGGCGCTGGCGGCCCTGGCCGTGCTGGTGTTCGACATCGTCTCGGACGGCGCCTCGCGCCTGAGCTGGGCCTTTCTCACCAACATCGCGTCGCGCAGCGCCGAGAACGCCGGCGTGTACCACGCGCTCATGGGCAGCATCTGGGTGATCCTGCTGACCGGCGCGCTGGCGCTGCCGATCGGAGTGGCGGCGGCGGTCTATCTCGAGGAATACGGGTCGCGCAGCCGCCTGGCCCGCTTCATTGAACTCAACATCTCGAACCTGGCCGCCGTGCCGTCGATCATCTACGGCCTGCTCGGCCTTGGGCTCTTCGTGCGGTTGATGGGGATGGGCCAGAGCGTGCTGGCCGGCGCCGCGACGCTGGCGCTGCTGGCCTTGCCGGTGGTGATTATGTCCACTCGCGAGGCCCTGCGCACGGTGCCCAGTTCGATTCGCGAGGGGTCCTACGCCCTGGGCGCGACGCAGTGGCAGACCGTCTGGCACCAGGTGCTGCCGATGGCACTGCCGGGCGTGCTCACCGGCCTGATCCTGGCGCTGTCGCGCGCGGTCGGCGAGACCGCGCCGCTCATCACCATCGGCGCCCTCACCTATATTCCCTTCGCGCCCGACGGCATCTGGTCGAAGTTCACGGTCCTGCCGATCCAGGTGTTCAACTGGGTATCGCGGCCCCAACCCGAGTTCAAAGCCAATGCTGCCGCTGGTATCCTTGTGCTCATGGTGCTGCTGCTCTCCATGAACGCCGTCGCCATCATCGTCCGCGACCGCCAACAGCGCCGAGGACGGCTATGACCACCTCCGCCACCTCAACCAGCGCGCCGGCACCCGCAAGCCTGGCCGGTGTGGCGACCCGCCGGGGCCAGAACCTGGTGCCGGCCGATGCGCCGGTCAAGATCGACGTCAACGCGCTCAATTTTTACTATGGGCCGAAACGGGCGCTCGACGGCATTTCGATCCAGATCCGGTCCAACCTGGTGACCGCCTTCATCGGCCCGTCGGGCTGCGGCAAGAGCACTTTCCTGCGCAGCCTCAACCGGATGAACGACATCATCCCGATGACCCGCGTCGAGGGCACGGTGCTGATCGACGGCGAGTCGATTTACGACAGCGGCGTCGACGTTGTCCAGTTGCGCCGCAAGGTCGGCATGGTGTTCCAGAAGTCGAACCCGTTTCCGAAGTCGATCTTCGAGAACGTTGCCTACGGCTTGCGGATCAACGGCCTGGTGCGGTCGAACACGGAGATGGCCGACCGGGTGGAGGAAAGCCTGCGGCAGGCCGCGATCTGGGACGAGGTCAAGGACCGGCTGCACGAGTCGGCGCTGGCCCTCTCGGGCGGGCAACAGCAGCGGCTGTGCATTGCCCGCGCGCTGGCCATCCGCCCCGAGATCCTGTTGATGGACGAACCGGCGTCGGCCCTCGACCCGATTGCCACCCAGCACATCGAAGAGCTGATCTACGAACTCAAGAAGCAATACACAATCGTCATCGTGACCCACAACATGCAGCAGGCCGCCCGGGTGTCGGACTTCACGGCCTTCTTCTGGCTCGGCCGGCTGGTGGAGTTCGACCGCACCGATCGGATCTTTACCGCCCCGGCAGAGAAGCTGACCGAGGACTACGTCACAGGCAGGTGCGGCTGATGGAACGCGGGTTTCGACACTTTCAGGACGAGCTCGATGCGCTCAAGCAGCGCCTGCTGGCCATGGGCGGCCTGGCCGAGGAACGGGTGCGCGAAGCGGTGAGCGGCCTGATGGACCGCCAGGCCGGCGGACTCGACGCGGTGCTGGCCGGCGACCAGCCGATTAACGACCTGCACATCGAGATCGACGACCGCTGCTTCAAGCTGCTGGCCTTGCACCAGCCGATGGCCGCCGACCTGCGGGTGATCGTGGCCGCCGTCAAGATCAACACCGACCTCGAGCGGGTCGGCGACCTGGCGGTGAACATCGCCGAAGCCGGCAAGCGCTACCTGCGCCACGCCCCGGTCAAGCCGTTGATCGACATCCCGCGCATGGGGGACCTTGCTCAGTCGATGCTGCGCGACGCGCTGGACGCTTTTGTCCGCCGCGACATTGCCCTGGCCGAGGCGGTGCTGGCCCAGGACGACACCCTCGACGCCCTCAAGACCCAGATTTTCCGGGAACTGCTCACCTACATGCTGCAGACTCCGGCCACGATTGAGCCGGCCCTGGATCTCATCCTGATCTCCCGCCACCTCGAGCGTATCGGCGACCACGCCACCAACGTGGCCGAGGACGTCATTTTCATCCTCTCGGCCAAGGACGTCCGCCACCCGGGCTCGGGGGCGGCCAAGGCCGAATAGCGTGACGCCGGTGCGCGGGTGATCTAGAATGAATCGGATCACCCTATGCCTGAAACGCTATCTATTACCGACAACCGGACCGGGAAGACCTACGAAGTCCCGATCGCCGACGGCGCCATCCGCGCAACCGACCTGAAGAAGATCTCCACCGGCGGCGAGGATCCCGGGCTGTGCACCTACGACCCGGCGTTCATGAACACCGCGGCGTGCAAGAGCAAGATCACCTTCATCGACGGCGACAAGGGCATCCTGATGTACCGGGGATACCCGATCGAACAGCTCGCCGAGAGCAGCACCTACCTGGAGACGGCATACCTGATCCTGTTTGGCGAGCTGCCCGACAAGGCCCAGCTGGAAGGCTGGACCCACCAGATCACCATGCACACGATGGTGCACGAGAACATCAAGAAGTTCATGGAGGGCTTTACCTACGACGCCCATCCGATGGGCGTGTTCATCAGCACCGTCGGCGCGATGTCGACCTTTTACCCGGACGGCAAGCAGATCTTCGACGCCGAATCGCGGCGCAAGCAGATTCACCGCCTGATTGCCAAGACGCCGACCATCGCCGCCTATGCGTATCGCCACAGCATCGGCCGGCCCTATGTTTATCCCGACAACGACCTCAGCTTCACCGGCAACTTCCTGAACATGCTGTTCAAGATGACCGAGGTCAAGTACAAGCCCAACGCCGCGCTCGAGCGCGCGCTCGACGTGCTCTTCATCCTGCACGCCGACCACGAGCAGAACTGCTCCACCAGCTCGATGCGCGCGATCGGCAGCTCGAACGTCGACCCGTTCTCGGCCCTGGCCGGCGCCTCGGCGGCGCTTTACGGCCCGCTGCACGGCGGCGCCAATGAGGCCGTGCTGCGCATGCTGAAGGAGATTGGCTCGGTCGAGCACATCCCCGCCTTCATCAAGAAGGTCAAGGCCGGCGAAGGCCGCCTGATGGGCTTTGGCCACCGCGTCTACAAGTCGTACGACCCGCGCGCCAAGATCATCAAGCGCACCGCCTACGAGGTGTTCGAAGTCACGGGTAAGAACCCGCTACTCGACATCGCGCTCGAGCTCGAGCGAATCGCGCTCGAGGACGAGTATTTCGTCAGCCGCAAGCTCTACCCGAACGTCGACTTCTACTCCGGTCTGATCTACCAGGCCATGGGATTCCCGGTCGACATGTTCGCCGTGCTCTTTGCCATCGCCCGCACGGTCGGCTGGGTGGCCCAGTGGGAAGAGATGCTGCTCGACCCGGAAACCAAGATCGCCCGCCCCAAGCAGATTTACGAGGGCGCGACGGCCCGGGACTACGTCCCAATGTCGAAACGATGATGGGGTGAGGTGGTAAGTTGGTGACCCGACGACTGACTCTCTCGATTGCCGCCCTGCTGATGCTGGCGTCCAGCCTGCACGGCCAGGGCGGCGTCGCGTTTGACAGCAACAAGGCCTGGACCCACCTGCGCGAGCAGGTGGCGATCGGCCCGCGGCCGTCAGGCTCGACCGGCAACGCGAAGAACCGCGACTACATCACCAAGACCCTCGCCGCGATCGGCGTGAAGACGGTCGAGCAGTCGTGGGAAGCGGCGACGCCGATCGGCCCGATCAAGATGGTCAACCTGATCGCGACCATTCCCGGCCAGCGCGCCGATCGCATCGTGCTGGCCAGCCATTTCGACACCAAGCTGTTCCGCGAATTCCGCTTCGTCGGCGCCAGCGACGGCGCCTCGAGCACGGCGGCACTGCTCGAACTCGGCCGCGTGATCAAGGCGCGGCCGCAACTGCCCTTCACGATTGAACTGCTGTTCCTCGACGGCGAGGAAGCCACCGGCGAGTGGCGCGACCCGGACAACACCTATGGCAGCCGCCACTACGTGGCGGTCGGCAGCAAGGCCGGCACCCTCAAGTCGCTGCGCGCCCTCATCCTGCTCGACATGATCGGCGACCGCCAGCTGAACATCCGGCGCGAAACCAATTCCACGCCGTGGCTGACCGACATCGTCTGGAACGTGGCGCGCAAACTCGGTCACCAGGCCAGTTTCATCGCCGAGTCGATGGCGGTCGAAGACGACCACCTGCCCTTCCTCAAGGCCGGCGTACCGGCCATCGACATCATCGACCTCGACTACGCCGCCTGGCACACCGCCCAGGACACCCTCGACGCGGTGTCGGCGCGCAGCCTGCAGATTGTCGGTGATGTGGTGGTGGCGTCGCTGCCCGAGATCGAAGCCCGCTTACTGAAGAACTAAGCCATCCTTACTAGCGATAGACTTCCGCGAGAATTTCCGCCTCGGTCAGCACCGTCGTCGACTCCTTCGCCTTGGCGAAGACCCGGTCGACCACCGGATCGCTGGCCGGGATGCCGTGCCGCTCCAGCCAGTACAGCACGTTCGACTTGCCTGACATCGGACCGACTTCGATCTCCTGGTGCCGGCCGACCAGGCTGGCGGGTATCGACGAGTAGACCGCATCCATCAGTTCGCGATCGCCCTTGCGCCACGCCTTGACGACGGCGGCGGCGTGGACACCGGTGGCGGTGCGGAAGGCATCCTTGCCGACCACCGGGTAGTTGTCGGGAATCGGCACCCCGCAGGCCTGGGACACCGCCTCGCAGTACGGCATCAGCGGTGTCAGGTCGCGCTCGATGAAGCCCATCACCACGAGGTTGACCAGCAGCAGATCCATCGGCGTGTTGCCGACCCGCTCGCCGATACCGAGCGCCGCGCCGTGCACGCGCGAGGCGCCGGCCTCGAGCGCGGCAATGCTGTTGATCACGGCCAGGTCGCGATCGCGGTGGCCGTGCCAGTCAATGCCGACATCGGCGCCCTCGTCGCGGATGACTTGCGCCGCGAACTTGACCACCGCCGTCGCGCCCCAGGGCGTGGCATGACCCACGGTGTCGGCCAGGCAAATCCGACTGGCGCCGGCGCGGATCGCGCAGACGAACAACCGGCGCAACGTCTCCGGATCGGCGCGGGTGGTGTCCTCGGTCACATACATGACTTCGAGGCCCTCGCCGACGGCGAACGCAATTGCCTCTTCGGTGCTCTTCAGCAGCCAGTCAATCGTCCAGCCCTCGGTGTACTGGCGGATCGGCGAGGAGCCAATGAAGGTGCAAGCCTCAATCGGCAGCCCGGTCCGCTGGACAATCTCGGCGATCGGCCGGATGTCGTTGACCGTGGTGCGCGCCGCGCAGTTGGCACGCACGGCCAGGCGGCCATCGACGATTTCGCGCGCCAGCCGCTCCACGTCCTGCGCCACGTGGGGTCCGGCACCGGGCAGCCCGATGTCGGCGGTGTCGATGCCGAGCCGATCAATCAGGTGCAGGATGGCGATCTTCTGGCCAATCGTCGGCGTCGTCACCGAGGGCGACTGCAAGCCATCGCGCAGCGTTTCGTCGTCCAGCATCACCCGCTTGGGCCGCGCCGGCGCGCCGATCTTGTTCCAGTCGTAGATCAGGGAATCAAGCATCTAGGTTCTTGACGACCGCGAGGCCGCAAAAGTCGCCAGGCCGCCGGCGCTCAGGATCAGGATCAGCCACCCGCTCGACCGCCGGGCGGCGGCGCCAACCCGCGGGCGAAAGCCCTCGTTGACGGTGGCGACCGGCAGGCCGCTGGCGTGGCGGCGCAACTGCTCGCCGGCAAACACCACACCGGCCGTGCGGGTCTGCCAGTCGAAGGTGACATTGAACACCAGTAGCGCCAACACCAGCCAGGACCCCAGCGCCCACCGCACCGGCCTGGTCATGACGGTCCGATGAAGCGGATGACGAGGGCGGTCACATCGTCGTACTGTTCGGCGCCGCGCGCAAAGTCGCTGACCGCGGCGATCAGTTTCTCGAGCACGACGGTGGCCGGTTCCTGGTGGTGCTGCTCGAGCACGGCCGCCATGCGGGCCTCGCCGAAGTCCTCGCCGGCGACATTCTGGGCCTCGGTGACGCCGTCGCTGTAGAGGATCATCGTGTCACCAGGCTTGAGGTCGATCGAGTCGGCCGAGTAGGGCGCCAACTCGAACAGGCCGACCGGCATGCCGCCGTCCTCGATGCGGCGATGGCCGTCGGCGCCGAAGATCAACGGCGGGTTGTGGCCGGCGTTGCAGAACACGAGCTTGCCGGTGGGGGCGAGCTGGCCGTACATGAGCGTGGCATACCGCGCGTCGATCTGGCGGCGCGTGAGCACCTTGTTGATGTGATCGACGGTCTGCGCCGGGTCGTCGCCGATCGATGCGAAGGCCGAGAAGATGCCGAGGATCTTCGAGGTCAACAGCGCCGCGGCCGGGCCCTTGCCGGCGACATCGCCGACAAGAAAGCCGAACATGCCGTCGGGGGTGTCAATCAAATCGAAGAAATCGCCTCCGATCGATCGGGCTTGCAGCGAGGTGCCGGCCGCCTCGAAGAACGCGCCGCTGTGGGTGCCTTCGGGCAGCAGGGCGCGCTGGATTTCCGCCGCGATCTTCAGCTCGTGCTCGATGCGCGCCTTCTCGAGGGTCTCGCGATACAACCGGGCGTTCTCGATGGC
This sequence comes from Acidobacteriota bacterium, assembly GCA_021730945.1. Lineage (GTDB taxonomy): Bacteria > Acidobacteriota > Vicinamibacteria > Vicinamibacterales > UBA2999 > 12-FULL-67-14b. The sequence continues at coordinate 43,996 of JAKFYH010000048.1, read as the reverse complement.
GACCCCGGCCTCGGTGGCCAGGGTGTCGAGGGCGGTGCGGGTGTGGGGCGCCAGCAGGCTGCCCTTTTCGCGGCTGTCGAGATAGAGCACGCCGATGTTGCGGGTCTCGCTCGCCATGTCCGCGCGATCGAGATAGCGCACCATTCGCAGCGGCACGCACGCCACGTGGCGAATGCCAAGGGCGACCGTGCCCATATGCACGTTGGCGAGGTCGCCGTCCAGCAGGTCGGCCACAATCTTCAGTTCGCCGGTGGCAAACACTTCCTCCGGGATCTTGCGGCTGGTGCTGAAACCGGTGGCCGGCAGCGTGATGCGGCCCTTGGCCCGCGCCAGCTTCAGCTCAAGCGGCTGGCCGGTGGCGGCAAGCATGATGAACCCGCGTTCGGCGCCGGCGACGTCGATGGCGGCGTCGAGCACGAGAGCGAGCACTTCATCCAGCACCCGGCCCGAACCGAGTGCGCGCAGCCCCTCGAGCAGGGCCGCCAACTGGCGCAGGTCGTTGACCGCGCTGGCGTGCGATCGGTCGGTGTGCGCCGGCGCGTCGCCGGTCAGAAACACCACGTCGGCGCCGCTGGCCCGGCCGAACTGGACCTTGTCGCCGTGCGTCAGCTTGTGTTCGGTGATCGGCTCGCCGTTGACGTAGGTGCCGTAGCGCGACGCCTTGTCGCGCAGCAGCCACTCCCCGCCGACCTCGACGATCTCGGCGTGTTCGCGAGAGACGTCGCTGCCGACCAGGCGCAAGTCGCTTTCCGTCCGCCGGCCAATCTGCAGCTGAGTCTTGGTGATCGGAACGATTCGCTGGCCGAGGCCGTCGTTTACTTCGAGCCGCGCATTTGCCATAGGAATGGGGGGATGCCGCCCTGGCAGCCCGGACGCCTCATCATAACAGGCTTCCGCAGGCCACCTGCCGCGCCAGCGCGGCCAGCGCCAGGGCCAATAACGCGAGCGTGACCAGCGACAGGCGCGAGCGCCGCGGCCGCGATGCGGGCGGGGTCACGCGCGGCTCCGCCGTGGCGGTGCCGCACTTGTAGCAAATCAATGCGTTGGCGGCAATCGAGGCGCCACACGAGCGACAAGTCATCGTTATTCGCTATTCTAGCTGAAGACCATTCGATGATTCCGATCCGCGACGTCATCCCTTCTCGCACCCGTCCCGGTGTGACCATCGCGTTGCTGGCCTTCAACGTGGCGGTCTTCCTGTTCCAGGCAGCGCTGCCGGCCGAGACCGGCGAACGCTTCTTCTATGCCATGGCCGTCGTGCCGGCGTACTTCTCACTGACCGACGTAGTGACCTCAATGTTCGTCCACGCCGGGCTGGTGCACCTGGCCGGCAACCTGTTGTTCCTCTGGATTTTTGGCGACAACGTCGAGGATCGCCTCGGACACGGGCGCTTCTTCGTGTTTTACCTGGTGTGTGGATTCGTGGCCGCGTTCGCGCAAACCGCGCTGCATCCCGACTCGCTCGTGCCGATGGTCGGCGCCAGCGGCGCCATTGCCGGTGTGATGGGCGCCTACCTGGTGCTGTACCCGCAGTCGCGAATCCTGATGCTGTTTCCGTTCCCGTTCATCCTGTTCGAGCTGCCCGCCGTGTTCTTCCTGGGCTTCTGGTTCTTCATGCAGTTCCTGAGCGGCATTGGCACCTTGCCGATATTCCAGAGTGAAGTGATTTCGGGCGGGGTGGCGTTCTGGGCCCACGTGGCCGGCTTTGCCAGCGGCCTGGTGCTGGTCAAGCCGATGCTCCGCCGCGAGCGCATGAGCGTGGACTGGTGGGATATGCGCGGGTCCTGAGGTGGTGATTTGGTGATCTCGCGGTGTGGCGATGAGGAAATCGGGGGATCGCTACATCGGAAGATCACGCGACCCCAATCACCAAATCACCAAGTCATGAGATCACCACATCATGATTTCTTCCGTATTTCCGCAGAGACTTGCGCCAGTTCGAGCATCAGTTTTTCGAATTGGGCGTTCCATTCGGTGTCGGGCATGACGCCCTTCAGTTGCTTGTGCTCCTCGGCCTGCATCTCCAGCGTGCGGCGGCGCTTGGTCAGCGCCGCCAGTTCCGGCGTGGCGGTCTCGGCGGTGATCTCGGCATCGAGATACGAGAGGCGCGCCACCCCGCCGTCGGGGCCGTCCACACTGGCTTCGCGGCCCTTGCCGTCGCCGTTGTCATCGAGCACGGCCCGCTCGGTGGCAAGCTGGCCCTTCTGCTCGTAGTGCTGTTTCACCGCCGCACTGGCAGCGACGAACACTTCGAAAATGGAGGTGCGGCCATTCTTGTCAAGGTCGGTCGACGCTTCACTCATGGCCTTGACGAAGTATTCCGGAAACACGGTGGCGTACTTCTGCGCGGCTGAATCGGTGGCCGTGATCACCACCCGGCCCTTGGCCGTGAGCGATTCCAGAAACGGAAAACTGGCTTCGGTCGTGTTGACCACGGCCAGCCGTCCCTGGACACCCGCCATCATGTCGGTCCAATCCCTGGCGGTCAGGTCGGGCCCGACCAGATTGAACTTCGCGACGTCACCGTCGTAAGTGCCATGCCCGAGCAGGACCACCAGCACGAAGTCATCCTTGGTGCCGGCCTTCTTGATCTCGGTGAAGATCTTACGCACGTTCTCGGCCGACGCCCGGTCGCCCGTCGCCGTCTCGTCAACCAGTAAGCGGACATCCTCCGCCTTGAACCCGTAGCGATCGACCAGGGCCATGCGCAGGCCGTCGCGCCAGTCGCGCATCTGCTCGGCGTACTTCTCGCCGCCAGACGCCCCTGAAATGATCACCGCCCAGCGCGTCTCGGCGGCAGCCGCCAACGGCATCCACAACACCAGCACCACAGCCAGCAGCCGCACAATCCAGTTCTGTGTCATCTGTGTCATCTGCGGCCCCGGCGCCCCATCTGCGTCATCTGCGTCATCTGCGGCCCCGGCGCCCCATCTGCGTCATCTGCGTCATCTGCGGCCCCGGCGCCCCGTCTGCGTCATCTGCGTCATCTGCGGCCCCGGCGCCCCATCTGCGTCATCTGCGTCATCTGCGGCCCCGGCGCCCCGTCTGCGTCATCTGTGTCATCTGCGGCCCTGGCGCCCCATCTGCGTCATCTGCGGCCCTGATGCCCCCGCCTCATCGGCGTTCAGGCGAGCCCCACGCGTCTGCGCAACAACCATTCGGAGGAGAGCAGGCCGGCCAGCGCCAGGAAGCTCCACCCATTCTGCCAGAGGTCGCGTTGTTCGGGTACACCGGCGGCCACCTGCGAGCTGCGCAGCAACGCCGGCAATTCTCCGGCCGCAGTAGCCGGCAGGTAGCGGCCACCGGTCTCGGCCGCCAGGCGCCGCAACACCGCATCGTTCAACCGCGGTTGCGCCATCTCGAGGTCGGCGCCGCCCACCAGCACCTGCCGCGCAGCCGAGCCGAGGCGGACGCCGCCGCCAGTGGCGGTGGCATCGAGTCGATACACCCCCGGCTGGTCGAATCGCGCGGCCACCACGTAGAGGCCCTCCTGGGGACTCGAGAGCACGGGACTCAGCACCCGGCTGTCGCCATCCGGCGCGGTCAGCGTCAGCGACACTTCGGCGTTGGCCACCGGCAGGAAGTCGGCGTTGCGCACCATCACCGAGATCCGCTCGGTCACGCCCGGCACGGTGGGTGTCAGCGGCCGAATCGTAACCGGCGCCGTCGCGCCGGCGGTAATCCAGCGCGTCAGTTGCCGCCAGATGGTCTCGTAACTGTGATCAGTCGCCGGCCGCATCATGCGCCACCGCCACGACGCCTCGCCGGCAAACACCAGCGACCGCCCGAGGCCGTAACGCTGTGCGGCAATCAGCGCCGCCGGCGTCCCGCTGCCACTGGCCGCCACCGCAAGCACCTGGGCGCCCGGCCGCGGACCGCCGATGGCGGCCACCGACGCCAGCGCCGGCAACTGCGCCCACCGCTGCCGGCTGTCGGCCGCCGTCTCGGCCAGGCGGGTGGCCGGATGCAGCACGCCGTCTGGGGTCAGGCCCGGCGAGTTCGGCGCGGCCGTCGCGAGCGGGCTCGACGCCAGCGCCACCACCGGCTGGCGATCGGCAAGATCGGTGGGCAGAACTTCCTCCAACGGCGTGCCCGACAGCCCCTGCCGTTCGAACGAACGGGCGCCGAGCACCAGCAGCCCGCCGCCGCGCTCGGCGACCAACGCCGCCGTCAACTGCAACTGATCGCGAGTGAAGAAGGCCGCCTCGATGTTGCCGAAGATCACGGCGTCGTAAACAAACAGCTGTGACCGCGTCGACGGGTATCCGTCCGCCAGCGCCGCGACCCGCCCGGGCGCCGCCTGGACATAGAACGTATCGCGGCCATCGTCGCTCTTTCCCTTGCGGACGACGGCATCAACGTCGAGGCCGGGGTCCTGGGCCAGCGCCCGCTTCAGGAAGGTGTGCTCGTAGCCAGGCGCGCCCTCGACGACCAGGATCTTGCGGCGACCCGTCTGGGCCGGAACCAGGACACTGCGAACGTTGTTCTCCGCCGACAGCTCGCCGCCGGCGATCGGAATGGCAATGGCATAGACCGTGGCCACATCCACCGGTGGCGACACCGTAAACACCTCATGGATTGGTGCGCCGTCGGCGGGCGGCGTGACCCGGCGCACGTCGATGGGACGGCCGTTGGCGCTGATGCGCAGTTCGATCGGCTCGGTGCCAAACCCGGCGCTGATCGCCGACACACTGAGGTCAATCGAGGCGCCGGCCAAAAGCGGCTCCCCCGCGGTCAGGTTGAGCACTTCACGATCGCGCAGCGGGCCGGCCGAGCCCATGCCCACCGCCAACACGGGCGCCGCCACCATTCGGGCGGCGCTGTCGTGCTCCTGCGGCGAGGTGTCGCCCCCATCCGACAGCACAATCACGGCGGCCACCCGGTCGTGGCGGTGGCGATCGGCCAGGTCGGCCAATGCCCCGCTCAGGTCGCTGCGCCGCGCGGTCGCCGCCAACTGGTCCACCAGTCCCGGTGCCAGCGTCTCGCCAAACGTCAGCAACTCGATGGCGTAGTCATTCGCGAGCCGGGCCTGCAGGTCGCGGACGATCGCGCGCGCCTGGTCGAGGCGCGAGGGGCCGTCGCCGTCGCTGAGGCGCATGCTGCGTGAGACGTCCACCAGCACCGGCACCAGGCTGTTACGTGCGGCGGTGGCCGGCACGATGACGACCGGCCGCAACAGGATCGCGATCAGCAGGATCAGCGTCACGGCGCGCAACGCGGTCAACACCGTCCGCATGCCGGTGGGCACCGCCGCGCTCACGCGGGCGTAGGCCAACCACGCCAGCGTCACGGCGCTGCCGAAGGCCAGGACATAGCCCCACCATGGGAGAGCGACGGCAAAGGTCATCGGCGGGTCATTCACTCCGCCCGGTTACGGGCGTGGCTTTCGTGGTGCGGCCAGCGACTGGAAGTAGCGATCGACCAATTGCCGGTAGGTGTCTGACACCGCATCGTGGCGGCCGGCGTTGAGCCGTTCTCGCTGCTCATGCGCCCGCAGTTGCTCGGCCAGCTGGGTCTGGGTTCGATCGAGTGCGACCAGCAGGTTCTGCTTCAGTGACTCCCAATTGGCGAAGTCCTGCTTGAACGCCTCAGTACCCGGTGCCGAGATGCTGCGCGACCACTGCTCGGGCGTCGCGCCGGCCGGCGCTTGCGGATTCTCTCGCAGCAGCTCGCCGGCAAGTTGCTGGGCGTCGCGGCGCTGACTTGCGGCTTCGCGCTGCAGGCGCGCCACCGACGCCGCGCGATCACTCGCGGCGGCGCCTGGCGACCCGGGCTCACCGGGCGACCCGGGTTCACCGGGCGGCCCGGGTGGCCCGGCCTGGCCGGCCTCAGCCGATCGCGACAACGCCTCCATCGTGCGCTGCACATCGTCCAGGCGGTCGCGCAGTTCCTGTGTGCGCGCCAGTTGTTCCGACAGCCTGGCGGTCTCGCCGTCCTGGACGCCGCTGGCGGTAGCCAGTCGTTCGGCGACCTTGTCGAGCGCGCGGGCCAACTCGCCGGGCGCGCCGAGGGCGGATGGGTCGCCGGCGCGCGGCTGACGGATCGCCTGCGCCGACTGGCGCATGCGTTCGCCGAGTTTCTCGCGATCGAGATCGCGCGACACCTCGGCCAGTGCCTGGCTTTCCTCGCCGCCGGCCACCGCGCTCCCGCGCGCCAGTTGCCGGACCGATTCGCCGAGCCGCTCGGCGCGGTCGGCCAGGCGCTCCTGCTCGGCGGCCAGCCGGCGTCGAGCGCCTTCGCCGGCGCTGCCGGGGCTGTTGCGTGAGGCCTCGTTGCCGAGCCTGCGTTCAGCTTCCGCCAATTGCCGGGCTTCCATCTGCAAATCGCCGGCGGCACGGCGACGCTCATCCGGCCGCGAGCCCTGCATCTGCTGCTCCAGGTTGCGCAGTTGCTCGGAGGCGCGGTCGCCCCGCGCGCTTGCCTGCTGCGGATCCTGCCGGCGCAGGTCCGCCTCGGCATTCCGCATCTCTTCCGAAATACCGCGCAGCTTCTGGCCCTCGCCCTGGGCGCCGGCGGCACCTGGTGCGTTCTGGCCGCTCTGCTGCTGGGCCAGATCCTCGGCCTGCTTGCGCAGCTCGTTCTGGTCGCGAGTGAGGCGCTCAAGCTGGCGCTTGATCTCCTCCGCGGTCAGCCCCGCCTGGTTCTTCGCCAGTTCCTTCTGTTGACGCGCCAGCGCCTCCTGCCGCCGGGCCAGTTCGCGAATGGCGGCCAGGGCGTCGGTCTTTGTGTCTCCGGCTTCGGCGCGCGCCTCAGTAGTGGACGGCGTTTCGTAGTTGGTCTGCTGCCGTTTTCTGAGTTCCTGTTCGAACAGCGTGGACAGGTCGAGCGACTGGCGATTGCCGTTGCCGCCGCCTTGCGCCTGTTGCATGGCAACCTGCCGTCGGCGGATCTCGGCTTGCGCCTTCAACAGGCTGCCGAGCGCGGCCTCTTCAAACGGCAGCGCTTTCGCGGTACTCAGCCCTTCCAGTTCGGTCACGGCACGGCCCATGGCGATCGCCGCCTGGGCGACGGGATCGTCGGCGTTGGCGCGGGTCAGGCCCGGTTGCGCGCCACGGCGGCGCCGCTGATCCATGAACGCCGCGGCCGCGAGGTCGCCGGCCACCACCTCGGTTCGTTCCTTGACATCGGCCTGCGCCGCGGCCACGGCCTCGATATCACGGCGTGAACCCGCATCCCGCGCCCGCCGCGATCGCGCGTCGAGCTTCCAGGTGGCCGCCACCACGTCTTTCTGCTGGGCGATCAGCTCTTCGAGTCCGGTTTGGTCGCCGGGCATTCCGCCGCCGGCCTGGCTCTCCGCTGCCGTGAACTCCTCTTCGTAGGGCTTCACCTCGAGGAAGAAGATGTCGCTGCGCGACTCGATCGGACGCCGGCCACGGCCGACGTCTCGCGCCCGCGCGTAATACGTCACGAAGTCGCCCGGCGTCACCCGCAGGTCTTCAAGAAACAGCGTGTGCGCGCCAGCCGCCACCGATCCGGCAATCGGCCGGCCGAGCGGCACCACGGTCTCTTTACCACCCGACGTCTTCAGCACCAGCTCCAGCGATTGCACGCCGTAGTCGTCGTCGGCGCGCGCCTCGATCGCGACCTCTTCGAGCGGCGAGACATGCTTGTCTCCGGCGGGCCGGACAATGCGAACGTCTGGCGGGCGATCGTTGAGCATCCGGATGAAGAATTCGGTGCCCTGGCTCGACAGTCCGTCGACGTCCTGCAGGGCGATGCGATACGACCCATCCTTCGCCACCGTCAATGCCGCCGACAACACCGTGTCCTGACCGGTCAGCGTCACCGCGCTGCCGTCCGACAGCGCCAACCGTCCGGTGGTCACGGCCTTGTCGGTCGTGATCGTCAGGTGCGCAGTGGTCCCGGCCGGCGCGTAGATGTCGCCGGTGTCTTGCTCGGTCTGCGGTGGCAGGCCGGCGCCCTTGGGATACTCGTAGCGCACGTCCACCCGCGACACGCGAACCGGGCGAATGACCTCGACCTGGTAGCGCGCCGACACCACCGCGCCGAGCGACACCAGATACGAAAACGAGGTCTCGATATTGTTCAGGGTGATCGTGAATTCGCCGGCGGCGGCCCCGGGCGCCAGCCGGGCCGAACGCGCGGCCTCGCCGCTGCCCACCGTGATGTCGGGCACCAGTCCGCCGTCAATGCCCGGGATGCGCGCCACCACCGTGAGCGGCTCGCCGGCCCTCACCTTGACTGAACCTGGTGCGACCTCGATGACATAGCGGGTGGGAAACAGGTAGGCGCCGGCGACATGTCCCGCCTGCCCCACCGACGGGGCGAAGAACATCGCCGCGACCATCAGCGCCAGGCTGGCGAGCGCGGCGCCGGCCGCAGCCCGCCGCAACACCGCCGTGCTGATGATCGCGCCGACATCCAGTCTCGCAGCCGCCGCCAGGGCTTGCGCAATCAGCACGTCGGCGATCGGCGACGAGCGCCCCCCTTTCTCCACCGCCGTCACCAGCACATCGTCCAGACCGCCGGCTTGTTCTTCAATGAAGCGCGCGACCTGGCGATCGGTGGGTTGACGGTGCAGCGGCTGCAGGGCGAGCACCAGCGACGTCAATGCGAACCCGATTACCGCGGTCACGGCGAACACCAGCGCCGCGCCTTCGCTTGCAACCAGGCGTACGGCCAGCACGCCTACCAGCAGCAACGCCGCCGCGGTCGCGGCGCCGAGCGACCACGCGCGCAGCACTTCACGACGCGTCCAACGCGCCCTGACCTCCGCGAGAATGCTTCGAAGCTCGGCGAACCGATCGCTCATGGTTCTCTCAGTGCCATCCTAGCTTACGTGGCACGGCGGCCGACCAGCGCTTCCCCGGCCAGCGCGGCCAGCATCACCAGCAGGCCCACCTGCCACCACCGTTGCCGATCCTCGATCTCGCGTGCGCCGCCGGCGAGTTCCTCTTGGGCCGACCGGCTGGTGCGGCTGATACCGCGGGTGAACTCGTCCACGCTGGTCGCCGCCGGACTCGACTCCCGCGCGTCAACGTTGACCACCACCTGGCGTGCCGATGCCCCCTCGCCCACCAACGTGACGCCCGGCTCGGCGGCAGCCCCGGCGGGAACCTCAGGCAGGGTAAACACGTGCCGCTGTTGCCGGCCACGGGTCAGGTAACGGGCGGCTTCCACCGTAAACGGCACAAACGACGGATGCAGTGGAAACCGGCTCCACTGGTTATCGAGGTCTGACGCGAACACGAGGAGCCGCCCCTGCCCGACGGTCTGCTCGGTGAGCGCCACGTCGCCGCCGGTCAGGCGCGCCAGCACCGCCGCATCCTGAATCTTCAGACGCCGATGTTGCTCGATCTGGACGTCGCCCAATGCGCCCGCAGGCACCAGGAACGGTCGAAAGATGGGATGACGGGTGTCGGCCGGCACCAACGTGGCGCCGGCCGCGCGCACCGCCGCCGGCCCCACGCCCAGATCCGTGCCGATCACATCGCCCAGCGTCCCCGGATCAACATCGGGCCCCAGCGTGAGTAACACCTGGCCGCCGCCGGCCAGGTAGCCCTGCACGAGCTGGCGCCCGCTCCGATCAAGCGTGCGCGTGCCGAGAATGACCAGGGCCGCATGGCGAGACAATTCAGCGGTCGTCCACTTCGACAGGGCCCGGCCGTCCGCGACGGTGACCGCAAACTCACGACCCTCGCCCGCCACGGCCAGGGCGCGCTCGACGTAGATGCCGCCGGTCGTCCCGGTAGGGTCAGCCACCAGGACGGCAATCGGCGTCGCCGGCGGCGGCGTCACGGCGACGTACCGCACGTTGTCGTGCTGGTAGCCCACGGCGTCATCGATCACGACCTGTCCGTAGCCGGCATCGCCGAAGCCACCACGCAGTTCAATCTCCGCGGCCGCCGATGGCGCGAGGGTCGCGGTTGTGCGCGCCACTTCCCGACCACCCACCACGAGGGCGACATCGACAGTGGCCTGATCGGCGCCGTAACTCTGGACCGTGGCCGTCACCACGCGATCGCGGCTGACCGCCGACGTGACCGCGAGGTTGCCGGCCGGTCCAGGTACCGTCACGACCTCGACCGTCACGCCGTCAGGCAGGCCGCCGGCGTCGTTGGTCTCCCATCCCGCCTGCTGCAGGTCGCTGACGATCACCACGCGGCCGGGCCTGGGTCCGATGGCTTCGCTGGCCCGGGCCAGCGCCGTGCGATACCGCGTGCCGCCTGCCCCGGCAGTTGCCGCCGCAATGGCGGCCAGCGCGCCGCCCCGGTCCGAGGTGGGCGCCACGGCAATGGTGGCGGCATCGGCGAAGGTCACCACGGCCACCGCCTGTCCCGACGGGGCTTGCGCGATGGCGCGCGAAGCCGCCTGTTGAGCCCGTGCGAACTGGCCGGGTGCCGACATGCTCCCAGAGACATCGAGCACGACCACGGTGACCGGCGCCGAGGCCGGCGCCGCCGCGCCGGCCACATAGGGGCGGGCGAACGACACCGCCAGCAGGACGAGGGCGGCCACCCGCAGCGCCAGGAGAATCAGGTCCCGCAACCGGCGGCGCCGATGTTGCGGCACCGGTGCCCCGGTCAGCAACCGGACCGCGGGAAACTCAATCACCGCCTCGGGACGGCGATGAAACAGATGCAGCAGGATCGGCACCGCCGCCGCCAGGGCGCCAATCAGGAACAGCGGCGACAGAAACGAGATGCCGAACATCACAGGACCCGGCGGCGCGTCATCAGGTACGCCATCAGCCCCAACTCGAGCGGCTGCGAGGTGTCAAGCAGGCAGTAGTCAATGCCGACGAGGCCAAGCTCGCGCTTGTAGTGGGCGATCATTTCCTGCATCCGCTCGAGGTAACCGGCGCGCACGGCACTGGGCACGGCCAGCACTTCGTCGGCGGTCTCCATGTCGCGGAACCGCGCGGCCTGCTCGAACGGGAATCGCAGTTCGTACGGGTCGAGCACATGAAACACCACCACGTCGGTCCCGCGATACCGGAAGTGCTTCAAGCCATCGAGTACCGCCTGCGGCTCATCCAGCAGGTCGGACACCAGCACCACCAGCCCGCGCTTGCGCACCGCGGCCGCCAGGTCGTGCAGCGGCTTGGCCACGTTGGTTCGCGCGCCGAGCGGCATCCGTTCGAGCGCCAGCAACACCGCGCGCAGGTGCCCGGCGCGGGCACTGGCCGGCAACAGCGAGGCAATGCGATCGTCAAACGCGATCAACCCGAAGGCGTCGCGCTGCCGATGCATCAAGTAGGCGAGCGCGCCGGTCAGGTAGGATCCGTACTGCAGTTTGGTGATGGGGCCGGAGCCGTAGCCCATCGACCGGCTCACATCGAGGAGCAGGTGGCAGGTGAGGTTGGTCTCCTCTTCGTATTTCTTGACGAAGTGACGATCCGACCGCGCGAACACCTTCCAATCGAGCGTCGCCAGATCGTCGCCGGGCAGGTACTGCCGGTACTCGGCAAACTCGACGCTGAAACCCTTGTAGGGGCTGCGATGCAGGCCGGTCAGGAACCCCTCGACAATGGTCCGTGCCTTCAGATCGATCGTGCCCAGCCGCGCGACGATCGCCGGGTCGAGGAAGCGCGCCTCGCCTGCCATGGCTTACAACCCGCTGGCGGGCACCGGCACGGCATCAAGGAGCTGATCGACGATGCGATCGGACGTGATGCCCTCGGCTTCGGCGTAGAAATTGGGCAGCACGCGGTGCCGCAGAATCGGCTTGGCCAATGCCTGGATATCCGACACCGACACGTGGACCCGGCCATGCAGCAAGGCCCGCGCCTTGGCGCCAATCACCAGCGCATGCGAGGCCCGCAGGCCGGCGCCCCACTTCACCCACTTGTCAATGAAATCGAGCTTGGCGCCGCGGCCGGGCCGCGAACTGTCGGTGAGGCGGACGGCGTAGCGGACGACCTCCTCGGCCACCAGCACCTGCCTGACGCAGGCCTGGATCTCGAGAATCTCGGCGCCGTCGAGCACCCGCGCCGGCTCCGCCGACCTGGTGCTGGTTGTCTCCGTCACCACCTGCACCTCATCGTCTTCCGACAGGTAGGTCATGACGACGTTGAACAGGAAGCGGTCGAGCTGCGCCTCCGGCAGCGGATAGGTGCCTTCCAGTTCGATCGGATTCTGGGTCGCCAGCACGAAGAACGGCCGCTCGAGCGGATAGGTGCGGCCGGCAGCCGTCACGTGGTACTCCTGCATCGCCTCAAGCAGGGCGGCCTGGGTCTTGGGCGGCGTGCGGTTGATCTCGTCGGCCAGGATAATCTGCGCGAAGATCGGCCCGTGCACGAAGCGCAGGGCGCGATGCCCGTGGTCCTCGTCGAGCACTTCGGTGCCGGTGATGTCTGCCGGCATCAAGTCAGGCGTGAACTGGATGCGCTTGAACTTCAGGTCAAGGATCTGCGCCAGCGTCTTGACCAGCAGCGTCTTCGCCAGTCCGGGCACGCCGGTGATCAGGCAATGGCCGCCGCAAAACAGCGCCATCAGCACTTCATCCACCACGTCGTCCTGCCCGACGATCACCTTGCGTAGTTCGGTCAGGATTTTCCGGCGGCTCCCGGCCACGCGCTCCGCCAGGCCGTCCACGGCCACGTCCGTCATCCGATTCATGAGACCTCAGTGTGTCAGCGTATAGATCACTTCGTTGATGAGCATCTGGTAGGCCAGGGTGGTCCATTTGATGTAGCCCGGATACTCCTGGGCGTTGGACCACTCGACGCCGTCGCCCATGTCGGTATTCCAGTTGATGAGCACCATCGGCCGGCCGTCGTCATCAAGAATGCCGCGCAGCCGCGCGACAAAGCCGCCTTTCTCCCAGGTGCGCCCGCTCAGGAACGAGCCCAGCCCGGGTATCTGCGGATACTTGTCGAGACGATAGAAGCAGTCGTAGATCGGATGCGGCGGCGCAATCTCGACGACCTGCCGGTCCGGAAATACCCGCTGCAGTTGCCGCACCGTCAGGTCCCATTCATAGGGACCATGAAAATCATCGAGTGTGAGCGTGCCGCCGCGCAGCAGGAACTCCCGCAGGATCGGCACTTCCTTCTCCGACAGCAGCAGGTTGCTGGGCTCGACGATGTAGATCCAGGGAAACTCGAACAGCCGCTCGTCATCGAGCGTCAGCACCTGCGGCTCCCCGACCTCGATCGCGGTCACTGACCTGAGGCGGCGCGACAGGTTCTGCTCGGCGGCCGGCGCATCGATCGCCCACGGTTCGTCCCAGTACGCCAACTGCGAATTTCGGCTGTTGCCTTCACCCTGGAAGGTTCCGTACTTGATGCGCACGAACGTCCACTTCAAGCCCTGGAACTTGTCGTTGCCCATCACCGGGATCTGGGCGCCGGCCTCGGTGGCCAGCCACACCACCGCCACCAGCAGGGCGACGGCGGTCACCCAGCGTGGCCGCCGCATCAGCGACTTCCTTGTGCGAGCCTGAGCAGCAGGTCTTGCGCCCGGGTGAAGGTGGGGGCAATCTCGAGCGCCGCCAGCGCCTGCTGCTTCGCCTCGTCGCGCTGCCCGGCCTCCGCCAATGCTTCCGCGAGGTCGGCATGCGCGCTGGCACGGTCCAGCGGCTTGGCCGCCAGGGCCAGCCGAAACATTCGCACGGCCTCGCCAAATCGCCTGCCGGCCAGATCCATGCGCCCCAGCGTGGCGTGCGAAGCGCCGTCGAAGGGGTCGATGGCCACCACGCTCTTCAGAGCAATCTGCAGGCGGCCAGCCTCGCGCGCCGGGTCGGCCAGCGTGGCCAACTGGCGTGCCGATGCCAGGTCGGTATTGCTCAGCTCGGTGAGTTTCTCCAGCGCCGCCGCCGCCCGTGCCTTGTCGCCCTTCTTCGTCGCCACGGCGGCAATCAGGGCATTGGGACTGTCGTCGCCAGTCGCATGGGGAATCATCTGCGCCGCGCGTTCAAAGGCGGCGATGGCGCCGTCGGGGTCGCTGCCGGCCAGGGCTTCACCAAGCGCCATCTGCGCAGCGTAACTGTCGGGATTGGCGGTGGCGAGCGCCTTCACCAGTTCGATCGGCAGGTCGGGCGTCAGGCCCGCCGGCACGGCCAGGGCCTTTCGCAGCCCCGCATAACGCGACTCGAGAAAGCGATCGAAGCTCTTCTGCAGCTCGTCGATGTCGACGCCGAGCGCGTTGCGGATGGCCGTCTCGGTATCCGAACCGTCGGCGTAGCCGGCCACCAGCGCGCGCAGTTTGGCCTGGCCGTAAACGTCGACGATGTGTTCAACCACCAGGGAGGCCTGGTAGTAGGAGAACGAAATGGTCTCCGGGTTGCTGAACCCCGAATTCAGGTCGCGCAGGCTGATCAGCTTGCCGCGGTCCATGGCGCGGGCAAACGGGATGTCCATTTCCCGCCCCCACTGCTTGCGCGCCCGCCGCTCTTCATAGACCGACGCGCCCTCGCTCAGCCATCGCGGCAGGCGGTTGTTGGACAACTGCAGAGTGATGACGTGGGCCATCTCGTGCCACAACGTCTCGCCCCAGTTGAAGCTGCCGGGCGCTCGCGCCCGCGGCGAATCGACCGTGACCACGCGTCCGAAGCAGGCGCCGAGGGCGCCAATCATGCCAGGCAGGCCCAGCGTGCGCACCGCGAAGTCGTCGTGGTTGGGGAACATCTCGATCAGGATCGGCCCCTTCGGCGTGAACTCCCACCGCTGGCTGAGTGCCGCCATCGACTCTTTCGCCAGCTGCGGCACATATTGCCGCATCACGTCCTGTTCGTCGGGATGCAGGCGAATCACCATGTCGCCTTCGTGAATGGTGTCGAACGGCTCCAGGGTGTCGAGCAGGGCGAGCAGGTTGAACGTGACCACGTTCCACGGATCGACCTTGAAGGCGGTTTCGAGCGCGCGGCGGGCGTTAGGTTCGTCGCCGGTGCGCATCAGGTGCGCGCCGAGGTCGGCGTACGACTTGGCGTTGTCGCGATCGAGCGCGATGGCCTTGCGAACGTGCCCCACGGCCTCGTCGAATCGGTAGTAGTGCGCGGTGATCGACCCGACGACGCGGTGTACCTCGCCGTAGGTCGGGTGGATCTTAAGGACGGCGGCCACTGCAGCGTCGTGATCCTGAGTGCGTCCCTCGACATAGGCCAGCGCCGCCTGCATCGACAGCGCCTCGAGATGGTTCGGGTTGACTGCCAGCACGCGATCGATCGCCTCGCGGGCATCCTTCTTCTTGTCCTGGTAGATCGCCATCTCGGCGACAAACAAGTGCGCGCCGGGATCGATCGGGTTGTGCTTGAGCGCCTGCTGCGCCAGGCCGACTGCCTGTGACGGATTCTGGTCGGCCAGCGACCGCGCCATGCCGAGCAGCGCCGGACCGTACTCCGGATCCGCCTTGAGCGCCTCCTGGAACGAACGGGCGGCGTCCTTGTTGTTGTATTTCTCGACGAACAGGTCGCCCCACTCGGTATTGATCGCCGGATCGCCTGGGGCCAGCCCGTCGGCGTCGCGGAAAAACCCATTCGCGTCGTCGAACCGGCCGAGCGCGCGGGCGGCCCGCGCCGCGCGCAGGTAATCGCGGGCGGCAGGGTTGCGCTGGTCGCCCATCATGACCAGTTGCAGGGAGCGGCGCGCCTCGACACGACGGCCGACCAATTGCTGCAGCAGGCCGGCTTCGAGTGCGGCATCGCCAGCGGGATTGGCCGCTGCGAACCCCCGCACCACGGCCTCGGCCCGCGAGTAGTCGCCGCGCGCGGCGATCGCCTTGGCCCGCAGCACCGCGAGCAGTTCATCCTTGGGGAACGCGTCGGCGAAGGTGGCGACCTCATCCAGGCGGCCGCCGCGCCACGACTTTTCGGCGTTGATGCGGGCGGCCGCGAGCGTCGGCGACTGCTGCGCCGTGACGAACGGCGTCAGGCCGATGGTGAGAACAAGCGAGGCCAGGAGCAACCAGACGCGGCGTGACATGGTCTGCGGTCGAGTATAGCCTCCGCGCATGTCTTTTGGACGCCCGAACCCGCGTGCAGGTCTGCGGCCAAATGCGCGTACCATGGTGGGGTCGACCCGGTTGCCGCATGGCAGGAGCGACGACAGTTCACAAAGCCATCATGACCGTCCCAACACCCCGACCCCGGCCACCTGCCGCAGACACCGTCGACGCCGTGGACCAGTTCCTGGCCAAGCTGGACCACCCGCACAAGGACGCGATCGAGGCCCTGCGCCGGCTGATCCGTGACGCCGATCCCTCGATCGACGAAGGCGTGAAGTGGAATGCCCCGAGCTTTCGCACCTCCGAGTATTTCGCGACCACCAACCTGCGCGACCCCGAGGGCATCGGCATCATCCTGCACGTCGGCGCCAAGGTGCGAGAGCAGGTGAGCTTCCAGATCGAGGACACCAAGGGCCTGCTCAAGTGGCTGGCCAGGGACCGGGCACTGATGAACTTCGCCGGTGTCGAGGACGTCAAGGCGCACGGGGACGCCATCCAATCGATCGTGCGCGAGTGGATTCGATCGGTCTAGAACAGCGGGCGCCAGGTAAAGAACATCACGGCGACAAAGCCTTGCAGCAGCGCGAAGCCGGCGATCCAGGCGGTGCGATGACGCGCCGGTATGGCGCCGCCCATCCACAGAAAGGCCGGGAACAATACCGAGGTCACCCGGCCCATCGACAGCAGACCGCCGGCCGCCATCGGTGGCAGGGTGTTGACCAGCAGCAGCACCGCGTAGGGCAGGCCGAAACGGCGATAGACCGGCCACGCCGACCCGAGGGCGAACAGCACCGCCAACAGGTAGAAGAGGTCGATGGTCTGGGTCGACGCGTAGCTGTACAGACCGTTGGCGGCGATGTAGTCCACCCGATCCACAACCAGCGAGTCCAGTCCGCGATAGACCCGGCCCCATGCCACGTTCTGCATCGTCCACTGGAACGGATGACCGGCCAGTTGGTAGATGTAGGCCGAGAACGCGAGCATGCCGAGGCCTGGCGCCGACGCTGAGAGCAGGCGCCGGCCAATCACCGGCCACCCGGCGGGCGGCGGCAGGATCGGACGCCGGCGCGCCGCGTCCCACATCGGCGCCACCGCCATCAGCCCCAGCACAATCGAGAGGAAGCATCCGTTCGGCCTCGTCAGGCCGCAGACAAATCCCCACGCCGCGGCGCGCCACAACTGATTCTGGCGGAAGTGGTACACCGCGCCCACCAGGGTGAGCAGGAACAGCGACTCGGTGTAGGCGGCACTGAAGAACACCGCGAAGGGGTACACCGCCAGCAGCATCACCGCGGTCCTGGCCGCTTCGTCATCGCCGAGCTCATCGCGGGCCAGGCGCAGGAAGTACCCCAGCGCCAGGAAGAACGCCACCAGTGACACGCCAACCGCGGTCCACAACGGCTGCCGGCCGAGCAGGACGGACAGGTAGCGAACGGTCATCGGATAGGCCGGGAAGAAGGCGATGTTCTGCTGATCCTCGGACCGCGCGCCGGGATCGAAGCGGTAGCCTTCGGTGGCGATGCCGAGATACCACCCGGTGTCCCACCGCGCCGGCAGGTCGAGGAAATCGTTCGAGTAGATGCGCCAGCGCGAGGTGGCCTCCGGCGGGAAGCCGATCAGGATCACGGCGAGGAAGCCAACCGCCAGGACGCCGCCGCGCGTCGCCAGGTGCAGCGGCAGGACGGTCTTGGTGATCGGATGGCGCCACCACGCCAACAGCGCCTGCACGGTCCGTTGCGGCAACGGGTGCTGGCGCACCAGGGCATGACGAACCGCCATGGCGATCACGCTCCACAGTGCGGGACGCCACCACTCGGTCACCGACAGCCGGCTGCCGAACACCGGCACGCGGAAGCCGCCGCCAATCAACACCGACAGCGCCACGATCGCCATGGCGACGGCCACGATGTCGAGTGCCGTCGCCCACTTCGGCAATTTCACGTTCGCTATTCTACTCGTCCCCGGCTCGGTGTCGCGTCACCGGAGGCGGCCCAACGCGCGATCCTCGACGCGGATCCGCGCGCGCATCAGCATGCCGAAGCCGAGTGTCGCCAGCACGCCGGTGATTGGCGCCGCCACAATCAGCGCCACGCTCACCAGTTCGCCCACCACCGCGAGATAGTTGGGATGGGTGAGAAACCGATACGGACCCGCTGTCACCAGCGGGACCCCCGGCAGGATCAGGACGCGATAGGTCCAGCGCAACCCGAGCGAGGAGATCGCCCAGACCTTCAGCGCCTTGGCCAGGCCGAACAGCACCAGCCCGCCGGCCAACAGCGAATCGGGGGATGGGCCCACGAGGGCGCCTTCGATGCCCATGGCGACAAACGCCGCCGGATAGACCCACTGCATGATGCCGATCACGTCGCCGTCGGGTTCGACGGCGCCCTTGGCGCGCAGCAGTTTTTCATTGACGACCGACAGCACGAACTCGCCGCCCATCATCAGCAGCGCGGCCAGCACGGTGAGCGCGGCGATCGCCGCAGCCTGGGACATCATGACACTCAGCAATCTCCAGCATAGCGAATGACCGAGGCGAATACCGAAGGCACCGCCCGCGCGAGCACGGCAGCGCCCACGACCCCGTGCGGCGAAGTCACCAGCGACCGCAGAGTGCGATTGAAGCGCCACTTTGCTGCAAACGCGGCATGACGGCGGCGAGCCAGTTCCACATGCGCTGCCGCCGGCGACAGCTCGCCGGCGAGAACAGCCAGGGTAACGGCGGCCGCCAGTTCCCCGCCCTGCAACGCGAGGCGCAAACCGTCGCCGGTCATCGGATCGATGAAACCAGCCGCGTCGCCGGCCAGCAGCAACCCCGGCTCCCCGGCCGCGGCGGTGTCGACGGCCATCGGCCCCAGCACCACCGGATCGCCCTGCGCGCGGGCGGCGGCAAAGCGATGGCGCAACACCGGGTCGGCGGTCAGGCGCGAACCAATCAGTTCAGCCGGCGGGCCGAACGCCGTGGCCCCGGCGGCGTGCGGCACGACGACGCACACATTGGTGAGGCCGGCGGGAATCGGCGCGACGCCGATGTAGTGCCCCTGGCGCACATGCATCTCGCCAACCGTCTCGCGGCCCTCGACGCCAGTGAAGTACTGCCCAATCGCCCAGCGGCGTGGCCGCGCCGGCTGCCGCGCCAGGCCGCGGGAGAACGCGAGCGTGGAACGGCGGCCATCGGCGGCGATTACCATCCGTCCCGAATGCGCCGCTTCCCCACCGTCACGCCGGCCCAGGAGCACGCCACTGACCCGGCCTTCTGACCAGGCCGCGCCCTTCACGCTGACACCCTCTTCCACCTGCGCGCCGGCGCCGGCGGCGTGGTGCAGCAACCATGCGTCAAGTACGCTCCGCGTGATGGCGCAACCGGCCAGGCCGGGACCATAGATGCCGCGCACCGACACGCCGCCGGGACCGGTGATGAGCATGCCGTGAATCGGATCGCTGTGCGCCAGCAGCGGTGCGCAATCCAGATGGCGCGCGAGCACCGCCAGCGCGCCCGGATTGAGCGTGTCACCACACAGCTTGTGCCGGGGAAACCGCGCGCGCTCAAAGACGCGGACTTTCGCGCCGGCGCGAGCCAGGATCAAGGCCGCCATGGCGCCGGCCGGTCCGCCGCCGGACACCACGACGTCATCCATCGGCGCGGCCGAGCACCAGGGCGCTGTTCTTCGATCCAAAACCAAGGCAGTTGCAGAGCGCCGCCTCCGGCTGCGCCGGCCGGCCTTCGATCGGGATGAAGTCCAGATCGCAAACGGGATCGGGATCGGTCAGGTTGATGGTTGGCGGCAGGAAGCCGCGCGACAACGCCAGGGCCGTCGCGACGACACCGGCCGCGCCACTGGCCCCTTGCGGATGGCCAATCATCGACTTGGTCGACGACCCGGGTATGCGATCGGCCAGTGGTCCGAATGCCAAGCGGGTGCAGCGCGCCTCGATCGCGTCGTTCAACTGGGTCGAGGTGCCGTGGTAGTTGATGTAGCCAACCTCCTCGGGCGCGCGGCCGGCGCGCGACAGGGCGGTCTGCATGCAGCGGACAATCTGTTCGCCATCGGGATCCATCTGGACCCGGTGATACGCGTCGCAGGTCGAGGCATAGCCGTCGATGGTCGCGTAGATCCTGGCGCCGCGCGCCCGGGCCCGATCCTCGAGTTCCAGGGTCAGCATCCACGCGCCTTCTCCCAGCACGAAGCCGTCGCGCCCGCGATCAAACGGCCGCGACGCTTCGGCGCCACGATCGTTGTAGCGAGTCGACACGGCGCGCATCCGCGAGAAACCGAAGATCATGCCCGGCAGGACGCAGCCGTCGGCGCCGCCCGACAGCAACACGTCGCACTCGCCCTGGCGCAACAGCATGCAGGCGTAGCCCAGCGCATCGGTGGAACTGGTGCAGCCGGTGGAGAGCACGTGGCTGATGCCGCGCACGCCGAGGGCAATCGAAATTTCGCTCGAGACCATGCCGCAGATGCCGATGGCGATGGCATAGGGCGTGACGTTCCTGCCGCCGGTGGTGAAGAAATCCTGGTACTGGCGCTCGCCGACATCGATGCCGCCACCACCGCTGCCGATGATGACGCCGGCGTTGGCCTCGCCAAAGCCCAGCCCCGCGTCGTTCCAGGCCTCGCGTGCCGCCATCACGCCAAACAGCGCCGCCCGCGAATATCGTTTGGGATCGGCGCGCGACTCGCGCGCCGGACTCTCCCCGGCCAGGGGCTGGGCCGCGGTGATGTCGAGCGGAGGCACCGGCGCGGCCACCTGGCACGGATAGGTGGACACGTCGAATTCGGTAATCGCCCGCGTGCCGCTGCGGCCGGCCCGAATCGCGTCCCAATACACCTCGCGTCCAGCACCAAAGGCCGAGACGACTCCCATACCGGTAATGGCAACCCTGGGTGAATTCAACTGGCCCCTATAATACCGTTCGTGAGAACCGCGTTCGTCTGGGTGGGCGCGACACTATTCGCCGTCTCGCTGGTCTCGTTCGCGATTGTCTACGGCTACGCGCTTCGGGTGCCGGCGCCGGCCACCGGCGAACCCGCCTGGCCGGCGCTGCTCATCAACGTGGCCATGTTCTCGGCGTTCGCCCTGCACCACAGCATCATGGCGCGCACCGGCGCCAAGGCCTGGATTGGCCGGATCATCTCGCCCGGCCTCGAGCGCAGCGCCTACGTCTGGATTGCCAGCGTGCTGTTTCTCGCCGTGTGCTGGCTGTGGCAACCGATTCCCGGTTCCGCGTGGATGATCACCGGCTCGCTGGCGTGGCCGATGTACGGGTTGCAGATCGCCGGCCTGATCCTGACCGAACGGGCCGCGGCCATCATCGGCGTCTGGGAACTGGCCGGGGTGAGGCAGGCCGACCTGCAACGGCCAGTGGACTTCAAGGCGACTGGCCCATTCGCCCTGGTGCGGCATCCGATCTACCTGGGCTGGGTGCTGATCGTGTTTGGCGCCCCGGCCATGACCCACACGCGGCTGGTGTTCGCGGTAATCAGCACGGCCTACTTGGTGGCCGCCATTGCGTGGGAGGAAGCCTCGCTCGTCGAGGCATTCGGCGATCGGTATCGAATCTACCAGCAGCAAGTACGCTGGCGACTGCTCCCTTGGATCTGGTAGCCGGTCCGCCAAAACTGCGTCATCTGCGCCATCTGCGTCATCTGTGTAATCTGCGGCCCTAGCCGCGCCACCCTTTGGTCGGCCGGGTAAACCGCGCCGGCAGCGCGGCCTTGGTCGCCGCATCCATGGGTTGGCCGGGCGCCTCGGCGGCGCCTTCGTCGGCCTCGACGTCCTGCGGCAGCCCCTCGATCTGATCGAGGAACATCATCGAATGCAGCGACGGGATCTCGAATTTCTTTCCGCACGTCTTGCAGGTGAGCTCGTCGTCCAGGCGCAACAAGTGGTCGCGCAGCTTGTCGAACTTCTTTCGATCCTCGGCGTTCTGCGGCGCGCCCTTCTTGGTGCGGCGCGTCCAGCGGATGCTGTACTCGTTGGTCCGCTTGCAGCGCGGGCAGGGGTATTTCGCGGGGCGCGACTCGGGTCGCTCGCTGAAGAACGCTCGCTCATCGAAGGACACAGGGAGATTGTAGCCCCAATTTCGTGGTTTCGTGAGGTGGTGATTTGGTGAACGATTGGGTGACGTGATGATGTGCGACCTCGTGACTGACCTGTCGATCGGGTGATTGCGATCGACAGATCGGTCAACAAATGATGGGATCGCAGATCACCCCCTCGCTCACAAGCTCACCACATCACGAGATCACCAGATAATGCCGCCCTTGACAGCAATCTTCTACATCTCCGGTCACGGCTTTGGCCACGCCTCGCGCTCGATCGAGGTCATCAACACCCTGATCGCGCGCGAGCCTGCCGCACGGGTGGTGATCCGATCGGAAGTCGCGCCCTGGCTGGTGGCGCGGCTGGCGCACCCAAGCGTCACGCTCGAGCCGGCCGCCTGCGACACCGGCGTCGTCCAACTCGACAGCCTCACACTCGACGCACCGGCCACGATTGAACGGGCACGGGCCTTCATGTCGACGTTCCCCGCCCGCGTGGCGGCCGAGGCGGCCTGGCTGAAGCGCGTTGGGGCGACGGTGGTGGTGGCCGACCTGCCGCCACTCGGCATCGCCGCCGCGCAGGCCGCCGGCATTCCCGGCCTCGCCCTGGGCAACTTCACCTGGGATTGGATCTACGCCGCCTACCCCGACAGCACCGACGTGGTGGCGGCCATTGCCGAGGTCTACCGCGCCACCACGCTCGCGCTGCGCCTGCCCATGAACGGCGGCTTCGCCACCACCCCGAACGTGATCGACCTGCCGTTTGTCGCCCGCCGATCAACGCGCGAGCCCGGCGAGATCCGCGACCGACTGAGGCTGCCCCGCGATGAACGGCTGGTGCTGGCGTCGTTTGGTGGGTACGGGCTGGCTGGATTACAGGTCGAGGTGTTGCGCAAGATCACGGGCTACCGGGTGCTGCTGCCCGGCGATGTCGATGAAACGGCGATCTATGACCTGGGCCTGGGCTACGAGGATCTGCTGCGCGCCGTTGACGTGGTGGTCAGCAAACCCGGCTACGGGATCATTTCCGAATGCGTCGCCCATCGCACGCCGCTGCTCTACACCTCGCGGGGGCACTTCGCCGAGTACGACGTGTTGGTGGCGGCCATGCCGCGCTTCCTGCGGGCTGGCTTCGTGCCCCAGGACGACCTGTTCGCCGGCCGTTGGCGAGCGCACCTGGACGCGGTGCTGGCCCAGCCCGCGCCGCCAGAGGAGCCCGCCACCAACGGCGCCGAACTCGCGGCCGAGCTGATCGAACAGGAGATCAGGAAATCAGGAGATCAGGAAAACTCGGCGACCGCTGCCAAACCTCCCGCAGGGTCGGCACGAATCACTACTCTTTGACTCCTGACCTCCTGTTAGATTTTCTCGAGGGCTTCCTCGCGCAACACGATGAAGAGACCGTCGGCTTCGGCAATCGGTTGGGCCTCCGCCCCGGTCAGCGTGGCCCGCAGGTAGATCTTGCGGCCATCGACGCGCTCGATCCGGGCTTCGACCGTCGTGTCCGCCTCCAGTTTCAGCATCTGGAGGAACGACACCGAGATCTTCGCCGCCACCGTGCGGTGCCCGTTCATCCAGCAGGCGCCGCCCATGGCTTCGTCCAGCACCGCGGCGATCGCGCCACCGTGCACATGGCCGGGCGGCCCTTGGGTCTCACGGCCAAACCAGGCCTTGGCGTAGAGCACGGCCGATTCGGGCCGGCGAAAATAGGCAATGCGAACGCTCTCGCCAGACGGGTTGGCGACCAGGAATGAATTGGCGTCCAGAGACGGGAACGGCTGGACGGGTGTCCAGCCGGGTTCGGGCACGGCGAGCGGCGGCGCCACCTACTCCTTGACGACGGTGATGAGCGTCCACATCTTCGGGACGTTCACCTTCTCAAGCGAGATGGGATGGAGGTCGGCCTGTTCGAGGAACCCGGGTAAATCAAGGTCGGCGGTGAAGCCGATGTGAACGGTCATCGGCGAGATGATCTTTTCGATCCACCCCATGAGCCGGTTGGCGCTCTTGAAATGGTTGAGGATGATGACGCGGCCGCCGGGGCGGCACACCCGGTACATCTCACGCGCCACCTTCACTGGTTCGGGAACGACACTGATCACGTACGGGGCGTAGACCACGTCGAACGAGTTGTCGGCGAACGTGAGCTTCGTGGCATCCATTTCGGCGAGGTCGCAGTTCAGCAACCCCTTCGACTCGATGCGGCCCTGCGCTTTGGCGAGCATCTTGCTCGACAGGTCGATGCCGGTGATCCGGCACTTGCTCGGATAGAGCCCGAGGTTGATGCCGGTGCCGACGCCCACTTCGAGAACGTGGGTGCCGGGCCCGAGCGCCATCTTCTCGATGGCTTCGAGTCTGCCTGGGTGGAGCGTCGGGCCATACGTGTAGTCGTACACGCTGGCAATGCCTTGATAGACCTTCTCGACGAAACCGAGTTCGACCGTGGTAACCGACAGCGCCCTGGTGGCCGCGTCGCCCGATCGCCGTGTTTCTTCGTTAAATAAGGCCATTATTTACCTTTTCGTAACCGACCCGGACTATACCACGTCGAGCACGGCCAGCGCCGCGTCGAGCCGGCCCGACGGCGTCGAGATCTGGACCCCCGCTGCCATGCCGGCGACGGCTGATACCAGTTCTTGCGCCACTTTTATGCCTTCGGCTGCCGCCGCGTCGGCGTTGGTCGTGCGTCGCATGCGTTCGACCAGGGCCTCCGGTACGGTCACTCCCGGCACCTCGTTCGCCATGAACTCGGCATTGAGCGCGCTTTCGAACGGCCAGATGCCGACGATGATCGGTACGCCGAGCGGCGCCACGCGCGCGAGGAACCGCTCGAACGCGGCGACATCAAACACTGGCCTTGTCACGGCAAACTCGGCCCCTGCCTCGACCTTGAACTCCAGCCGCCGCAGTTCCTGATCGAGATCACGCGACGGGTTCACCATCACGCCGGTGTGAAACGAGGTCGGCGCGCCAATCGACTGGCCGCCGATGTCGAGCCCGTGATTGAGGCGGGCGATCACGTTGGTGAGCCCGATCGAATCCACGTCGAACACCGCCGTGGCATCGGGAATGTCGCCCAGGCTGCGGACGTCGCCGGTAATGCCGAGCAGGTTGCGGACCCCCATGGCATGCGCGCCAAGCAGGTCGGACTGAATCCCCAGCAGGTTGCGATCGCGGCAGGAGTACTGCAGCAGCACTTCCACGGCGGCATGCTGCTGCACTAGAACTGCCAGCGACAGCGCGCTCATGCGCGCGCCGGATCGCGGCCCGTCGGGGATGGTCACGACGTCGACCCCCCGCCCGGCCAGGCGCGCGGCGTCGGCCAGGGCCGCACTGGCGGCGTGTCCGCGCGGCGGCACCAGTTCGACGGCGCGAATAAAGCCGCCATTGGCCAGCTTGCGTCCCATTACCGACTTGGTTTCCCGCGGCAGCGGTGGCTGGGCGTTGGGCTGGCTGGCCACCGGCGTGCGCACCGCGGCCGGTGCGGCGTGGCGGGCCAGGCCCGGCGCCATGGACTTGGCCGCCAGGGCAATCTGCCGGATATGTTCGGGCGTGGTCCCGCAGCAGCCACCGACCAGCCGCACCCCCGACGCGATGAAGCGCCGCGCGTAGGACGCCATGTATTCCGGCGAGCACAGGTAGAGGTTGCGGCCTTCGATGTCGCGTGGGCGGCCGGCGTTGGGCTGCGCCGACAGCCAGACGTCGGTCGCCTCACTGAGGCGTTCGATCGTCTCGAGCATCGGCGCCGGGCCGACACTGCAATTGACGCCCACCAGGCTGGCGCCGCGCGCGATCAACTGGGGAGCAAACTGCTCGGGCGGCGCGCCGTCGAGACTGGCGCCGTCTTCCTCGGTGGTCATCTGCGCCACAATCGGCAGGTCGCAGACGCTGCGCACGGCCGCGATGGCGGCACCAATTTCGTTCAGGTCGCGAAACGTCTCAAGGATGAAGAGGTCGACCTTGCCTTCGAACAGGGCCTGGGCCTGCTCGCGGAACATCGCCTCGGCTTCGTCGACGCCGGTCTTGCCCCACGGCTCGATGCGCACGCCCAGCGGGCCGATGGCGCCGGCCACGTAGGCGGGCTGCCCTGCCGTGTCGATCGCGCGTCGCGCGAGAGCCGCGCCGGCCAGGTTGAGTTCGCGCACCTGGTCGCCGAGCCCGAAGCCACGCAGCTTCATGCGATTGGCGCCGAAGGTGTTGGTTTCGATCACGTCGGCGCCGGCCTTCAGGTAGTCGCCGTGCACGTCGGCGACCAGGTCGGGCTGGGTCTGGTTGAGCGACTCAAAGCAGCGGTTGATGAACACGCCCTTCGCGTACAGCATCGTCCCCATGGCGCCATCGCACACGAGCACACGCTCATCCAACGCAGTCAGAAATGGTTTCACTGGTGGCAACACAACAACAGACGGCCCGCACCCGGCGAAGGTTCGCGGCCGCCGGTGGCAGCAGGCAGGCTACCGCGCCGGCATCGGCGCCTTTTCATCCGCCGCGGCGGGGACCAGCAGTTCGGTCTTGTCCCACACGAAGTCGTCCTTGCTGTAGACGGCAAGTTCGTAGTCCTTGCCCATGAAGATGGCCGACACCGGGCAGGCCTCTTCGCAGTAGCCGCAGAAGATGCAGCGGGTCTTGTGAATCTGGTAGATCGAGGCGTAGCGGGGTCCGGCCATCACCGTCCCATCGTTCTCCGCCGCCTCGAGGTAGATGGCATCGGCCGGGCACGCCACGGCGCACAACCCGCACGCCACGCACTTCTCCAGGCCGGCCTCATCGCGCATCAGGACCTGCTTGCCGCGATAGCGCGGAAACATGGGTACCTTCTGGTCGGGATAATTGACCGTAATGGGACTGCGGAACAGGTGCTTGAAGGTAAGTGCGAAGCCTTTGGCGAGCGGACCGATCATACAGGGGAAATGATACCATTTCGTCTGCCTGCGCTCGCCTGGATATTACGCGAGCGACGGCGGGCGCCCGTCGACGCGGCCGATGGCCGCGAGGGCGGGCGGGCCGGACATGCTCCAAGAACCCAAATTCCTGTCTGCCGGGCAGTTTCTGCTCACGACGCTGGTCGTCAAGCTCGCGGCCATGGCGGCGCTGGCGACCATGCTCGCCCGCTACCACCGCTTTCGCCACATCCTGATTTTCGAGCAACGTGACTGGCCCGACCGGCTCGTGTTCGCGCTCGGTTTCGGCCTGCCGCTCGCCGCCGGCGTGGCCTCGCGGGTGCTGCTCAACTACGACGCCGCCGACTTGATGTTGGAGGGGGCGTTTCTCGCCGGCCTGCTCGCCGGGCCCTACACCGGCGCACTGGTCGGGTTTGCCATCGCCCTGCCGGCCCTGGCGGTGGGCGAGTACGGTGCCCCGTTTTTCGCCATCGGGTGCGGATTCGCCGGCGGCGGGCTGCGCGAAGCGTGCCCGAAAGAGGAAATCTGGAGCTTCTCGCCGTTCGTCCTGTTGAGCATGCCCCGCTACGTCTGGCGCATGGTCAAGCGGGTCGAGGTGAACTGGCAGGTCGTCCTGCTGTTGGCCATCATTGGCCTCGAGGCGATCCGGACCGCGATTGGCGCGCGCTATTCGCCCCGGTTCTTCCACCTGTCCAGCCCCTCCCCCTGGCTGACGCTGGCGGTCTACCTGGCCACCGTCATCACCGTGTCCACTCCGATCAAGATCTGGAACAACGCCCGCATCGAGCATCGCCTGCAGCAACAGGAACAGCTCCTGCTGACGGCGAAGCTCGAGGCGCTCAAGAGCCAGGTCAACCCGCACTTTCTCTTCAACACGCTGGCGTCGGTGTCGTCGCTCATTCGCTCCCAGCCGGAAACCGCGCGCGAAGTGATCCAGAAGCTGTCGGGCCTGCTGCGCAAGTTGCTGAGCAATCACGAGCAGTTCGTCACGCTGCGCGAGGAGCTGGCCGCCATTGACGAGTACCTCGACATCGAAGTCATCCGCTTCGGCAAGCGGCTGGCGGTGCAGAAATCGATCGCGGCCGATACCCTGGACATCATCATCCCCAGCCTGTTGCTGCAGCCGTTGGTCGAAAATTGCATCAAGCACGGCTTCGCGCGAAAGGTCGGCCCCGGCACGATCACGCTGCGCAGTTGGCGCGAGGGCAGCACCGCCGTGATCGAGGTGGCTGACGATGGCCTGGGCATTTCCACCGAGCGGCTGCCACAAGCGCTGTCGCTCGGCATCGGCCTGAACAACGTCAACGAACGCCTGCGGGTGCTCTACGGGGCCGCCGGGCGGCTGGTGTTGTCGGGTTCGCCAGGCAAGGGCGCCTGCGCCCGAGTCGAGATCCCGCTCAGCCCGGCTTCTGAGAGAATTGCCGTATGACGGGCACTCCCCTCAGGGCCGTGGTCGCCGACGATGAGCAGTTGGCCCGCGAGGAATTGTGCTTCCAACTCCAGCAGGTTGGCGGCATCGAGGTGGTCGGCCAGGCCGCCAACGGCATGGAGGCACTCGACGAAATTGCCAGATACGTCCCCGACGTGGCCTTCCTGGACCTGCAGATGCCGGGATTGACCGGATTTGAAGTCGCGCGGCGGCTGCTGGAACGTGGAACCGGCACCGGGGTGATCTTCGTCACAGCCTATGACCAGCGCGCGGTCGAGGCGTTTGAAGTCAATGCGGTGGACTACATCCTGAAACCGGTCGACGCCGGGCGGCTGCAGACCGCCGTGGCCCGCGCTCGTACCCGGCTGGGACAGGCCGAGCCGCTGGCGGGCCAGTTGGAACGGCTGGTGCGATTGATGGCCGGCCAGAAAGACCGCCACAGCCAGGTGGCGGTCAAAGTAATCGACCGCTATGTGCTGGTCCAGGCGGATGACATCATCCATGCCTCGCTCGTCGAGGATTCGATTAATATTGTGACAAGCCACGTTTCGGGGACCTCAAACGACCGCACCCTGGACGAGCTGCATGCCAGACTCGACCCGGAGGTGTTCTGGCGGGTCCACCGCGCGCACTTGGTAAATATCAACAAGGTGAAGGAGATCGTCCCTTGGTTCAGCCGGAACTACATCCTGAGGATGACCGACGCGAAGGCGACGGAAATCCCGGTCAGCCGCTCGCAGACCCGCCGGCTTCGGGACTACCTGAAGCTGTAGTGCAGTTTGCCGACCCCGGCGACGAGACCTCGCCGGTGGAAATGTCCGCGGTTGACGTGCTCAACCGCGACACACCGCTCCCGATGTCCTTTGACCAGGACTCGGCGCAGGTCATGAAACGGCTGGAAGTGTGGCGCGACGAATTCTTCGCCTGGGTCCGCACCCTGGCCTCGGCCGCGGTCTATGCCACCCTGATTGTCACCTTCGGCTTCCAGGTGGCACGGGTGGAGGGCCTCAGCATGGCGCCGACGCTCGCCGATCAGGATCGCCTGATCGTCAACAAGCTCCGCTACCGGCTCACCTCGCCGCAGCGCGGCGACATCGTCATGCTCTACTACCCGGTCAACCCCGACAAGTCGTTCGTCAAGCGGGTGATTGCCGAAGAGGGCGACACGGTCCGGGTGGTCGACGGCCGCGTCTATGTCAACGACGTGCCGATGCGAGACGATTTTGTGCCGGCCGAATACCGCAGCCACGACGATTGGGGGCCGCAGGTCATTCCCGAGGGCTACTACTTCGTGATGGGCGATCACCGGAACAACAGCCTCGACAGCCGTCATTGGGGCTTCGTGCCCAAGAAGTACATCATCGGCAAGGTGCAGATCCGCTGGTGGCCCGTGCCGAGCGCGCGCGTGTTCTAGGCGCGCGTCAATTTCGCCATGCAACAGGAACTGCCCGGCCTCGACCTTACCCCTCCGGATGCGCCGATCGCCGACCGACCGGCGGCACCGGTCACACCATCCCTTACCCGCGCCGAGCGTTTGGCGGCGTGGCGCGACGAACTGTTCACCTGGGTGGGCACGCTGGCACAGGCCACGGTCTACGCCACGCTGGTCGTGACCTTCGTCGCGCAGGTCGCGCGGGTTGAGGGCCAGAGCATGGCCCCGACGCTGACCGATCAGGATCGCCTGATCGTGAACAAGCTCAGCTACCAGTTGGGGGCGCCGCAACGCGGCGACATCGTCATGCTGTTCTACCCGCTCGATCCCGACAAGTCCTATGTCAAGCGGGTGATTGCCGAACAAGGTGACGAAGTGCGGGTCGTGGATGGCCGGGTCTACGTCAACGACGTGCCGGTGCGCGACGACTTCGTGCCGGCCGAGTACCGCAGCCACGACGACTGGGGGCCGCAGGTCATTCCCGAGGGCTACTACTTCGTGATGGGCGACCATCGCAACGGCAGCTCGGACAGCCGCCATTGGGGCTTCGTGCCGAAGAAGTACATCGTCGGCAAGGTCCAGGTCCGGTGGTGGCCGGTGCCGCACGCGAGAGTGTTCTGAGCCAGCCCCGCTACCGCGACGTCTCGCGCGTCCTCTGGCAGGTCTTCGTCCTCAACCTGGTCGTGGCCGGCGCCAAGATCGTGCTGGGCTTCACCACCGGCGCGGTCAGCATTCTCTCAGACGGCTTCCACTCCCTCACCGACACCGCGTCAAACATCGTCGGGCTGATCGGCGTGCGGATCGCCAGCCAGCCTCCCGACGACGACCATCCGTACGGCCACCGGAAGTTCGAGACCATGGCGTCGCTCGGGATCGTGATCTTCCTGGTGCTGATGCTGGTCGAGGTGGTGTCGGCGGCGGTCGAACGGCTGCAGACGCAGGAAGCGCCGGACATTACGCCGCTGACCTTCGTCGTCATGGGGACGACGTTCCTGATCAACGCCGGCGTGGTGATCTATGAACGGCGCGAAGGGCGACGGCTCGGCAGCGAGGTCCTGATCGCCGACGCGTATCACACGACCAGCGACCTGTTCACCTCGGTGACCGTGGTCGCCGCGCTGATCGGCGTGCAGATGGGCTACCTGTGGCTCGACGCCGCCGCCGCCTTCGTGGTCGCCGGATTCATCGGCTATGCCTGCTGGGAGATCTTTCAGTCGACCTTGGGCATCCTGGCCGATCGTTCGGTGATTCCCGAAGCCGCCATTCGCGAGGTCGTCGCCGGTGTGACCGAAGTGATCGGCTGCCACCACGTCCGCACGCGCGGCTCGAGCGACTTTGTCTTTCTTGACCTGCATATCTGGCTGGATGGCGACATGCGCCTCGAAGAGGCCCACCGGCTGTCGCACGTGGTGAAAGACCGGCTGATGGAGCGCTTCCCCGAGATCAAGGATGCGGTCATTCACATCGAACCGCCTCCGGAGAGTTGAAAGTGGGCAGTGGGCAGTTGAAAGTTTCAGTTCTGAGTTTCAGTTCTGAGTTTCAGTTCTGAGCTTCAGTTGCAGTTATCAAGTCCAGCCGACGAAGCCGAGACTCCAGCTCCCTTGAGGCTGCAACGCCCCTGTTGGCTAAGACTCGACTGTCGGCTACAGCTCAACTGAAACTGAAACTGAAACTGAAACTGAAACTTTCAACTGCCCACTTTCAACTTTCAACTCGCTTAGTAGCCCAGCTCTGGTTCGACGCGAAAGCGAGGCGCCTCGGCGCGTTCGAACCGTTCGAGATTCTCCGCAAACAGCTCAACCACGTCGTCCCAGTGCCCCTGGCGGAAGCCCGACGTGTGCGGAGTCAGGACCACGTTGGGGCAGGTCCAGAGGGGGTGTTCTGGCGGCAGCGGCTCCCGCGGGTAGACATCGAGCGAGGCACCACCGAGATGGCCGGAGTGAAGCGCGGCCACCAGTGCATCGGTGTCGACAATCCTGGCGCGGCCCACGTTGACGAGGACCGCTCCCCGCGGCAGCGCGGCAATCTGCGCCGCTCCAATCAAGCCGAGCGTCTGCGGCGTCAGCGGCGCGGCAATCACCAGCACCTCGGTGGCGGCAAGGAACTGTTCGAAGCCGGCCGGATCGTAGATGTGATCCACTGAGGCAACCGGCGCCCCGGCCGTGCGCCGCCGCATCGCCACCACCCGCATGCCGAAGGCCTTGGCCCGCGATGCGATCGCCCCGCCGATCGTCCCCACGCCGATCAACCCGAGGGTCCGGCCGTCCAGCAGCCACGGCAGATGCGGTCCGGTGAACTGATTCTGCGCCCAGTGGGCGCCGCGCTGGTGTTCAAGCACCAGCGGCAACTGCTTCGCGAGCGCGAGCACGACGGCCATGACGTGTTCGGCGATGGGCACCGCCTGCACGCCGCGGGTGTTGCTGACGACCACGCCCCTGGCGAAGAGTTCCGGCAGGCAGAGCGTCTCTACCGCTACCGCCGACGTGTGCAGCCAGCGCAGCCTCGGCGCCGCAGCCAGTTCGGCTGCCGTCAGGATCCAGGTGTAAGCCGCATCGCAGACCGCCAGCCCACGCCCGCGTTCGTCGTCGGTGGTGGCGTAGATGAACTCAATGTGAGGAAAGCGGGCGCGCAGCGTGGCCACGCTGTCGGCGGGAATCTGCCACTGAGCGACGGCCTGTTGGATGGAGACGAGGACCTTCATGGACGTTGAAACTCCTCAGCGCCGCTGGTAGTGCCCGGAGCGGCCGCCCTTCTTCTCCATCAGGCGGATGTCGCTGATCGTCATGGTCTGGTCCACCGCCTTGACCATGTCGTACAGCGTGAGCGCGGCGACCGATACCGCGGTCAGCGCCTCCATCTCGACGCCGGTTTGACCGGAGGTGCGGACGCGCGCCTCGATGGCGTAACCCGTGCGGGTCGCGGTGAGCTCCACCGAGATGTGACTTAACACCAGCGGATGGCACAGCGGAATCAATTCGCTGGTCTTCTTGGCGGCCATGATGCCGGC
Source organism: Acidobacteriota bacterium (assembly GCA_021730945.1). Taxonomy (GTDB): domain Bacteria; phylum Acidobacteriota; class Vicinamibacteria; order Vicinamibacterales; family UBA2999; genus 12-FULL-67-14b. Next base: position 11,275 of record JAKFYH010000048.1, on the reverse strand, counting down.
CAGCCGCGCCGCCTGCAACGGGTCGCCCTTCTTGACCGCCCCGGCGCGAATCAGCCGGCGGGCCGCGGCCGACATCGCGATCGTGCCGCGGGCCACCGCCTCGCGGTCGGTCACCGCCTTGCCGCCGACATCGACCATCCTGATGCGGCCCTTCGCATCGACGTGGCTCAGCGTCGGCTTAGTTTTCGACATCGAGGTCCTGCGCCAGGTAGAACGACAGGCTTTCCAGGGAGACGGTAAGGTCCACGCCCTTCATCTTGACACCAGCCGGCACCTTCAATGAACCGGGCGAGAAGTTGAGCACCGCCTTGATGCCGGCCGCCACCACCTGATCGAGCACCTGCTGGGCCGACTCGGCGGGCACCGCGATCACGGCGATGTCGATCCGTTCGCGCCGGACCACCTTCTTTAAGTCCTTGAGATCGTGGATGGCCACGCCGCTGCGCGACTCGTCGCCAATCTTGGCGGCGGCGACGTCGAACAGGCAGACCATCTCGAAGCCTTCGCGCTTGAAGCCCGGGTAGTCGGCCAGCGCCAGCCCCAGGTTGCCGGCGCCCATCACCGCCACGCGCAACTTGCGGTCGAGGCCGAGAATCTGGCGAAGCTGCCGCTTCAAATCCTTGACGTAGTATCCGACGCCGCGCACGCCGAACTCGCCAAAGTAGGCGAGGTCCTTGCGGATCTGGGCGGCGTTCAGGTGAAACTGCTCCGCCAGCACCTGCGACGAAATGGTCTCGACTCCGGCTGCTTCAAGCTGACTGAGGCAGCGGAGGTACACGGATAGCCGATTGGTGGTCAGCTCGGAGACGGGCTCGGCGGCCAGCTTCCGCTTGTTCTGAGAATTCACAAGCAGTTTTCAGAATACCGCAATCCGCCGGGTCGAAGCGAGTATCATCCCGCCCATGGCCGACCCGTCGAAAGGTTTTCAGCCCTTCATTCCCGCGTCACAATCCCCCGCCGAGTTCACTGCCAAGGCGATCGTGCTCGGCATCCTGTTCGGCTTGCTGTTTGGCGCCTCCACCGTCTACCTGGGGCTGCGCGCCGGGCTGACCGTGAGCGCGTCGATCCCGATCGCCGTGCTGGCCATCTCCGTGCTCAAGCGGCTCGGCGGGTCGACGATCCTCGAAAACAACATCGTCCAGACCATCGGTTCGGCCGGCGAATCGGTGGCCGGCGGCGTGGTCTTCACCATCCCGGCCCTGATCTTCCTGCTGCCGGATGGCCCCAAGTATTTCAGTTATACGCAGATCACGATGCTGGCGTTCGCCGGCGGCATCCTCGGCGTCCTGATGATGGTGCCGCTGCGGCGGGCGCTGATTGTCAAGGAACACGGCGTGCTCCCCTATCCCGAGGGCACCGCCTGCGCCGAGGTCCTGGTGGCCGGTGAACGGGGCGGTCAGTTGGCCACGCTGGTCTTCAGCGGCCTCGGCATCGGCGCGCTCTGGAAGTCGCTGTCGTGGACCTTCAACATCTTCCGCCAGGAGATCGGCCACTCGCTGGCGCGCACGAGCCAGTTCCCCAACGCCACGCTCAACGTCGACATCTCACCCGAGTACCTCGGCGTCGGCTACGTCATCGGCCCGCGCATCGCCGGGACGATGTTCGCCGGCGGGGTGTTGTCGTGGCTGGTGCTGCTGCCGCTGCTGTCGCTGCTCGGCGCCGCCATCACCACGCCGTTCCCGCCGATCCATCCCAACTTCGCCAACAACCCCGCCACCGGGCTGCCGTTCCTGATCTCGGAGATGAGCCCGGGACAGATCTGGAGCGCCTACATCCGCTACATCGGCGCCGGCGCGGTGCTGGCGGCCGGCCTGATCACCCTCACGCGCACCCTGCCCACCATCATCGCCTCGGCGCGGGAGGGCCTGAAAGGCTTTGGCGCCGGCTCCGCCGCGGCGCCGTTGCGCACCGACCGCGACATGCCGCTCGCCGTGGTCCTGGTCGGGTCGCTGCTCCTGGCGCTGTTCCTGGCGGTGACGCCTGGCCTGCCGACACAGGGCAACATCCTGGTGTCGGTGCTGATCGTGCTGTTCGGCTTCTTCTTCGCCACCGTCTCGTCGCGCATTACCGGCTTGATCGGCTCGTCGTCCAACCCGATTTCCGGCATGACCATCGCGACCTTGATCATCACCTGCATGATCTTCGTGGCGCTCGGCTGGACCGGCGATGTCTATGGGCCGGTCGCGCTGTCGGTCGGCGCCATCGTCTGCATCGCGGCCGCCAACGCCGGCAACACCTCCCAGGACCTCAAGACCGGCTACATCGTCGGCGCCACGCCCGTGTATCAGCAGATGGGCCTGGCGATTGGCGTGGTGACCTCGGCCTTCGTCATCGGCATGACCGTGCTCTACATGCACCAGGTGTTCGGCATCGGCTCGGCCGACGTGCCGGCGCCCCAGGCCACGCTGATGGCCACGCTCATCAAGGGCCTGTTGTCACAGAACCTGCCCTGGGGCCTGGTGCTGGTCGGCGTGTTCATTGCCGTGACGCTGGAACTGTGCGGCATTCACTCGCTGTCGTTCGCGGTGGGCGCCTACCTGCCGATTGCCACGACCGCGCCGATTTTCGCCGGCGGCCTGGTGCGCTGGTGGGTCGAGCGCAAGACCGGTGAAAAGAGCGACTCGGACCTGAGTGCGGGGACGCTGTTCAGCTCAGGCTTGATTGCCGGGGGATCGCTCGCCGGCATTCTGTATGCGATCCTGGTCGGCGCCGACTGGCTGCGGCCGTTCCAGTACGTCGGCGAGATGCTGCCGGCGCTGCGCGCCGAGGACGCCTTCGGGCAGTTGGCCGGCGCGGCGTTGTTCTTCGCACTGGCGGTTGTGCTGGTGCGGTTCGCCCAACGGAAGGTGTGACGGCTCCGAGCCGTGATTTGCTAGCATGGACTGACCATGCGGCAGTCACGGTTCGCGCTTGTGCTCGTCGGCGGCCTGCTGGTGGCGCCCGCGACGGCGCAGTCGCCGGCGCGCCGCGCGACCACCATCGAAGCCCTGCGCGCCTATCCGGGCTTCTATCACCAGCAGAACGTGTCGGTGGTCGGCGAGGTCAAGGCCGAAAGCCTCGAGAACGCGCTGTTCACCAGCGATGAAGCTACCATCCGCCTGATGGCGCGAGAGCTGCCACGCGACGGCAAGCTCGAAGCGCGCGGCCAGTTCCTCGACATCGGCCGCATGTCGCAAGACGACCCGCGGCTCATTCCGTTCAACCTCGCCGAACGCGTCCGCGTCATGTATCCGGAACGCTGGCCACGACCGGGCGAGGAACTGGTGCTGCTGCTGGCAGGGACGACGCCGCCTCCGCCACCGGCCGCTGTCACGGCGCCGCCGCTGCGTACGGTGGCGATGGAACCCTCGCGATTCGAAGGCCAGCGGCTGTCAGTGCTCGGGCAGTTTCGAGGTCGCAACCTGTTCGGCGATTTGCCGGAAGCGCCAGCGCCGGCCAAGTGGCAGTTCGTCCTGCGCTCGGGTGACTCGGCCTTATGGGTCATGGGTGTGGAACCCAGGGGCAAGGGCTTCAAGTTCGATCCCACCAAGCGCTTCGACTCCGGACGCTGGGTCACGGTCCAGGGTACGGTGCGGACGGCACGAGGTCTCACGTGGCTGGAGGGCACCACCATCGAGCTGGCGCCGGCGCCGGCCGACACCGTCGTCGAGGTCGAAATTGCCCCGCCGCCTCCGCCGCCGGTCGAAGTGTTGTTCACCGCGCCCACCGAAGGCGAAACTGACGTCCGGCGCGACGAGCGCCTGCGCCTGCAGCTGTCGCGCGATCTCGACCCGGCGTCGCTGAAAGACCGTGTGCGGATTACTTACGCCAAGGACGCCACCGGCCAAACCGTGGGCTACGCGTTCACGTATGCGCCCGAGAATCGCGCGCTCGAGATCAAGCCGACCGAGCCGCTGGACGCGTTCCGGCTGGTGACAGTCGAGTTTCTCGTCGGCATCAAGGGCACCGACGGCGGCGCGCTCGCGCCGTTCACCCTGACCTTCACGACCGGCGGTTCGTAGGTCAGGGAACGATGCGGAAGCCGTAGGTCACCAGTTCGGGTGCGCCGGGCTTCTGGATCGCCAATTCCAGCACGTACTCGCCCGCGGCCAGCGGTGCCAGCGCCACTTCGGCCACGCCGAGCGTGCCTGTGCCGCTTTGATCGGCGCGCGTCGAATAGGTCACGATGAGCGGCATCGCCGCCCCTTCGCGCGTGAGCAGGCGACCGGTTGCCGTCATGGCCGGGTCACTGAGCGGCACTTCAATCCGAAGCCGTTCGGTGCGCCGAAACCGCGGGTCGGCGGTCGGGACATAGGCCAGTCCGGTGCTGGGGCCACGGCGCAGCGCCAGCGCACCGGTGCCGACCACGGCGGAGTCAGCGGGTACGGTGACCATCGTACTGACCTGGATCGGCAGGCGACCGGCCCGGGGTGTCAGTTCGGCTCGCACCAGATAGCGGCCTGCCAAGAGCGGCGTTCCGGTGCCGTCAATCGGAATGCTGCGCTGCCCGGGTTCGATCGCCACCGTCACCGTTTGCGCGGGCGACGCGGCGGTCGCCGTGCCGCCGCGTTCCGGCTCGATCGTCAACCTGAGCGTGCCACCCGACAGCCACTCCGGCTGCTTGGCGGTGGCCGCATCGAGTTCGACCACGGCGCGGACCAGCCCGCGGCCGCCGGCGGCCTGGATGCGCACCGGCAAGTTGCCGCGACCCGGCGCAATGGCGTCGAGCGCGCGGCTGACCGATGGCGGCGGTGCGGCGCGGCTGCCCGCCGGTCGCTCCGGCGCCAGGCCGGCGGCTCGCGCTTCGGCTTCGGTGGGTGCCAGGTAACCGGGGCGGGCGCGGACCTCGGCCTTGTCGCGCTTCACCTCGACCCGGATGCGGCGAAAGCGGCCATCCAGCTTGGGATTTGACGAGTAGTAGCTGGCCAGATAGTAGGAGCCGACGTCGGCGAAAATCTTCTGCATGGCGCCGGCGATGTCGTTGGTGGTGTCGAGCACCGCCTGGCCGTCGGTTTGCGACGCCATCATCCGCAGATCGTCGTGCCGATCGCGCAGCCATGCCGAGTCCACCGACGGCGGCAGGTCGAAACGGGTCGGCTGATCGAACACGATCAGGCCGCGCGCATCGATCGGATAAAAGCTGACATTGGCCCGGTTGGCGCGCTGCAGAATCTCGCGGAACTTGACTTCGTGATCGATGAACGCCAGCATCACCCGCTCGCGCTCGCACGATTCGAGCGAACGGCTGCCCTCGCGCGCCGAATCGAGTGGCACTGACGGAACAATCCGGCCGGTCCGCGGGTCGACGCCAACCCCGTCGGGGTTGGGCGCGGTGCCGGCCGCCAGCGTGTCGCTCTGGCGATAGAGCGGCCAGCCCTCGGTAAAGACCATCACGAACTTGCGCTCGGGCCGCAGGCCGTCGAGATAGGTCACCAGGTGTTCCAGCGCATCCAGGGTGTCGCGCTCGCGCCGGCGCGCGATCATCTCGTCGGCGATGGCCCCCGAGGGGTAGCACTCGCGGATGGCCCGCTCCTGCGGGCTGTCGTCGGTGATGCGATCCTTGCCGCCCCAATGCCAGGTGTCGGTCACCATCCGCTCGATGCTCGAGGTGCGGCGGCTGTAGGTGATGGCCGATGGCGACATCTCGGCGGTCATCACGCCGACCAGATCGTCGGGGCCGATCACCCGATCGAGGGTCTCGATGATGGGCTTGCGTGCGTGGTAGGAGCCGGCAAGCTGCACGTGCAAGCGGTCGAAAAACAAGGTGAAGACGCGCGCCGAATCGTTGGCGTCCTGCCGCATGTCGCGGACGTTGGTGGGGTCGGTGCGCTCGGACTGCGGGTTGGGCGCGCGGGCTTCGATCAGTTCGAAATCCTCGATCCGCTGCAGGCGATCGTCTTCGTAGATCTCGACATCGTCGGCAGTGAGGTCGGTGATCGGGACCCCGTCGAGCGAGACATAGGCGTCGACACGGACCAGGTTGGCACCGGCACGAAACCTCGGCAGATCCGGTGATTGCCCGTCCTGGGCGGCGCCCGGAAGGACGGCACTGAAGGGTTGCGCGGCCAGCGCCAGCGCCGCAGCCACCACGCCAAACAGAGTCAGCCCAATCCGCATCTGGCCACTCTACTCCGAACTGGGGGCGCGAGGGCGCAGCCAGCGCCACAAGCGCCGGGCCAGCCAGGCGACGATGGCGAGAATCGTGAGGCTGACGGCCAACGCCAGCAACGGAAACTTCAAGGTCAGCAGGCTCAGGCCAATCACGAACACGTCTTCGGCCAGGCTGGCCACCCAGTTGGTGATCGGTTCAGGGCTGGTGTTGATGGCCACCCGCGTCCCCGCCTTGGTGAAATGGCTGCTGGCGGCCGCGCCGCCGCCCAGAAGCGCCATCAAGCCCACCACCACCGGCGACGCTTCGCCAAGGGCCGCAACGGCAATCAAGGCGCCACCCACGGGCCGGATGACCGTGTGCACCGAATCCCAGAGGGAATCGACCCAGGGAATCTTGTCGGCGACAAACTCGAGGAGGTACAGCGCCGACGCGATGCCGATCACCCAGGGATGGTTGAAGGCCTGAAACTGTTCGGGGAGCTGTACCCAGCCGTAGCGGGTTGCCAATCCCAGCACCGCAACGGTCGCATAGAGGTTCACGCCCGCCGCCAGCGAGAATCCGAGCGTTCGTCCGAGGGTGGCCAGTATCTCCATCGGCAACCAAGACCCAGGTTACGTCGTCAACAACGCCTCGATGCGTCCGCGCACCACTTCGATCAGTTCATCACGATCGTCCAGGCTCAGACCGGCGGTCTCCACCGGCTCACCCAGGCGAATGCGGCACATCACCGGCCGCACGAACCAGCTGCCCTTGCGCATGGCGTCGCGGCCGCCGGAAATGGCGACCGGAATGATCGGCGCCTGAGCCTTGATGGCCATGATGAAGCCGCCCTTCTTGAATGGCAAGAGCTCCGCCGTGCGGCTGCGGGTGCCTTCGGGGAAGATCAGGAACGAGTTGCCGGCCCGCAGGGAATCGGCGGCGCGCTCGATCGATGCCATCGAGGCCTCCTTGCGCTCCCGCTCCACCGCGACGAAGCCGCCGGCCAGCATGACCTTGCCCAGGATCGGCAGCTTCTTCAGTTCCGCCTTGAACAGCACATGCAGGCGGCGGTGCAGCGCCTGGAACAGCACTGGGGGGTCGACGTTGCTCTCGTGATTCGAGCAGTACACCACGGCCCGGCCCGGCGGGACCCGCGCGGCGCCGGTCACGCGGTAGCGAATGCCGGCCATGCCAAGCGCCAGGCCGACTCCAATGTGGCCCAGTTCGTAGAGCACGCCCTTGAGCTTGAAGGGAATGGCAATGCCAAGTCCAATCGGACCGGCGACGAGCACGTAGAGGGAAACGGTGACGTAGGTGAGTACAGACCTGACGGCGGCAATGAGGGTATTCATGCCGCCGTCAGTGTAACGTCAAGTCGCGCTAGGAGGCGCGGGCCTGGCGACGAGCCGGGGCGACCGGCGTCACGCGCGCGGCGGCCTTGGCCGGAGCGGCCTTGGTTGCGCGGGTGGCGGCCCGCTGCGCCGAACGTGCCTTCTGCACGAAGCACTTCTCGAGCGCCGTGTTGACCCGTTCTTCGATGTCGGCCGCGGTGGTCCGCATCACTTCGGAAATCTCCGAAACGATCAGCGCCTTGGCGCGGTCAAGCATGCGCTTTTCGCGGAACGACAGGCTCTTCGACTTGGCCAGGAACGTCAGGCTCTTCAGCACATCGGCCATGTCGTAAATGGAGCCGGTGCGCATCTTGTCGGAGTTGTCCTTGAAGCGGCCTTTCCAGTTCTGGTGGTTGTCGATCTTGCCGTCGCCCAGCAGTTGGAACAGCCGTTCCACCTCTTCGTCGGTGATGGCCCGGCGCAGCCCAACGTTGTCGACGTTGGCTACCGGCACCAGGACGGTGGTTTCGTTTGAGAGAATCCGGAGGTGAAAAAATCCACACGTGGTTCCGAGAATGGTCTTCTCTTCGACCTTTTCGACAACCCCGAGCCCATGATTCGGGTAGATGACCTTGTCACCGATCTTAAATCCCACGTGCCCCTCGTTTCGAGATGATGTAACCGGCAGGAGTGAGTGCGCTATCAGGTTCAGGCAGTATAGCCGAGAAGGGCGGCAAAATCAACGGAAATAGGCCGAAAAAGGCGCATTTTCGTGAATTTGGCCCGGATTCTGGTCACCTTGATATGCTCTCGGCCATGTTCAGATTTGCCCTGCAGTTGAGCTTGACCTTGTTTCTCGGCGTCCCGACCCTCGCGGTCGGTCAGGCGCCGGCCGCCAAGCGGCCCGATGCCCCCCAACTGGCTCCCTACGTGCCCACCCCCCAAGAGGTCGTCGAACGGATGCTGGTGCTGGCGGCGGTGACCAAAGACGATGTCCTGATTGACCTGGGATGCGGCGATGGCCGCATTCCGATCACGGCGGCGAAACAGTACGGCGCGCGCGGCCTGGGCGTGGACATCGACCCCCAGCGGATTGCCGAGGCCAACGCCAATGCCAAGGCCGCCGGAGTCGAACACCTGGTGACGTTCAAGCTGCAGGATGCGATGAAAACCGACGTCTCGGGCGCCACCGTCGTCACCACTTACCTGCTGACGGCGTCAAACCTCAAACTGAGGCCGCTGCTTACGTCGCAGTTGAAGCCGGGTTCGCGCATCGTCACCCACTCGTTCGGCATGGGCGACTGGACGCCGGAGAAGGCCGACTCGTTCACCGACGCCGAGGGCCGCAACCGGATGCTGTACCTGTATCGAGCGGATGGCAAGGTCAGGCAGTGACGAGCTACGAGAAGCTGGGCCTGTTTTATCTCGGCCGCGAGATTGACACCACCTCGAAGGCGCGCCTCGAAGCCCCTCTGTTGTATGACTCGTCGGATCTGGTCACGCACGGCGTGATTGCCGGCATGACCGGCAGCGGCAAGACCGGCCTTGGCATCGACCTGATCGAGGAGGCGGCCATCGACGGCGTGCCCGTCATTGCCATCGATCCCAAGGGCGACCTGGGCAACCTGCTGCTCACCTTCCCCGGCCTGTCAGGACCGGAGTTCGCGCCGTGGGTCAACCCGGACGAGGCGCGCCGGGCCGGCCAGACCCCCGAGGCGTTTGGCGCGGCCGAGGCCGCCCGATGGGCCAAAGGCCTGGCCGAATGGGACCAGGACGGGTCGCGGATTGAACGGTTGAGGCATGCCGCCGACTTTGCGCTGTTCACGCCGGGCAGTGCGAGCGGCCGCCCGTTGTCGATCGTGCAGTCGTTTGGTGCGCCGGCCGCGGCGATCGTGAATGACCCGGAACTGCTTGCCGACCGCGCGACGACGGCCGCCACCAGCGTGCTGACCCTGGCCGGAGTCAACGCCGAGCCACTGCGCAGCCGTGAACACGTGCTGCTTTCCACCCTGTTCACCGAGGCCTGGCGAGCCGGCGCGTCGCTGGACCTGCCGGCGCTGATCACACAGGTGCAGACGCCGCCACTCACCAGGGTGGGGGTCCTCGATCTCGAGTCGTTCTACCCGGCCAAGGATCGCTTCGCGCTGGCCATGCAGCTCAACCAACTGCTCGCGGCGCCTGGGTTCGGCGCGTGGCTGCAGGGCGAACCGCTCACCATCGACCGCCTCTTCTACACCGAGCAGGGCCGGCCACGCGTGAGCATCATCTCCATCGCCCACCTCGACGACCAGGAGCGCATGTTCTTCGTGACGCTGCTGCTGAACGAGCTGGTGGGCTGGATGCGCAGCCAGCGCGGCACCTCAAGCCTGCGCGCGCTCGTCTACTTCGACGAGATCGCCGGGTTTCTTCCGCCGGTGGCCAACCCGCCGTCAAAGGGACCGCTGCTCACGCTGTTGAAGCAAGCCCGCGCGTTCGGCTTGGGGCTGACGGTGGCGACACAAAACCCGGTGGATCTGGACTACAAGGCGCTCGCCAACTGCGGCACCTGGATGCTCGGCCGGTTGCAGACCGATCGCGACAAGGCCCGGGTGCTCGATGGTCTTGAAGGCGCGTCTGGCCGTGCGGGAACGGGCTTCGATCGCAGCGGGCTTGACGCCCTGCTATCGTCGCTCGGCAAGCGCGTTTTCCTCTTGCACAACGTGCACGAAAAAGCCCCAGTCCTGTTTGAAACCCGCTGGACGATGTCGTACCTCAGGGGGCCGCTGGGCCGGGAGGAGATACGGACACTGACGGCCCCGCAGTCGGCGGCGGCCGCGGCACCGGCCGCGGCACCAGCCTCGGCGCCAGCACAGGTGCCTATGGTGTCCGCCTTCGCGGCCGAAGGCCGCTACGGCGAGACCTCGCCAAAGCTCGCCCGGAATTCGTACGCGAGCGGCGGCGGGCCAGTGCTTGATTCGGCGATTGCGCAGTACTTCGTGCCGGGCGGCAACGCCTACGTGCCCATGGTGCTCGGCGTCGCGCGGATCTCGTACTCGGACGCCAAGCTGGGCCTGGATGAAACCCGCGAGGTGGTGGTGCTGACGCCCATCACCGATGGGCCGGTCGCGCTCGACTGGGAGCATGCCGAGCCGGCGGACTTTGCGGTGAACGACTTGCTGAGGGCGCCAGACAATGCGTCGGCCACCTTCGCGGCCCTGCCGGCGCCGGCGGCCAGGGCCAGAAGCTACGCCACCTGGGAGAAGGACTTCGCGCGATGGGCGGCGCAGTCGCAGTCGATCGAGCTGTTCAAGAGCCCGCGGGCGAAGCTGCTGTCGGCGCCAGACGAATCGGAGCGCGACTTCCGCATCCGTCTCGGCAGCGACGCGCGCGAGGCCCGCGATGCCGGATTGGCGAAGGTGCGAGAACGCTACGCCGGCAAGGTGGCGACGCTGCAAGACCGCATTCGACGGGCCGAACAGACTGTCCAGGTGCAGAGCGAACAAGCGACCGGCGCCAAGCTGTCGGCGGCGGTCTCGATCGGCGCGACCATTTTCGGCGCCCTGCTCGGTCGCAAGGCGGTCAGCGCCAGCACGCTCGGCCGTGCCACCACCGCGGCCCGCGGCATGGGCAAAGTCGGCCGCGAGGCCCAGGACGTGACGCGCGCCACCGAGAACGTGGCCGCGCTGACCGAACAATTGAACGACCTTCAGGCCGCACTCGAAACCGCCCTGCAGGCCGTGTCCGCCGAGTGGGACCTGTCAGCTGAACCGCTGGAGCGGGTGCTGGTAAAGCCAAAACGAGGCGGCGTCTCCGTCCAACTCGTCGCCCTGGCATGGGTCTCCAGCTGACCCCCGCCCCTAGAACCCAGTGCGAGACCCCCCGTGCTTGAACCTTT
>JAKFYH010000032.1 GCA_021730945.1 Acidobacteriota bacterium | reverse complement strand
CGGTCGCCGGCCGGGAGTTTGAGCAACTCGGAAAGAGGGCTCGTTGGCATAACCGGATGGTCTCACGCTCGGCCGTGTTTCGGCAAACGCCTGGGCTTTTGGTTTCGAACCGTTCAGCGGTCTAACGACCTGCCGCTCAGCCGCGAGCGGCGGGCCACGGTTTCGCGAAGGAGTCTAATGCATCTGCCGCTCGTCGGCTGCAGCGGCGTGTTAGCCGGCCATAATTCGTGCGATGTAGCCGAATGCAAACGCGAGAGCCGAAGTCAAAATGAACAAAATCAGTCGATAAGCGAGGTTTGCTGGCGTGACGAACGAACGGAGCTCGACAAGGAACGGCTTCAGATGGTCGGCATGTGTGACGCGGCGTTCTCTGGAGTCCCACTTCAGGCGCCTCGCTCTCGAAAACTCTGTATCGAACAACTCACGGAACATCGCAACCAGGTTGTCGTCGGCGCTTGAGTCGTAGTAGATCGCCTCGGTCACTAGGCGCTGCTTGGCTCCAGGGTTGGCGGCAATGAGGAGTCGTGGCCCTGCGTTGACCATCCTGAACGGTGTCTTAAGACGGGCCCACCTGACGTCCGCACCAGCACGCAAGAATTCCGCGACGGCCCTTTCCTTCTTGACGTCCGCCAAACTCTCGCAAAACACCAGTGCACGGATCTCTTCACGCGCCGTCGCTTCCGCTTCCTCTGCGCGGGTAGCGAGCAACCGATGAAGCGCTTTCTGGGCCTCGCTTTCCCCGTAGTGCCATCGCAGAAGACGCGACACAATCCGCACCGGCGTGCCGGCCCCGGCCTGACGAACGATGTCGCAGCCTCGATCGCGTACCGGTTCGCCCGAGACCTTTTCTAGAGTGGCCATTGCAGTAGTCTCGTCCGGCTAACAAGTAGTCGGCTGATCTGCCTACTTCGCTGTCCGAGTAACCCGCGCAGTGTAGTCCCCGGGCCTATGCCGGTCAACAACGCGGGAAGTGCTTGACTTGCGCCACTTTGACCAAACCAGGGTGTCGCGCCCAATCTGGATAGGCCGATCGGCATAGTTCGATATCTGCGGCGCCGTCGGCCCGCATAACCCAGCCGGGTGCGGCACCGGAGCGTTGCCGGCCCACAGAGCAGCCGCGGGCGGGCTTAAACGTCCAGGCCAATCATTCTCATGAGCTCCAGCGCGTTACTCTGCGTGATCACGCCGTCGCGCAGCGTGTAGTCGAACCGCATCTGGCCGTCCTCCACATGATCCTGCAGGTGCACGTTCTTCACGGCATCCGGGAGGATCGCGGCAATCTCGGTCAGGGCCAGGTCATGGGTAGTGACAATGCCGATGGCACGCCGGGCCACCAGCATGCGGACCAGCGCTTCGGCCGCGGTGCGACGATCCTTGGAGTTGGTGCCGCTCAACAACTCGTCGAACAGGAACAACACCCGGCCCTCGCCGTCGAGCAGTTCGCACACCTGGCGGATGCGCAGCACCTCGGTGAAGAACCCCGATCGGCCTTCGCGCAGCGAGTCGGTGTGACGCAGGCAGGTGCCGAGCACCAGGGGCGATAGTCGCAGACGGGTCGCCCGCACCGGAGCTCCCGCGAGGGCCAACACGGCGCTCAGGCCGATGGTCCGCATCAGCGTGCTCTTGCCGGCCATGTTGGAGCCGCTCACGATCAATACCTGCGGGCTCGACCCCAGCCGCACCGAATTGGGCACCGCCACCGCGCGCGGGATCAGGGGATGGGCCACGTCCACTGCGTCGTACACCGCATCGCCGTCCACGGGCTCGATGATTTCCGGAAAGGTGTCGGCGGGATGCTCGTAGGCGTAGCCGGCCAGCGACAGCAGCGCCTCCACCTCCCCCACCACGTCGACCCATTCTCGCAGCCGCGCCCCCTCCCGGGCCTTCCATGCCTCGGCCGCCAGGGCCACCTGCGGCGTGAACAGCACCGGGATCTCGAGCAGCCTGGCAAACGCGTTGTGGCGAGAGTCGGCCCAGTCGCACACGCGCGCCAGCCGCGCGATGCCGCGCGATGCCGCATCGGCCGGCGTCGCGCCCTTTAGGCGCACGGCCAGGGCGGCCAGCGCAGGCTCGTCAAACGACGCGCCCTCGATCTCGGCGATCACCTTCGCGAGCAGATCGACGCCCGCCGATGCCGTGGCCGACGACAGCCCTTCGACGACTGCCGCGGACGGCTTCCCGATCCACCACAACACGCCCGCATTCACCGCCGCGGCCAGGCCAATCGGCCACGCCGGGCCGCCGGACAGGGCCAGCGCCACGGGCGCCGCAAACGCGAACGCCAATAAGGCGGCCACCGGACGTAACGAGCCGGCCACTGCCGCCGGCGTTTCCGCCCATTCGATCAGCCGTTGCGGCGACAAGCGACGCGGCCCGGCCGCCGCATTGACCGTGGCGATGCGCTCCCGCAGATCGATCTGCAGCCGCAGGGCCGTGACACGGGCCTGCCGCTCGCGGATCTGCGCCGGCGCGGCGGCGCTCGACAACCACGACGCCAGCCGCTCTTCGCCAATCGGCGTGCGCGCGCCAGAGATCAGCTCGAACAGGCTGCCGGCGCCAAACAGGTCCAGGTCGTCGGCGTAGGGGTGAGTGCTGTCACGAAAGCGATCGCTCGCCGCGCCGTTGCCGGTCCAGCGATCCTCGATGCGAGCCATGCCATCGGCATAGAAGGCGACGGCCGCCCGCGCGCGCGCCAGGGCCCGCATCACCACCTCGTGCCAGACCGACAAGCCGATGAAGGTGGCCACGGCGGCGCCAATCAAGGTCCCGTTCGGATCGCCTTGTACGGTGACCGCCCAGTAGATCAGCACCAGGACGAAGATCGCGACTTTGGCATTGCCAAGCCGCACATGCACGCGCTCGCGGGCATCGGCGAGCGCCTGCCGCTCAACCGCGCGCGCGCGATAGGTGTCGAGCGGTGACGGGATCACGACAGGAATCTGGCGTCAGCGGATCGAGTCAGGGCCACACCCCATGATGACACGGCGAGTGCCGGGCCCGCCGCCAGCCGGTCGGCCGCCTTGATGCCACGCCTGGTTCGACTCCATCCGCCACCGTTCTGGACCGGTCGTTCTGGTACACTCGCGTCTTTCTGGAGGTCTTTCGATGAAGGTTGTTAATCGCCGATTCCGGTTGTTGTTCGCCGTCGCCCTGCTTTGTGCGCTGGCGTATTCCGGGCACCTGGACGGGCTGCTGACGCCCGCGTCGGCGCAAGCGCCGGTGGTCGACCAGTCGCTGCTCGACGCCTACCGCTGGCGCAGCATCGGTCCCAACCGCGGCGGCCGGTCGATTGCCGTGGCCGGCGTCAAGGGCCGTCCTCGCGAGGCCTATTTCGGCGCGGTCGGCGGCGGCCTGTGGAAGACGACCGATGCCGGCAACAACTGGGCTCCGGTCACCGATGGCCAAATCACCAGCTCGTCGGTCGGCGCGGTCGCGGTCTCGGAATCGCAACCCGACGTGGTCTACATCGGCATGGGCGAGTCGTGCATCCGCGGCAACATCATGCCCGGCGACGGCGTCTACAAGTCGGTGGACGGCGGCCAGAAGTGGGCCCACATCGGCTTCAGGGACTCCGACGCGATCGCCAAGATCCGGATCCACCCCACCAACCCCGACATCGTTTACGTCGCCAGCTTCGGGCGCTACTACGGCCCGAGCGAAGAGCGTGGCGTGTTCAAGAGCACCGACGGCGGCAAGACCTGGAAGCGCACGCTGTTCAAGGACGCCCGCACCGGCGCCGTCGACATCGTCATGGACGCCAACAACCCGAACGTCCTGTATGCCGCGTTGTGGGAGGCGTACCGCATCGAGTACCAGATGTCGAGTGGCGGACCCGGCAGCGGGCTCTACAAGTCGACCGACGGCGGTGAGACCTGGAGCGACATCACCCGCAACCCCGGCCTGCCGGCCGGCATGGTGGGCCGCATTGGCATCGCCAACACCAAGGCTGACTCCAATCGTGTCTACGCGCTGGTTGAGAACGACAACGGCGGCCTGTTCGTCTCTGACGACGCCGGCGCGTCATGGAAACTGATCAACGAGTCACGCGCAATCCGCCAGCGCGCCTTCTACTACACCCATGTGTTCGGCGACCCCAGCAACAAGGACGTGGTCTACATGCAGAACACGGCGTTGTTCCGCTCCACCGACGGTGGCAAGACCACGACCCAGGTGGGCCAGAACACGCACGGCGATCATCACGACCTGTGGGTCGATCCCGACGATGCCAATCACGTGATCGACGGCAACGACGGCGGCGGCGCCATCACCTACAACATCAACGCCCGCGTCCCGAGTTGGAGCGACCAGGATTTCCCGACCGCGCAGTGGTATCACGTCATCACCACCGCGCACCTGCCCTTCCACGTGTGCGGATCGCAGCAGGACAACAGCACGCTGTGCGTGCCCAGTAACACCAACGCGCCCGGCGCCGGCTTTGGCGGCAATCCCCCGGTGGCGCCCTACCAGGCCGGCGGCGGCGAGCCCGGCTACATCGCCCCGCACGCCACCAACGAAGACCTGTTCTTTGCCGGCTCGAACAACGGCACCTTCATGACCCGTTTCAATCGCCGCACCGGTGAATACAAGGAAGTCGGCGCCTATCCCCGCTTCTTCTCGGGCGAGAACTCGGCCGAGGTCAAGGAACGCTGGCAGTGGACCTACCCGATCATCTTTTCCTACGTCGACTCCAACACGCTCTACGCCAGTTCGCAGCGCATCTGGAAGACCACCAACGGCGGCGACACGTGGGAGGCCATCAGTGGCGACCTCACCCGGCACGACCCCAAGACCATGGGCGACTCCGGCGGGCCGATCACCCACGACATGAACAGCCCCGAGATCTACGCCACGGTGTTTGCCATCGGACCCGGCAAGAAGGACATCAACATCATCTGGGCCGGGTCGGACGACGGGCTGATTCACCTTACCCGCGATCACGGCAAGACCTGGACCAACGTGACGCCGGCGGCGATGCCCGACCTCGGCCGGGTGAGCCAGATTGACGGCTCGTCGTTCGACCACGGCACCGCCTATGTCGCGGTCAAGAAACAGCTGCTGGGCGACCGCGCGCCCTACATCTTCCGTACCCGCGACTACGGCCAGACCTGGACCAGGATCGTCACCGGGATTCCCGCCGACGACTACGTGCACACGGTCCGCGAAGATCACACGCGCCGCGGCCTGCTCTACGCGGGCACGCAACACGGCGTCTACATCTCGTACAACGACGGCGAACTGTGGCAGAAGTTCAGCGCCGGCCTGCCCGACGTGCCGGTCGCGGATTTGATTGTCGAGGACAACGCCCTCGCCATCGGCACCCACGGCCGCAGCTTCTACGTCATGGACGACATTGCCGCCTTGCGGCAATTCGGGCTGGCGCCGCTGACTGACGTCTCCGTGTTCAGGCCGGCCAACGCCACTCGCGGGCTCGACCGGCCGATCGTCACCTACTTCCTCAAGTCGCAGCCCAAGGCGCTGACCATCGACTTCCTCGACGCCACGGGACAAGTGGTGCGCTCGGTCAACGGTGTGCCTCCTGCACCAGCCGGCGCCACCCCTGGCGGCGGTGGTGGCTTCGGCGGCCCGCAGGGTGCGCCGATGACTGCCGGTGTGAACCGCTACACCTGGGATCTGAACTCGACCGGAGTTGTGACGTTCCCCGGCATGATCCTGTGGGGGGCGACGCAGAGCGGCCCCGCCGTCCTGCCGGGCGCCTACCAGGTGCGTTTGACCGCCGATGGCGTTGCGCAGACCCAGCCGTTCACCGTGCTCAAGCACCCGCTGCGGCCGGTCAGCGATGCCGACCTGCTCTACCAGTGGACGCTGGCCAGCCGCATCCGCGACAAGGTGAACGAGGCCAATCTCGCCGTGATCAAGATCCGCCGCATCAAGACCGACATCGCCGACCGCATCAAGGACGCGCCGGTCGAAGTACGCAGCGCCGGCGAGCAACTGGCCAAGGCGCTAAGCGCGGTGGAGGAAGACGTCTACCAGGTGAAGAACCAGAGCGGCCAGGATCCGCTGAACTTCCCGATCAAGACCAATAACCGCCTCGCCTCGCTGCTGCGGGTGGCAGTGTCGGGCGAAGGGCGGCCGACCGGCAACGTCGACGCCATCTTCACCGACCTGGTGGCGGAACTCAAGGCCGAGACCGATCGCCTGGAGAAGACGCTGGCCGATCAGTTGCCGCCGCTCAACAACATGCTGACGCGCATCAAGAAGACGCCGATCAGCGAAAAGTAGAGACCCGATGGCCATCACGGTAACCGTCAACGGTACGGCCCAGTCGCTCGATGTCGAACCGGAGATGCCCCTGCTCTGGGTGCTGCGCGAGACGCTGGGCCTCACCGGCACCAAGTTCAGCTGCGGCATCTCGGCGTGCGGCGCCTGCACGGTCCTGCTGGACGGCCGCGCCGTCCGCTCCTGTGTGCTGCCGGTCTCGGCAGCCGACGGTGCACAGGTCACCACCATCGAGGGCCTGGCGCAGGGCGCGACGCTGCACAAAGTGCAGGAGGCGTGGCTGGCTCACCAGGTGCCGCAATGTGGTTACTGCCAGTCAGGCCTGATCATGGCCGTGGTGGCGCTGCTCGAGACCACCCCTCATCCCACCGACGACGAAATCGATCAGGGCATCACCAATATCTGCCGGTGCGGTACGTTTGCCCGCGCGCGGGCGGCGATCCATACCGCCGCCGGCAAGGCCAAGGCGACGTCATGAACAAGTGGACAAGGCGCGCCTTCATTGGCGCCGGCACCGTCGCCGGTGGCGGCTTCCTGCTGGGCGTCGCCGGCTTCACCTTCGCCCCCAGCCGCCACTCGCTGGTCGCGGCCGACGCCGCCGCCAGGGGGCAGCTCACCACCTGGATCACCATCACGCCTGACAACCTGATCACCATCCTGATTCCGCACTGCGAGATGGGTCAGGGCACGCCCACGGCCCTGGCCATGATGGCCGCCGAGGAACTGGAGGCCGATTGGTCGCTGGTCCAGGTGCAGGAAGCACCGGCCGAGGATGCCTACGCCAATGGCTACATCATTCGCGCCGTTGGCGGCGGCTACGTCCCGGCCGTACTGGGTCGCGGCGTCGACTACAGCGCCTACAAGCTGGCGGAATGGTTCGGGCTCATGGTTACCGGCGGCTCGACCGCGGTGCGCGGCACCGGCGAGTTCGGCATGCGGGTGGCCGGCGCGGCCGCCAAGGACATGCTGGTGGCAGCCGCGGCCGAGGAGTGGGGGGTCCCCGCCTCCGAGTGCACCGTCAAGGCATCGCGAGTCAGTCATGCGGCATCCGGGCGCAGCCGCACGTTTGGCGAGCTGGCTCGTTCAGCCGCGGGCCAGTCTGTCCCTACCAGCCCGACGCTGAAAGACCCGGGCACATTCACCATCCGGCGCACCTCCCTGCCGAGGCGCGATCTGCCGTCGAAGGTGGACGGCAGCGCCAAGTACGCCATCGACTTCACCACGCCGGGCATGCTCTACGCCGCGATCGAGATCGCGCCGGTCCAGGGTGGCACGCTGCTGTCGGTCGACACCACGCCGGCCGAATCGATGCCGGGCGTGAAGAAGGTCATCAAGCTGGACGAGGCCGTCGCCGTCGTCGCCGACAGTTTCTGGCGGGCTCGCGAGGCGCTCGCCGCACTCAAGCCACAGTTCAGCGATGCCGGACACGGCAGCGTCTCCAGCGCCTCGATTTTTGCAGCGTTCGACGCGGCGCTGGGCGCCGCGCCGGCCGTGCCGGCCGGCGCCGCCAAGGTGATCACGGCCGACTACCGCGTGCCGTTTCTGGCGCACGCGACGATGGAGCCGATGGTGTGTACGGCGAAGGTCGAGGGCGACCACGTCGAGGTGTGGACCGGGGTGCAGGATCCGCTGAACGCGCGATCGGTCGCTGCCAAGGCGATCGGCATCGACGTCGCCAATGTCCGGCTCACCAACTTCCTGCTCGGCGGTGGGTTTGGACGACGCCTGCCGTTCACGTTCGACTATGTGGACCTGGCGGTACGGGTGGCCAAGGCCGTCTCGCCCACGCCGGTCAAGACCATCTGGACGCGCGAGAACGACATCCAGCACGATTACTACCGCGGCGCCGCGATGGCGCGCCATGCCGGTGCACTCGACGCCAACGGTGTGCCGCTGGCCGCCCACTCCAACTACACGGGGGGTGGCAACAGCGAAGCGGTGTTCATGCCCTACGCAATCAAGGATCAAGAGGCGGAGGAGAAGACCGCCACGCACCCGATCCGCCCCGGCCAGTGGCGGTCGGTACTCAACTCGCAGCATGGCTTCTTCAAGGAATCCTTCATCGACGAGCTGGCGAATGCGGCCGGCAAGGACCCGTTCGAGTTCCGGCGGAGCCTGCTCGGCGAGCAGCCGCGCTTCAAGGCGGCGCTCGAGAGGGCGGCGGCCATGTCGGGCTGGGGCACGCCGCTGCCGGCGGGCGAAGGGCGCGGCATCGCCATCTGCGAGAGCTTTGGATCGATTGCCGCCGAGGTCGTCCACGTGGCGGTGTCGCCCGAGGGCCGGCTCAAGGTGCTGAACGTCTATGCCGCCGTCGACTGCGGCGACATCGTCAATCCCGACAGCGCCACCGCGCAGGTGGAGGGCGGGATTATCTTCGCGCTGTCGGCCGCGCTCTTGAGCGAGATCACCATCGCCAACGGCCGGGTGGTCGAAACCAACTTCCGCGACTATCCGATGATCCACATCGCCGACGCACCGAAGATCACGACCGCCTTTATCCGCTCCGGCGCCCCGCTCGGCGGCCTCGGCGAGCCGCCGGTGCCGCCCCTGGCGCCGGCGCTGACCAATGCCATTCACGCCGCGACCGGCATCCGCGTGCGGGAACTGCCGATCAGCAAGACCCCGCTGGTACGGGCCTAGCGGCCGCGGCGGCGTCCTGGCCGGCGTTGCCAAGAGCCTCGCGGTTTGACCGTCGGCTCAAAGTACGATAATTCAGAGGGTGAGACGGTAATCCAGTCTCGTCTCCCGTCGCATCGCCACCCCGGATTGATGAGGAGTTCCAGCCATGCGATCACGACTGTCCGCCACACTGTTAACCATGTCGGTCGCGATCGGGGCCGCCAGTTGCGCCCAGCCGCCAACGACGCGCGTCGATGCCGCCAAGGCGGAGCTGCAGCAGCTGCCCGCGGAAGCCGCCACCTACGCCGCCGGCGCGCTCAAGGCCGCCCAGGACGCGGCGGCCCAGCTCGATGCCGAACTCGCGGCCCGGGCGGGCGATTACTTCCCGTCCTACGACCGCGCCGGCCAGTTGGCCGCGGCCCTCGAGGAAGCCACCGCGAAGGTCGCACCGGCGATCGTCGAAGGCAAGCAGCGGGCGCGCACCGAAACGGCGCGCATGGTCACTGATACCCGGCGGGCGCTGACCGAGGCCGGACAGACCATCGAGGCCATGACGGCTCGCCACGCATCCGCCGATCAGCGCAAGGAGTGGCAGGCAGCGGCCGCTGCCGCGACTACCACCCTCGATGACGCCGACAAGCTGCTGGCCTCCGGAGATCTGCCTGCGGCCCGCCGCCAGGCCGAAGCGGCCGGCAAGGCCGCCGCGCCGGTGACCTCGGCCGTCGCGGCCATCCAGGTCGAGATCGAGGCCGCGCGGCAGGCGGCGGCCGAGCAGGCCGCGCAGGGCGACGTCACGCTGGAACGCAACGTGCTGGCCGATGGGCAGCGACTGGCGGCCGGCAGCTACATGCTGCGCCTGGGCGACGAGGTCAAGACCCCTGCCGGCGGTACCGAGCGCTGGGTGGAGTTCACGCGGAGCGGCAAGGTGGCCGGGCGTGCCCTCGCCGTCATGGTGCCGGACGCCGAGATTCGCCAGGTGGCGAAAAGCGCAGGACCCCGCGACGGCGCCCGGGTCGAACTGCTGAAAGGCGGCGAGTACTACCGCGTGTGGTTGAATCGCGGCGGCGTGAACTATCTCATCCATCTGCCGCCGCCGGCGCGCTAGCGAAATGGTCTCGGATCGCGGCGCCACCCGGCGCCGCGGTCAGAACCGCTTGGTGTAGACCACCTTGGCGGCGGCGCGGCGGTCGAGCGTCATGAACCTGGACGAAGCATCAGTCAGATCCAGCCAGTTCTGGGTATAGACGACGAAGATGTCGTTGCCGGGCGTCAGAATCCAGCGGAAGCGCGACTGCCAGCCGAGCACGCGGCTCACCGTGTCGTACTGGACGTTGTTCACGAGATACATGAACGGGCTGAACTGGGTGTCGGCGACCATCCGGTAAAGCTTGGTCTGAAACGACCCCTCAGCCAGGTCGACATCGTTGAACTCGTACGAGAGGTTCACCGTCACGCCCGGCCGCGGCCGGAGGCCGATGCCGAGACTGGCTTCGAGTCGATCCCCTGAGTAGAACGACCCCCATTCGAGCCGCGGTTGCACCGACACGATTCGCTTGTTGGCAGTATTGGCAAACACGGCAAAGCGTGTGAACGTGTAGTCGGTGCCCGACGGCAGTACGACGCCCGGCGAGATCTCGAAATCGCTCTTCAACGCCTCGTAACCGGGCGATACGTCGACCTGCACGCTGTCGCCGCTATGCATCTCCATCCGGAAGGCCTGGATGTTGCCGTCGACCGATTCAAGCTCGCCCTGCAAATTGGTGTAGATGTTGGGTTGCGCACCGAAACCGAAGCGGCGGATCCACCTGTTGCCGACCGGCCGCGGGTTCCAGCGCGCCTCTGGCGTGTAGCGACGGAACGCGCGCCGCGCGGTAAAGCCCACTGCCGGGTCGTAGTGCTCCTGCACTTCCTGGAACGACAGGCTCACGTCGACGACGTCGTTGGGGTAGTCGAGCATGGCGCCAAATGCGGCGCTCCCGCCGGTGCTGCCCGGCGTGGAGTTCATCACCACGTAGCCGGTGGCAAACAGATTCTTGTTCTTGCGGAAGGTCGAGGTCGCCAACCGGAAGTCGACGCCGGCGGTCTGCCTGGCGCCGCCGCCATCGAGGGCGGCATCACGGCGGGTGTAGATTGCGCCGACATAGGACTGCTGCAAGGCCCGCCGGCGGACCCGCGCCACCAGAAAATTCTCGCCGCTGGCGCCCTCGTCGTCGCCGGTCCGCACATAGAGCAGGCCCACGTCCTGCCGCCCGGCCTGGCCAGTCATCTTGCCGCCACCGATGATGGTTTGCGGCTGACCGGCGGCGAGGCCAATGCGCCGCGAAAAGAAGGCGTTGTTGGGAAAGTCAAAGAACGTCGCGCCATCCAGGAAGAAGCCGCGCTTCTCGGGAAAGAACAGCGGGAACCGCGTCAGGTTGACTCGCCGATTGTCGACCTCCGTTTCGGCAAAGTCGGTGTTGACGGTCGCCACCGCCCTCAGGCTCGGGGTGATGTTATACGTCAGCTCGCCGCCCAGGTCGCCGGTGGTGTGCCGCGCCAGCGCGGGCGTGTGGCCGGGGCCGTCGGCCACGGTGCCCGCCAGGTAGGGCTTCACTTCGAGGCCCTTGCCCTGCGTGACGTCGGTGAGGCCCACCAGCAGGCCGGCATTCGACATGCGCCGCAGCCCCTGGTTGCGCTCGTAACCGGTCCACATCAGCTCTTCGTTCTTCCGGCGCACGGTGCGCTGGAAGTTGATGCCCCAGGCCGGCGCGTTGGGGTCGAACGCCAAGGTCCGGAACGGGATGTCGATCTCAATCACCCAGCCGATCTCGCTCTGGCGGACCCGCGCGTTCCAGATGCCGTCCCATTCGCGGTTGTTCGACCCGCCCGGCCCCATCAGCGAGTCGGCCATCAGGCCGGCCGGGTTCATCTCGAAGAAGTAGCCGGTCTGCTGATTCAGGAAGGTGTCGATCGTCCACATGAACCGATCGTCGGCGCTCAGGAACTCGTCGCGCTTGCGCGTGTTGCCGAGCAGCTTGTCCGGCTCGGAATCATAGTTGGTGACGCCGATGTAGAGATGGTCCCGGTTGAACACCACCCGGATGTCCGTGCGCTCGGTCGGCGTGCCGCCCAGCACCGGGTCCTGCATGATGAACTCACCGGCGGTGGTCGCCCGCTGCCAGGCCGGTTCGTCGAGCACTCCGTCGAGCACCATCCGCTCATCGTCGGCCAGCCGTTCCGCAGTCAGGACGCGGCGGCCGGAGTTCATGATGTCCGCCTGCGACGATTGCGCCGCCGCCGGAACGGTGGCGAGCGCCAGCACCAGGCCGGCGAGGCCGGCCGAAGCCGAGAATACCTGCTGCGTCACGGGGTCTCCTAGAACCTGAACAAGCGGGTCATCTTGACGACAAACGCCCGATTCTTGAGGGCGAGCCGGCTGGCATGTGGATCGAGCCGGTTGGTGTCCTGCTCGTCGGTCCACACGACAAAGAACTCACTGCCGGGGCGATACTCCCAGCGGTAGCGGATGTTGCTGCTGAAGGTATGGTCGGCGGAGTTGTACTGCAGCAGCCCGCCCACGAACATGCGCGGCGAGAACCCGTAGTCGGTGCGGGCGCCGACCAGCTTGCTGGTAAACGCGCCGGTCGGCAACTCGACGCGGCTGATCGACACCCGCGGTTCGACCGAGAACTGCTTGAGGATGGAAATGCGCCCCTGCGAGAACGACAGCGTGCGAATCGTGCCACTGTAGTACTGGCCCAACGTCAGTGACAGGTTGCCAGACAGGCGCCGCTGCTGGCCCATGTTATAGCTGAGCCGCGCGTCGGTGTAGGAGTAGCCGCCGACCGGAATGGTGATGCCGGGGAACGGGCTGAACGCGGCCGCCAGCGAATCGTAATTGCGGTTGGCCTCGAACGACAGCTGGTCGCTGTTGTCGAGCTCGGCGCTGAACTGGCCGGTCTGCTGGCGCGATTCCACCAGGCCGGCGCCGTTCTCGAAGTACTCGAGGCTGCCTTCGAAGGTGAACTTGCGGACCGCGCGCAGATTGCGCGGCCGCGGGCTGAAGCGGCCCTGCGCGAACGAGCGGGTGAAGTCGGTTCGGCGCAGAAAGCCCACTTCAGGATTGAAGTCCTTCCCCACCTTCAACACGCTCGCGCTGACGCCGTAGCGATCGGGCGCCCAGTCGAACTTGCCCTGGAAGCTCTCATCGTCACCAGTCAGCCCGGTGGTCCGGGTCTGCGCGTAGTAACCGCTGAGGCTGACGTTCTGGTAGAAACCGAATGCGGCGTCGACGCCGTAGGCCCGATTGTCGCCACCGGGCGTGACGCTCGACTGGTTGCGGTTGGTGAACATCGCGCCGATGGTGCTTCTGCGGAGAATGTCGCGCTTGGCGCGCAGCACGGTGAAGTTGGTCGCCGGCGAGCCGGTCGCGCCATCGTCTCCGGCCTGGATATTCATGACGCCAACGCCGAAGGCGCCGACCTTGCCGGTCAGGCGGCCGCCGACGTCAATCGGCACGACCCGGCCGCGATTGAGGCCAATGCGGCGGCTATAGAACAGGTACGGCTGGTCGCCCGTACCACCGCCAAACCCGCCGCCGCTTGAGCCGCCGCGGCCGAAATCGAACAGACCGCGGCCCTCGAGAAAGAAGTCGCGCTTCTCCGGAAGAAACAGGTTGAACCGGGTCAGGTTGACCTGCTGCTCGTCGATCTCGACCTGCGCAAAGTCGGTGTTCACGGTGAGGTCGGCGGTCAGGTTGGCGGTGATGCCGTACTTGAGATCGCCGCCAAACGCGCCCGTCCGATCGCCGACGATCGCCGGGCTTTGCAGGCGGTCGGTGAAGGTCTTGCCGAGCGCATAAGGCTTGATCTCGAGGTTGCGGCCGGCCGGCGGCAAATCCAGCCCGACGACGCTGCCGTAGACCGAGACGCGATTGAGCGCCTGTGGCCCTGCCATGTTGCGCGGCACCGGCGTCCAGTAGTTCCACTCGTTCTTGTGCCGGATGGCGCGCCGGAACTGGATGCCCCACGTCTGATCCGACCCTGACGAGTAGCGCAGCGACTTGAACGGGAACGCCATCTCGATGGTCCAGCCGCCGTCGAAGCGGCCAGTCTTCGCGGTCCACACCGGGTTCCAATCGGTGTTGGGCGAGCCCTCATCGACCACGGAGTAATCGGAGAAGCCACCAAGCGGGTTGGCGTAGAACATGTAGCCGCTGCGCCGATCGTAGAAGGTGTCGAAGCCGACACCGAAGTGATCGTTATTGCGCATCTGATTGGTGTCGCGACGCAACTCGTTGGCAATCCACTTCTCGGGAGGGGCCTGGTCCCACAGCCTGGCCGAGACGTAGATGTAGTCGGTGTCGAACGACACCCAGATCTCGGTTTTCTCAGTGGACGGCTCGCCGTAGCGCGGTGCCGCCTGCAGCATGCCGCCGAAGCCGGCATGGCGCTGGTAGATCGCCTCGTCCAGTTGCCCGTCGAGGCGGAACGGCTCGGTCAGTTTGATGGCGCGAACCACCGGGCGCCCGTCGGCGCCCTGCACCATGCCGTTGGGCAGGTCAGGCGGAGCTCCGCCGGATTGGTCAGCGGAGCGAAGGCCGGCGAGAGCGAGAGTGGTGTGAAGTAGGAGGACGGCTACCGCTAGCAGGACTTGCACTTATTATTGTTCTTTGCTCCGAGCTTTTCCAGGAGGGCGATGGTCTCGGGATAGGGTTGCACGCGCTGCACCGCGCCGTTGGCCATGTCGACGGTCGTTCTCCCCTCGCGATCGACGGCCATGACGTTGGCGCCCTTCGACACCAGGTAGAGGATCATTTCGTTGTCGCCCCGCGCCGCCGCGTGGTGCAGGGCGGTGTTGCCGTCGTGGTCGGCGGCGTTGACGTCGGCGCCCAGTTCCTCGACCAGGTACTTGACGGCGGCCATCATGCCGGTGGGCGCAAAACGGTGCGAGTTGGCGGCGAAGCCTTCGCCGTAGCCGACGCCGGCGGTGGCGTGGAGCGGAGTCACGGACGGCCCGCCCACGGGCACGGGCGCCAGGCCCGACAGGTCGGTCACTTCGCGCACATCGGCATCGCCGAAGCGCGGACGGCCGGCGGGCTTGATGGTCGGCACGTTGGCATCGGCGCCGGCCGCCACCAGCATCCGCATGGCCGCGATGTCACTGGCATAGGCGGCGCGCCAGAACACGCTGGCGCCAATCTCGTCGACACCGGACAGGTCAAAGCTGTAACCCGAGTACCACACCTTCATCTTCAGGCGCGCGTTGACGTCGGCGCCCTTCTCGATCAGGTTGTGCATCAACTCGAGATAGCCGACCTTCTGCTGCATGTGCGCCCGCGGCTGCGGATAGAGCGCCTTGGGCGCCCACTCCACGTTCAGCACGCCGTACAGCGGGGTGACGCCGTTGACGCTGGCCAGGTTGGGGTTCGCCCCGTGGTCGAGCAGCATCTGGGCAAGATCGAAGTGGCCATTGATCACCGCCATGACCAACGGACTGGACTTGTCGCCGGCCGACACCAGGTTGACATCGGCGCCGGCCTTGAGCAGCGCCGAGGTGGATTCCATGTAGCCCTGGCGGACCGCAAACAGCAGCGGCGTGAGGCCGCCGTGGGCATTAATCAGCTCGTTGAGCTGGTAGTTGCGATCGACGCCAGGCATGGGTGGCTTGCGGCCCGCACCGGCGGCAGCGGCGGCGGGCGGGCCACCGGCGGGCGCACCAGGCACCTGCGGATTGCCGCCAAAGCCGTTGCCCTCGCGGGTGAGGTTGGCAAGGTCCGACACCTTGCTGTGCGCCTTGAGGTCGGCGCCCTTGCTGGCCAGGTAGGTGATCACGTCGGCGCGATTGGCGGCGGCGGCGTAAATCACCGGCGTCTGCTGGCGCACGCCGTCCTTGGCGTTCACCTCGGCACCGGCATCCACCAGGGCCTTCACGGCGTCGACTCTACCGGCGGCCGCGGCCACCATCAGCGGGGTGGTGCCATTCGGGGTGCCGGCCGAGACGTCGCTGCCGGCCTTCAGTAAGGCCTCGATCACCGGCGCGTGCCCCTGCTGGCTGGCTAGAAACAGCGGTGTGTAGCTGCCCAGGCGCGTGGTCGCGCGCACGTTGGCGCCGGCAAACACCAGCATCTGCGACATTTCGAGGTCGCCGTTCATGGCCGCCCAGTGCAGCGCCGTCATGCCGTCGCCCTGCGCGGCATTGACGTCGGACGCCGACTTCAGCAGCGCCTTCACCGCTGCCATGTCGCCGCGAGCGGCCGCCTCCGCAACCGGAGCATCAGCCGTCGCCGCAGCCAGCATCACCGACAGGCCGAGTGCCATCACGCCCGCCGCCACCGAACCTCGAATCACTTTTCGCATATGAGTATCCCTGTCACGTACTTTGGCCACAGAGGACACCGCGGACCGAGAGCCAATCCTTCTGAACACCCGTCTGCCGGTTCGCGGCACTGGCGTTTAGAGGCCTGGTTTCTCTGTGCTCTCTGTGTCCTCGGTGGCCAACTTCCTGTCTCTAATCTGTCACTCAGCCGCCGCCGTGGTGGCCGGCACGGTGTTGAGGTCGTAGGCCGCGGTGCTGTCGCCGAACGTCTTGAAGTCGTCCAGGCCCAGCAGGTGCGCGACCGACAACATGACATTCGCCATCGGCGTGCCGTCGGCCGCCTTGTGATGCAGGCCGCCCTTGAGCGCGCCACCGGCGTGGCCGGCCAGGAACAACGGGCAGCGCTTGTGGTTGTGCACGTTCGAGTTGCCCATCGGCGAACCGTAGAGCACCAGCGTGTTGTCCAGCAGGTTGCTGTCGCCGTCCGGCGTGTTCTTCAGCTTGGTCAGGAAGTACGGCAGCATGCTGATGTGGTACTTGTTGATCTTGGCGAAGTCGGTGATCCGTTCGTCGCGATCCTGGTGATGCGATGCGGAGTGGAACGCCGCCTTGTAGCCGCTGTCCGGGTAGACGCGGTTGGAGGCGTCGCGGCCCATCTTGAAGGCGAACACCCGCGTCGTGTCCGAGGCAAACGCCAGCGCCTGCAGGTCGAACATCAGCTTAACGTGCTGTTCGAACGAGTCGGGCACGCCGACCGGCGCCCCGGGCAGTTCGCGCTGCTCGCCCTTGCTGTTGGCTGCCTCGACCTGCTGGATGCGGCGTTCGATCTCGCGCACGTCCTCCAGGTAGTCGGCCAGGCGCGCGCGATCGGTGGCGCCCAGGTTCTTGTTGAGGCGGGTCACGGCGCTGCCCAGCCAGTCGAGGATGCTCTTGTCTTCGGCGCGGCGCTCCTGGCGCTCGGCCGGCGTGGCGCCCACGCCGAACAACTGATCGAACACGGTGCGCGGATCGCGGATCATCGGCAGCGGCTGATCGGGCGCCGCCCAGCTGATCGAGTCGGTGTAGGTGCACGAATAGCCATACGAGCAGCCGCCGGCCTGGTCCACGTTCTCAATGCACAACTGCATCGAAGGGATGGCCGTGGTCTGGCCGAAGCGCTGCGCGTAGAACTGGTCGAGCGAGGTCCCGACCAGCACGTCGGACCCCTGCGTCTGCTTGGGGTGCATCTGGGTGAGAAACACCGCGCTCGAGCGGAAGTGGTCGCCGCCAATTTCCGGGGCGGTGAAGGCCTCGGCATTGCGCACGTCGGTATTGCTGATGATGGTGAGGTCGTTGCGGAACGGCTCGAGCGGCGCCAGGCTGCTCGGCGACAGGTCGAAGTCGCGGCCCACCGCGGCCGGTGCCCACATGTTGTTCTTGATGCCGAACGCCGTGCTGCCGGCGGAGCCATGCACCATTTCGATGGCCGCCAGGCGGACCTTGCCCCTGGCCTGGGCAAACGTGGCCCGGGCCGGGACCATGGCCTCGAGGAATGGCAACGCCATGGTGACGCCGACGCCCTTGAGCACCGTGCGGCGGGAAATGTGCTTCTGCGTGATGTACATCGTCTCTGCTCCTACGGCGGTATTGCAGTACCGCCCTCCTGCCACTACTAGCGCGCGACGTCGGTCGCGCGGCGTTCCTTACCCGTATCGGTCACGCCCAGCTTGAAGGCCTGGCTGTTGACCACTCCCATGACAAACGCCGAGATGCGGTTATTGCCCTTCGCCGCATTGCGCACGATGGTGCGAATCGCCGGCATGTCGGTGTATTCGACGCGGCGACCCAGCGCATACGTCATCAGGCTCTCAGTGAAGCCGGTCAGGAACACGTCCTGGTGCTTCAACAGCGCGTCGCGCAGGCCGCCCGGACCGTCCATCTTGGTGCCGTCGTAGAGGTCGCCGACCACATCCACCGGCACCTCGTTGTCCTTGATCCGCCACGCGCCGGTGACGTCGAAGTTCTCGAGCGCCAGGCCGAGTGGATCGATCACCTTGTGACACGAGGTGCAGGCCGGGTTCTTGCGATGCTCTTCCATGCGCTCGCGGGTCGACAGCATCTTGCCGCCTTCCGATGCCTTGACCGAATCATCAAGCGACGGGACATTGGGGGGCGGCGGCGGCGGCGGCGAGGCCAACAGCACTTCCATCACCCACTTGCCGCGCTGCACCGGCGAGGTGCGGTCGGCCACCGAGGTCAGCGTCAGAATGCTGCCCTGGCCGAGCAGGCCGCGGCGATACGGCGGCAGGCTGACCCGCTGGAACGCGCTCCCCATGACGTTGGCAATGCCGTAGTGCTTGGCCAGCCGCTCGTTGACAAACGAGTAGTCGGCGGTCAGCAGGTCCGTGACCTTGCGGTCCTCGCGGACGATGCTGTCAAAGAAGAGTTCGGTTTCACGCTTCATCGCCCGCGCCAGCGTGTCGTCGTACTGCGGATAGAGCAGGTAGTCCGGGAAGATCTTGTCGAGATCCTGCAGCCGCAGCCACTGCGAGCCAAACCGCGTCGACAGCGCTTCGGCGCGCGGGTCGGTCAGCATCCGCCGCACCTGCTTCTCGATGCCGGCCGTCGTCCGCAGCGCACCGACCTGCGCCGCCTTCACCAGTTCGGCGTCGGGCGCCGTGCCCCACATGAAGAACGACAGCCGCGACGCCAGATCTTCGTCGGCAATGCGATAGGTCGCGGTCTTGACGCCGGCCGGCTGCTCTTCCAGACGGAACAGGAAGCGCGGGCTCATCAGGATCGACTGCACGGCCATCCGGATGCCAGGCTCGAAGCCGCCCTTCTGGCGGCCCTGTTCGTAGAACTTCATCGCATCCTGCAGGTCGGCCGCGCTCGGCGCGCCGCGGAACGCCCGCGTCGTCAGTTGCTTGACGATCTCGGCCGCGCACGATTCCTCTTCGGCGGCGCTGGTCGGCCGGCAACTGAAGATCTTCATGCGGCTCGGGGTGTCGGACACGCCGGTCACATCGAGCGGCCCCTGCACCACGAAGTCGCGCAGGTGCGGCAGCATGGTGATGCCAAACGTGATGCTCACATCGGCCAGTGTGTTCTCAAGCGGCATCAGCAGGTCGTCGACCGGGCCGTCCAGGCGCTGGATGAAGGCTGCGGTGATGCGCTGCGGACCGGCCTTGACGTGCACCGGTGGCGTCTGCAATTCAAGGCTGTTCTTCGGGTCGGTCTCGCTCATGCGCGTGTTCAGGTCGAACAAGGCGACGCGCTCGCCATTGACCGACACCTCGACCTGCTCGGTGAGGCCGTAGGCGGTCATGGTATTGCGGCCGGCCAGGCCGCCCAGCGGCTCGTAGTGCAGCGAGGTCTTGAACACGTAGTGGCCGTCGGCCGGGAACGTGTGAACCACCGAGGTGCCGCCGCGGGTGCCCATCGGCGCGCCGTCGGCCCGCCGCATCTGCGACGCGGCGCGGGCAATCTTGTAGGTGGTCGAGGTGGCCGAGGCCTGGCGATCGCCCACCGCCAGGCGGCTGATCTGGCTGGCCGCCCGCAGGTAGCCGTCCATCAAGGTCGGCGAGAAGGTCTGCGCGTCGGCGACGTTGTCGAAGCCGTGGCTGATGGTGTCGGGTGGCAGGTAGGCCGTGACATCCACGTCAACCGCCAGCAAGTCCTTGACCGAGTTGGCGTACTCGGCGCGATTGAGACGCTGGAACGGACGCGAGCCCGGATTGGGATTGAGCGCCGCCGTCTTGTCCATGCGCGACTCGAAGGCCGCGGCCAGCCCGGTCAACACGGCCGGCTCGGGCCGGCGGGCACCCGAGGGCGGCATCATGCCGGCGCGCAACTTGCGAATCATCTTCTCGGCGGTCTCGCCGTGCTGATCGAGCGTGGCGGCGTCAAACGCGGCCAGCGACAAGCCGCCGGCCTTGCCACGCTCGCTGTGACAGCCGGCGCAGTACTGCTTGACCAGCGCGGTCTGCTCTTCAGGCAGCATGGTCGTGGCGGCCGCCGCATGCGACGCCGCCGGCTTGACCGCCGCCGGCGCCTGTTTCATCGCGGCCTGCGGCGATGCCGGTGCGGCCGCAGCGGGCGCTGCCGGGCGTGGCGCCTGGGCCAGGGTTGACGCCGCGAGACCGACGGCCACCGCCGAGACGGCCAGGGAACGAACGAAAATCTTATTTAGCATGTGATGCACTTGTGATTGTTCTTGGCGCCGAGCTTCTCGAGCAGCTTGATGGTTTCCGGATAGGGCTGCGTGCGCTGCACGGGGCCGTTGGCGATGTCGACCGTGGTATTGCCCTCGCGGTTCACGCGCGTGACGTCGGCGCCCTTCGAGACCAGGAAGAGAATCGACTCGTTGTCGCCGCGCGAGGCGGCCAGGTGAACCGGCGTGTTGCCTTCATGATCGGTGGCATTGACGTCGGCGCCGAGCTCTTCCACCAGGTACTTGATTGCCGGCAGGAACCCCGTCGGCGCATAGCGGTGAGAATTGGCGGCAAACCCTTCGCCGTAGCCGACGCCAGAGGCGGCGTGCAGTGGATAGACCGCCGGACCGCCGTAGGGCACCGGCGGCACGCCGGAGAGGTCCTGCACCTGGCGGATGCCTTCGCCCGTAAACGGCCGGCCGGCCGGCTTCATGGTCGGAATGGCCGGGTCGGCGCCAAACGAAACCAGCAGTCTCATTGCCGCGACGTCGTTGGCGTAGGCGGCGCGCCAGAACGGCGTGGCGCCGCTTTCGTCGACGCCGGCAAAGTCGGAGTTGAACGCCTGGTACCACACCTTGCGCTGCAGCCGCGCGTTGGGATCGGCGCCGCGGTCGAGCAAGGTCTTCATGAGATCAAGGTAGGTCGTCGTCTGCTGTTGATACGCCTTCGGGCTGGGATACAGCGACTTGGGCGCCCACTGGATGTTCAGCACGGCGTAGAGCGGCGTCACCCCGTTAAACGCGGCGATGTTGGGATTGGCGCCCTTCTCGAGCATGTAGGTCGCCAGGTCGAAGTGGCCATTGATGATCGCCATCACCAGCGGGCTGGTCCGGTCGCCGGCGTTCAACTGGTTCAAGTCGGCACCGCCGTCGACCAGGGCCTTCACCGTGTCGGCGTAGCCCTGGCGGGCGGCAAACAGCATCGCGCTCAGCCCGCCCTGCGAGCTGATCAGTTCGTTGTAACGATAGCCCCGGGTCGCGCCGGCGACATCGGCCGGCCGGGCCGCCGGGCGGGCCGCGCCACCGGGCACCTGGCGAGCCATGGCCTCTTCTTCAGGCGCGGTCAGCGCGAACAGGTCCACCACCTTGGTGGTCGCCTTGTGGTCGGCGCCGCGCGCCAGCAGCAGCTTCACCGCATCGGTGCGATTGAAGGCGGCGGCAAACATCAGCGGGGTCTCTCCCTTGGCGCCGTCCCTGGCATTGATCTCGGCGCCGTTCTCCACCAGCAAGGTGATCGAGCGGGTGTCGCCGGCCGCGGCCGCAATCATCAACGGCGTCGTGCCGTTGGTGGTGGCAACCTTGGCGTCGGCGCCGGCCGCCAGCAGCGCAGCCACCACCGCCGGATAGCCGCCCTTGGCCGCAAGATAGAGCGGTGTATACGCACCGAGCCGCGTCGTCGCCCGCACATTCGCGCCGGCGTAGATCAGCATCTGTGCCAGGTCGGCGTCGCCCTTCATGGCGGCCCAGTGCAGGGCCGTGGTGCCGTCACCCTGCGCTTCGTTGACGTCGAGGCCCTTCTTGAGCAGCGCGCGGACGCCCTCACGGTCGCCGTCCATCGCGGCCTTGGCCACCGAGGTGGTCTGCTGGGCGCCCGTCCCCACCGTCAGGCAGAGCGCGAGTCCCAGGCTTCCGAACAGTTTTGCTCGCAGCATGACGATCCCTTTACTCCTTCGCGGCCGCAGCCGTGGCGTCGGGCGCCGTCGTCAGGTTGAAGGTGCCGGTGCTGTCGCCGAAGCTCTTGACTTCGTCCAGACCGAGGCCGTGCATCGCGCTCAGCATGACATTGGCCATCGGTGTGCCGTCGGCCGCCTTCAGGTGCAGCCCGCCCTTGAGCGCCCCACCCGCCTTGCCGGCGAAGAACAGCGGGCACCGCTTGTGGTTGTGGATGTTCGAGTCGCCCATCGGCGAGCCGTAGACCACCAGCGTGTTGTCGAGCAGGTTGCTCTCGCCGTCGGGCGTCTCCTTCAGCTTCTGCAGGAAGTAAGGCAGCATGCCGACGTGGTACTTGTTGATCTTGGCGAAGTCCAGGATGCGGTCTTCGCGATCGCCGTGGTGCGACGCCGGATGGAACCCGGTGGTGACACCGCTGGTCGGATAGACGCGGCTCGAGGCGTCGCGGCCCATCTTGAACGAGAAGATGCGCGTGGTATCCGACGCAAACGCCACCGCCTGCAGGTCAAACATCAGCTTGACGTGGTCGTCGAACGAGTCGGGGACGCCCACCGGCGAGGTCGGCATCTCGCGGACCTCCCCGCTCTTGTTGTAGGCCTCGACCTTCTGGATGCGGCGCTCGATCTCGCGCACTTCGTCCAGGTAGTTCGACAGGCGGACGCGATCGGCGGCGCCGATCTCCTTGTTCAGCCGCCCGAGTTGCGCACTGATCAGGTCGAGGATGCTCTTGTCCTCGGCGCGGCGGATGGCGCGCTCTTCGGGCGTGGCGCCGACACCGAACAGCTGATCGAAGGCCAGGCGCGGATCGCGAATCATCGGCAGCGGCGAGTTGGGACCGGCCCAGCTGATGGTGTCGGTGTAGACGCACGAGTAACCGTAGGAGCAGCCACCGGCCTGGTCGACCGCCTCGATGCACAACTGCATCGACGGGATCGGGGTCTCCTGCCCGAACTTCTGGGCATAGAGCTGGTCGATGGAGATGCCGGCACGGACGCCCGACCCCTGGGTCTGCAGCGGGTGCGCCTGGGTCAGGAACACCGCGCTTGACCGGAAGTGGTCGCCGCCAATTTCGGGCAGCTCGAAGGCCTCGGCGTTACGGACGTCGGTGTTGCTGACAATGGTCAGGTGATCGCGGAACGGTTCGAGCGGCGCCAGGCTGGTCGGCGACAGGTCGAAGCCGGTGCCCACCGCCGCCGGCGACCACAGGTTCTTTTCCAGGCCGAACTTGGTCGCCCCGGCCGAGCCATGCACCATTTCAATGGCGGCCAAACGGACCTTGCCCGCGGCTGTCTTGGCGAACACGGTGCGCGCCGGCACCATCGCCTCCAGCATCGGCAGCGCCATCGTCACTCCCAGCCCGCGCAGAACGGCGCGGCGGGATACGTGCTTCTTGGTGATGAACATCAGCCTCTCCTCCGATTTACCGACCCGCGGCGGTGGTCGTCTCGACCGCCGCCACCCGACCCATCCGAAACGCCGCGCTCTTGGCGACGCCGGAAATAAACGACGAAAACCTGTAGTTGCCGCGCTTGGCGTCGCGGACGATCGCGCGCACCGCCGGCATGTCGTACGACTCGACCCGGCGGCCCAGCGCGTAGGTCATCAGGCTTTCGGTGAAGCTCAGCATGATCACGTCCTGGTGTTTCATCAGCGCGTTGCGCAGCGCAATCGGCCCATCCAGCTTGGTGCCGTCAAACAGGTCGCCGGCCGGGTCCACGGTGACGCCGTTGTCCTTGATCCGCCACACGCCGGTGACGTCGAAATTCTCCAGCGCGAGACCCAGCGGATCGATCACCTTGTGGCACGACGTACAGGCCGGGTTCTTGCGGTGTTCTTCCATCCGCTCGCGGGTCGACAGGAGCTTGCCGTCCTCGACGCCCTTGGTCTCCTCGAGCAGGGGCACGTTGGGGGGCGGCGGCGGGGGTGGTGAGCCGAGCAGCACCTCCATCACCCACTTGCCGCGCAGCACCGGCGAGGTGCGGTCGGCGATCGAGGTGAGCAGCAACACGCTGCCCTGCCCAAGCACGCCCCGCCGGTTGGGGTCGGCAATGGTCACGCGGCGGTACTGGTCGCCCAGGATGTTGGGGATGCCGTAGTGCTTGGCCAGCCGTTCGTTGACGAAGGTGTGATCGGCGGTCAGCAGGTCGGTGACCGGCCGGTCCTCGCGGATCAGGCTGTCGACGAACAGCTCGGTCTCGCGCACCATCGCCTGGGACAGCGTGGTATCCCAGTAGGAATAGAAGTGATGATCGGGGCGGACCTTCTCGACGTCCTGCAACCGCAGCCACTGTGAGCCAAAACGCGTCGCCAGCGCCTCGGAACGCGGGTCGGCCAGCATCCGCTTCAACTGCTGGTCGAATACCAACGGCGACTGCAAGGTGCCCTGCATGGCGACCTTGATCAGCTCGGCGTCGGGCACCGATCCCCATACGAAGAACGACAGGCGCGACGCCAGGTCGATGTCGCTGACCCGGTAGTTCTGGCCGGCGCGCAAGGCCGCCGGCGCCTGCTCCATGCGGAACAGGAAGCGCGGGCTGGCCAGCACGGCCTGCACCGCCAGGCGCACGCCGGCCTCGAAGTCGCCGTCCTTGCGCCCGCGATCGTAGAACGCCATCAGATCCTTGAGGTCGTCGGCGGCGACCGGGCCGCGGTAGGCCTGGGTGGCGAGCTTGCGAACGATGTCGCCGGCGCAACGCGACTCCTCGGCGGCGCTGGTCGGGCGGCAGGTGAAAATCTTGCGACGGCTCGGTGAATCGGACACGCCCGTCACCGACAACGGCCCCGACACCGTGAAGTCGCGCAAGTGCGGAATCGCCGTGGTGCCGAACACTTCGCCGATGTTGGTATCGGCCAGCGTGTGCTCGATCGGCATGATCAGGTCGTCGGCCGGCCCTTCAAAGCGCTGGACGAACGCCGCCGACACCCGGTGTTCGCCCGCCTGGATGTGCACCGACGGCGTCTGCATGGTCATGCCGTTGGGGTCCTGCTCGTTCATGCGCGGATTGATATCCATCAGCGCGGCGCGGACGCCGTCGATCGACACTTCAATCTGCTCACCGCGGTACGGGCCACCGAACAGGTCGCCGGTGGGACCCATGTGCA
Source organism: Acidobacteriota bacterium (assembly GCA_021730945.1). Classification (GTDB taxonomy): domain Bacteria; phylum Acidobacteriota; class Vicinamibacteria; order Vicinamibacterales; family UBA2999; genus 12-FULL-67-14b. The sequence continues at coordinate 43,995 of JAKFYH010000032.1, read as the reverse complement.
GCATGATCTTGAACACATAGGCGCCGTCGGCCGGAAAGACATGCAAGGTCGACAGGCCGCCGCGGGTCCCGAGCGGGGCGCCTTCGACATGACGCATCTGCGAGGCCGTGCGCGGCACCTTCCAGGTGGTCGAACCCGGCGAGGCGTTGCGATCGCCGACTGCAAGGCGGCTGATTTGGCTGGCCGCGCGCAAATACCCTTCCATCAACGTCGACGAGATGGTCTGCGAATCGGCAATATTGTCGAACCCGTCACTGATCGTGTCGGCCGGCAGGAAAGCGTTGACGTCGATATCGAGCGCCAGCAGGTCCTTCACGGCGCGCGCATACTCGGCGCGGTTCAGGCGCTGCGACGGGCGCGATCCGGGATTGGGGCTGAGCGCCGCTGCCCGATCGATGCGCGTCTCCAACGCCGTGGCCAGGGCGTCGATCACCGCCGGCTCCGGCCGCCGGGCGCCGGCCGGTGGCATCATGCCGGCGCGGAGCTTTCTGATCATCTTCTCGGTCGTGCTGGTGTGGTCGAGTACATCGGCGGCGTCAAACGCCGCCAGCGACAGGCCGCCGGCCTTACCGCGCTCGCTATGACAACCGGCGCAGTACTGCTTGACCATCGCGGTCTGTTCGGCCGAGGTCATGTCAGCGGCCGCCGGCGAAAGTGAAGCGGCCGGCTGCACGGCCCGAGGCTGTCCCGCCGTAGCCGCCCGCGGAGTCTTGGCGGTGGAGGCGGACGCCGGCATCGCCGGCCTGGGCGACTGCGCCGCAACCAGCAGCGGGACCGAGAGCAAACACGCGATCGCGAACTTCTTCATGCTCTCGGTCTCAACAGGACACGCACTTGTGATTGTTCTTCGATCCCAGCTTTTCGAGCAGTTGCAGGGTTTCCGGATAGGGCTGAGTCCGCTGCACGGGGCCGTTGGCCATGTCGGCCACGGTCTGGCCTTCACGATTCACCTTGGTCACGTCGGCGCCCTTTGAGACGAGATACAGAATCGACTCGTTGTCGCCACGCGCGGCGGCGTGATGCAGCGCCGTGTTGCCGTCGTGATCGACCGCGTTGACGTCGGCACCGGCCACTTCGACCATGAACTTGATGCCCGGCAGGAAGCCGGCCGGCGAGTGAATGTGCGAGTTGGCGGCGAAGCCTTCGCCAAAGCCCACACCCGAAGCAGCCTGCAGCACCGGCACACCGGGACCGCCGAGCGGCACGGGAGGCATCGACGACACGTCCGCGCCCTGGCGGACCTCGGTCGCATCACCCAGCCGCTGGCGGCCGGCTGGCCGCATGGTGGAAATGTTGGGGTCGGCCCCGTACTCCATCAACAGCGTCATCGCGGCGACGTCGCCGGCAAACGCGGCGCGCCACATCGGCGTCGCGCCGATTTCGTCGACCCCGGCCAGGTCGAAGTTGTACTCCGAGTACCACACCTTGCGGGTCAACCGCAGGTTCGGATCGGCGCCCTTGTCGAGCAACGCCTTCATGTACGACAGGTAGGTGGTCTGCTGCTGGTTGTAGGCGCGCGGCTGCGGATAGAGCGCTCGCGGCGCCCAGGTCACGTTCAGCGCCGCATACAGCGGGGTCACGCCGTTGGCGGCGGCCGCGTTGGGGTTGGCGCCCTGCTCGAGCAGCCACTGCGCCAGGTCGAACTGGCCGTTGATCGTCGCAATCAACAGCGGGCTGGTCTTGTCGCCGGCCGACACCTGGTTGACGTCGGCGCCGGAGGTGACCAGCGTCTTCACCGCATCGGCGTAGCCGCCACGCGCGGCCAGCATCAATGCCGTCACGCCGCCCTGCGTGCCAATCAATTCGTTATAGAAGTACGGGCGCTCGATGCCGGGCGTGCCCATGCCGCCACGGCCCCGACCACCGCCACCGGCGGGAGGCGCGCCGGCTGGGGCCGCAGGTGGCGTGGCTGCGGCCGCCGCCGGTGCCGTGCCTGAAGGCACGACCTGGCCGGTACGGCCCTGGCCGCCGCCACCGGGCTGCGCGCCGCTGCCTGATGCCTGCGCCAGAAACTCCTGCTCCATGCCACTGAGGCTGCCGACGTTGACCACCTTCGAGGTGGCCTTGAGGTCGGCGCCGGCCTTGACGAGCGCCTTGATCGCTTCGACGCGGTTGTTGGCCGTGGCGAACATCAGTGGCGTCTGCCCGAACGTCTTCTCCCGGGCTTCGATTTCGGCGCCATTTTCGATCAGCGTGGTCACGGCGGTGGCGTTACCGGCTGAAGCTGCCAGCATCAGGGGCGTCGTGCCGAGGGCGTTGGCGACCTTGGCGTCGGCGCCGCCCGCCAGCAGGGCCGCAATCACCGGAGCGTGGCCCCGTTCAGCCGCCAGCAGCAGTGGCGTGTAGCCACCCAGGCGCGTACTCGCCTTGACGTTGGCGCCGGCGAACAGCAGCATCTGCGTGAGTTCGGCGTCGCCATTGCGCGCGGCCCAGTGGAGTGCGGTCATGCCGTCGCCCTGCGCCGCGTTGACGTCGGCGCCGTCTTTAAGCAATGTGCGCACGGCTTCCTTGTCGCGCTTCATCGCCGCATCGGCCACCGGCGCCGCGGCAGCGCCGAGCATCACCGACAGCGTGACAGCGAGAATGCCAACCAACCCGAACCCCTGAATCACTTTGCGCATATGCCTGCCCCAGTCACTGACCCACGAACACTCGCCACAGAGAACGCAGAGCTGTCGGAAAAGCTGCCTTCAAAACACCGGCCGCCGATTCGCGGCACCGGGCGCTTCCAAGGATCTGCTCCGTGCCCTCGGTCCTCCGTGGCTCTAATCTCTCCGTCTTACCGCGCCGCCGTCGCCGCCGGAAGCGACTTCAGCTCGAAGCGGCCGGTGCTGTCGCCGAAGCTCGTCACGTCGGTGAGGCCCATGTCCTGCATCAACGCCAGCATGACGTTCGCCATCGGCGTGCCGTCGGCGGCCTTGAGGTGCAGGTTGCCGCGCAGCGCGCCACCGCCCTTGCCGGCGATGAACAGCGGGCAGCGCTTGTGGTTGTGCACGTTCGAGTTGCCCATCGGCGATCCGTAGATCACGACGGTGTTATCGAGCAGGTTCTTGTCGCCCTCGGGCGTGTTCTTCAGCTTCTCGAGGAAGTAGGGAATCATGCTCACGTGATACCGGTTGATCTTCATGAAATCGGTCACGCGGTCCTCGCGCTCGCCGTGGTGCGACGCGGGGTGGAAGGCGGAACGGACGCCGCTTTGCGGGTAGACCCGCGCCGAACCGTCGCGGCCCATCTTGAACGAGAACACGCGGGTGACATCGGTGGCAAACGCCAGCACCTGCAGGTCGAGCATCAGCTTGACGTGCTCGTCGAAGGCATCCGGCACGCCGATCGGCGCCTCGGGCAACTCGCGCGCTTCGCCCGACGCGTTATGCGCCTCGACGCGCTGGATGCGGCGTTCGACCTCGCGCACTTCCTCGAGGAACGAGCCCAGGCGGGCGCGATCGCCGGCGCCCAGGTCTTTCTGCAACCGCGCCACTTCGCCGCTGACCCAGTCCAGGATGCTCTTGTCGGTCTTGCGGTGCGCGGCGCGTTCGGCCGGCGTGGCGCCGACGCCGAACAGCGAGTCAAACGCGGCGCGCGGGTCGCGAATCATCGGCAGCGGCTGGTTCGGCGACGCCCAGCTGATGCTGTCAGTGTAGGCGCAGCTGTAACCGTAGGCGCAGCCGCCCGACTGATCGACCGTCTCGATGCTCAACTGCATCGACGGAATCGCGGTGTCCTGGCCGAATTTCTGCGCGTAGATCTGATCGAGCGAGGTGCCGGCGTGCACGTCGGACCCTTGCGTCTTCTTGGGATGCGCCTGGGTCAGGAACACCGCGCTCGACCGGAAGTGGTCGGCGCCGATTTCCGGCAGCGAAAACGCCTCGGCGTTGCGCACGTCGGTGTTGCTGACAATGGTGAGGTAGTCACGGAACGGCTCGAGCGGCGACAGTGCGCCGGGGCTCAGGTCGAACGCCGTGCCCTCCGCCGCCGGCGACCACAGGTTCTTGCTGGCGCCGAACACGGTCGCGCCGGCCGAGCCGTGCACCATCTCGATCGCTGACAGCCGCACCTTGCCGGCGGCCGCGGTCTGGGCGAGCAGGGTTTGCGCCGGCACCATCGCATCGAGCAGCGGCAGAGCCATGGTGACGCCGAGGCCGCGCAGAACAGTACGGCGGGACAGGTGCTTCTTCGTGATGTATTCCATGGTTGCTATCTCTCCACTGTCGTTTCGACCGGTTCGGCCTTGCTCATCTGAAATGCCTGGCTCGTCACGATGCCCATGACGAACGCCGAGAAGCGGTTGTTGCTCTTGGCCGCGTCTCGCATGATCCGGCGAATCGCCGGCATGTCGAAGTACTCCACGCGCCGCCCGAGACTGTAGGTCATCAGGCGTTCGGTGAAGCTCAGGAGGAACATGTCCTGGTGCTTGAGCAGGGCGGCCCGCAAGCCGGCCGGCCCGGTCATCTTGGTGCCGTCGTAGAGGTCGCCGACCGGATCCACCGGCGCGCCGTTGTCGCGAATGCGCCACTTGCCGGTGACATCGAAGTTCTCGAGCGCCAGGCCGATCGGGTCGATTACCTTGTGGCACGAGGTGCAGGCCGGGTTGGCGCGGTGCTGTTCCATGCGCTCGCGCGTGGTCAACTGGCGCCCGCCATCGTCGCCCTTGGTTTCCTCGAGCAGCGGCACGTTAGGCGGCGGCGCCGGCGGCGGTGAAGCCAGCAGCACTTCCATCACCCACTTGCCACGCAGCACCGGCGACGTGCGGTCGGCCACCGAGGTGAGCGCCAGGATGCTGCCCTGGCCGAGCAGGCCGCGGCGGCTGTCGTCGGTCAACGCCACGCGGCGGAACTCCGGTCCGTTCACGTTCGGCAGACCGTAGTGCCTGGCCACCCGCTCGTTGACGTAGGTGTAATCCGCCGTCAGCAGGTCAACGATCGGGCGGTCGTCACGGACGATGCTGTCGAAGAACAACTCGGTCTCGCGCTTGAGCGCTTCGGCGAGCTTGAAGTCGTAATAGGGAAACAGCAGCGCGTCGGGATTGATCTTGTCGAGATCCTGCAGGCGGAACCACTGCGAGGCGAAGCGGGTCGACAGCGCCTCGGCCTTCGGATCGGCCAGCATGCGCTTGACCTGCGCCGCCATCACGCCCGGTGTGCGCAGCGTGCCCTGCCGGGCCACCTTCACCAGGGTCGCGTCCGGTCCGGTGCCCCAGAGGAAGAACGACAGGCGTGACGCTAGGTCGAGGTCGGTGATGCGATAGTTTTGCCCCGGCCGCACGGTCGCCGGCGTTTCCTCCAGGCGGAAGAGAAACTTGGGACTGGCCAGGATCGCCTGCACCGCGAGACGAATGCCCGATTCGAAGTCGCCGCCTTCGGTGCGCCCCTGCTGGAAGAAGCGATGGAGGCCGTCGAAGTCCTGCGCCGACACCGGCCCGCGATAGGCCTGTGTCGCCAGGCCGCGAATGATCTCGGCCGCGCACGGTGCTTCTTCGGCCGCCGAGGTCGGCCGGCACGTGAAGATCCGCCGGCGGCTGGCGGTATCGGACACGCCGGTGACGGTGAACGGCCCGCCCACCGCGAACTCGCGCAGGTGCGGCAGCGTGGTGATCCCGAAGCCGGCGCCAATCTGGCTGTCGGCCAGTGAGTGGGCAATCGGCGGCATCAAGTCGTCGGGCACCGCGTCGAAGCGCTGCACAAAGGCCGCCGACAGCCGGGCGGTGCCCGCCTTGACATGAAACTTCGGGGTCGTCAGGTTCATGCCATTCGGATCGGACTCGCTCATGCGCGGGTTAATCTCGAGCGCGGCGACCCGCTCGCCGTCGATCGACACTTCCAGGATCTCGCCGCGCACCGTGCTGCCGAACAACTGGCCGGTCGGGATCGAGTGCAACTGCATGCGGAAGCGATACTCGCCGTCGGCGGGAAACGTGTGCAGCACCGAGATGCCGCCGCGGGTGCCAAACGGCGCGCCGTCCACGTGCTCCATCTGCGAGCCGGTGCGCGGCACCTTGTAGGTGACTTCGGCGGCGCCGGCCTTGGGGTCGCCGACCGCGAGCGAACTGATGCGGCTGGCCGCGCGCAGGTAGCCTTCCATCAAGGTCGCCGAGAAGCCCTGCACATCAGCGACGTTGTCGAAGCCGGCACTGATCTGATCGGGCGGCAGGAACGCGGAGACGTCAACGTCGAGATCGAACATGCCGGCGACGGCCCGCGCGTACTCGGCGCGATTGAGTCGCTGGAACGGCCGGCGGCCGGGATTGGGATCGAGCGCGGCGGCCTGGTCGAGGCGCGCTTCCATCGACGTGGCCAGTGCGGTCAGCACCGACGCCTCGGGCCGGCGCGCGCCAGACGGCGGCATCATGCCCGAGCGCAACTTGCGGACCATCTTCTCTGCGATCTCGGCCACCTCGGCGTCGTGTCCGACGCGCGAGGCATCAAACGCGGCCAGCGAGAGTCCGCCGGCGTTGTTCTGGTTGCGATCGTTGTGGCAGGTGGCGCAGTACTGCTTGACCAGTGCGGTCTGCGATTCGTGCAGCGCAGTGGTGGCGTGAGCCACGGCCAGCGCCGGCTGAACCGCACCAGCCGGCTGTGGGGCCGGCTTGGATGCCGGCGCGGGCGCAGGCGACTGCAGCGGGCGCGGTTCCGCAGACACGCGGAAGCCGAGCCCCGCGACCAACCCGATCAGTGCAACGAGCAGCAATTTCTTCATTCGTGCCTTGTCCCCTTCCGCGGAGACGGTTTTCAACAGGGCCGTTGTAACACTAACAAGTCGAATTTTCAACGACTTAGCGTCGATTCTTGTCATCACTTGTCACCGCCAGCCCCCGCCATGATAGTCTCCGCCACGACCCAAATGGATGATTGGGGCCAGGCCCCCAAAATCACCAATTTTGGCCGCATTTCAGCAAGTTGTACGGTGATTTTGGGGGCCTGGCCCCAATCATCCACTCGAGGAGGTCGCATGGACGGGCGGAAAACCATCTCGCGGCGACGGGTTTTGGCAGCCGGCACGGCCGGAATTGTCGGCGCGGCGCTGCCGATTGCGGGTCAAAGCGCCGATCAGGCGGCTCGTCCCAAGGTGCCGGCCGACCCCACCAAGGTCCAAGGCCCACTAAGCACGGACGTCGGCAGTCGCTCGCCGTTCGAAAAGCCCAAACGGGTGTCGCTCGGCGAACGGCGCACGTCGAGCCTCACGCCGCTCCAGGATCTCGACGGCATCATCACGCCGGCCGACCTGCACTTCGAACGCCATCACGGCGGGGTGCCGGCCATCGATCCGCAGCAATACTCCCTGCTGATCCACGGCATGGTCGACCGGCCGCTGATGTTCACCCTCGCCGATCTTCGCCGCTTCCCCGGCCGCTCGATCATCCGCATGATGGAGTGCTCGGGTAACGGCGGGCGCGCCTATCGCCGCGAAGGCAACCAGACCGACGTCACCCCGCAACAGGTCGATGGCCTGACCAGCACCAGCGAATGGACCGGCGTGCCGCTCGCCACGCTGCTGCGCGAGGCCGGGGTCTCGCCGAAGGCCAAGTGGATCCTCGCTGAAGGCATGGACGCCGCCGTGATGACCCGCAGCGTCCCGATCGAAAAGGCGCTCGACGATGCGCTGATCGCCTACGGGCAGAACGGCGAGCCGCTGCGTCCCGAGCAAGGCTATCCGGTCCGGTTGTTCCTGCCCGGCGTCGAAGGCAACGCCAGCATCAAGTGGCTGCGGCGCATCGAGGTGGCCGACCAGCCCTTCATGACGCGCGAAGAAACCTCCAAGTACACCGATCCTCTGCCCGACGGCACGGCCCGCATTTTCAGTCTCGACATGGACGCCAAGTCGCTCATCACCGAACCGGCCTTCCCCGACAAGCTGACCGGCCCGGGCTGGTGGGAAGTGCGCGGCATCGCGTGGAGCGGCCGCGGCAAGATCGCCAAGGTCGACATCAGCGTCGATGGCGGCAAGACCTGGCAGGCCGCGCGTCTTGATGAACCGGTGCTGCCCAAGTGCCACACCCGGTTCCGCTATCCGTTCGAGTGGAAGGGCGGCGAAGCCACCCTCATGAGCCGCGCCACTGACGAGACCGGCTACACCCAGCCGACGCTCGAGGTGTTGATGGCCGCGCGCGGGCCGGCCACCGCCTATCACTTCAATCACATCCGCGGCTGGAAGGTGCTGGCCGACGGCGTCGTGAAGTTCGCGGGAGGCGTGTAATGGAGAAGAAATTCGGCCTGGGGCTTGCGACCTGGGGCCTGGGCCTCTTGATCGCCGCTCCAGTTCTCACCAACTCGGTGCTTGCCGAACAGGCAGCCGGCAAGCCCCAGGCTTCAAGCCCCAAGGCCCAAGCCCCACTCGGCATCGGCCGCGCCGCCACCGCCGACGAGATCAACAAGCTCGACATCGACGTGATGCCCGACGGCCGCGGCCTGCCGGCGGGCCGAGGCACGTTCGCCGAAGGCGCCGCGGTCTACGCGGCCAAGTGCCGCTCGTGCCACGGCGCCAACGGCGAAGGCGGCTCGTTCGATCGCCTGGTCGGCCGCGAGTCGGGACCGAACTTCAGCTTCGCCCTCGATCCCAAGCTGGCGCGAACGGTCGGCAACTACTGGCCCTACGCGACGACGCTGTACGACTACACCTACCGCGCGATGCCGTTCGCGCAGCCCGGCACGCTCACGCCGAATGAGACCTACTCGCTCGTGGCCTACATCCTCGGCCTGAACAAGATCGTGCCCGAGGACGCGGTGATGGATCAGGCGTCGCTGCCCAAGGTGGTGATGCCGGCACGCGATCGGTTCGTGGTGGACAACCGGAAGGGCGGGAAGGTCGTGAAGTGACGCTGACGGGAGGGCACTGCTGGTCGGGAGGGTGCCGCTGGCCGGAAAGTGATCCCGACAAAGGATCACTCTCCCGACGTTCAGCATCCCGACGCGCTGTTCCTCCCGGCCTGCCTTCGCGCGATGCGCTTCGGCGCGGCAAGCTGGGAGAGCTACTGCTTCTGCTGCGAGCCGACCGGCTTCAGAATCGTCAGGTCCTGTGAGTCGACCGAGTATTCCGTGAACGGCTGGTACATCTCGTCCCAGCTCTGCTCCGACCAGAACACTTCAAGCTGCGGGCCCGGGTTCCACTTGTTGCGCACCGAGTTGTCGTAGACGCCGATGCCGGTGATCTTGCTGCCGGCCGGAATCTTCAGCGGTTCGGCCAGCTCGTAGTTGAACTGCCAGTTGAAGTCGAACTTCGGCACGTTGAGGATGGTCTGCTCGCGGCCATCGGGATACGTAATCACCCACTTCAAGCTCTTGCCGCGCAGGTGCATGTGCGGCGACATCGCATACAGCGTGATGTCCTCAGTAACCGGCGTGATGCCGGTGAGCTTCCAGTTCTCGGCATAGGGCGGAATATTCGGCGTGGTGCGGCTGCGGCGCGTGCTGCTCGGGTCGGCCACGTACTCGGTCTCGCGCCCCTCGGCGCGGTAGATCGACAAGCCGCCCTTGGTAGTGGCGAGCGGATCGCCGGCCTGACGAATCAGCACTTCGTGCGTCACCGGCACCTTGTTGAACCAGATGCCCAGCTTGGTGCGATCCTTCTCGGGCTTGCCGGTCGGGTTGTAGTGCATCTGCCAGTTGACGTACTTGCCGGCGGGAATGCGCTTGCCGATGTTGGGCCGGTGAACGTCGAGGCCACGGCCGGGCACCCACGACAGCAGCTTGCTCGATCCGGGCAGGCCGGAATCGGTAGACGGCAACCCGCGCGATCCGCGGTCGCCAATCACCTTGCCGTCGGCGCCGATGATGCGGCCGTCGACCAGCGTGGCACCCTCAGGAACATCGACGAAGTAGATCCCGGCATGGTGCAGCACGGCGCGATTGCTCGGGTGCAACTCGACGACTTCCGCGAAACGATCTTCGCTCCACGGCACCTTCGAGTAGAACATCTGCACCCCGACTTCGCCCTCGGCCGGAATGTCGAATTCGACTGGCATCTCGAGCACGGCGTCGGGCTCGCGCGAGCCGAACGACCAGCCAGTCGCGAACTTCGGCGCCGGCGGCATGTCGGCGGCATTTCCCCGCGCCGCGCCGCCATCCACCCACGCGGCAATCGTGTCGATTTCCTTTTGCGACAGGCTGACGTCGTTGCGCATCGGCAGGCTCTGGGTCATGTCGGCGCCCCAGGGCGGCATCTCGCGCGCGACCACCTTGGCCTTGATCGCTCTCGCCCACGGCCGCGCATCGTCGTACGACAGCAGCGTCATCGGCGCCACTTCGCCCGGCCGATGGCAGTTGGCGCACTTCTTGTACATGATGGGCGCGACGTCCTTGGCGAAGGTCGGCGCCGCCGTGGCCGGAGCTGGAGTTTGAGCCGACGCGTTGAAGCTGCCGAAGGCCGCCACGCCGATCACGACAAGTGCCAGTCGTTTCATATGCCTCTCCCTGACTGCGAACAGCGACCCGCCTTCACTGGCTACGCCAGCTTCGGCACGGCCCGTCGTCGCGGCTCCGGCCGCTCGGCCGAAATACTAGCCTATTTCGGCGCCCCTGCGACGCACGAGTCGACCGCCTCGGCCGCCGAGGTCATGTTGATGCGACTGACCGGGGCGGCCTTGATGAACAGGCCGCGAATCACCATGGTGCGGTCGCGATGCTGTGGCAGGTTGAACTCGCCAACGCCCAGCAGCCGGAACGTGTTCTTCCCGGCAGGGGGCGCCTTGGGCAACTCGCCGGCCGGCGCCTGATTGGCAATGCTCGGCACCGGGTCAGTGGCCGCCACCAACACCCAGTTACCGGCACCCTGCTCGCGCAGGCAGCCAGTCACGCTGACAATTTCAACCTTGGCGGCCGGCGGTGCCTGGCCGGTGTACGCAATCGCGGTCAGCAGCACGAAGATCGAAGGCAGGGTCATGACGGTGGCTATGATAACCGACGTGCCCCTTCGCCTCGAGCGACTTCGCCGGCGACGTCTTTCACCAGCCAGGCGCGTCGCGCTGGCGCTCGTGATGACGCTGGCCGGGACGCAAACGATTAAGACCCACGAAGCCGAGCAGACCCGGGTGGTCCTGACCCTCGCCGCCGATGGCGGCTTCGTGCTCGAGGTCGCCAACGATCCGGCGTGGATGCTGATGCGACTCGAGACGTTTGCCGGCGGCACCGTGCCCGCCTACCCGTCAACCGCCCAGCGCGATCAGCGCCTCGCGCAACTCACCGCGGTCTTCGCCGACCGCATTGTCCTGTTCGTCGACGGCCGCGAAGTGCGCGCCGACCACGTCGAGTACCTCCCACCGTCTGTGTCATCTGCGTCATCTGCGGCCCTGGAATCCTCTGCGTCATCTGTGTCATCTGCGGCCCTGGAATCCTCTGCGTCATCTGCGGCCCTGGCGAAATTCCGTCTCACCGGCACCATGCCGCCCCACGCCTCGAATCTGCGTTGGTTGTACGGCATCGTGGCCGACCCGTATCCGCTGGAAGTCCGCCAGGCCGACGGCTCATCCACGATTGAGTGGATCACTGGAACGAACTGGAGCGGCACCATCGACTTGACGCGCAGCTTTGCGCGGCCGACGCGGTGGGACATCGCACGGCAGTATCTGGCACTGGGCTACACGCACATCCTGCCCAAGGGCCTTGACCACATCCTGTTCGTGCTCGGCATCTTCCTGCTGAGCCCGCGCCTCAAGACCATGCTGCTGCAGGTCACGGCGTTCACGGTCGCCCACTCCATCACGCTGGGACTATCGATCTACGGCTGGGTCTCGCTGCCGTCGGGTGTCGTCGAGCCGCTGATCGCGCTGTCGATCGCCTATGTCGCGATCGAGAATCTGGTGACCCGCGAGCTCAAGCCGTGGCGACTGGCCCTGGTGTTCCTCTTCGGGCTGCTGCACGGCCTGGGCTTCGCCGGCGTGTTGCGCGAATTGGGGCTGCCGAGGGGCGAGTTCCTCACCGGACTGCTGGCGTTCAACCTGGGTGTGGAAGGCGGGCAACTCACCGTCATTGCCGCTGCGTCCAGTCTGGCGTGGCCCTTCGTCGGTCGAGGCTGGTACCGCCACCGTGTGGTGATACCAGCCTCGCTGATCATTGCCGCAATCGGAATCTACTGGACGATCACGCGCATCGCCAGCTAGCAGCGTGCCCTAGGGTACGAACTTCTGAATCCGCTGGCCGTAGGTGTCGGCGGCATAGACTCCGCCCTTCGAGTCGACGACGATGCCGTGGACCCAGTCGAACTCGCCGGGCCCGAGTCCCTGCTTGCCCCAGGTCGCCACCAGCTTGCCGTCCTTCAACGACAGCTTGTGCACGCGCTCGAGCGCGTGGTCGGCGATGAACGCAAACCCGTCGTCGCCCTTACGCGAGATGGCGATGTCCCACGGGTTCCAGCCCTCCACCTTGATCTCGCGCAGGTAGTTCAGGTTCTTGTCATAGACCTGCAGGCGATGGCCCTCGCGATCGATGATGTAGAGGTTTTCCTGCGCATCGACTGCCAGCTTATGCGGCAGCACCCATTCGCCGGGGCCGTTGCCCTTGTCGGCGGGACCGCCGCTGCCTTTGCCCACCTGCTTGAGGAACTTGCCGGTCTTGTCGAACATCGCCACCCGGTTGTTGCCGTAGCCGTCGGTGACGATCATGTTGCCGTTCCTGAGGACCGCGATGCCCGAGGGCAGGTCAAAATGCGTGGCGTCGTTGCCCTTCTCGCCGGTGGTGCCCAACTGCAGCAGGACCTTGTCGAGCTTGGGGCTGAGCTTGATGATGCGATGCGCGTCGCGCTCGATCATGTAGACGTTACCTTCCCAGTCGACCGCGCCCGAGTGCTGCCAGTTGGGATTGAGCTTCTTGCCGTTCAGCTCCTGGTCGCCGCCCGCCATCACCAGGTTACCGGCGGTGTCGAACACCAGGATCGGCTTGGCGCCACGGTTGAAGACGTAGATGCGATCCTGCGCGTCGATCGCGACACCGGAAATACCCGGCTGATTGGTGGGCCCGGACGGATTGGGGGTCGCCGGCGCGTTGGTCCGCCCCATCGCCCGGCGCGCGGCCGCCTGCGCCTCGCGTTCGGCCGGCGGCGGCGGCGCGTCCTTCAACCCGAAGAACTCGCCGGGCGGCAGCTTCGGCCAGTTCGGCACCAGCTTGTATCCGCCGTCGCCTTGCGCCATCGCGCTCGTGGCCGCCAACAGCATCAGCGCGGCCAGTGAAGTTACCAGGGTCGGTCGCATATACTCTCCGGCGGTGAGGATACACCACATGAGACGACACTTGAGCTGTGCCGCGTTGGCGATCGTTTTTGCCGCGGCCCCGGTCGATGCCCAGGAAGTGCCGAAAGGCCAGATGCCGACCCTCGGTCGGCCGACCCAGAGCGGCGACGAAGTGCCGCTGCTCGACTTCGACGCCTACTTTCTCGGCAAGTGGACCTTCGAGTGGTCCATGCCCGAGACCGCGCTCGGTCCGGCCGGCGAATATACCGGCACCACGATCTATACGAAAGTCGACGGCCGCTTCTATCAAGCCGTGACCGAGGGCCAGGGTCCGGCCGGCCCGTTCACAGTGCGTGAGCAGATTGCGTATCACCGCGACTACAAGGCCATGGCTCGCCAGGTCACTGATTCGCGTGGCTATGCGCGGCTGGAGTTGGCGTCGGTCGGTGGGGATCTGGGCGGGATTTACAACGTGCACTACGAGAGCGCGCCGTTTGTCTACGGCGGCAAGACGATCCGCCTCAAGAACACGCTGCGGCTGCTGTCGCCGCTGGCCTACCGGGTGGCCACCAGTATCTCGGTGGACGGGGGTCCCTTCACCAACCTCGGCAACCCGTGGTGGCGAAAGAACCCCTAGCCGGTCCTACTGCTTCATCACGATCTTGATCTGCTTGAGCACGTCGGTCTTGCCCTCGAGCTCGGTCTTGCCGGCGGGGTACTTGTTGATCTTCATCACGTGCGCGACGATGTCGGCTTTCTGCGCGGGGGTGACGCCGGCGGGGCCGGTCGGCGGCATCGAGATGCGGATGCGCTCGAACAGGTCGCCCACCGTCAACTCGTTCCAGTTGCCCGCAAACTCGGCACCGGTCAGCGCGGGCGCGAAGCCGTCGCCGTTGAGGTCGGCGCCGTGGCATTCGGAACAAGCCGACTTGTAGACCTCTTCGCCGCGGGTCGCCTGCGCGTCGGTAAACACGCCGTCCCATACCGTGCGGCCACCGGCGGCCTGTGCGCCGAGCGATGACTGCGTGACACCGGCGGTCCAAACGGCCGCCACCACCAGGAATGCGATACGAAGCTTCATAGCGGCTATTTTACACGGTGTCAGACACCACGACACAATTTGCGTACTTGGCCCCTGACTGCGCAAATTCTGGAATGGTGTCTGACACCGTCAGGCCCATAACCACGCCGCTCCCCTGACGCCGCTGGCGTCGCCGTGCCTCGCCCGGACCAGCCGGGTTACCACTCGGTCTGAAAACACATACCGCGACCACCGTGCCGGTACATTCGCATACAGTTGCGCGATATTCGACAGTCCGCCGCCCAGCACGACGACGTCGGGATCGAGCACGTTGATGACGCCGGCGATCGCGCGCGCGAAGCGGTCCTCGTAGCGCGCCAGCGCGGCCATGGCTCGCGCCTCGCCGGTCGACGCCAGCGCCGCGATCGCAGCGGCGCTCGCGCTGTCGCCGCCAAGCACGGCGTAGTCGCGACTGAGCCCCGGCCCCGACAAGTAGGTCTCAATGCATCCGGTGCGCCCGCAGTAGCACGCCGGCCCCGGCGACTCGTCTCCGACCGGCGCCGGCAGCGGGTTGTGGCCCCATTCGCCGGCGATGGCATTGACGCCGGTCAGCACGCGGCCGTTGACGACCACCGACCCACCCGTTCCGGTTCCGATGATCACGCCGAACACCACCTCGGCGCCCGCGGCGGCGCCGTCAGTGGCCTCCGACAGCGCGAAGCAGTTGGCATCGTTGGCCAGGCGCACGGGCCGATCGAGCGCGCGTGACAGGTCGCCCTCCAACGGCCTTCCGTTCAACCAGGTCGAGTTGGCATTTTTGATGAAGCCCGTAGCGGGCGAAACTGCGCCGGGGATGCCGACGCCAACCGAGCCGCGCTCATGTGCCTCCTGCTCGAGGGCCGCCACGACGGCTGCGATCGCGCGCAGGGTCGCGTCGTAGTCGCCGCGAGGAGCCGGCACGCGGCGGCGCGCCCGCTCACTGCCGTCGGCGCCGAGCGCGACGCCCTCGATCTTCGTGCCGCCCAGATCGATACCGATGCGCATGCGGCTGCAACTACTGAACCCGCGAGATGCCTTGCAGGTCGCCAATGGCCGACGCCAGCGCCGGACGCAGTTCCCTTGGTGCCAGGTCGCGCGCCGTCCACAACATCTTCCCCGCCGTCTCCCAGTCACGGCCGAGCAAGGCAGCCGACGCCGACCCGAGCAGCGCCCGCGGATGCTTGGGATCGGCTTGCAGCACCATCCCGAAAATTGTCCTGGCCAGGCTGGGCTGCTGCGTCAACAGCGCCATCTCGCCGGCCGCCACCCGCGTCGCCGGCGGCACGTCCGGTCCGAGCGCCACGGTCAGGGCCTGCGCGGCTTCGTCGCGCTTGCCGGCCGCCAGCAACTCCGCCGACAACTTGAGCATGGAATGGTCGGCGATCGACATCGCCCACAGCGGCAATGGCCAAGTCAGCGAGTTGCCAACCGCGCTTACCTGCTGGCGCTGCGAAAACTTGACCGGCAACACGATCACGGCCGGCAGCATCTCGGGCGCGCTGGTGGAAAACAGCCACAAGCCGGCCTCGATGCCGAGCATGTTCCACTCACCCTTCTCCACCGATTTGATGCTGTGCTCTTTCTGTCCGGCAAAGGGCTCGCCGCGAAACCCGCTCAACACCTGCGCATGGATGGTGGCCGCCACCAGCGGCGCCCCGGCCTCGGTGCGCAACGACCCCTTCAGACGATGCGTCATCTGCCCCGTCAGGCCGGCAGTGGTGGCGACCATCAGGGTGCCGATCAGGATGACGGTGCAGCGCGGCCGATTGACCATAGCGTCCTCTCCGGCGCCCATTCTAGCGCCGGCGCGCGCCGGCCTTGCGTCAATTCCCGGTCAGGGCGAGAGCGACGAGAGCGAGGCGCGCGTCAGGTGTCCCGCCTCACTTCTGGACGTAGCCGGGTCCGCGGATCGGCTGGCCCGGCCGTTCCGTGGTGATCTGGCCGTTGGCCACCACGGCGCGGCCGTTGACCAGCACGTGGGGAATGCCGACCGAATAGTGGGTCGGATCGACAAACGTCGAGACGTCGCGAATCGCCGCCGGATCGAAGATGGTGATGTCAGCCTTCATCCCCGGCCGCAGCAGGCCGCGATCGGTGATGCCGACGCGCGCGGCCGGGCGCGAGGTGAAGCGCCGCACGGCGTCTTCGAGCGTGATCAGTTTCTCGTCGCGCACGTACTTGCCCAGCACGCGCGGGAACGATCCCCACGCCCGCGGATGCGACTTCGACTCGGAGAACGGCCCGTCCTCGGCGCGGGCGCCGGAGTCGGTGCCGATCGAAATCATCGGATTGGCCAGCGCCAGCCGCACGTCATCCTCCCTCATGATCGAGATGATCACCGAGGTCTCGGCGCGGTCGGCGATCACCAGGTCCATGGCGGCATCGCGCGGATCCTTGCCCATGGCCTGGCCGATCTCGACCAGGTTCTTGCCTTCCCACTGGCGCAGCGCCGGATCCAGCACGGTCGACACCATCACGCCGGTGCCGCCGCCTGAGCCGTACCACTGGTTCTCCCACTCCGTCGCGTTGCCATCCTCCATGTCGCGCTTGATGCGATCGCGCAGCGCCGGATCCTTGAGGCGCGCCAGCATCTTGTCGGTCCCGCCTTCACGCACCCAGAGCGGCAGGCACGCGTCCAGTCCGTTCGACGCGCGATCGTAGGGATACATGTTGGCGGTGACGTCGAGCCCGCGGGCGCGCGCCAGGTCGAAGTGCTTCAACACTTCCGGCATGCGGCCCCAGTTGGCCTTGTAGGCGGTCTTGAGATGCCACACTTCGGCCGGGATGCGGGCACGCTCGGCGATGGCAAACACTTCATCGAGGGACGGGATGATCTGGCCCGACTCAGAGCGCTGGTGCGAGATGTAGATGCCGCCGTGCCTGGCGGCCGCCTTGGCCAGATCGACCAGTTCGTCGGTTGACGCGAACCGGCCGGGCACATACTGCAGCGAGGTGCTGACACCGAGGGCGCCGTCGAGCATGGCCGCTTCCACCAGTTGCTGCATCTCGGCCACTTCGGCGGCGGTGGCGACCCGCTGGTCGTCGCCCACCACGTAGGCGCGCAGCCCGCCGGCGCCGACGAAGGTGCCGACATTGATCGCGGGACGCTGGCGCTCGAGGCGGGCGAAATACTCGCCCAGCGTGCGGAAGTCGAGCGTGGTCTTGAACCGGTCGTACTGCGGCCTGATGGAGTTGGCGAGCCGGGTGTTCAGCGGGGCGATCGAGGCGCCCTCGCCGGTGATCTCGGTGGTGATGCCCTGGGTGATCTTGCTGGCCGCGCGGCCATCCACCAGCACGTTGAACTCGGACTGGCCGAGCATGTCGATAAACCCGGGCGAGACCACCAGGTTGGTGGCATCGATGCGAGTGGCGGCACGGCGCGAGGCCAACTGGCCGATGGCGGTGATGCGGTCACCGGAGATGCCGACGTCGCCCAGGTACCACGGCGAGCCGGTGCCGTCGACGATTCGCCCCCCGGTAATCAACACGTCAAAGCTGTCGGGGACCCCGGCTGCTGCCGCGGGGCCGGGTGGCGGCGGCGCTTGACACGCACTGAGCACTCCGGCGACACAGACGACGAGCAGCAACCGTTTCACGCGACATCCTCCTTGTCCGCCCCAGCTCACCACCGGGCGAGAGCGACGGCGCCTGAGCGAGATCCTATGTAGAATCACAGACAGATGTCGAGCTTCGCGTTTCTATGGCCCACGATCGCCTGCGCGATCACGGGCGCCGCGCTCTATGTGACGCGCGGCGTGCTCGACCAGACCGCGACCCCGGCTGGCGTGGTGCGGTTTGCCCTGCTGCCGCCGTGGCAGGCCCTGCTCGGCTTCACCTGCCTGGCGGCGTTGGTGCTGCTCGGCATCGATCACCTGAACGCGCCACGCGGCACCACCACCAACCGCCGGCCACGCCTCGGCGAACTGGTGCTGCCGCTGGCGGCGCTGGCCCTGTTAATCGTCCCGTTCCTGCCGGCCGTGCCCGATCGGTGGCCGCTGTTCCAGGCGCTGGCCGGACCCGCCCGCGCCATCGTGTGGATGAGCGTGGCGGGCCTGCAAGTGTGGACGCTGTGGCAAGGCCGTCTGCTGACGCCGCGCTGGCTCGAACGTTGGTCGCTCTGGCGAGTCACCGCGGCGATCTGGATCGCCACCGCGGCGCTGGCCACGGTCGCGGGCGCGCGATTGACCGGCACGGCGCTCTTCCCGTCGGGCGACGAGCCGCATTACCTGGTGATCGCCCAGAGCCTGTGGCGCGACGGCGACTTCAAAATCGAGAACAACCACCTCCGCGGCGACTACAAGGAGTACTACGCCCTCGACCTTGAGCCCCACTACCTCACGCGGGGCGCCGACGAGGAGATCTATTCCATTCACCCGGTCGGCCTGCCGATCCTGCTGGCGCCGGTCTATGCCGCCGGCGGTTATCGCGCCGTGGTGGCACTGCTGATCCTGCTGGCAGCCACCGCGGCGGCGGTGACGTGGCGATGGACGCTTGGCCGGCTCAACGCGCCCGGCGCCGCGACTTTTGCCTGGGCCGCGATTGCCGCCACCGCGCCGTTCCTCTTCAACACCTTTACGGTGTATCCGGAAATCGTCGCTGCGCTTGCCGTGATGACGGCGCTCGTCCTGACCGTGGAGGCCGATCCGCGGCAGTCCACCGTCACTCGCTGGCTGGTGGTCGGCTTCGCCTGCGCCTGCCTGCCGTGGTTGAGCACGAAATACGCGCCAATGTCGGCCGCCCTCGTGCTGGTCGCCGCCGGCCGGCTCGGCCAGAACGATCCGGCGTCGCTTGCGCGCAATCCGAGAGCATGGGCGGTGGCGGCGCCGTACGCGGTGTCGCTGCTCGCATGGTTCGCCTTCTTCTACCTGATCTGGGGCGTGCCCCTGCCGATGGCGCCGTACGGTGCGCTGGTCCAGACCTCGCCGCTCAACCTCTTCTTCGGAGCGCCCGGCTTGTTCTTTGACCAGGAGTACGGGCTGCTCGCCGTGGCGCCGGTCTACGTGCTGGCCGTCACCGGCCTGGTCCAGATGTGGCGCAACGGCGGGGAGATGAAGCGTCTGGCGATTGAGATCGCCCTGGTGTTCGGTGCCTTGCTGGTCACCGTGGCGGCGTTTCGCATCTGGTGGGGAGGCAGCGCGGCCCCCGCCCGCCCGCTGGCCTCGGGCTTGCTGCTGCTGGCGCTGCCGATCGCGACGGCGTTCCGGTCGGCGCCGGCCGGGTCGGCGCGCCGCGCCGGTCAGCACCTGCTGCTGCTCATCAGCGTCGGCATCGCCCTCACTCTCGCACTTGCCCAGGGCGGCCTGTTGATCAACAACGGCCGCGACGGCACCTCGGCGCTGCTGGAGTTCTGGTCGCCGCGCTGGGCGTTGTGGGCACTGGCGCCGACGTTCATCCTCCACGATCCCCGCATCGCGTGGGCCCAGTCGCTGGTGTGGATCGCCGTGGCGGCGGCCGCCGGGTGGTTCCTGGCGCGGCCACGAACGACGACGCCGGGGATGGCGGCGCTACTGGCCATTGCCACCTTGAGCGCAGCACTGCTAATCGTCGCGATGGTGATGCCCTGGCTGCCGCAGGGCGAGGGCACCCGGGCCGTCAACCTGGCGGCGCGGCACCGGTTGGCGTCACTCGACGGCTTCGACGCGCGCGTGCGTCCGGCGGCGGTCATCTTCGATCCACTGCGCAAGGTCAATGCCGCCGCGGTGCTGCCGCAACTGCGCCTTGGCGTGACGCCCGGCCTTCGCTTTGACCCGCAACCAGTGCGTGTCCTGCACAATGGCCGCTTCTCTCTGCCGGCCGGCACCTACGCCATCGAGGTGACCTTCGGTGACCAGGCGACGCTGCAGGCCGCGCCGCTGTCGCTGCAGGTCGGCCGCATCGGTCCGCCGCTGCGCACGTGGACGGTCGAGCCCGCGCCGGGGACCACGTGGCGCACCGAATTGCGGCTCGCGCTCGATGCGAGCTTCGTTGGACTGCGCGGATCGGCCGACCTGGAACGGGCCATCACCGCCATCATGATCACGCCGACCGCGGTGGTCGACGTCGGCGCCCGCCCCCTGGTGCCGCTGGTGCTGGCGGCGGCCGCCTACGGCGAGGTCGTGTGCTATTTCCACGACGAGCAGATGTATCCCGAACCAAGCGGATTCTGGACCACCGGCGAACGTTCGGCCGATGTGACGATCGCGGCGCCGCCTGGCCGGACGGCGCCGGTCGTGCTGCGCATCCACAGCGGGTCGCAAGCCAACCGGGCGGTGATCACCACCTTCGGCTGGCGCCGTGAAGTCGCGCTGGTGCCCGGCGAAGCCGTGGAGGTGGAACTACCAGTCGTGGCCGGCGGCGTCGTTCCACTGACGATCGCCACCGACCGCGGGTTCTCGCCGCGCCAGTTCGACCCGGCGTCGAACGACCCGCGGTTCCTCGGCATCTGGGTCGAGATTCCGGACAAGGTGAAACAACCATGAGTGACGTGGCCGATCTTCGACGTGAGTATGCAAGCCGCGACCTGAGCGAGGAACAGGCCGACGGCGATCCCATGCGCCAGTTCTCGGCATGGTTCGACCAGGCCATGGCGGCGCAGTTGCTGGACGTGAACGCGATGACCCTCGCCACCGTGTCCCCCACCGGCGATCCCAATGCCCGCATCGTGCTGTTGAAGGGCTTTGACGAACGCGGCTTCGTGTTCTTCACCAACTACGAGAGCGCGAAGGGCCGCGACTTGTCGGCCCACCCGCGCGCGAGCCTGCTGTTTTTCTGGGTCGAATTGGAACGGCAGGTCCGCATCAATGGGGCGGTGACCCGGGTCACCACGGCCGAGTCGGACGAGTATTTCCACTCGCGCCCGCTCGAGAGCCAGATTGGCGCCTGGGCCTCGGCGCAAAGCACCACGGTGCCCGACCGCGCGTCGCTCGAGTTGCGTTACGCGGAAATGGCCGCGCGGCACGCCGGCCAGGTGGTGCCGCTGCCGCCGTTCTGGGGCGGATACCGGGTGGTGCCCGAGCGCATCGAGTTCTGGCAGGGCCGCCCGAGCCGCCTGCACGATCGCCTGGTCTACACCCGCGACGCCAGCGGGTGGTCGCGCAGCCGCCTGTCGCCGTAGGCGCGACTCAAGCCACCGCAGTTCGTCGTCCGCCGTGGCAAGGCCGCCGGCGCCGGCCCGGCGTCTATAACGCCTAGCGAGGACCCATGGACGCACTGCGACAGCATCTACGGCAGGCCCTGAGAATGATGCAGGGCCAGAAGGCCTTCACCGCGGCCGCGCTGGTCACCCTGGCGCTTGGCATTGGCGTCACCACCGCCATCTTCTCCGTAGTCCACGGCGTGCTGCTGCAGCCGCTGCCCTACCCCGCCGCCGACCGGCTGGTGAGTGTCGCCGAGAACCGGGGGCTACCCGGTTTGAACGCGAGCATGATCAATTACACCTTCCATGCCTGGCGCGAGGCACCCAAGACCATCGACGCGCTGGCCGCCTATAGCAGCCGCGCCTACACGGTGACGGGGTTGGGAGATCCCGAACGTCTCCGGGGCGCCGCCGTCTCGCCTGAGCTATTCGACATGCTCGGGGTCTCGCCGGCGCTTGGACGCTTTCTCGCCGAAGGGAGCGAAGCCCCGGGCGCCGAGCGCACCGTGGTGATCGCGTATCGACTGTGGCAGGACCGCTTCGGCGGCGACGCCGCCGCGATTGGCCGGACGCTGATGCTCGATGGCCGGCCGCACACGGTGGTGGGTGTCGCGCGCCCGGACTTCTACTTCCCCGATCGCGACG
The DNA here is from genome assembly GCA_021730945.1 of Acidobacteriota bacterium. GTDB lineage: Bacteria > Acidobacteriota > Vicinamibacteria > Vicinamibacterales > UBA2999 > 12-FULL-67-14b. The sequence continues at coordinate 22,023 of JAKFYH010000032.1, read as the reverse complement.
CCCGCCTGTGGGCGCCTTACGCGGTGCCGCCTCCGCCGGCCAATCGCGACGAGGTTCGCATCGCGGTCTTCAGCGCCCTCGCGCGGCTGGCGCCGGGCGCGACGCCGGCCCAGGCAGCGGCTGAAGGTACCCTCGCCGCGATCAACGCCGGGGCGCCGGCCATGCTTGGCGGACCAGGCGGCCAGGGCCGCGGCGGCGCCGACGCCGCGCCGGGGCCGGTCGTGCGGGTCGACACCATGGTCAATTCGATGACGGCGCGCATTCGTCCGGCACTGCTGGTGTTGAGCGTCGGTGTGATCTTTGTCCTGCTCATCGGGTGCGCGAACGTGGCGAACCTGTTTCTGTCGAGAGGCGCGGCGCGCGAACGTGAACTGGCCGTGCGCGCGTCCATGGGTGCCGGCCGCGGCCGCCTGCTCACGCAACTGCTGGCCGAGAGCCTTCTGATCGCGGCGATCGGCGGCGCGCTGGGCATCGCGCTCGGCTCGGCGCTGATGCAGGTCTTGCCGCTGATCGCCCCGGCTGACTTCCCACGGCTCGCCGACATCCGCATCGACGGGGCGGTATTGGCCTTTGCCGTGGCGGTCTCGATCCTGTCGGGGTTGCTGTCGGGCCTGGTGCCGGCGCTGCGCGCCTCGCGCGTCGATCTGGTGTCGGCGCTGCGCGACGGCATGGGCGCCTCGACCGGTACGCGGATGGCCCGCCTGCGCGCAGGCCTGCTGATCGCGGAGGCGTCGCTCGCGGTGATGCTGTTGATTGGATCCGGCTTGCTGATACGCAGCTTCGTCAGCCTGGTCCAGGTCGATGCCGGCTACACCGCCGACAACGTGCTGACCGCGCAGGTTTTTCTGTCCGGGGTCGTGCCGCCTGGCCGCCCCGGCGGACCAGGCGGGTCCGACCCGGGCGCCTTTGCCCGCACGACGGCCTTTACGAGCACGATCCTGACCCGGTTACGGGCCGTGCCCGGCGTGGTCGCAGCCGGAATCGGCAATCTGGCGCCGCTCGGCGGCGCCATGACGATGAGTGCGTTCGACCTGCCGGGCGTACTGGGGCCCGACGGCGCCCCGGTCATCGCGCGAGCCACTGATTACTCGATCACGCCCGGGTACGCCGAGGCGCTCGGCCTGCGCCTGCGGCAGGGACGGTTGCTGACCGATGCCGACAGCGGCGCAGCCGTTCGCGCGCTGGTGGTCGACGAGGCCTTCGCCACCAGCTATCTCGCCGACGGTCGTCCGGTCGTCGGGCGCCGGTTCGAAGGCCTGGCGGGACCGGGCGTGACCACGGAAATTGTCGGTGTGGTCGGCAACGTCCTGCTGCAAGGCCTCGACACGACACCACAGCCGGCGATTTACAACCCGGTGAACGAGGACTCGCCACAAGTGGGCCGGCTATACCTGATGGTCAAGACGGCCGGTGACCCCGCAGCGCTGGCGTCGACCGTGCGCGCCATCGTCCGCGACGCCGATCCGGGAGCCGTCGTCGATGCGGTCGGGCCGATGTCGGCGCGAGTATCCGAATCGGTCGGGCAGCCGCGGTTTGCGGCCACACTGCTCGGCGGATTCGCCCTGCTGGCACTGGCGCTGGCGGCCATTGGCCTTTACGGCGTGCTGTCGTACAACGTGACGCGGCGGCGGCGCGAACTCGGCGTCCGCGCGGCGCTCGGCGCATCGCGCGCGGATATCCTGCGGCTGGTCGTGACACAAGGACTGGGCGTCACCGCCGCAGGGCTGGTGCTGGGCATGGCCGGCGCCGCCGGTCTCACCCGGCTGATGCAGGAGATGCTGTTCGGCGTGACCGCGCTCGACTGGGTGTCGTTCACGGCCGCACCGGCGCTCTTGCTGGTGGTCGCACTGGCCGCGTGCCTCCTGCCGGCACGGCGAGCGGCGGCGACCGATCCGGCCGTGGCGCTACGCTACGAATAGCGCACGCCCTGACGGTGCGTCCCCTTCCGTTCCTGGATTCGGTCTCCAGTCGGTGTACGACTCGGTCTCTAGCCTGTGTAGGACTCGGTCGCCGGTCTGTGTAAGGTTCGGGCTCCAGTCTGTATAAGGTTCGGTCTCCAGTCTCTGTAAGGTCCGGTCTCTAGTCTGTGCAAGGTTCGGTCTCTAGTCTGTGTAAGGTTCGGCCTCTAGTCTGTGCGAGGTTCGGCCTCTAGTCTGCGTAATCTGTGTAATCTGCGGCCCCGTTGACCTCCGCGTCATCGGTGGCCGAGGTCGATCACACCCTCGCCAACGCGCACGGCCTTGCCACCGACCTGCACCCGCACGATCTTGCCATCGGCGTCCTGCGTGATTCGCATGTGAATGCGGCTGGGCCGGCCCATCGCCACGCCTTGCAAGCTGACCATGTCCCTCTGCTGTTCGGGCGTGACCAATCGGTGTTGGACGAGGTACGACCCGAGCGGGCCACTGGCGCCGCCGGTCGCGGGATCCTCGTGGATGCCGATGGCCGGCCCGAACATCCGGCTGTAAGCCGCGACGGAGGGATCGCGCAACTCGGTGCTGAAGATGAACACGGCCACCCGGCCGCCGGGGAACGCGCTCGTGAGGCGCCGCATGGCGCCCGGGTCGGGTTCCGCGGCGTCCACAGCCGCCCGCGTCGCCACGGGCACCAGAATGAACGGCGAGCCGCACGAAATTTCCTGCACCGGCAGGCCGGTGGACGCCACCGCCCCTGGATCGATGCCAACCGCACGTACGACCTCGGCGGCCGGGGACGCCGGCTCGCGGAAGATCGGCGGCCGCTGGTCCATCCAGGCAAATGACAGGGCGCCATTGGCCCAGGCCAGTTCGACCGGCGTCGGTCCGACGCCCAGTTCGAACACCCAGCGGTCACGCCCGGAGGCGATGACACCCTCGTGCGCCAGCGCGAACGTAGTGCCAATCGTCGGGTGCCCGGCCATGGGGAGTTCGGCGCCCGGCGTAAAGATTCGCATGCGCACATCGGTGCCTGGTGTTTCCGCCGGCAGCAGGAACGTGCTCTCGGAAAAATTCATCTCGCGGGCGATCGTTTGCATCTGCCCGGTCGTCAGCCCGCGCGCGTCGGGAAACACGGCCAGCTGGTTGCCTTCGAACATGCGATCGGTGAAGACGTCGTAGTGCAAATACCTCATGACGGGATTCTACCGGGGTGGCACTTCTTGTCGGGAGGGCACTTCTTGTCGGGAGGGAACTTCCGGTCGGGAGGGAACCGCTGGTCGGGATTCGCAGATAGAATCGCCGCGTGATGCCGGGCCGCGTCGTCGTTCTCCTGTTGCTAGCCGCGACGCCCCTGCGCGCTCAGTCCTCCCTCACCATCGTGGCCCCGGCGGCACCCGGCGGCGGGTGGGATCAGACCGCCCGTGTGATGCAGCGAGTGCTGGCCGAGATCGAGCCGGCCACCAGCGTGCAGGTCGACAACATTCCTGGCGCCGCCGGCACGATCGGGCTGGCACGGTTCGTCCAGTCGGAGCGCGGCAATCCCCATGCGCTGCTGGTGACCGGCCTGGTGATGGTCAGTGGTGTCATCATTAACCTGTCACCCGTGTCGCTCTCGGACGCCACGCCGATCGCGCGGCTCACCGGCGAGACCGAAGTCATCGTGGTGCCGGCCACCAGCCCGATTCAGACACTCGGAGATCTGCTTGAGGTTTTCACGCGCGATCCCGGCAGCGTGTCATGGGGCGGTGGGTCGGCTGGGGGCACCGACGATTTGCTGGTGCGGCTGTTGGCCGAACAGGCAGGCCTGCCCGCCTCGCGGGTGAACTACATTGCATTTGCCGGCGGAGGCGCCGCGCTGGCCGCCGTGCTGGGCGGACAAGTCACGGTGGCAGTCAGCGGCTACGGCGAGTTTGCCGGACAGATCGCTGCCGGCCAGTTACGGCCGCTGGCAATCTCCGCCGCCGAGCACATTCCCGGGATCGACACGGCCACCCTGCGCGAATTGGGCGTGCCGCTGGACCTGGCCAACTGGCGGGCGATCGTCGCGCCACCAGGACTGTCGGATGCCGAGCGCGACGCGCTCACCGCGCGGGTGACCCGCATGGCGACGAGCGACGCCTGGCGGGCCGCGATGGCCCGTAACGGCTGGGACGACCTGTTCCTGCCGGGCACCGGCTTTCGACAGTTCCTCCTGTCTGAACAAGCCCGCGTCGAGGCCGTGCTGCAACGGCTGGCGCTTGCCGAGACCGGTCCCCGGCCGCAGTTCGCGCTGTCGGTGACACCGGCCACGATCCCCAACCTGATGGTGGCGATTTTCGGCGCGCTCGCCACTGCCCTATGGGTGTCGCGCCGGCGCGATCGTACTCGGCCGATCGACAGCCCCTCGGTCTCAACTCCCAAATCTCGACTCCCGGCTCCCGGCATCCTGGCGGCTGCCCTCCTGGCGCAACCGCTCATCATGATCACGGCCGGGTTCGTCATGTCGTCCACCCTCCTGTTCATGGTCACGGCGTCGGCGTGGCGCGGAGTGTGGCCGGCACCGCCCACCCTCGCCAAAGACGGCCTCGTCGGCGGCCTCTTCGCCGGGTTCATCTATCTGGTGTTCAGCGCCGGGCTCGGCGTGGCGCTTCCCTGATGGGCGATCTGTGGACCGGCTTTGTCGTCGCCCTGCAGCCGCTGAACCTGCTGTGGGGATTCGCCGGCGTCACGCTGGGGACGGCGGTCGGCGTGCTGCCCGGCATCGGTCCGGCGTTGACCGTGGCGCTGCTGCTGCCGGTGACCTACGGACTCGACCCCACCGCGGCGCTGATCATGTTTGCCGGTATCTATTACGGCGCGATGTATGGCGGATCGACCACCTCGATCCTGCTCAATACGCCGGGCGAGAGCGCCACCATGGTGACGGCAATCGACGGGCACCAGATGGCGCGCCACGGCCGCGCCGGCGCGGCGCTGGCCACCTCGGCGATCGGTTCGTTCGTGGCCGGCACCCTGGCCACGCTTGCCCTCAGCCTGACCGCGCCGCTGATGGTGCGCATGGCGCTGGCATTTGGATCGGCGGAGTACTTCGCCCTGATGATGCTGGCGTTTGTGACCGTGACCACCGTGCTCGGAGGGCCCGGTTCGCGGCTGGCTGGTTGGGTCAGCCTGATGCTGGGCCTGGTGCTGGGGGGCGTCGGCATCGACGGACTGAGCGGACAAGCCCGCTTCACCTTCGGCCTTCCCTACCTGCTTGACGGCATCGACCCGGTGATTGTCGCCATCGGCCTGTTCGCCGTCGGTGAAACTCTGTGGGTGATCAGTCGCGGGCCGGAGGCTGACGAAGTGCTGCCGGTGAACGGGGCGCTGTGGATGAGCCGCGAGGAATGGCGGCGGTCGTGGAGGCCATGGCTTCGCGGCACGGCGATTGGCTTCCCCATGGGCGCCTTGCCCGCCGGCGGCGCCGAGTTGCCGACGTTGATGTCGTACGCGATCGAAAAGCGGCTGTCGTCACGACCCGAAGAGTTTGGCCACGGCGCGATCGAAGCGGTGGCCGGCCCTGAAGCGGCCAACAACGCCTCGGCGGCCGGCACGCTGGTGCCGCTCTTGACGCTGGGACTGCCGACTTCGGCCACTGCCGCGGTGTTGCTGGCCGCCTTCCAGCAGTTTGGCTTGCAGCCGGGCCCGCTGCTCTTCGAGCACGAGCCCAGGCTGGTGTGGGGCGTGATTGCCAGCCTCTACCTCGGCAACGTGATGCTGCTGGTGCTCAACTTGCCGCTGGTGGGCCTGTGGGTGAAATTGCTGTCGATTCCCCGGCCCTGGCTCTACGGCGGCATCCTGGTGGTGGCGTCGCTTGGCGCCTTCAGCGTGCACCGCTCAGCGGGCGATCTCGTGCTGGTCGCCCTCGTCGGCATGGCCGGCTTCCTGCTGCGCCGCCTCAACGCGCCGGTGGCGCCGGTCATGATCGGCCTGATCCTGGGTCCGGCCGCCGAACAGCACCTGCGTCGCGCGCTGGCGATCAGCCAGGGCGACTGGACCGTCTTCCTGACCCGGCCGCTTTCGGCAGCCCTATTGATCGTCGCCGCGGTGATCGTGGGGATTGGCGTGTCGCGGCGGCGGGCGGCGCCGGGTAGAATCGAACCATGAAACTGGACGACCTCTTCGGCGGCGACGCCGGCATCCCAGCCGATCAGTTCCCCGATCCCGCCGTCGATGCACCCGCCGATCCGACCGGTGCGCCGCAATCGGTGGTCCTGGGTGGCGGCTGCTTCTGGTGCACCGAAGCGGTGTTCGCCAAGCTGGATGGGGTGATCAGCGTGGTCTCCGGATACGCCGGCGGCACGGCCGACACGGCCGACTACAAGAGCGTATGCAGCGGCATGACCGACCACGCCGAGGTCATCCGCGTGCGCTACGACTCCGCGGTAATTACGCTCGGGCAGATCTTGAAGGTGTTCTTCGCGGTGGCGCACGACCCCACGCAGTTGAACCGGCAGGGCAATGACATGGGCCGCCAGTACCGCTCGTCGATCTTCTATGCCAGCGTGATCCAGGAGCGCGTGGCCGGAGGCTATCTCAAGCAGCTGGCGGACGCCAAGGTGTTCGACCAGCCGATCGTCACGACGCTGGAGCCGCTGGAGCAGTTCTTCGAGGCCGAGGCCTATCACCAGAGCTTTGTGGCGCGAAACCCCAATCAGCCCTACGTGGCGGCAGTGGCCATGCCCAAGGTCAAAAAGCTCGAGAAGAGCTTTGCCGGGAAGCTGAAGAAGGGCCAGGCCGGTCACTGACGCTGGCCGGGAGGGATCTGCCGGTCGGGAGGCACGGCTGGCTTGGGAGGCGGAGGTTGGTGCGCTCGGCAGGACTCGAACCTGCGACCCCCGGCTTCGAAGGCCGATGCTCTATCCAGTTGAGCTACGAGCGCACGCTCAGCCATTGTGCCCCAGCCGGTAACCGGACACAAAGTCCCATCCGACGCTTGATCTCCTAATCTCCTGTCAGCACCCGCTTTCGCCTACACTCTGGGGACGCCGATGCCCAGCCAGACCGCGCCCCCAGACTGGGCCGACCTTCCGGATGAAGCGCTGATGAACCTGCGACTGTCGGGCCTGCCATTGAAGCTGGACGGCACGGTCATCGAGACACGCATCGCGCAGCTCAAGTCGGAACTCGAAGGGCGCGGCCTGACCTTCCCCCTCCACTTCTACCTGTCCGACGAATGGTTCACGCCCGACGGCCAGGCGTCGATGGCGGTGCCCTTCTACCTGGCCCATCCCCGGCTCGAGCGGCTCGAGAAGGCGCAGATGTTGGCGGTCGAGGGCGGAGAACACGAGTGGTGCATGCGCATCCTGCGCCACGAAGCCGGCCACGTCATCGACAACGCCTACAAGCTGCGGCTGCGCCGCCCGCGCCGCGAGGTGTTCGGGCGCTCGTCGGAGCCGTATCCGGAGTTCTACGCCCCGCGGCCCTACAGCAAGAGCTTCGTGCAGCATCTCGACCCGTGGTACGCGCAAAGTCATCCCGACGAGGATTTCGCCGAGACCTTCGCGGTGTGGCTGACGCCGGAGTCCAACTGGAAGGCGCGTTACACCGGCTGGCCGGCGATCAAGAAGCTGGAATACATGGACGAGTTGATGGCGTCCCTCGTCGGCAAGCAGCCGTTGCTCGAGCGCACCGAGGAAATTGACCCGCTCCACAAGCTCAATCGCACGCTGCGCTTCCACTATCGCCGCAAGCGGCGCCACTACGGCGTCGATCACCCGGCCTTCTACGATCGCGATCTGCGCCGGCTGTTCTCCGACGCGCCTGAACACGCGCAGCACATGACCGCCGCCCAGTTCCTCAGCCGCATCCGCCGGCCGGTGCGCAAGATCGTCGCCGACTGGACCGGCATCTACCAATACACCATCGACAAGGTGCTCGAAGACATCATCGTCCGATGCCGCGAGCTCAAACTCCGCCTCGCCGTGCCCGAAGAACAGGCGCGGCGGGAATTCACGGTGCTGCTCACCGTGCAGGTGATGAACTACCTGCACAGCGGCCGGCATCGGGTAGCCCTTTGAAACCTCAACGCGTCCTGACTCTCGTCCACAAAGGCCTCGAACCACCGGAAGAGGCGCCCGACCAGGCCACCGCGGCGTCCGCCTCGTGGCGGATGGAATACGACGTCGTCCGCACCCTCAAGGTGCTCGGCCACGAGGTGCGGGTCATTGGCGTGCACGACGACCTCACGCCGATCCGCGCCACGATGGACGACTTCAAGCCGACCATCACCTTCAACCTGATGGAGGCGTTCGACGATGTCGTGGTGTTCGACCAGAACGTGGTGAGCTATCTCGAATTGCTGAAGGTGCCGTACACCGGATGCAATCCACGCGGCCTCACCCTGTCGCGCGACAAGGGCCTGGCCAAGAAGCTGATGGCCTATCACCGCATTCCGGTGCCCGACTTCCTGGTGGTGCCGCTCGGCAACCGGGTCAAGCTGCCCAAGCGGCTGCATTTCCCGTTGATCGTGAAATCGCTCACCTACGAGTCCTCGACCGGCATCTCGCAGGCATCGGTGGTCGAGAATGAGGAGCAGCTGCACAAGCGGGTGCAGTTCATCCACGACACCATCATGACCCCCGCCATCGTCGAGGCGTTCATCGACGGCCGCGAACTCTACGTCGGCGTGCTCGGCAACGATCGCCTGCAGACGTTTCCGGTGTGGGAGATGTCGTTCTCGAAGATGCCCGAGAACAACTGGAAGATTGCCACCGAGCGGGTGAAGTGGAGCGTCAAGTACCAGAAGAAGCACGGCATCGACACCGCCGAGGCCGGGTTGCCGGGTGATGTGACCGCGCGGGTGCAACACCTGGCCAAGCGGGTGTATCGCGCGCTTGACCTGAGCGGCTATGCCCGGGTCGACTTGCGGATGAAGGCCGATGGCCAGCTGTTCGTGATTGAAGCCAACCCGAACCCGCAGTTGGCGCACGGCGAGGACTTCGCCGAGTCCGCCCAACGAGCCGGCGTGTCGTACGCCAAGCTCATCGAGCGGATCATCGGCCTCGGGCTGCAGTGGCAGCCCTCGCGGATGGCCTGATCAGGGATCAGGGCGTCGTCGACATCGCTTTCTTGATCGCGGCCACGGTCTGGGTGGCGCGCAGTTCGACGATCTTCCGGGCCATGTCGAGCGTCTTCTCGACCGGCAGCAGGCTGACGCCGTTAATGGTGGCGCGGTTGGCCTTGATGCGCTCCTCGAGCCGCACCGTCTTCGGGTCGTGCAGCATCATGATGGCGTCGATGCTGTACTCCTCGTGAATGCCGTCCGAGCCTGAGCTGGCCTCGAACTCCATCTTCTCGGGCACGCCGTTGGCCTGCACGTACTTGCGCACCGACGGGTAGTCGTAGTATTCGGGAATGAAGAAGAAACGCGCCGGCTTGCCATTGAAGCGCGTGGTCAGCTTGGCGGCCACCGTCTTCATGCCGTTCTGGTTGCCGCCGCTGTCGCCCATCAGGACGACGTTGGTAAAGCCCATCGACTTGAGGCTCAACGACATGTCCGTGAGTACCGCCTCGTAAGTCTCTGGTGACAGGAACACGCTGCCTGGCGCCACCCGGTCCGAGTCAGGCCGCCCGGGTTCGAGCGTCACGATCGGCGCCACCAGCGCGTTGCCCAGCTTGCGGGCAATCGCCTCGCCCATGACGGCAAGCGCGTAGTTGTGCTTGCCGGTGGCCAGGTGCGGGCCGTTTGACTCGACGCCGCCGGTCAGGATCAACGCGGTGGTTTTGCCGGCCTTGATAGCGTCGCGGATCTCCATCCAGGTGAGCTGTTCCATCCAGACGCTGTCGAGCGCCGGGATCGGCCGAGGCGCGTTCATCTCCGCCTCGCGACGCGCGGCGGCAGCCGCCTGCTGCTCGGGCGTCATCTGCGGACGCTGCCCTCCGGCCGGCGGCTGTGCCGATGCCACCGCCACTGTTGCCAACACCCCGAACACAATTGCGATACCCATACGAGTCATGCGAAATCCCCTGTTGAACATCTTCGAGAGCTGTTCCCAATCCACCACTTGGCGAGACTGGGGGTCAGACCCCATCGATCAGTCGTTTGAACTCAGCCAAGTCTTTCAGCGGCGCAAAGATCGGGTCGGCCGCCGCCTGCGGCTTCCACTGCTTGGGCTGGCGGCGAATGGCGTGGCCCAGTTGTTCGAGGGCCAGCTTGGCGTCGCCGGCCTGGGCGTAGCGCTGCGCCAGCGCATACATCAGCTGCTCGGCGCGGGGGTTGATCGCGATCGCCTTCTTCTGTTCCGCGATCGCCTCGGCGAACTTGCCTTCCTTCGCCAACTGCGCCGAGCGCTCGGTCAGGCGATTGGGCATGCCGAGCGTCATGTTCATCAGGCGGCGCAGTTCCTTGAACGGCTCCTCGTGATCGTCGACGCGAATATCGACGATGCGTTCGACGGTGGACTCGGTGTTGGCCGGTAACGGCCGCACCACGAGGATGCCGGCCGACTGCATACCGCGCGTGTCGCCGCCCTTGGCCTGGCCGGCGTCGAGCGCGTCCATCAGCCGCTCGGCCATCGAACCCTTGCCGGCCTGGTAGGCCGCGGCCATGGCCTTGACCACCTCTTCGCTCGCCAGCGTGTTGCCCTGGGCCGAGAAGTTCACTCCCGCGGCGAAGCCGGCGAAGCCGCCGAGGTGCACGGGATCCTTGGGATCCGAGTTGCGATCGATCACCCGCTTGCCGGTGTAGACCGCCGAGCGGCCCTTGGTGTCGATCACCGCCACCTGGCGCGAGTCGCGGCCGGGATCCTCGTCGGTGATGCGCTTGACGACCTCGGCCGGCGACAGCCCCTGCTCGAGCAGGGCGATCGCCTTGGGACCATACTGACGATTGGCCGAGGCCTGAGTCGCCACGGCGCCCACCCCGGGTTTGGCATAGGGCACCGCGGCGCCGGCGCCGAAGGCCCGAGACTGGACGCCGACGCCCAACTCGTTGGTCGCCGGGTCAAAGGCCACGATCGAGAAGGTGCCGAACCACGGGTCCGGACCCTCCCCGGCCAGCGGCGCCTTGGCAGCGTCTTGAGCTTGTACAGTGACGGAGAGCAGCAGCGCGGCGATGAATAGTCGTGACATGGCGGCCACAGTTTAGTCGAACCCTGAGAATCAAATGTCTATGAACACACCCGTCGTTTTGGCGCTGGCAATCCTGGCCTGGAGCTCATCCGTGGCGGCGCAGGATCCGCTGACCACCGCGCCCGAGTCCTACCGGGTCGAGCTCGACAACGAGTGGGTCAGGGTGGTGCGCGTGCACTACCCCGCCGGCGCCAAACTGCCGGTGCACACGCACCCGGCGGGCGTCACGGCTTATGTCTATTTGAGTGACTCTGACGGGGTGGTGTTCCGTCACGAGGGTGCCAGCAGCCGCGCGGTCACGAGACCGGCCGTAACGACCGGCAGCATTCGACTCGCCGCGGGCGGCGAAGAACATCACACGGCCGAGAATCCGGCCGCCACCGCCAGTGACTTCCTGCGGATTCAGATCAAGACCATGACCAGCCGGAACTTGCGCCAACGCATCGCGCGACCCGCGCTTAAGCCCAATCAGAATTCAATCACCGTTGACTACAGCAGCGAGCCGCTGGTCATTCAGCGCGTCGTGGTCGCCCCCGGCCAGTCGATCGTGGCGGAACGGGTGACAATGCCGTCGTTGTGGATCGCGATTCCATCCGGCGACGTGAGGTGGGTGGAGGAACTGAACGACGAAACGATCACCAATAGCGGCGCCATACCGATGGAGTTCGTCCGCCTGATCGTGCGCCCGCCAGGCCGCCGCTAGGCGGGTGGACCTGAACCCGGCGTGGCATCGGTCCCGCTCAGCAGCCGCTTCAACTTGGCGACGTCGCCCACCAGTTCGATCACGCCGCATTCGCGACACATCATCGCCTTGGTCATGACGTCGCCGGTCTGCAGCGTGAAGAACTTCGAATCCTGTGGACGGAAGGCCATGCGACCCGGTCCGTACACCGCGCCGCCGGCGACCAGTTCACCTCGACACCGAGAACAGTTGATGAGCATGGCGCCATTGTGCACCGGGAACCATGGTGTCGCTTCGAGTTGCGCCAAACTGTGCAGCCCTGAACGAGACCGGGCGAGCCGGCACGCTGGCCTACGGCGTGCGGTCCATCGCCTGGAGGGCCCGCACCCCGGTGCGCATCCCGAGCAGCCAGGTGGTGATGCTCAGCGCCGCCGCCGCCGTGAAGCACAGGTAGAACATCACCTGCTGGAATCCGGTGAGAGGTTGCCGCCGGATCTGGCTGAACAGGTAGACGCTCGACGGCCACCCAAGTAGACCAATCATCACCAGGATGAACAGCACCGCCACGATCATGAACGCCACGCCGCCATACGAACCCGCCACCTGGCTGGGATTGTCGGCGGCGAACCGCGGGTAGCGCGCGCCCAGCCCGGTGGCGAGACCGACCAGCGCGAACGCCATGAAGATGATAGCCACCGCCGACATCTGCTTCAGGAACGGATCGACACCAAGCAGTTGGTTGCCGGTCACGATCAGGATCTCGGTGAGCAGCAACACCGGAATCAGGCCGGTCCAGAACTTCGACCACAGGAAGTCGCGCAACGATATCGGCGCGGTGCGGATAATCCAGAACGCCGCCCCCTCAGCCGACACCGACGGAAACACGAACCGCACGGCGACGGTCGACATCACGAAGGCGGCCATCGCCAGGTTGAGGAAGGCGTACAAGTTCTTCACGACGCCACTCATGTACGGCAGCCGGTCGAGGTCCAGCACGCGAAAGTTGTAGAGGTACACCAGCATCAGCGCCACCAGCAGCAGCAACTGCGACCACTGGCTGACGTCGCGCAGGAACACCTTCAGGTCCTTCACCAGCAAGTGCCGCCGCACCGGCGACATCGGCAGCCATCCGGCCACGATCTCGATCGCGTGGAACTGGGCGAAGCGCGCCTTGCGCGACTCCTGCGACTTGCTGAAGCCGGCAAAGTGCCACCGCTCGAACGCCGCGCCCACCCCCACCACCACCGCCGCCGCCGTCGTCCACAACGCGGCAATGTGCAACCAGTCGCTGCCCCCCTGCACGCCGGCAAACAGGGCCTCGCCAGCCCAGAACGAAGGCAGAAGCGGGGTGATCGGCGACTGCAGCGTGGCAAAGAATGCGGTGACCTCGGGCATCGATTCCACCTTCAGGAGCCGCTCCGGCTGCAGGAACCGCAGCAGCAGGACGATGCTGGTGGCAAACACCAGACCCATGAACATCAGGATGTCGCGGGCCCGCCGCGCCGGAAACACGTTCACCAGCATCAGCGTGACCGCCGCGCCCAGGCCGACCGGAATCACGACAAACGGCACGACCGTGAGAAGCGTCGTCAGGATGAACGACCACGGCGCGCACTTGGCGAAGCCGATGCCGGCCAGCACCGGCACCAGAAACACCACCACCATCCAGCCCGACTGCACGAGGGTGCGGGCGAAGCGGGCCGCGAACAAGCGGCGCGACGCCAGCGGCGCGGCGAGGATCAACCGCAGATCGTCGGACAGGAAGAAGGTGGAGAGCGAGGCCACCACCGCGCTGAAGGCGAGGAACGATAGAAACGTCAGGAACAGCCATGACAGGCCGATGCGAATCAGGTAGTCGCCCAGTTCCTCGTAGCCGGCCGCCTGCCAGGTCACCCAGAACGCGCCGGCGAACAGCGCGGCGATTACTGCGGCGCCGACACCGCCGAACATCAGGCCGCGCAGCAGGTCGCCGGGCTCGCGCCGGCGGGCGCGGTTGCGCGACGCCCACCAGGTGGGCATCAGCAGATAGGGAAACGGCCGCGTAACCGAAGTGCCGTCCATCAGATCTCGTCGATCTCCTGCAGGCCGCCGCCACCGGTGAGCTTGAGGAATACCGGTGTCAGCTCTTCATCGGGCGTGCCGGACATGGCTCGCACGTCGGCGACGGTACCGTGCGCGATGATCTGGCCCTTGAGGATGATGCTGATCAGGTCGCACATCTCCTGTGCCACCTCCAAGGTGTGCGTGCTCATGAGGATGGCCACGCCGCGCGAGGCCATCAGCCGGAAGATGTCCTTGATTAGCCGGGCGCCACGCGGGTCGAGGCCGACCATCGGCTCGTCCACCAGCACCGCCTTGGGCCGATGCAGAAACGCCGCGCTCATCACCAGGCGCTGCTTCATGCCGTGCGAGAAGCTCTCGACCAGCTCGTGCTGCCATCGGCCCAGTTCGAAAATCTCGAGCATCTCGGCGATGCGAATGTCGGTGTCGCCACCGTCCATGCCGTAGAGCCCGCCATGAAAACGCAGGAACTCGCCGGCGGTGAGCTTGTCGTAGATGAACGGCCGATCGGGAATGAAGCCGAGCGCCGCCTTGGCCGCCTCGGGCTCGCGCGCCAGGTCGTGACCGTTGACGACAATGCGGCCGCTGTCGGGCTTGAGTAGCCCGGCAATCATGCGGATGCTGGTGGTCTTGCCGGCGCCATTGGGACCCAGGAAGCCGTGAATCTGGCCCGGCTCGACGGTGATCGACACTCCGTCGACCGCGGTGAACTTGCCGAAACGCTTGACGAGTTTCTCGACCGCAATCATCGGTTACCTGGACACGGCACCCAGCAGCCGCAGGTCTGGCGCCGGGGAATGGGAATGTCGAGCGCGCGCGCGTCGGTCGCCTGCCGGCCGACCAGAATCGGCGTTGACCCCGGCGTCACGTCCACTTGCAGGACCGTCATCTTGACGCGGCCCACGAGCGGCAGGATCGCGGTCTGCTGTTCCAGGCCGCCTCTCGCCAGTCGCACGTGGGTGGCGTCGGCGGGAAACTGGTTGAAGGTGGGATCGACCGGCAACCACAGGCCGCGGCCGTTGCCCTCGTCGACGTAGACTTCGGGCCAGGCGTGATAGTAAAAGGCGCCACGCACGTAGACGAGGCCGACGTTGATGCGCGCCGGGATGCCCAACGCGCGCGCCAGCGCCACGTACAGTACCGTGTGCTCGTTGCAGTCGCCCACCTTCGTGCGCAGCACTTCCAGCGCTGATGGCAGGCTGACCGTGGGCTTCTTCTCGATCAGCTGATTGACCTCGCGGGTCAGCCGTTCGGCCCGTGCGCGCGTGCCGGTGATGCCGCGCACCATTTTCTCAGCCTCGGCGCGGATCTCAGGCGCATCGCTTTCAATGAACGCCTCCGCCCGCAGGTAGCGCGCCAGGTCGGGATCGGCCGGACCAGCGGTCAGGGTCCGCGCGTCCACCAATTCGATCACGTTGCCGGTCACCGACTGCCCCACGCCCTGCAGGTCCGGGTTCGACAAATCGGCGTCGTCCACCCGCATTCGTAGCCGCGTCACATCGCGCGGCTCGGTGATGTGCGTGCGCGGGCTCATGTTCGGCACTACGGCCGACGCCGTCAGCATGTCGGCCTGCATCGTCCCCGAGACGGCGAGCACCGTCGCCTGTTCCTGCGTCTCGCGCACCGAGATCAGGCCCATCGGGCTCTCTTCGCGCACGATCTCGCCGGTGTCGGTGATCCACGCCGTGGTGGTCAGGCCCGAGAAGGTCATGTCGACGCGAAAGGCCGGAATCGGGCGGCCGCCGGCGGCCACCACCTCGCGGTTGCCGATCGCCAGTTGCACCGGCGCGTTCTTCATGGTCGCCGGGTCGAACACCATCCACTCGCGGCGCGTGCCGGCGGCCAGGCCCTCGCTGGCGAGGCGGCGCCCGAGGCTGAGCATCAGCGCCGGCGGCTCGTCGAGCTCGCGCGTTTCCGACCGGGTGCCGGTGGCGCTGACGATCTCGAGCGACAGGCGCAGGCCGTCGAGCCGGCCGCGGACGGTGAGCGGGCCGGTTCCCGGGTCGAGCGAGAACTCGAAACTCTTGAGGGTAAAGGTCTGATCGACACGGGCCGACGTGCGCAGGACGGCCGCGGTGGTGGCGCCCAGCAGCGAGAACTGCAGGCGGCCATCCTCGAGCAGCTCGAAGCCCTCGTCGGTGCGCTCGACCTGGCTGACGGTGAAGCCCACCTTTTCGCCGCGGTAATAGACGCCGCGCCACTGCGCGGTGGTGCCGTAGCGGGCCAGGTCAGTGGCCAGGTTGGTCGGTGAAGCCTGGAGGTATGTGCGATCGACCATCACGCCCATGGTGACGGCCCACGCCACCAGGGCGAGGACCGACAAGGGACGCGTGATGGCCCTGGAGAGAGGGCGGAAAAAGCGCGGGCCCGGCAACCCGGACATTATAGGCATAGCCGGCGGGCCGGCCGCGGCCTACCGGAACAGGTCGAACATGTAGGAGTACTTGACGATCAACGAGCGATCGGTGCGTTCGGGCCGGTCGAACAGATCATAGAGGCCGCGGGTGTCGGTGTAGACCACAAAGAGGCCGGTATTGGCCGCCTGCAGCCAGCCGAAGCGGAAGTTCATCGACCACAAGTCGGCGCGGTCGTTGTACTGAATCAGTGCCTGGGTGAACACGCGCGACGAGAACGAGTACGAGACGCGGGTGCGAACCAGGTTGGTGACGAAGTCGCCCCACGGCAGCTTGACGTCGTTACGCTGATAGGTGACCTCCGCGGTCAGCGCGTCGCCGGCCCGCATCTTGACGGTCGGATTGAGCGACAGGCGGTCGCCTCCGAAGAAGCCACCGGCGGTGACCCGCATCTGCACGCTGAACGGCGCACCCTGGTTGCTCATGCCCACCAATTGCGCCTCGGCATGATCGTAGGTGCCGGGCGGCACGAAGACGCCGGGAAAGATCTCAAACGGCGTCCGGACGCCCTCGCGGGTGAGGTTCATGCCGGTGTGGATCTCGGTGCTGTCGCGGAACTGCCAGTGATTGTCGAGATGCAGGAAACCGGTCTCCTGGAAGTCGTCGAGGCCCCAGAATCCGCGGAAGGTCGCGTGCGGCCGCAGTTCCTGGATGCCGATGAAGTCCTTCGGCCGGAACCGCGTCATCAGCATCGCGTCGGGTTTGCGGTAGCCCTTGCGGCTCAGGAAGCCGGTCTGGGGATTAAAGCCCGCGCCGACCTCCTGGTAGCCGAGGTTCAGGTCCCACTGCGGACGATTGGTCTGCGATCGCAGGTTGAAGGCGTAGTCGCCCTCGCTGACACCCTCGGTATCGGTCTTGGCGAGAAAGCCGGTGAGCATGCTGGTCGGCCCCAGGCCCCACTTGCCGTCCACGCCGTAGGTGCGCGCGGCCGCGGCATCGCCGGCCAGGTCGCCCACGGCCTGGCGATTGGTGAAGATCGCGCCAATCGACGACCGGTTCGGCAGATCGCGGCTGACCCGGGCCACGCTGAAGTTGGTGCCGGCCACCGTGTTCTGGTAGTCGTCGGTCTGCATGTTCAGCACGCCGACGTTGAAGCGGCCGGCCTTGCCCGACACGCGGCCGCCGCCGAGGATCGGAATCGACTCGCCGCCGGCGCCAATGCCGATGCGGCGGCTGAAGAACAAGTCCACTTCGCCAGGATTGCCGACGCTGAAGAAGCCGGCATTCTCGAGAAAGAACGGCCGCTTCTCGGGAAAGAACAGGTTGAACCGATCCAGGTTGACCTGTTGGTCGTCGACCTCGACCTGCGCGAAGTCGGTATTCACCGTCGCGTCGAGGGTGAGGCTGGGCGTCAGGCTGTATTTCAAGTCGCCGCCGACCTCGCCCAGCAGCGAGGCATCAACCGGCCGCTCGCCGGACTCCAGCGCGTTGCCGAGGGCATAAGGCGTGATGCGCAGGTTGCGCAACGCCGGCGTCTGAACGCCGACCATAGTACCGGCCAGCGACAGCCGATACAGGTTGAACTGCCGGGGAATAGGCGCCCAGAAAGCGCGTTCGTTCTTGCGGCGGATGTTGCGCTGAAAGTTCACGCCCCAGGTCTGCGTCGCCGCCGCCGGATACCGCAGCGTGCGGAAGGGAATCGCGAACTCTGCCGCCCATCCCTGCTCGGTGATCCGGGTGCGCACCGTCCAGGCGCCATCCCAGTTGATGTTGAAGCCGGCGCCGGAGCCGCCCGACTGCATCTGGCCGAAGCCGAGGCCGCCGCCGCCCTGCCCCTCGTTGGTCACCTGGCCGTCGTACTCGATGCCGGCCGGGTTGGTGCCGAACACGAATCCGTTCTGGCGGTCGCGATAGGTATCGACAATCATCGAGAAACTGTCGGTGTCGTCCAGTGGCGCGTCACGGCGCGCATCGGAAATAATGATGCCGCTTGGGTCGGAGTCAAACAGCATGACGCCGACATAAAGGGTGTCGGCGGTGTAGATGACGCGCACCTCGGTGCGCTCGGACGCCGGCTGCCCCTCGTTGGGCTGCTCCTGCCAGAAACCGGTAATCGGCGTCGCCGCCTGCCACGCCGGATCCCCCAACACGTCGCCGTCGATGATCGGCGCTTCGACGGCCCGTGTCGCGGTGGTCGACAGGGCCGCGGCCAGTGGCGCGCCGGCGGGCGCCGCCGATTGCGCAGCGGCCTCGTGCACACCGCAGAACGCCAGGAACACAAAGGACAAGAGAACAAGTCGAGTCGGGTACATTGCGTGACAAATCCTGGAAAAGGGAAATCTCAGGGTACTACAGGCCGACCGACGGGCCGCAGATTCAAACGTCAAACAGCCGCGAACTGCGGCTGCGCGAACTCTAATCGGCGGCCCTACACAGAGCCGCGGCCGTCGATGGCCAGCACTGCGCCGAGCAGGGTGTTGGCGCCACGCGCGCAGTCGTCCCAGCTGGTCAGCTCACGCGGCGAGTGGCTGATGCCGCCCACGCTCGGCACGAAGATCATGCCCATCGGGCACAAGGCCGCGATCATCTGGGCATCATGGCCGGCGCCACTCGGCAGCTTGCGTGACGGCAGGCCGATGGCCTGGGCCGCCTGCCCAATCGCCTCCTGCACGCCGCTATGCGCCGGCGCCGGCGGATTGGTCGTCGCCAGCTCCAGCGTGATCGCCGTGCGCGTCTCACCGGCAATCGCGGCCGCGCGCGCGCGCAGCGCCTCGCCCAGTTCCCGCAGCACCGCTTCCGACAAGTCACGAAATTCCACGCTCAGCATCGCGCGGCCCGGAATGACATTGGGCGAATTGGGCTCGACCGACAACCGGCCCACCGTGCCGACCTGCTGTCCCTGCCGCGCCCGGGCCAGGTCGCGCACCGCCAGCGTCAACGCCGACGCCGCCACCAGCGCATCCTGGCGCTCACCCATCGGCGTGGTGCCGGCATGGTTGGCCATGCCCTCGATCACCACGTCGTAGCGATGGATGCCGACGATGCCCTCAACGATGCCGATCGGCGTGCCGGCGCGGTCGAGCGTGCCGCCCTGCTCGATGTGCAGCTCGAGGTACGAATGCCAGGCCCCCTTGCCGCGGACCGCTGTCTCAATCTGGTCGGGATTGCCGGCAATGCGCCGGATGGCGTTGCCGCGGGTCATGCCGTTCCACACCCGGTCCATGTCGCCGGCCTTCAGGTCGCCGGCCACGATGCGGCTGGCGGCCGTGCCGATGCCAAACGCCGTACTCTCCTCGTGCGCCCACAACACCATCTCGAGCGGGTGCCGGGTCTGGATCTTCGCGGCCTGCACCGCCTGGATCACCTCGAGCGCCGCGAAGGTACCCAGATCGCCGTCGAAGTTGCCGCCGCCCGGCACCGAGTCGATGTGCGACCCGAACAGGATGGCGGGCTGGTCCGGCTGCCCGCCGTAGCGGGCGAAGATGTTGCCGGCGGCATCAATGCGCGGCACGATGTCGGCCGACTTGATCTCGTCGATCATGAAGGCCCGCGCCGTGAGGTCGGCCACCGAATAGGCCACCCGCGTGACGCCGTCAGCGAAGGTGCCGCCGGGCGGCCGGCCGTGCGTACTCAGGCGCTCAAGGCGGTTGCGCAGGCGGGCCGCATTCACGGCGGAACGCGGCGCTTGACGGGCCCAGGCAGTGGCGGGAAAGGCCAGCGCCGAAGCGCCGGCCAGGGACAGGAACGAACGGCGTGAAATCATGCGTTAGTGGCGATTCTGCTGCGACGGGGCCGGCGTGCGCTCGACGACGGTGCCCCAGAAACCGATCATCATCTCTTCCCACGTCTGATCGCCCCAGCGGACGTCCTTGGTGGAATCGGGGTTGAACCTGTTCGCTGGTGAATTGTCGAAGTGGGCGATCACTTCGATCTGGGTGCCCTTCGGAAACAGCCGCGGTTTGGCCAGCTCGTAACTAATCTGCCAATTGAAGTCGTAGTTGGGCACCGACAACAGCGTCTCTTTGGTGCCGTCCGGGAACGTGGCGATGTAGATCATGCTCTTGCCGCGCACATGCATGTGCGGCGTGAACGAGGTGATCAGGGTGTCGGCGGCCAGCACCCGCGACCCGCGCACTTCGTGCGCCGGCGCCCCGGCGGGAATCACAAACCGCGGCTGAATGATGCTGCCGCCGCGCTGCTGCAGCCGTGGCGGCGCCTTGGCGAACACGATGCCCACCTGCGTGCGATCGGTGGTTGCCTCGCCGTTAGTCGTGTAGTGCATCTGCAGCACGATGTCGGAGTTGGCGGCCAGTAACCGGCCGACACCCGGCTCGAACACCACGCCCGGCTTGTTGGGTGTGACCCCGCCGATGCTGCCCGGTCCGAGCGCGCCATTCTGGTTCAGCGGCGAGCCGGTCGGCTGCGTGTAGGCCAGCACGTGGTGCACGTGCGCGCGCGCCTGCGGCTTGATCTCGATGGCCTGGATCCACTTGTCTTCGGTGATGTTGGTCGGCAGGCGCAGGTACTGATACCCGACCACCCCGGTCGCGGGAATCGCATAGTCTTCCGTCATCGTGAAGACCACGTCGGGCTGGCCGATGCTCCAGCCCTCGGCAAACACCGGCGCCGCTGGCAGGTCGGCGGCGTTGCCCCTGGGCGCGCCGGCATCGACCCAGGCCAGGATCGTCTCGACTTCCCTGTCGGACAGCCGCGGATCGTTCTTGAACACACCGTGCGCGGGATCGGCGCCCCAGGGCGGCATGGTGCGGGCGGCCACGCGTTGCCGAATCGAGCGGGCCCACGGCCGCGCTTGGTCGAAGGTCACGAGCGACATCGGCGCGAACATCGTCGGCCGATGGCACTCGACACACTTGGAGTAGAAGATCGGCGCCACGTCCCGGGTAAACGTCGGGACATTTTGCGCCGACGCCACCGGCACCCACGCCAACACCGCCGCCGCGATTACGCCGATGCGCGCGATTCCCATAGCTCCTCCCGGCGGAAGTATATAGTGTCTGACAGCCTCAGCCTTGACCGGGTGTCAGACACCGTTGAAAGGATTCCTCATGCGTCGAATGTTGCTGTTCTCGCTGATCGCCCTGCTGCTTCTGCCCTCATCGGCCTTCGCCACCTGGTCGGTGATCGCCGTCGACCGTGCCTCGGGCCGCGTCGTCATTGCCTCGGCCACCTGCGTTGACCGCGACGACCAGTTCCTGATGGGCGTGCAGGCCGTGGTCGTCCCGGGCAAAGGCGTGGCCGCCTGCCAGGCCGGCGTCGATGGCACGCACAAGAACCAGATGCTGGTGTTCGAAGAGCTGCAGAAGGGCACCGACCCCAAGCGCATCATTGAGATGCTGAGCGCCGACCCGGCCTACCAGAGCCGCCAGTTTGGCATTCTCGATCTGCAGGGCCGCAGCGCCGGCCACTCGGGTCTTGGCAACGGCTATGTGTCGCAGGACATCCAGGGCCAGGTGCCGGGCACGCAAATCTTCTATTCCATCCAGGGCAACATCCTGCGGCCCGGGCAGGTGATGCCAAACGCCGTGCAGGCCTTCATCCGCAGCTCCGGCTCGATCACCGACCGCGTGATGGCGGCCATGGAGGCAGCCGACGGTTCCGGCGGCGACAGCCGCTGCGTCTGTCCGCCGTGGCCCACCGATGGCACCGCGCCGGCGATCCCGTGCGACGGCCGCACCTCGCATGTCGCCTACATCCTGGCGTCTGATCCCAAGGACACCAGCGGCGACTCGCATAACAACGGCACGTATGCGATGTACCTCACCGCGTCGCAGCCCGGCGCCGACAAGGGCCCCAACCAGATCAAGCCAGGCGAGAACCTGAACCCGGTGAAGACGCTGCGCCTGCGCTACGACGCGTGGAAGAAGACGCAGGGCCCCGGCGTCGCGGGCCTCCCCAACCC
>JAKFYH010000008.1 GCA_021730945.1 Acidobacteriota bacterium | reverse complement strand
CTGCCCTATCGCAAGCCGCGCTCCAGCAGCTTTTCAGGCCTGCGGGTAATGACCACGCTCGCTCGCTGCAGGCCTGAAAAGCTGCTGGAGCGCGGCTTGCGATAGGGCAGGTGGGGCGGGTCGGGCTGGTGGGGCGGGTTCGGCCGGTCGGGTTTGTTCTCCCCTACCCGCCCTACGCCGCCCTGCCAGCCTGACCAGCCCTGGCCCGCCTTACTTGCTGTAGAGCTCGACGATGAGCTGTTCCTGCACCGGCAGGTTGATCTGCTCGCGGGTCGGCATGCTGACGACCTTGCCGCCCATTTCGCCTTCAAGCGAGAGCCACTCGGGAATGCCGCGGCCCTTCACTTCTTCGGTGGCATGGATGATCGTCGTGTTGGCGCGGCTGCCCTCGCGGACCGCCACCGTGTCGCCGGCCTTCAGCGAGTACGACGGAATGTCGACCTTCTTGCCGTTGACCAGGAAGTGGCCGTGGCGAACCAGCTGGCGCGCCTGGGCGCGCGAGGTGCCCAGGCCCATGCGGTAGACCACGTTGTCGAGCCGGCGCTCGAGCAGTTGCAGCAGCGTCTCGCCGGTAATCCCGCCGCGGGTGCGGTCGGCCTGGGCGAAGTAGCCGCGGAACTGGTCTTCGAGCACGCCGTAGATGCGCTTGACCTTCTGCTTCTCGCGCAACTGGACGGCGTAGCCAACCATCTTCGCCTTGCGCAGGCGGCCGTGCTGCCCGGGCGGCATGTTGCGCTTCTCGATCGCGCACTTCTCGGTGTAGCAGCGCTCGCCCTTGAGGAACAGCTTCATCCCCTCACGGCGGCACAGGCGGCAAACAGGTCCGTTATATCGAGCCATAAATCAGTATCCAGTATCCAGTAGCCAGTAGCCAGTAATCAGACGCGACGGCGCTTGGGCGGCCGGCAGCCGTTGTGCGGGATCGGCGTGACGTCGCGGATCGAACGCACTTCGAGGCCGGCGGTCTGCAGCGCGCGGATCGCCGACTCGCGGCCGGAACCCGGCCCCTTGACCAGCACGTCGCACGAGCGCATGCCGAAGGTCTTGGCGGCGTTGGTGGCGCTGAGCGCGGCCTGGGTCGCCGCGAACGGCGTGCCCTTGCGCGAGCCCTTGAAGCCAATCGCGCCGGCGCTTGACCACGACACCACCGCACCCTCGGCGTCGGTGATCGTGATCAGCGTGTTGTTGAACGACGCCTGCACGTGCACGAAGCCGTGGTGGACAATGCGCTTCTCGCCGCGCTTCTTGAACGCCTTCTTCTTCTTGGTCGGGGCTTCCGCGCCGCCCGGAGTCTCTGCTTTGGCCATGATTTAAACCGTCTTCTTCTTCGCCACGGCGCCCTTGCGCGGGCCCTTCCGCGTGCGCGCGTTGGTCTTGGTCCGCTGCCCGCGCAGCGGCAGGTTGCGGCGGTGACGGCCGCCACGATAGCTGCCGATTTCGATCAGCCGCTTGATGTTCAGGGAGATCTCCTTGCGGAGATCGCCTTCCACGCCGCCCTGATCTTCGAGGACGCGGGTGATCTTGCGGACGTCGTCTTCGGTGAGGTCCTTCACCCGGACGCTCGGATCGACACCGGCCGCCGTCAGCACGGCGTTCGAGCGGTGACGCCCGATGCCAAAGATATACGTGAGACCAATCTCAATGCGCTTCGTGCGCGGGAGATCGACACCTGAAATACGCGCCATGTCTTATCCTTGCCGCTGCTTGTGCTTTTGGTTCGCGCAGATCACCCGGACCACCCCTTGGCGGCGGACAATCTTGCACTTAACGCAAATCTTCTTTACCGAGGCTCTTACTTTCATAGCTTCTCCACAATCCGTCCGCGGCCCGGGTCGTTGCTCATGAGCGCGACCCTGACCCGATCACCCACCAGCACACGGACGTAATTGCGTCCGACCGGACTGGCCAGGTGCGCCGTCACCTGGTGCCGCCCCTCCAGCTCCACTCTCACGAGCTGGCTTGGCAACAGCTCCAACACCACTCCGTCCGCCGTGTTAGCCGGCGGCGCTTGCGGTTCGTCCACCCTTCGACTCCGCTCAGGGCTCGCGTCCGGCTACGCCGAGACGCGGTCCTCAAACGCCGCATCCGGCGGCAGCGTCAGCACCCGGCACCCGTCTTCGGTGACCACCACCGTGTGCTCGAAGTGCGCGGACAGGGCCTTGTCTTTCGTGACCGCCGTCCAGCCGTCTCCGAGCACCTTCACCGCGGGCTTGCCCGCGTTCACCATGGGCTCGATCGCGAGCGCCATGCCTTCCGCCAGTCGCGGCCCGCGGCCCGCCGTGCCGTAGTTCGGAATCTGCGGCTCCTCGTGGAGCGACGTTCCGATTCCGTGGCCGACAAACTCGCGCACCACGGAGAACCCTTGCGCCTCGACATACGACTGCACCGCGGCGCCGATGTCCGACACCCGGGCGCCGGCCTTGACCGTCGCGACCGCGCGTTCAAGCGCGGTCCGGGTGACGTCGAGCAGCCGCTGCGCTTCCGCGCTCACCGCACCAACCGGCACGGTGACCGCTGAGTCGCCGTAGAAACCGTCAAGCTTGGCGCCCATGTCGATCGAGATAATGTCTCCCTCGACCAGGGCGCGCGGCGACGGAATGCCGTGCACGACTTCTTCGTTCACCGACGCGCAAATCGTCGCCGGGTAGCCGTGGTAGCCCTTGAACGCCGGCTCGGCGCCGGCCTCGCGCAACCGCTGTTCGGCGATCGCATCGAGGTCCGCGGTGGTGATGCCGGGACGGACCGCCGCCGCCAGTTCCTTCAACACCCGCGCCACCAGCGCATTGACCCGCGCCAGCTTCTCGATCTCCGCCGCCGATCGGCAGACGATCACGCCTGCGCTCCCAGCTTCTTCGCCACCAGCGTCCGCAACTGCGACGCCGGCATCCCCAACGCCGATGCGACCGCGGCCACCAGGGCCTCGCGCACCTGCTCGGGCGATTGCAAGCCGTCGATCACCCGGAACGTCGGCCGCGCGCTGTAGTACTCGATCATCGGCCGGGTGTCGCGCCAGTAAATCTTCAGCCGCTCGCGCACCACCGACTCCGAGTCGTCTGACCGCGCCACCCACTTCGGACCGATCGACCGGCACCGTTCGGTGTTCTGGCACAGTTCCGGCAGCTCATCCGCCTTGTGGCCGAACGCGTCGGCATTGGCGCCACAATCGTCGCATACCCGGCGGCCGCGCACCCGCCGCACCAGTTCCTCGTCGGGGACCTGGATCTCGACGCAAATCACCGGTCCCCGCGTCGCCGTGATCTCGTCGAGCGCCTTGGCCTGCGCCGCGGTGCGCGGAAAACCGTCGAGCACGAACCCGGCCATCGCATCGGGCCGGGTCAGCCGTTCGCGGACGATCCCGATGATCAACTCGTCGCCGACCAACTCGCCGCGTTCCATCACCGTCTTGACCGCGCGGCCAAGCTCGGATCCACTGTGGACCGCCTCGCGCAGAATATCCCCGGTCGAAACCTTGGGAATCCCGTGCTCGCGGGCGAACCGTTCCGCCTGTGTGCCCTTGCCCGCCCCCGGCGGGCCAAGCATCACGAGGTTCAGGGCCACGTTAGCCGCGCCGTCCCCGGATTCGCGTCTTCTTCATGAACCCGTCGTAGTGCCGCATGATCAGCTGCGACTCGACCTGGTTGACGGTATCCATGGCCACGCCCACCACGATCAGGAGCGAGGTGCCGCCAAAGAAGAACTGCACGTTCAGGCCCTGGGTGACAAAGCGCGGCAGTGCCGCGTCGAGCGACTCGCCGATGAACGGAATCGGCGCCACCTTGAAGCCGGTCAGCAGGAACTCCGGCAGAATCGCCACCATCGCCAGGTAGACCGCGCCGACGATCGTGATGCGGGCCAGGATGGTGTCGATGTACTCCGCGGTGCGCTTGCCCGGGCGAATCCCGGGGATGAAGCCGCCGTACTTGCGCATGTTCTCCGACACGTCATCCGGGTTGAAGATGATCGCGGTGTAGAAATACGCGAAGAAGATGATCGACAGCACGTAGATCAGGTTGTAGAGCGGCATCCCGTAGTTGATCTGCCGCAGGATGGCGTCGCCCCAGCCGCCGGGTGTCGTCAGCCCTGACAGCATGGTCGGGAAGCTCAGGATCGAACTGGCAAAGATCACCGGGATGACGCCGCCGGTGTTGACCTTCAACGGAATATGGGTGCTCGACCCGCCGTACTGGCGGCGTCCGACCACGCGCTTGGCGTACTGGACGGTAATCCGCCGGTGTCCACGCTCGACGTAGATGATCGCGCCAATGACGCCGACCATCATCACCACCAGGAAGGCCAGGGTCAGCAGGCCAATCTGGCCGGTCTGCATCTGGTCGAGGGTGGCGATCACCGCGCGCGGGAAGTTGACGACGATACCCGCGAAGATGATCAGCGACATGCCGTTGCCGATGCCGCGCTCGGTGATCTGCTCGCCCAGCCACATGATGAACATGGTGCCGGTGGTCAGGGTCAGCACGCAGCCCAGGCGGAAGGCCCAGCCGGTCTCGTAGACCAGCGGCAGGCCGTTGGCGATTTCGGTCTGGCGCTCCAGGAACACGGCGATGCCGAGCGACTGCACGGCGGCCAGCGCCAGCGTCAGGTAGCGCGTGTACTGGGTGATCTTCCGCCGGCCCAGTTCGCCTTCCTTGGACAGCCGCTCGAGATACGGCCACACGACCGTCAGCAGCTGCAGGATGATCGACGAGCTGATATACGGCATGACGCCGAGCGCGAAAATCGTGACGCGCGACAAGCTCCCGCCCGTGAACATGTCGTAGAGGCCGAACATCGAGTTCTGCGCCTGCTCCGACATGATCCGCAGCGCCTCGGAGTTGACTCCAGGCGTCGGGATGAAGTTGCCCACGCGATACACCGCCAGCATGCCGAGCGTAAACAGCACTCGGTTGCGGAGATCCGCGACGGCGAACAGGTTCTTCAGTGTTTCCAGCACTACAGCGCCTCAGTATCTACTGATTGCCCGCGGTGGCCGAACCATCCGGGATGGCCTCGGCCCGGCCGCCGGCGGCGGCCACTTTTTCGGCGGCCTTGCCGCTGAACTTGTGCGCCTGCACCGTCAGCGCCTTGGTCAGTTCCCCGCGGCCGAGAATCTTGACGAGCGAGGTGCGGCTGCTGACCAGGCCATGCGCCCGCAGGGTCTCAACCGTCACGGTCGCGCCCTTCTCGAACACCGACTCGAGCTGGTCGAGATTGACCACGTCGTACTCGGTGCGGAAGATGTTGGTAAAGCCGCGCTTCGGCACCCGGCGGTGCAGCGGCATCTGGCCGCCTTCGAAGCCGCGCTTGAACGAATAGCCCGAGCGCGACTGCGCGCCCTTGTGGCCGCGGCCGGCCGTCTTGCCCAGACCCGAACCGGGGCCGCGCCCGACGCGCTTCTTCTTGAACTTCGACCGGTCGGCCGGTTTCAACTTATCCAGACTCATGATGTGATCCGGTTCTGCGTTATCTGCGTTATCCGCGGCATTACTCGCTCACCGTCACCAGGTGACGGACCTTGAAGATCATGCCGCGGGTCTCCGGCGTGTCCGCCAGCGTCACCGAGTGATTAATCCGGCGCAGGCCGATGCTCTCGACCACGGTCGCCTGGTTCTTGTTAAAGCCGATCGGGCTCTTGGTGAGCTTGATCGTCACGGTCTTGGCCGCGGCCTTCGCCGATTTTGCCTGCTTCGCCATGTTGATATGCCTGTCTCGCGTAATCTGCGTAAATCCGCGGCTGTCGTCTGCGTAAATCTGCGGCCTAGGCGGTCCGGCCGCCGGCCAGCTCGTCAAGCGTGTCCTTGCCGCGCAGCCGCATCAGCTTGCCCGGGTCCTTCAACTCCTTGAGCGCCGTGAACGCCGCCCGCACCACGTTGTGCGGATTGGCCGACCCGAGCGACTTGGTCAGGACGTTGGTGACACCCGCCGCCTCCACCACCGCGCGCACCGCGGCGCCGGCGATGATGCCGGTGCCATCGGGCGCCGGCTTCAGCAGCACCCGGCCGGCGCCGTAGCGGCCGACAATCGGGTGCGGAACGGTCGAGCCCTGGACCGGCACCCGAATCAGGTTCTTCTTCGCGGCCTCGATGCCCTTCTTGATGGCCGAGGGCACTTCCTTGGCCTTGCCGACGCCGTAGCCCACCACACCGTGGGCGTCGCCGACCACGACCAGCGCGCTGAAGCTCAGGTTCTTGCCGCCCTTGACCACCTTGGTCACGCGGTTGATGGAAACCACCGTGTCCTTGAGGTCGAGCTGCGCCGGGTCAATCTTTTCGCGAGTCCGGATCATGCTGTTCTACCTGTCTGTGTCATCTGCGTCATCTGCGGCCCTGGCGCCATCGGCGTCAAAATTCCAGGCCGGCGGTCCGGGCGGCCTCGGCCACGGCGCGCACGCGCCCGTGATAGAGGAATCCGTTCCGATCGAACACCACCTTGGTGATGCCCTTCTCCTTCAGCCGCTCCGCGATCGCGGTCCCGACCAGCTCGGCGCCCTTGAGGTTGCCGCCGGCCGCGCCTTTCGGCATCTGGCCCTTGACCTTCGGGTCGATGCTCGACGCCGAGGCCACGGTCTGGCCGGTGCGGTCGTCGATCACCTGCACGTAGATGTGGGTGACGCTGCGAAACACGCTCAAGCGCGGCTTCTCCGGCGTCCCGGCCATCTTCTTGCGAATCCGGAACTTGATCCGATCGCGGCGGTCTTCCTTGGTTTTGATCTGCATAATTAGGCCCCCGTCTTTCCGGCCTTCTTCTTCAGCACTTCACCGGTGTAGCGCACGCCCTTCTGCTGGTACGGGTCGGGCTTGCGCAGCCGCCGCAGATTGGCGGCGACCTGGCCGACCAGTTGCCGATCGACGCCGGTCACGGTGATGTGCGTCTGCTTGTCGATGGCGACGTCGATGCCCTTGGGGATATCGAACACCACCGGATGCGAATAGCCCAGCGCCAGGTGCACTTGCTGGCCCTTCATCTCGGCGCGATAGCCGACGCCGACGATGTCGAGTTCGCGCTTCCAGCCCTCGGTCACGCCAAGCACGGCGTTGTTGACCAGGCTGCGCGCCAGGCCGTGGAACTTGTCCAGCGCCGGCTCGTCCGAGATCTTCCTCGTGACCAGGGTGCCGTCCTCCACCGCAGCAGTGACGCCCGGCGGCAGCGGCTGGTTCATCTGTCCCTTGGGGCCCTTCACGTCGACGGCCGCGCCGTCGACCTTGACGGTCACACCCTTCGGAATCGTGATCGGTTTCTTTCCAATTCGTGACATGGCTCTACCGTTTTCTTCTTACCAAACGTTGCAGAGGATTTCGCCGCCGACGCCCGCCTGCTTGGCGGCACGGCCGGTCATCACTCCGCGCGACGTGGTCAGGATGGTGACGCCGAGGCCGCCCAGCACCGACGGCACTTCGTCGCGGTTGGCGTAGACACGGCGGCCGGGACGGCTGACGCGCGAGATGCCGGAAATGGCCTTCTCGCCGCCGGCGCCGTACTTCAGGAACATCCGCATCTGCTGGCGCGGCGCCTTTCCGGGGCGGTCGGCCGGGGTCTCAACCATCTTGAAACCCGAGATGTAGCCCTCGTCCTGCAAAATCCGCGCAATCTCCGCCTTCAACTTCGACGCCGGCATCTCGACGCGCGCGTGGCGCGCCGTGACGGCGTTGCGGATCCTTGTCAGCATGTCGGCAATCGGATCTGTCATCGTTTCTCTCTATCGCTTTCGGCTGTCAGCTATTTGCTGCCAGCTAAGCACCAACCCTTAGGCACCCTAGGCACTCTACGCACGGTAGGCACCCTAGTTCCGGCCGGCGGCTGATGAGTTCTTACCAGCTGCGCAGTCTTGCCTGCGCAGTTGTTACCAACTGCTCTTTGTCACGCCAGCCACGTCCCCGGTCAGGGCGAGCTCGCGGAAACACAAACGGCACAGCGCGAACTTGCGCATGTAGGCGCGCGACCGGCCGCAGCGGCGGCACCGGTTACGGTGACGCACGTTGAACTTCAGGGTCTTCTTCTCGCGTGCTTTCTTCGCGCTTGTCGCCACTAGTTGCTCCCTACGTTCCGGAACGGCATGCCCATCAGCTGCAGCAGCTTGCGGGCCTCTTCGTCGGTCTTCGCCGTGGTCACCACGCTCACGTTCATGCCGCGGCCCTTGTCGACCTTGAGGTAGTCGATCTCAAGGAAGATCAGCTGGTCCTTGAGGCCGAGCGTGTAGTTGCCGCGGCCGTCAAAACCCTTGGGCGACACTCCGCGGAAGTCGCGGACCCGCGGCAGCGCGATGCTGACCAGGCGGTCGAGAAATTCATACATGCGGTCGCCGCGCAGCGTGACCATGGCGCCAATCGGCTGGCCCTGGCGCACCTTGAACTGGGCGATCGACTTCTTGGCCTTGCGCACGGCCGCCTTCTGGCCGGTGATCTTGCCGAGTTCCTCGGCGCCGGTGTCGATCACTTTGGCGTTCTGGGTCGCCTCGCCGAGGCCCATGTTGACCACGACCTTGGTGACCTTGGGCACCGCCATCACGTTCTTGTAGCCGAACTCCTTCTGGAGCGCGGGAACCACTTCGGCGCGGTACTTCTCGCGCAGCCGCAGGGTCGAGTCGCTTGCCGTTGCCTTTGCCTTGCTCATTTGTCCACCACCGCGCCGCTCTTGCGGCCGATACGCACGCGCGTGCCATCGGGCAGCATCTTGCTGCCGATGCGCGTCGGCTCGTTGGTCTCCGGATCCACCAGCATCACGTTGCTGGCATGGATCGGCGCCGCGCGCTCGACGATCCCGCCCTTGATGTTCTTCTGCGGGTTCGGGCGCGTGTGGCGCTTAATCATGTTCACGCCCTCGACCACGACCCGGTTCTTCTCGGGCAGCACCGACAGCACGCGGCCGCGCTTGCCGCGGTCCTTGCCGGCGCGGACGACGACCTGATCGTTCTTGCGAATCGACATTGCCATGGCCTTACAGCACCTCGGGCGCGAGCGAGACGATCTTCATGAACCGGCGCTCGCGCAGTTCGCGGGCCACCGGCCCGAACACGCGGGTGCCAATCGGCTCGCCCGCATCGTTGATCAGCACGGCCGCATTGCGGTCGAAGCGGATGTAGCTGCCGTCCTTGCGGCGCTGTTCCTTGCGCACGCGGACCACCACCGCCTTGACCACCTGGCCCTTCTTGACAGTGCCCTCGGGCGTGGCTTCCTTCACGTTCGCCGTGACGATGTCGCCGAGATAGGCATAGCGGCCGGTCGAGCCGCCAATCGGGTTAATCACCGAGATCTTGCGCGCGCCGGAGTTGTCGGCGACGTCGAGGATCGATCGCATCTGGATCATGGCGTCTCCTTAAACCTGCGCCGCGCGCTCGACGACGCGCACCAGCGACCACCGCTTGCGCTTGCTGAGCGGCCTCGACTCGGCGATCACCACGGTGTCGCCCAGCTTGGCTTCATTGTTCTCGTCGTGCGCGACGAAGCGCGAGGTGCGCTTCTGCATCTTGCCGTAGAGGCCGTGCTGCACGCGCCGTTCGGTGGCCACGATGACGCTCTTCTGCATCTTGTCGCTGACTACCACGCCCTGGACTTCCGCTTTGCCCGCCATGGCTATTTCGCCTTCTCTTTCAAAATCGTGAGGATACGCGCGCGCTCGCGGCGCACGGCCTTCATGTCCCCAGGGGTCGCCAACTGGCCCATCGACTTCTGGATCCGCATCCGGAACAACTGGTCGTCGATTTCCTGCGTCTTGGCGCGCAGCGTCTCGGCGTCCATGTCTCTCAATTCAGCGGCCTTCATCACGCTTTCTCCTCGGCAAACCGCGTCGCGAACTTGGTCATGATCGGCAGCTTGGCCCCGGCCAGCTCGAATGCGCGGCGCGCCTCGGCCGCCGGCACGCCGTTCATCTCGAACAGGATGCGCCCCGGCTTGATCACGCAGACCCAGCCTTCCGGCGCACCCTTGCCCTTACCCATGCGGGTTTCCTGCGGCTTCTTGGTGATCGGCTTATCGGGGAACACCCGCACCCACACCTTGCCGCCGCGCTTCACAAACCGGGTCATCGCGACACGAGCCGCCTCAATCTGGCGGTCGGTCAGCCAGCACGGCTCCAGGGCCTTCAGCCCGAAGTCGCCGAACGACACGTCGGAGCCGCGCCACGCCTTGCCGCGCATACGGCCGCGCTGCTGCTTCCGGTATTTGACCTTCTTCGGCATCAACATAATGTCAATCCTCGGATCTTGCGATCTCGCGCTCTGGTGTTCAGGTGTTTTGGGATCACCTGCCGACCCAAATCATCCAATCACCAACTCACCAAATCACTAAATCCCCTATCCTCTCGCTCCGGGACGGTCGCCCGACGGGCGACGCGGACCGCGATCGCGGTCACGGTCGCGGCCGCCGCCACCACCCGTGCCAAATTCCTCTTCACGGCTGGTCCGCGGTGTCA
This sequence comes from Acidobacteriota bacterium, assembly GCA_021730945.1. Taxonomy (GTDB): domain Bacteria; phylum Acidobacteriota; class Vicinamibacteria; order Vicinamibacterales; family UBA2999; genus 12-FULL-67-14b. Next base: position 60,509 of record JAKFYH010000008.1, on the reverse strand, counting down.
GCCGCTCGCCCTTGTAGAGCCACACCTTGACGCCAATCTTGCCGTAGGTGGTGTTGGCTTCCGCGAAGCCGTAATCAATGTCGGCCCGCAGCGTCTGCAGCGGCAGCTGGCCGTGCAGGTACCACTCCGAGCGGGCAATCTCCGCGCCGTTCAAGCGGCCCGACACGCGCACCTTGATGCCACGCGCGCCGAAGCGCAGCGCCGACTCGACCGCCTTGCGCATGGCCCGGCGGAACGCGACCCGCTTCTCGAGCTGCATCGCCACCGACTCGCCGACCAGTTGCGCATCCAGTTCCGGCTTCTGGATCTCCTGGATGTTGATGAAGACCTCGCGGTTGGTCCGCTTCTGGATCTCCTGCTTCAGCTTGTCGACTTCCTGCCCCTTGCGGCCGATGATGATGCCCGGTCGCGAGGTATGGATGTTGATCTTCAAGTTGCGGGCCGCGCGCTCGATCTCGATCATCGCCACGCCGGCGTGCTGGAACCGCTTCTTCAGATCCGTCTTGAGCGCCAGGTCCTCGTGCAGGAGGTTGGCGTAGTCCTTGGTCGCAAACCAGCGCGACTTCCAGGTCTTGTTGAACCCGATGCGAAACCCGTATGGGTGAACTTTCTGGCCCACGTTACTGTCCCTTCCCTGCGGCTGCGACAGCCTTGATCACCTGGGCCCGCTCCGTCACTTCCACCGTGAGGTGCGTGGTCCGCTTCACAATCCGGAACGCCCGGCCCATCGGCGCGGGACGCACCCGCTTTTGCGACGGGCCGTTGTTGGCAAATGCGCCCGAGACGAACAGCCGGCCGAGGTCGCCGCCGAACGTCTCCTGCCGCTGCGCGTTGGCGACCGCCGACCGCAGCACCTTGGCGACGTCGCGCGCCACCGACTTGCGGCTGAACTGAAGCGCCGACAGCGCCTGGTTCACGTCCTTGCCGCGGATCAGATCGAGCACCAGCCCGGCCTTCTGGGCCGAGGTGCGAATGTACTTGGCCGTGGCCTCTGCGCGCACCATGGCTTAGCCCTTCCCTGCCGGCGCCGCCGGCGCGCCCGACGACGACGCCGCCTTGTCGGACTTGGCTGAGTGACCCTTGAACAGCCGGGTCGGCGAGAACTCGCCCAGCTTGTGGCCCACCATGTTCTCGGTGAGATACACCGGCACGAACTTCTTGCCGTTGTGCACCGCCAGCGTGTGTCCCACCATCTCGGGAATCACGGTGGACCGGCGCGACCAGGTCTTGACGACCTTCTTTTCGCTGGCGCGGTTCATCGCCTCGACCTTTTCAAGGAGATGCGTGTCGACGAACGGGCCTTTTTTGAGTGAGCGGCTCATACTTTTCTCTTCACAATCAATCGATCGCCAGTTACTTCGAACGGCGCTGAACGATGAACTTGTCGCTCGGCTGCGGCCGGCGCGTCTTGTAGCCCTTGGTCGGCACGCCCCACGGCGTCACCGGGTGACGGCCGCCCGAGGTCTTGCCCTCGCCACCGCCCAGCGGGTGGTCGACCGGGTTCATGGCCACGCCGCGCACGTGCGGACGCTTGCCCAGCCAGCGGCTGCGGCCGGCCTTGCCAATCGAGACGTTCTCGTGGTCGATGTTGCCGACCTGGCCGATCGTCGCCAGGCAGTCCTGGTAGATCTTGCGGATTTCACCCGACGGCATCTTGACCGAGACGTAGTCGCCTTCCTTGGCGACCACCTGCACGCCGGCACCGGCACTGCGCGCCATCTGGCCGCCCTTGCCGGGCTTGAGCTCGACATTGTGGACCATCGTGCCCTGCGGGATGTTCTTGAGCGGCAGGCAGTTGCCGGTCAGGATGTCGACGTTGTCGCCGGCAATGATCGCATCGCCTACCTTGAGCCCGATTGGCTGCAGGATGTAGCGCTTCTCGCCGTCGGCGTAGTTGATCAACGCAATGCGCGCTGAACGGTTCGGGTCGTACTCGATGGTCGCAACCTTGCCGGGAATCCCCGTCTTGTCGCGCTTGAAGTCAATGATGCGGTAGAGGCGCTTGTGCCCGCCCCCGCGCCACCACATCGTCTGCTCGCCCGTGCTGTTGCGGCCACCCGTGGTGTGCAGGTTTTCGGTCAGCGGCCCGTGCGGCTTGTCGGTCGTAATCTCGTCGAACACCAGCACCGTCATCTGACGGCGGCCCGGCGTAGTCGGCTTGTATTTTCGGATCGGCATGATCGTCCTCTTATGCCCCTTCGAGGAAGTCCGGCAGTTTTTCGCCCGCACGCAGCGTGACGTATGCCTTCTTCCAGTCGGAGCGGCGGCCCACAAAACGGCCCTGGCGCTTCAGCTTGCCGCGGGTGATCGAGGTCCGCACGTCGGCCACCTTGGTCCCCAGCAGCTTCTCGACCGCGCGACGCACGTCAATCTTGTTGGCGTCCTTCGCCACCTCGAACACGATGGTCTTGCCATCGTCGCGAAGCAACGTGGTCTTCTCGGTCACGAGCGGCCGGCGGATGACTTCAGTTAGTTTCATGATTACGCGCTGAGCGCCGCCTCCAGCTTTTCCATCGCCGCGGTGGTCACCACGACCTGGCGGGTGTTGGCCACGTCGCGCGCCGTCACCTGATTGCTCTGCACCAGCGTCACGCGGGCCAGATTACGCACCGACTTCGCGAAGTTGTCGTCGAGCCGGGCGTCGATTAACAGCGCCTTGCCGGTGACGCCAATCGCCTTGAGCACGCCGGCGGCCGCCTGGGTCTTGATTTCAACGGCGGTCATGGCGTCAACCACGATCACCGAGCCGGACTGCAGCTTTTCCATCAGGGCCGCGCGCAGCGCGCCCTTCTCGACCTTCTTCGGCAGCTGGTACTCATAGCTGCGCGGCTGGGGACCGAACACGGTGCCGCCACCCCGCCACAGCGGATTGCGGATTTCGCCGACCCGGGCACGGCCGGTGCCCTTCTGGCGCCACGGCTTCTTGCCGCTGCCGCTGACCATGGCACGGGTCTTGGTGGCCTGGGTGCCCCGGCGCTCGGCCGCGTTGAGGCGCACCACCGACTCGTGGATGAGGTCGGTCTTCACGCGCCCGCCGAACACCTCGTCGTTGAGGGTTACCGAGCCGACCTTCTTGTTTTCCGCGTTGACTACATCAATCGTCATGATTGTTTCTCACCGGCGGCGGCACTAACGTGCCACCCTCCTGGCACACTTACTTCTTGCCCTTCTTGGGCTTTTCCTGCAGCTGCGGCTGCGGCTCCGGCTTGGCTGCCACCGCCTTGCGGATCACCACGTAGCCGCCGTTGGCGCCGGGAATCGCGCCCTTGACCAGCAACAGGTGATTCTCCGAATCAATCTTCAGCACCTTGAGGTTGCGGACCGTCACCCGGTCCACGCCCATGTGCCCGTGCGCGCGCATGCCCGGCATGACGCGTGACGGATACGACGAGGCGCCAATCGAGCCGGGCGCGCGATGGAACATCGAGCCGTGCGAGGCATCGCCGCCGCGGAAGTGGTGACGCTTCACCACGCCCTGGAAGCCATGACCCTTGCTGGTGCCAATCACGTCGACGCGCTCGCCCTGATTGAAGATCGAAACCAGCACCTGATCGCCCGGCTTCGGGGTCTCGGCGCCCTTGGCGACCTTGACCTCGCGCTGCACGCGGGTCGGCGGCACATTGGCCTTCTGGTGGTGACCCGTCAGCGCCTTGTTGGCGTTGCGAATGGGCTTGCTCTCGACCAGTCCGAGCTGCACCGCCTCGTAGCCGTCGGTCGCGCCCGACTTGCTCTGCACGACGATGCAGGGCCCGGCCTGGATGACGGTGGCGGGCTCGAGCGTGCCGTCCTCGAGGAACAGCTGCGTCATGCCGACTTTCTTGCCGATGATTCCGGTGACCATCAGAGCCTACTTTCCGTGTTCCTTGCCGAACGCCTTGATCTCAACGTCGACACCCGCCGGCAGGTCCAGCTTCATCAGGGCATCCACCGTCTGCGGCGTTGGCTCGAAGATATCGATCAGGCGCTTGTGCGTTCGCACTTCGAACTGCTCGCGCGACTTCTTGTCCACGTGCGGCGAACGGAGCACCGTCCACTTGTTAATCTCGGTCGGCAGCGGAATCGGCCCCGCCAGCCGCGCGCCGGTGCGCTTGGCCGTTTCCACGATCTCACCGGTGCTCTGGTCGAGCACCCGTGCGTCGTAGGCCTTCAATCGAATTCGAATCTTGTCGCCCAGCATATTTAGCTCTCAGCTTCTCAGGTCGTAATCGGCGTCTAATCTGCGGCTGTCGAATCTGCGCGGCTTACTTGGTGCCCTGCACGCGCGCGATCACTTCTTCGCTCACGTTGCGCGGCGCCTGCTCGTAGCGCTCGAAGAACATCGAATAGGTGGCGCGGCCCTGGGTGCGCGACCGCAGGTCGGTGGCATACCCGAACATGTCGCTCAGCGGCACCCGCGCGGAAATGATCTGCGTGCCGCCGCGGTCTTCCTGCGACTGGATGCGCCCGCGGCGCGACGCCAGGTCGCCCATCACGTCGCCGAGGTTGTCCTTCGGACACACCACCTCGACCCTCATCACCGGCTCCATCAGCACGGCGCCGGCCTTCTTGGCCGCGTCCTGGAACGCCAGCGAACCGGCGATCTTGAACGCCATTTCCGACGAGTCGACGTCGTGGTACGAACCGTCGAACAACTCGATGCGGACATCGTCGATCGGGTAGCCGGCCAGCACGCCGCGCGTGAGCGCTTCCTGGATGCCCTGGTCGATCGGCTTGACGAATTCGCGCGGCACCGAGCCGCCGACCGTCATGTTCTCGAACTGGTAACCGGAACCGGGCTCGAGCGGGAACAGCCGAATCCAGGCATCGCCGAACTGACCGCGGCCACCGGTCTGCCGCTTGAACAAGCCATGCCCTTCGGCCGGCTTGGTCAGGGTTTCCTTGTAAGCCACCTGCGGCTTGCCGACGCTGGCTTCAACGCCGAACTCGCGCTTGAGGCGGTCGACGATGATCTCCAGGTGCAACTCGCCCATGCCGCGGATGATGACCTGGCCGGTCTGCTCATCGGTGTTGACGCGGAAGGTCGGGTCCTCGGCCATCAGCTTGGCCATGCCCTGGCCCAGCTTCTCCTGGTCGGCCTTGGTCTTGGGTTCGACCGCGAGCGAAATCACCGGCTCCGGGAACACCATCTTCTCGAGGATGATCGGCTTCTTCTCGTCGCACAGCGTGTCGCCGGTGGTCACCGACTTCAGGCCGACGGCGGCAGCAATGTCGCCGGCGTTGACTTCCTTGATTTCCTCGCGCTTGTTGGCGTGCATCTTCAGCAGGCGGCCAATGCGCTCGGTGCGGCCCTTGGTGGAGTTGATCACCGAGGAACCCGAGGTCAGCGTGCCCGAGTAGACGCGGAAGAAGGTCAGCTGGCCGACAAACGGGTCGGTCATGATCTTGAACGCCAGGGCCGAGAACGGCTCCTTGTCGTCCACCGCCCGCTCGATCTTGTTCTCGTCCTTCGAGTCGGGGTCGATGCCGGTGACCGGCGGAATATCGAGCGGCGACGGCAGGTAGTCGAGCACCGCGTCGAGCATCGGCTGAACGCCCTTGTTCTTGAAGGCGGTACCGCAAATGACCGGCACAAACGGCGCCTCTTCGTCGCGCACCGAGGAAATGCAGCGCTTGCGCAGGGCGGCCTTCAGCTCGTCGGCGGAAATCGGCTCGCCGCCCAGGTACTTCTCCAGCAGCTTGTCGTCGGCCTCGCTGGCCTTCTCGACCAGCTTCTCGTGATAGAGCTTGGCTTCGTCGAGCAGGTCGGCCGGGATGTCGACCACGTCGTAGTCGGCGCCCATCGTCTCGTCCTTGTAGACGAGCGCTTTCATCTGGACCAGGTCGACGACCCCGCGGAACTTGTCCTCGGCGCCGATCGGCAACTGGATGGCGACGGCATTGCCCTGCAGCTTGGAGCCGATCTGCGAGAGCGTCTCCTTGAAGTCGGCGCCGATGCGGTCCATCTTGTTGACGAAGCAGATGCGCGGCACGCGGTAGCGGTCAGCCTGGCGCCACACCGTTTCCGACTGCGGCTCGACACCCGAGACGGCGTCAAACACGGCCACCGCACCGTCGAGCACGCGCAGCGAACGTTCGACTTCCACCGTGAAGTCGACGTGGCCCGGCGTGTCGATGATGTTGATCCGGTGTTCCTTCCAGAAGCAGGTGGTGGCAGCCGAGGTAATCGTGATGCCGCGCTCCTGCTCCTGCTCCATCCAGTCCATGACCGCGGTGCCTTCGTGCACTTCGCCGATCTTGTACGTGATGCCGGTATAGAACAGGATCCGTTCGGTCGTCGTGGTCTTACCGGCATCAATGTGGGCCATGATGCCGATGTTCCGCGTGCGTTCTAGTGGTGCAGATCTCGCCATTTCAACTCGTCGCTTGTGACTTCAGAATTCCAGGCTCGTAACTACCAGCGGTAGTGAGCAAAGGCCTTGTTCGCTTCCGCCATGCGGTGCGTATCTTCGCGCTTCTTGACGGCGCCGCCGCGCAGGTTGGCGGCATCGAGCAACTCGTTGGCCAGCTTTTCCTGCATCGTCTTGCCATCGCCGCGCGAACGGGCAAAGCCCACCAGCCAGCGGATGCTGAGCGACAGCCGGCGGTTCGGGTTGACCTCGATCGGCACCTGGTAGTTGGAGCCACCGACGCGGCGCGACTTCACTTCGAGCGCCGGCTTGACGTTGTCGACGGCCTTCTTGAAGATCTTGAGCGGATCGTCGCCCGACCGTTCCTTGATCAGGTCGAAGCTCTGATAGAGGATGCGCTCGGCGGTCGAACGCTTGCCCTCGCTCATGATCGTGTTGATGAACTTGGTGACCAGCGGGCTCCCGTAGAGGGCGTCCGGCAACAGTTCACGTTTCGCGATTACTCGTCTGCGCGGCATATGTCAGTCTCTGCTTCTTCAAACGTTCGGAGGGCGATGGCTTCAGCCGTCGCCTATGACTTCGGGCGCTTGGCGCCGTACTTCGAACGACCCTGCTTGCGGCCCTGCACGCCGACGGCGTCAAGCGTGCCGCGCACCACGTGATAGCGCACACCCGGCAGGTCCTTCACACGGCCGCCGCGAATCAGCACCAGCGAGTGCTCCTGCAGGTTGTGGCCGACGCCCGGGATGTAGGTCGTCACTTCAATCTTGTTGGTCAGGCGCACGCGCGCCACCTTGCGAAGCGCCGAGTTCGGCTTCTTCGGGGTCTGGGTGAAGACGCGCACACAGACGCCGCGCTTCTGCGGGCTGTTCTGCAGCGCCGGGCTCTTCGTCTTCCACTCGACCTTTTCGCGTCCCTTGCGGACCAGCTGACTAATCGTCGGCACGAGCACTCCACAGCACCGCAGGCGGACGTCTCCGCGCGGCGCAACTAGCGAAAAACTGCCCACCGCCGCCAAAGCCGGCGACCGTGGTGCTCGAGGCCTGAAAGCCGCTCTCTGGGAGACTGGCTTGGCACCTCGAACGGTAAAACCCTACTAATGGTGTTTTCGGTATCGGCGGACGCCTTTCACCAGGCTCTTCGCAAGCTCAGGCCCGTTGCTGCTCCCCCGAAAGGGTGCGGCGCAGGTGCGTCACGATACGGTTGAGACTAGATAGGGTGTCCTAGTCTCACGAGAACCTGACGAATATAGCACGACGGTCCAAACAGGCGCAAGCGTGCTAAGTTTCACCACCATGTTCTCAAGGATGTTCACAACGATGCTTGTAGCGACTCGCCACACGACCGCCCTGCTCACCTTCACGATGTTGCTCACTTTTTCGCTGCCCCTGGCCGCGCAGGCGCCGACGCCGACCGTGGTCGACACGCCAAATGTCAAGGTGCTCACCGGGCTGCTGGCGCCCGAATTCCAGGAAGAAATGAACCACATGGTGCAGGCCCTGGGCGTGTCGTGCGGCACCTGCCACGTCCGCGGCAACTTCGCCAGCGAAGACAACGCCAAGAAAATCACCGCCCGGCGGATGCTCGAAATGACCAAGGCCATCAACAAGCAGTTCTTCCCCGACCACAAGCCCAAGCCCGGGGAATCGGTGCTCGGACGGGTGACCTGTTACACCTGCCACCAGGGCGAATCCACCCCCAAGCTGCCCCCAGGCGGGAACTGAACCGGCCGATCGGCTACTGCCGCGACGCCAGGTAGGCGGTCAGGGCGTCGATCTGCTCGGGCTTGAGCCTGGACTTGAAGGGTGGCATGGCGGTCTCGCCGTACACCGCCGGCGCGTCCTCGATCACCGCCCGGATCGACGCCGGGTCGCGCCGCGACCCGACCCGGGTCAAGTCGGGCCCCATCGTCCCACCATCACCGGAAATGCGGTGACATGCGACACAGGTCTCGGCGTAAGTCACCGCCGCCAGCCGGCCGCTCGCATCGATCTCGGGAACGGCGCGGCCGGCCCGTTCGCGGCGCAGGTACGCCACCACCGCCTGCGCCTTGAAGCGCGACATCATCGCCCGCGGCGCCGGTTCCTGCGCCGAGCGAACACCGGGGCCAAGAGCCACCGGGTCGGCCATATGCGACAGCAGCCACTCTTCGTCTTTGGTGATGCGGGTTGACGCCAGCGGCGCCGCCGGGCCGCCCGAGGTATGACAGCGGGCGCATGGACTCGCCGCATCGGTTGCGATCTGCCAGCCGGCAATCGGCAGCAGTCCCCAATCGGCGTCGTACCCCGGCGGACTGTCGGCCACGCCCAGGCCGGTCAGGCCGGCCACGCCAATCCCGATCACGACCATCGCGGCCGTGAACATGCGGCGCGGCGCGCGCAACGGATGCCGGCCGTCGTGACGATCGACAAACGGCAGCAGGACCAGGAATCCGATCACCACGCCGGGAATCACCATCGTCGCCACCGGTTCGAGCGGCCCTGGGAAGTACTTGAGCAACTGGAACAGCGACAGGAAATACCACTCGGGACGCGGGATGTAGTCGGCGTCCGCCGGGTTGGCCACTTCATCCAGATGCGCCGGCAGCAGGGCCGCGACGGTGAACAGCGACGCGAACACCACCGCCATCATCACGGTGTCCTTGGCGACATGCCCAGGAAAGAACGCCTCGCCTCGTCCGGTCTTGGGCTCGATCGGCCCGGAGATCCCGTGCATGCGCATCAAGGCGATGTGCGCGACGATCAGGGTGACGAGAGTGGCCGGCAGCAGGAAGACATGAGCGGAGTACCAGCGCCCAAGGGTCAGGGCGCCCAGGTCGGGGCCGCCACGCAGGACGCTGGCAATGTACTCGCCGAGTATCGGGGTCGAACGGGCGACGTTGATCGTAACCGTGGTCGCCCAATAGGCCTTCTGGTCCCACGGCAAGAGATAGCCGCTCAGCGAAAACCCGAGGATGACCAGCAGCATGGCCAGGCCGCTCAGCCAGGTGACCTCGCGCGGCGCCTTGTACGAGCCCAGCAGGAACACCCGCAGCATGTGGACGACGGCGGCCACCACAAGAAAGCTCGCGCCCCAGTAGTGCAGGCCGCGGAGCATCCAGCCGAGCGGCAGTTCGCTCATGATGAACCGGACGCTGTCGTAGGCCAGCGACGGCGCCGGCACGTAGTACATCGTCAAGCCCACGCCGGTCACGAACTGGCATCCGACCAGGAGCGTGACGATGCTCCCGGTGGTGAAGGGCCACCCGGTGCCCCGCGGCAGTTCTTCGTACAGCGCCCGGCGCACCAGCGAACGATAGCCAGTTCGTGAATCGAGCCAGTCGAGCAGTGCGGCCATCGTGCCTAGACCTGCACCAGGACCTGGCCGTCTTCGATACGGGTCGGTACTGATTGCAGCGGCGAGGGGGGCGGCCCCGAGACCACGTTGCCCTGGGTGTCGTAGACACCGCCGTGGCACGGGCATTCGATCTGACGGGTCTCGGTGTTGTATTTGGTCCGGCAGCCGAGGTGGGTGCACGTCGAGTCGAGCGCGCGCACGCCGTCGCCCGACTTCACCAGGTAGACCAGGCGGCGTTCGACCACTTCACTGGCGCCGTCGGGCCGGGCCACTCTGAGGGTCACCGGCACCGGCACGCCGTCCTGTAGTTGCGGCAGGCGTCCGGCGGGCAGCCAGCGCACTGCGCGCCGCGTGAAGCTGGGCGCGACGACCGCGCCACCGACAACGAACGCCAGCGTGGCGCCGATGCCCACATGAACGGTCTGGATGAGACGGACGAGAAACCCGCGGCGGTTGGCCGACGGTGCCGGTTGTCGTGCTTGCATTCACACACTCCCTGTGAAGGGAGCGAAGCCTCGCTGGAACAGAAAACTACGCTCGTACTTCAGGGCAAATTATAGGAAACACCGGCCATCTCGCACGTCATCTCTTGTCATGTCTCATCCTGTGATGTCTTTCCGGGCCGCGCGGCGTGTGACAATGTCGCGTGGGTTTGCCGAGCCTTGTCACCATTGACTCGCCCAGCGAGGCAGCGGAATGGATCGAGACGTGGCAGGGCGAGCATCCTGCCGGCCGCGTGCTCGCCGCGCCATCGCCGGCTGAGTGGCCGTTTCGCCATCCGTTGGCACCGGAGTTGCCGGCCGTCCCGGTGGTGCTGCGCGCCAACGCATTTGACGAGGCCTTCGTCAATCACCAGTCCAACGGCACTCAACTGGTGACGACACAGCGAGCCTACCTGGAGGCGGCATGGTCGGCGGCACTGGCCGGCCACCCTGGCGCGGTGCTGCTGCTGGTCAGCACCCCACCACCTCAGCACCACAGCACGTCAGCACTCCTGCCCCGCGCGTTCCGCAGCGCTGATCCGGAGCAACGCCTGCGCCTGTGCCTTGAGACGCTCGCCGAGGGCCGTACGCCACCGGCGCTCGTGGCCACGGCCAGTGTCTGTATGGAAGTGAACGACCTCGACGCGGCGGCACGCGAACTCGACGAGGCGCTCGCCCTGGCCCCGGGCTGGGCGGCCGCGCACTACGAGCGCGGCAAGCTCTGGCTCCGCTGCGACGACATGCCCCAGGCCGCCCTCTCGTTCCAGACCGCCACCGGCTTGTTGCCGGCCTTCGCTCCGGCCTGGTCCAATCTCGGCGCGACCCTTGGCGAGCTGGATCGGCCAACCGAAGCGTTGGCGGCGTTCGAACGGGCCCTCGCGCTCGATCCCGCCAGCCCGCAGGCGCTCAACAACGTCGGGGTGGTCCGGCGCGAGCTTGGCCGGCTGCCGGAAGCGGAAGCGGCGTTTCGCCAGGTCATCGATCTGACCCCAGGCCAGGCCTTTGGCCATTACAATTTGGGACATACACTGTTCCTGCAGGGTCGGTTTCAGGCCGCCCTCTCGGCCTATGCTGAGGGCCAGGCCCGGGACACCGAGAAGAATCCGGTGCAGGCATCGCGGCTCGCGCTGTGCCTGGTTGCCACCGGCGATGGCGAAGGCGGGCTGCGCGAATTGCGGCGAGCCACCGAAAGCCTGCCGCGCGAGTACCGGCAGCAACTGCTCGCCGATACCAGCGCGATCTTGTGGGCGCTGGTGACCCAGCACCCAGGGCTGTCGGGATGGCAACCGGTGCAGGCCTGGGTGACAGGCGAGCTGAAGGGGTGAGGAGATGAGCGAGGGAACCCGTCCTGGTCCCGGCTGGCAGTTGATCCATGACCGCGGCATGCGGCTGGCGCTCGGCCTGGCCATCGTCGTCGCCATCCCCATGGCGGTGCTCTTCTATTTCCAGTTTCGATCCCTCAACGATATTGAGAAGACCTCGGCGGTCGTGCTGCGCCAGCTGAGCAGCGACACCGCGGATTCGCTGACCGAGACGGTCGAGGCCTACCTCAAGCGGCCCTACCTGAATGTGCTGCTCCGTGTGCCGCAGGCCCGGATCGAACCGCTGGACCTGGCGTGGATCGATCCGATCATGAACGAAGGGCTGCAAGAGAGTCCGTTTGTCACGTCATTCTTCGTGTGGACCGAGCGCGGTCCGCACGCCAACCAGTGGCTGGCCTACGACCGCACCTCGGGCTCGGTGCCGGGAACCGGCCCGGAACAGCGGTTCCGCAACGACACCGTGTTTGGCGCCAAGCTGCTGCCGCGCCTCCATCAGCTGGTGACGCAACGCCGGGCGATCGTGGCGTTCACCGAGGAGATCAACGGTCGCAACTACTACGTTCAGGCCCAACTGCGCTTCGAATCCTTCGCGCGCGAGCGCATGACCAGCGTGGTGGCCATCGCGGTCGACGCCGAACGCCTGCGCCACGAGTTCATCCCGGCGCTGCTGCGCGATCGCATGGCCAACGTGCAGCAACCGGTGGGGTTCCCGTCGCTCGAGGCGGCCGTGCTGGCGGAGGACGGCTCGCGTATCTTCGCCTCCAACCCCGCGCGCGCCGACGACATGCCGGTCGACGAGCGCAGCTTCGCGGTGATTTTTTTCGACAAGGAGCTGCTGGCCTTCGCGGCGCCTTACGAACAGCAACGGGAGATCTGGGGGCTGCGCACGGGTTACGGTCCGCATGCGATTGCCGAGATCGTCAGCGCCAGCACGCGGCCGCAGATGGCCTTGATGTTTGTGCTGGCGGTGGCCATGGCCCTGGGCGTCTTCCTGGTCGCCGGCGCGGCGGCGCGCGAAGTGCGGGTCGCCGAATTGAAGTCGAACTTCGTGGCCTCGGTGTCGCACGACCTCAAGACGCCGCTGGCGCTCATCCAGTTGTTCGCCGAGACGCTCGAACTGGGACGCGTGCGCACGCCTGAACGGGCGCAGGAGTATTACCGCATCATCAACGGCGAGTCGAAGAAGCTGACCCGGTTGATCGAAAACATCCTCGACTTCTCACGAATGGAAGCCGGCCTGCGGCCGTACCGCATGGAGCCGGCCGACGTGGGCGAATTGGTGGCCAAGGTGCTGGCGCGCATGGAGACCCAGTTCTCGCAAGGCAACTTCACGGTCCACACCGAGATTGCGCCCGGGCTGCCGAGGGTCATGGCCGATGAAGGCGCCACCGAACAGGCGATCGAGAACCTGCTGGCCAACGCCATCAAATACTCGGGCGACGCCCGGCAAATCGAGGTGCGGGCCCGCCAGGCCGGCGGCCACCTGGAGGTCAGCGTGACCGACCACGGCATTGGCATCTCGCGGCGCGAACAGGCGCGAATCTTCCGCAAGTTCTACCGCGTGCAGCGTGAACTGGGCGGCGGTCCGCAAGGCACCGGCCTCGGCCTGGCGATCGTCGATCACACCATGCGGGGACACGGCGGCTACGTGCGGGTCGCGAGCGAACCACATCAGGGCAGCACCTTCACCCTGTACTTCCCAATCCCCGGCGAGAACGCGTTCGAGCCGACCTTCGCGGCGCCCGCCATCGACGATGCGGGGCGAGGTTCCGATGAGGCGGCCCGGCAAGCCTCCTAGCCGGCCGTGCCACTCCGCCTGTCCGTATTGATACGCTCTTAGGTGAGACCTGACGATGAAACGAATCCTGGTGATTGAAGATGAGCCGCAAATGCGGCTCGGCCTCCGCGACAACCTCGAACTCGAAGGCTATGAAGTGGAGACCGCGGTCGACGGCGACGAGGGACTGCAGAAGGCCGGCAGTTTTGCGCCGGACCTGGTCATCCTCGACGTCATGTTGCCCAAGAAGAACGGCTTTGACGTCTGCCGCGACCTGCGGGCGCGGGCCATCTCAACGCCGATCGTCATGCTGACGGCCCGCTCGGCCGAAACCGACAAGGTGCTCGGCCTGGAGCTGGGCGCCGACGACTACGTCACCAAGCCCTTCTCGATTACCGAGCTGCTGGCGCGCGTGCGCGCCGTGCTGCGGCGCACCGGCAGCGGCACGCCGAAGCCGACCGCCGACGTCATCCAGATCGGCGATATCGAGATCGACTTCAAGCTGCACCAGGCTCGCCGCGGCAAGATTCGCATCGAGTTCACCGCGCGCGAGTTCGACCTGCTCCGCTATTTCGTCCAGCACACCGGCCAGGTCGTGACCCGCGAACAAATCCTCAACGAAGTCTGGGGCTACGAGGAGTTTCCGACCACCCGCACGATCGATAATTTCGTCGCCAAGTTGCGCCAGAAGATCGAGCGCTCGCCCCATGCCCCGGAGCACATCCTGACGATTCACGGCTCCGGATATAAGTTTGTCGGGTAGAATCGCGCGCACATGGCACCCAAGAACATCCTGATCCTGCTGCTGATCGTCATCGCGATCGCGTATCACGCCTACTGGTACTTCACCGAGCGCCAGCAGCGGCACCGGCACGAAGGCACGATTCGTCCGCGCCCGCTGGCGCTGGGCGTGGCGTTCGTGGCGAACTTCTTCGATACGCTGGGCATCGGCTCCTACGCCACGACCACCTCGATGTCGAAGCTGTGGAAGATCATGCCGGACGAGAAGATTCCCGGCACCTTGAACGTCGGCTACGTGCTGGCGACGGTGGTGCAGGCGGTCATCTTCATGACCATCATCGAGGTCGATTTCGTCACGCTGATCAGCATCATCGGCGCGGCGGTCCTCGGCGCGTTTCTCGGCGCCGGCGTGGTCGCCGGCTTCTCCCGGCGGCAGGTCCAGGTCGGCATGGGTCTGGCGCTGCTCGCCGCTTCGGCCCTGATGATCCTGTCGATGTCCGGCCAGGGACCGGCCCCGGGCGAAGCGCTCGGCCTGTCGGGTATGAAGCTCGGCATTGCCGTCGGCGTGTCGATGGTGCTCGGCGCCTTGATGATGCTCGGGATCGGTTTCTACGGGCCGTGCCTGATCATGATCAGCCTGCTCGGCATGGACCCGCGCGTCTCATACCCGATCATGATGGGCGCTTGCGCCTTCCTGATGCCGTCGGGCAGCATCCAGTTCATCCGCAAGGGCAGCTACGACTTGCGCACCGCCATGGCGTTCCTGATCGCCGGACCGCTCGCGGTCTTGATCGCGGCGCCGCTGGTCGATGCCATCCCGCTCTACTACCTGCGCTTCCTCGTGCTGGCTGTGGTGCTCTACACCGCGGTCCGGATGCTGCAGTCCGCCGCGCAGGAGAAGGCGGCGGCGGCCGCCGCGGCAGTCTGACGCCGACACCACTATCTCGAAGACGAGGGGCTGCTTAAGGGCAGCCCCTTTCCTCATCCGTCCCTGATCGTGACGGTTCCTGAGATGGGCGGTCCCACGGCGTATGTCGACCCACAGAAGTGTCAGGTCGCCGGCAGCAGCGTCAGGGCGCGGTGACCGGCAGCCAGCCGCTCGACGGTGTCCACATCCGAATCGGTCGCGGTCCATCGCGATCGGGACACTGGTCGCGGGTGTGACGGATCCGGCCTTCGGTCTCCAATGAGCGATGCAACTCCCAGTACCGGTCGCTGAACCGCGCACTCACGAGGTCGAGCGCCGGCGTGAACTCATAAACCGCGTCGGCGTCACCGTCGGCCGACGGCATCTCAATCGTGCGCACTGACAGGCGGTTGGGGCCGGTGTTCAGCAGTACGCGATTGAATCGTGACGCAGTCACGTGATTCAGCTCCGATCGCGGAAACACGAACATGCGCAAGGCGCCGCCCGTCCTGCAGGAATCGCAGTGATGCCGGCTGCCCTCCGGCTCCGGGCCTTGCCCATCGAGCGCGTTGCTATCCAACAACGCCAGCATGCCGCCATCGTGTGCGTTCGAGAAGCCGCCGATCACCAGGCGGTCGGGGGCGACCCATCGCACCACCTCGATCCACCCGGCATGCACGAACGTCCCGCGGCGCCGCCAGTCGGCGTCGAGGACGGTGACGATGCCCGGATCCCAGGTGTAGTGGTGCGCGGCCACGGCGATCTGATTCGGAGTCACGCCTTCATCCACCGCGAAGGAAGAGACCGCCCACGGTGCGCCGAAGCGCTGGCCCTGAAACGTGACCTCGTCGTCAAAGGTAAACGAGCGCTGGGGGCGGCCCTGAAGATCGAGCAGCGTGAGCGCGCCGCTTTCGATGCGGTCTTCCATCTGCCGGCCGCGGAAACTGGTCGCGAAGTAGACGCCCGCGGAGGCGCCGCCGGTCACCAGGACGGGATCGCGCGGCACATCGGTCTTGTAGGTCGACGGGAACGGGTAGCGCCACTGCTCCACCCCCGCCGCATCCCGGGCGACCACGCCCGCACCGGTCGCCTCAACGCGAAGGTCGCCTGGCTCGATCGACCGCGACCGGGCCACGAGGCCCACCACCATGACCAATACCGCGACAGCCAGGGCGACGCCAAGCCACGGACGGCGAGTGGGAGGTGAGGTCGATTCGATCTGGCCAGCGAGCGCCGGCGCGGCCTGCCCTGGTTTGGCGGTGCCAAGCCAGGTATCGATCTCCGAGGTGTAGGCGAAGACCGACCGTCCGGTCCCGGCCACGCGGTGGACGGGCAGGCCCATGCCCTTTTCCCATCGCCGAGCGGTGGCCACGTCTCGCTGCAGGTAGTCGGCAATAGCCTTCCACGAATCGAGGCGTTCACGCGGAACCGGCACTTCGCTCATGGGGAGGCTCATTATTCTTCGGATTCGGGTCCCGTGCGCGGTGTTGCGCGCAGTTGCCGGTTGAGGTGGGCCGGCGGCGGCGCCATGCTCCCGCCATGTTTGCCAACGCGCGTGTGACCGGCGTCATTGTGGCCTGCGTGCTTTGTGTTTCGTCCCTGGTCTCGGCCCAGGCTCCGCCCACCACCGCCGGTCTCGAGACCGGTATCGGCCAGGTGCGAGCGGGCGACTTCTTCGCCGCAATCGTGACGCTTAATGCGGTGGTCACCCAGTCATCCACGCGCCCAGAGGACGCGCCGATTGCCGGGCGTGCCCACGCCTTTCGGGCCCAGGCCTACCTCGGTCTGGAACAATTGGAACGGGCCAGGGCGGCAGTGCTGTTGGCCCTCAAGTCCGACCCGAACGTCGCCACCAACGGCCTCTCGACCGCCGTGGTTGCGTTGTTCGACGAAGTTCGCCCCTCGGGGGCCCCAAGTGCAGAGGCCACCGGCGACACAGCCGACCGGGTCGGCAACTTTCAACTCGCTTTTGATTCTTACTTGAAGGCGTATCACGACCTTCCGGAACCGCGGGACCCCGCCGTCGACCAGCGCCTGCGAGAACGGATTATCAAACTGGTCCCGAAGTTACCAGCCGCTCCCGCCATTCCGCCGCAGGCGCGCGACCATGCGGCACGAGCCCAGGACCTGTTGGATGCCGAGGCGATTCTTGGCGGTGGCCCCGGTGCCGGTTCGGAACAGGCGGTGGCCGAATTGCGCCGGGCGATCCGTCTTGCGCCCTGGTCGGGTGAGATCACCTTCAGGTTCGCGACGCTCCTGCAACGGCTCCAGCGTGGCGACGAAGCGTTGGCGAACCTTAACCTCTATCGGTTGGCTGACCCGCAAGGCTACGCGGCCAGAGCGGCACGCGCGTCGCCACGCGACACGGCGACGGATCCGAGCGCGCCAGCGGCGGCCACACCGGTTGGCCCGGCGCTGATCTACATCTACTGGCCGGAGCAGCAACGCGGCGGTAAGTGGCAAACGGTCCAGTGCAACGGCGTCAAGGTGGCCAAACTCCAGAATAACCGGTACGTCGTGCTGAAGGCAGCTGTGGGCTCGCACTCGCTCAAGTTCCGCAATCACCAGATCGCCGCCGACGTCGAAGCGGGGCGTGAGTACCACTACCGGGCATCCCTGGAAGGGCACTTTCAGTTTGCCCAGGGCCCGGAACTGCGGCTGATCAGCACCGAGGCGGCGCAGACCGAGATGCGAGCACAGGGAATGAAAGTCAACGATGCGCGGAACACGTTCGCCGCCGAATGCGCCGCCGTCACCACTCGACCGACACCAGGGAGGCGGAGATGAGAGTTCGTCGATTACTGTGCGGGGCGCTGGTCGCCACGCTTATTGCCGGCACTACGCAGTGGACGGCTGCTTTTTACGACGACACCCACTACGCCTTCACCTACTACATGGCGCGCGAATGCGGGTATACACCACTGCAGGCCTACCGCATGGCCAGCGCCAACCTGTCGGTCGACTATGCGCGTGCCACTGAGCCCGTCCAGGCGATCAACGAGCTTTACACCGGGGCGGCCGTGGTGGCGGGCGGATTTGGTCCGCTGCTGCGAGAGGCGATCTCCGATCGCGCGCAAGCGCCGAGAGTGGCCTTTCATGCCTTCAGGGATGCCCGTGCGCCAGCACGCACCGAAGCGACAGCCATGGCGGAGATCGCACTGCAGGAAGCGGCTCTTTGGAAGAACGCGACGGACATGAAGAATCCAGGCGTCCTGCTGCACTTTATCCAGGATGAGCCGTCCCACGCTGGTTATGCGAGCGCGGGTGGCCATTGGGTGAGCGCGGCGGCGGGAGCCGAGGCCATGCTGCGGGCTGCCCCGGCAGCGAGTCAACGGGCGCTGGACGAGCTGGCGCGGCAAACGGGCACCGGTGCGCCACAAGCCGCCGTTCCCGACGTCAGCCTGGCGGCACTGGACCTCCTCGCAGACCCTACGCTACCGATGGGGGCGACCACGGACTTTCTGAGCCATCGCCCCGACCAGACCAATCTCATGATCCAGAAGACGGTTGACGCCCTGAAGCGATTCAGGGCCGCGATGTCACCGCGCCAGCGCCCAAGTGACTGCTCGGCTCAGGGCATGTATTCGGTCAGGGACCGGCTGATGCGGCTCAATCGAATGACGTCGACGGCCAGCCAGTACATCGGTCGAGTCTGGCCGACCAACAGCACGCCCAGTCTACCGAGGGCGCACACTGCGGTGTTCGCGTCCCTGGCGAGCGACGTGCCGCCCTACGAGCCCGAACGACTCAAATTCGACTACAACTCGTCTGGGCAACCAACTAACACGTCGCCGGACGATTTCACACTGTACGGCACGGTCATCACGCACCTGCGCCGCACCGGGCCACTTCAGGGGGACGTGCAAGTCTCGGTGTGGGCGAAGCCAACGCGACGCGGTCTCGAAACACTGCATCAGCTCAGTTGCGAGACCGTCTCGGGTCCTGGCTTGGAAGGCGGACCGATCTTTCCCAGCAAGCTCGATAAGCTCCCGGTCGGCGACCTGTTGGTGCGCGCGGTCACGAGCAACGGGAAAGTGATCGAAAAGTCGGTCACCCTGAATCAGCTCGAACTCGAGGTCTTCCTCGACATTCCGCCGCCCCCAGAGAAGACATCCTCGTGCGGCAGCAAGGTCGCGAAGGCGGCAGCCCAGTCATGTTCGCCGGCGTTTACCAATCCATCGCCCAAGACCCTTGACGCTGACTTCCAGAAGGACCTGAAGGAAGCGGAAGACTGCGAGAAGAAAGAGGAAAAGCAGAAGACCGAGGAGCAGAACGCTCCCACGCAGGCCCCGACTCAGGTGACACCGCCACCGGCCGGTCCATCCATGGGCAAGATCCTCGGGTTGACGACCGCACTGGTCGGCGGCATCGTTGGCGGCGCCTATGTCTACCAACAGGCGCAGCTGCTCGCTGAGGAGACCGACTCGTTCACCACCACCACCACCACCACTGGCAATCCCACGCCCACCAGCAACAGACCGTCGACGGTCGGCCTGGGCCAATTCAGCTGCACAGCCGCGAACTCGACCAGTAACTTCCGCAGCTGCACCGGGGCAATCAACGTTCAGGCCGGCACCATCCTGGCCGCGCGAGCAGGTTCATCGATTGGCGTCCAAACACTGCCCAGCATTTTCACCGGCACCTTGACCGCGCCGGCGTTGGGGGGTACGACCGGCACCGTGTCGCTGAGGGCGACAGTGGCCTCGTGCCCCACCCAGACCTCGGTCGTGTTCTTCGTGCCGGTTTCTTTGCAGCAGTTGGAGACAGTCTCGGTCTCGATCCCGGTGAGCTGTCCCTGATCAGGGCGTAACGCGCAACGGGCGGCGGGTATGAGCGGCGGGGGCGACACCCTTGATCGAGGTGATGCGACGCTGCCCTTGCACAACCGTGGTCACCTCGACATCGACACGGCCAGCCCACGTGGCCGGGACACCGAGGTGTGAGGGCACGGCGTTCTGCGAACAGTAACCGCTGCCGGCATCAACCAGCGCCGAGGCCAGCAGTTGCCGCGTGCGGGGCTGGAACACCCGCACCTCGCTCCCCGCCCGTGTCAGGTGTCCGGCCTCGTCGGTCACCTCAACAAAGAAGCCGCGGCCCAGCGTGGTGGCGATGTTACGAAGCAGCGGATGACCGCCGCCTTCGGGATCGTTGTTCGTCAGCGACAAGTCGAGGCGGCCGTCGCCGTCGAAGTCGACAAACTGCACGCCGTGCGTGGCATCGTGTTTCAAGATCACGTCGGGGAGCGCCTCGGCGAAACCCCAGACGCCGTCCGTCGTCCCGCGGTTGACGAACAACGCGTCCCGATAGAGCGGCTGCCCGGCGATGAAGTTGCCGACATACAGCTCCGGCCGGCCATCGTTGTTGAGGTCACCCCACGCCGACGTCACGCCGTGACCGTTCAAGTCGATCCCGCTGGCCTTTGACACCTCGGTAAAGCCCTGCCCCGCTTCGTTGCGATAGAGGGCGCTCGGGCCGTAGTTGGCCACGAACAGATCCAGGTCGCCGTCGAGATCGAAGTCAGCGACGCTGGGGCCGACACCGCCGTCGGCGGCCGGACGTGGTATGCCGGCCACGCCCATGGCGGCGGCAACATCCTCGAAGCGGCCGCGGTTCTGGCGATACAGGCCGTTGGCTTCGCCCTCCTGATTGGCGACGAACAGGTCGAGGTCGCCATCCAAATCAAAATCCCACCACACGCCGCTGACAGTCTTGCGGGTATCGCCGATGCCGGACGCCGCCGTCACATCCACGAACTTGCCCCGGTCATTGCGCAGGAGCTTATTCGCCACATCCCGAAAGGCCGCGAACAGATCGAGGTCGCCATCGCCGTCGTAGTCCACCCACGCCGGCTGCCTGGCCACGCCTCGCAGGTTCACGCCAATGGCGGCGGCCACATCGACGAACCGGGTGCCGTTCACGTCGTTCCGGTAGACCTTGGCCGGCACCTTGGGATCGGCAAAACCGATGTAGAGATCGGGATCGCCGTCGGCATCGAAATCGCCCCACGCCACCGCGCGGGTCTCAAGGTTGTCGGCCAGGCCCACTTCGGCCGCGACATCGCGGAAGGTGCCGTGGTCGTTGCGATAGAAGCGGTTGGGCCGGCCGCGGAAGGCCACGAAGTAATCGAGGTCGCCATCACCATCGGCGTCGGCCCAGGCGCTGGCCTGGCCTCCTGGTGTAGCAAACAGCTCTGGCTGAACCCGCTCGAAGGATGGCTGCCACGGGGCGGCCGGGTGTTGAAAGGCAACCAGTGCCAGCGCCGCGGCAACTACGCGCAGCAATCTACCTCCCCATCTGCGTAATCTGTGTCATCTGCGGCCCCGTCACCAGGGCTGTCTTCGTCATCTGCGGCCCCGTCACCAGGGCTGTCTTCGTCATCTGCGGCCCCGTCATCGGTGTCATCGGCGGCGCTCCTCGGCACGCGCGCCGGCCAGAATGCCTTCCATGGCGTAGTTGCCTTCATGACAGGCGTATTCGTAGATCAGTCCCGTCGCCTTCTTCAGCCGAATCATGAACGTGTACGGCTTGGCCCAGGTGTCAGGATCCTCCACCGTGGTTTCCCAGTTGATGAAGTCGGGACTGACGCGGGTGTAGCGCTCGGTGAGCTTCACGTTGTTGGTCGAACCCTGGAAGCCGTTGATGTAGTTGGTGGTCTCGACCACCAGCGTGTCGCCGTCCCAGCGGCCGCGCGAATCGCCGTGCAACTGGCGGATGCGCGCCGGCAGCCGCGGCCCCGGCGTCAACGGCACGACCCGCGCGTCGTGGATCATCTCCTGTAGCAGCACGACGGTGGCCGGCGACTGGATGATCTGCGTGTAGCTGTTGTAGTTGGCCTGCGTCCGCGGCGCGCCGTAGGAAATGCAGCGCTCGGATAGAGGGCGATCCTCGGGCCCATCCGATGGTCCACGGCCCCGAGCCGCCCTGGCCTTGACGGCCTCGGCCCGCCGAGCCACGGCCGCTGGCGTGAGCGGCGGCAACTGCCCGTCGGGCGGGTCGGTGACGAGCGACGTGCGATGGTCCCACTCGCGATCGGCCATCCAGAACTGGTTGTAGTTGCCTGTGGTCGGGTCGTAGGACAGCTGCTTGAACGCGCCCTGATCCTTGGCGTTCAGCATCAACTGGACGAAGTTGCCAAAGATGGCGTCACCGCCCTGGTCCACATACTGAGTGGCCATCTTCTTCAGGTCTTCCAGTTCGGCGTCGGTCAGCGACGCCTTGTCTTTCCACTGCGTGGGCCGGGTCATGGGGGTCACGCTGTTGTTGCCCCACACTCCCTGCAGGTCGGGCCGGCCGTCGCGCGTCCGCGGCACCTGCCACCCCGCCGGTGCCTGTGCCGTCAGCGACACGCCCACCCACGAGCCGGCCGCCAGGGCCAACGCGACGAGAACCGCGTGAAGGTTTCGCATGCGGCGAATGATATCCTCCCCCGAGCGAGGAGATCGAGCAATGTTCAGCCGTCCCAAGCCCCAAGCGACACGCCTCAAGCCCACGCTGCTGGCCGCCCTCCTCCTGGCGGGCGGTCCGGTCGTGGCCCACCACGCGTTTTCGGCGGAGTTCGACGCCAAGGCGCCGGTCACGCTCAAGGGCCCCGTTACCCGGGTGGAGTGGATTAACCCGCACGCGTGGATCCACATGGAGGTCACCAAGCCGGACGGCAAGAAGGAAATCTGGATGGTGGAGGGCGGCACGCCGAACACGCTGCAGCGCGGCGGCATCTCGCGCGATTCGATCAAGATCGGCACCGAGATCGTGGTGGCCGGCTTCCGCGCCAAGGACGGCCGGCTGCGTGCCAATGGCCGTGACATCACGTTTCCGGACGGCCGCACGTTGTTCATGGGCTCGTCCGGCACCGGCGCCCCCAAGGACGGCCGCGATCCCAACGAGAAACCCAAACCAAAGGGACCTTCGCGATGACGAGGCGCACCCGCCTCGCGTCGGCAGCTCTCGCGGCGTTCGTGCTCGGCTCGGCCCTGGCGGCATGCGGAGCCATCCCCGTGGCCACGCCGCAGTCGTATCGCGCGCCGCGCACGCCGGAAGGCACGCCCGACCTGAACGGCATCTGGCAGGCCAACAACACCGCCAACTGGAACATCGAGGCGCACGTGGCCAGGCAAGGGCCCGTCTTCGCGCTCGGCGCCGCCTTCAGCGTGCCCCCCGGCATGGGCGTCGTCGACGGCGACGAGATCCCCTACCTGCCGGAGGCGCTCGCCAAACGAAACGCGAACGCCGCCAGTTGGACCACGCTCGATCCCGAGGTCAAGTGCTTCATGCCCGGCATCCCGCGCGCCACCTACATGCCGTACCCGTTCCAGATCGTGCAGTCCGCCGACACTGTGCTGTTTGCGTATGAATTCGCCAGCGCCAGCCGCATCGTCCGCATGAACAGCCAGGAGAAGAGCCCGGCGCCGGCCTGGATGGGATGGTCAATGGGCCGGTGGGACGGCGAGACGCTGGTGATCGAGGTCACCGACCACATGGAGGAGACCTGGTTCGATCGCGCCGGCAATCACCACAGCGACGCGCTGAAGGTGACCGAACGCTACACCGCGATCGACGCCAATACCCTGCAATACGAAGCGACCATCGAGGATCCGAAGACGTTCTCGAAGCCGTGGACCATGAGCATGCCGCTCTATCGACGCCGCGAGCCCAATGCGCGGCTGATGGAATACAAGTGCGTGGAGTTTGCCGAAGAGCTCATGTACGGCCACTTGCGCAAGAAATAGGCGTTCTGATGACCCGGGCTTGCAGGCGCGATAAAATGGCGCCATGAAGCCTGCCCGACCCATTCTCCTGGCGGTGGCGCTGTGCGCGGCCGCCGCGATCACCGCGGCGCAAGTCCCCACGCCGGTCGTGCCCGGCATCGACGTTGCCGGCATGGACCTGACGGCCCGGCCACAGGACGACTTCTTCCGCTACGTCAACGGCCGATGGGCCGACGACACGGCGATTCCGGCCGATCAGTCCAGCTTTGGCACCTTCGCCCTTCTGCGCGACCGCGCCCAGGAGGCGGTGCGCACCATCATCGAGAGCCAGGGCAAGTCGCAGTCAGCGCCGGGCACCAACAGCCAGAAGATCGGCGACCTCTACAAGAGCTTCATGGACGAAGCGCGGATCGACGCGCTGGGGATCGCGCCCCTCAAGGACGAGTTGAGCGCGATCGCCCGCATCGGCAACAGCCGCGAACTGCCGGCCGCGTTCGCGCGCGCGGCGCGTCTGGGCGTGCGACTGCCCTTCTCGGTTGGGGTCGGCGCCGACGCGCGTAACTCCGAACAGTACGCGGTCCAGGTGGGACAGGCGGGTCTCGGCATGCCCGACCGCGACTACTACCTCAGGAACGACGAGCGCTTCGCCGCCACGCGCAAGGCCTACAACACCTACATCGCGCGCCTCTTTGCCCTTGGCAACCAGCCCGAACCCGAGGCCGCGGCCGCGCGCATCGTCTCGCTCGAAACCAAGCTCGCCGAGCTGCAGTGGGACCGCGCGCGCAATCGCGATCGCAACGCGACCTATAACAAGACGGCCATTGCGGCCCTGCAAAGCGCGACGCCGCACTTTGATTGGCAAGCCTACCTGGCCGCGGCCGGCGCCACCTCACCGGTCAGCGACATCATCGTCCGCCAGCCCGATTACCTGAAGGGCGTCGACGCGCTGCTCGCCGATGTGCCGCTGGCGACCTGGAAGGAATACCTGACCTTCGGGTTGATCAGTGCGTATGCCTCCGATCTGTCAACGCCGTTCGCCGACTCCCAGTTCGAGTTCAACGGCAAGGTGATCGCCGGACGCCAGGTGCAGCAGCCGCGATGGAAGCGCGGCGTCACCGAAGTCGAGCAGGCGCTTGGCGAGCCAGTCGGCCGGCTCTACATCGATCAGCACTTCAAGCCCGAGGCCAAAGCGCGGATGGACGCGCTGATTCGCAATTTGCTCGCCGCGTTCAAGGTGGGGATCAACGAACTCGAGTGGATGTCGGCGCCGACCAAAGTCGAGGCACAGGCCAAGCTCGCCAAGTTTCGCGTCAAGATTGCCTATCCCGATCAGTGGCGCGATTTCTCGAAGCTCGAGATCAAGCCCGGCGATCACGTCGGCAACCAGATGCGCTTCCGCGCCTTCCAGAGCGCCGAGTCGTGGGCACGCCTGGGTCAGCCGATGGAGCGCTGGCGCTGGGGATTCACGCCGCAGACAGTGAACGCCTCCTACAGTTCCACCAACAACGAAATCACGTTTCCCGCCGGCATCCTGCAAGCGCCCTTCTTCAACGTCGACGCCGACGATGCGATCAACTACGGCGCAATTGGCGGAGTCATTGGCCACGAAATCAGCCACGGCTTCGACGACCAGGGCCGCAAATCCGACGGCAACGGCAACCTGCGCGACTGGTGGACGGCCGAGGACGCGAAGAACTTCGACGCGCGGGCCGCGAAGCTGGGCGCGCAGTTCGAGTCGTACGCGCCGTTGCCAGGTATGAAGATCAATGGCCAGCTGACCATGGGCGAGAACATCGGCGACTTGAGCGGCCTGGCGGTGGCTTACCGGGCCTACCAGATCTCGCTCAACGGCAACCCGGCGCCGGTGATTGGCGGCTTCACCGGCGACCAGCGGTTCTTCATGGGATGGGCCCAGGTCTGGCGCACCCTGACCCGCGACGAAGCGCTCAGAAACCAGCTGCTCACCGACTCACACTCGCCAGGGGCCTACCGCGCCTTCGTTCCGCTCACCAACATCGACGCGTTCTACGCGGCCTTCAACCTGAAGCCGGGCGACAAGCTGTACCGCGCCCCGGCCGATCGGGTGAAGATCTGGTGACCATCGGGCAATGCTATGATTACAGCCTAGGCTGTAATCATGGCGAAACAACCGATCTCGCTCACGATTGAGGAATCCAACCTGCTCTGGCTGAAGGGCAGGGCCCGGGTGGTGGCGGGCGGCAGCGTCAGCGCAGCCGTCGACCAGCTGGTAGCCGAAGCGCGGGCCGGACGCCTGGGCGGTAGCGAGCCGGCACGGTCGGTCGTCGGCACGATCGACCTGGCCGAGGATCCCCTGCTGGCCGGCGCCGACGCCGCTGTCCGAGCCGGGTTCACCGATTCCCTGACGCGCTCAATCGGGGGTTCCCTCGAGCGAGCGCCACGTTCAACCACGGCCGCATCCAGAAAGAAGAAGGCCCGTGGCTGACAGCGACGCCGTTGTCACCGATACCCATGCCCTGCTGTTCCACGCCGCCGGCGGGCGTGGACTCGGACCGAAGGCAGCCGCGGTGTTTCGGGCGGCCGAGGCACGCCGTGCCCTGGTCTACGTGCCCGTGGCGGTCATGTGGGAAGTGATGCTGCTGGCAAGGGCCGGCCGGGTGAACCTGCGGCGGACGTCACGCGGGTTCTTCGATGACTTGTTCACCAACGCCGCCTATCAGCCTCTCGATCTGAGTCGTGAGCAGGTCGTGGCCGCCGACGAGCTGCGATTCAACCGCGATCCGTTCGATGCGCTCATCGTCGCTGCGGCACAGGCACTGGACCTGCCCTTGCTCACGCGCGATATCGAAATCGAGCGGGCCGGGGCCGTGAAGGTGATCTGGTAGGCGCTATCGTCTCGCGCTGGCGTCGCCATCAAACTCGCGGCCGGGTGGAGCCTGGTCACGGCCGACCCGCCCGGGCTCGATCGTCGCGCGCGCGTAGCTCTCGGGCCTGACCGGCGCGCCGGCCATCCCGCGGAGCATCGCCAACTGGCCGACGTGCGTCAGCGCATCGGCAAGCGGCCCCTGGATCAACTGGTCGATCGAACCGGCCAATGGCCCGTCTGCCGCCAGCTCCGCATCAAGGGCCGCCAGGCCCGCGAAGAACCGATCGACCTCGGTGTCCCAGTTGTCGCTACCGGCCGGCTTCCATTCCGTGACGCCACCGGCCATTGACACGCCCCACGCCATCAGGTCGGCCATATGAGCGACGATGCGCACCGGTTGGCGGGTGGCGTCGCCGAAGGCCTGGTGGGCGAAGGACGGCGGCACGTCCCGAAGGACCTTGGCGGCCCGATAGGCCAGGGTCGCGGCCATTTGCCTCAGGGCAGCGCGGGCCGTGGCATCACTGGTCGTTGTCATGTCGCTCACCTTCCTTCACAAACTCCAAGCGCGCCCGTCCACCTGGCGCGCGGGCCAGTCGGCGGTCGCAGGTCAGCAGCCGGGCGTCGAGTACCTCGGCCAGAGAGACATAAACCGCGTCGTAGGCACTCATGTTGTGACGCAGTTCCCAGACACGGTCAAGCAGCGGCTCATGCGCGTGACGTTGAAGGTCGAGTGTATGCAGCACGCCGATCGCGCCTTCTGCTTCCCCTTCGCCAATCGCGCCGTCGCGCTCGTACCGTCGCAGGGCTTGCGTCACCTCGATATCGGCGAGATGGGGCACATGAAGAGCGACGGCCGGGTCGGCAATCAGCGCGGCAATCCGGTGCCCCGAGGCGGTCTCGAGCAGCAGCTCGACCAGCGCCGACGCGTCGAGCACGATCACCGCTCGGCTCGCCCGTCGCGAATCACCTCAGCGGGGTCGCGCGGCAGCTGGCGAGCAGCTCCGGCGGTCAAGCGGTCCAGCACCTCCTGGCGGGTCGGCCGGTCCAGCGCCTTGCCGACCTCGCGCAAGACGAAGTCGGACATCGACATGCCTTCGATCGCGGCTCGCGCCTTCAGCCGGCGATGGAACGCGGCCGGGACATTGCGGATCTGGACCATGGTCTTGGACATGCCATGATGATGTTTTCATCGCTTTGTCATGTCAAGCTCGGGGCGGGAAGCGGCCGCGCCAGAACTGGTTAGCGGAGCATGCGGACGCGGCGATCCGGCCGGGCATCGAGGGGCCGGGCGGCGTTTGGGTGGACGACGTGTGGTCAACGTGACGGTGGCCAAGAGCCAGGGCAAGTAGGCGCCCAAAAAGAAGAAGGCCCCAGAGAGTTGCTCTCTGGGGCCTTTCGGTGTTTCAGGATACGCAACCCTGAAGGGTTGCCTCCACCGAAGCCTACTCGACTTCGGTAATGCCCCTGGCTTCGGCCTCGTCCGGTTCGATGAGGTATTCCCCCATCTCGCGGTCCATTTCCAGATCCTCGTCGCTCGGCTGCAGCACCGGCGGCGGCGGTGGCGGTTCGTCCGCCGGGATCTGCACGTGGCGATACCACCAGAAGCCCGTGCCGGCGGGGATCAGGCGTCCCATCGTCACGTTCTCCTTCAGGCCGCGCAGGTAGTCGATCTTCCCGGAGATGGCGGCCTCGGTGAGGACGCGCGTGGTCTCCTGGAAACTGGCCGCCGAGATGAACGACTCGGTCGACAGCGACGCCTTGGTGATGCCGAGCAGCAGCGGCTGGGCCTTGGCCGGGTGGCCGCCGTTGCCGATGACGCGCTCGTTCTCTTCCATGAACCGGAACTTGTCGACCTGTTCGTCGACCAGGAATTCCGTGTCGCCCACGTCTTCGACGCGGACCCAGCGCATCATCTGGCGGGTGATCACCTCGATGTGCTTGTCGTTGATGTTCACGCCCTGCAGGCGGTAAACCTCCTGAATTTCGTTCACGAGGTACTTCTGCAGTTCCTTCTCGCCCAGCACGTGAAGAATGTCGTGCGGGTTCGAGGGGCCGTCCATCAGCGGGTCGCCGGCGCGAACCCGGTCGCCCTCCTGGACGTTGACGTGCACGCCACGCGGGATGCTGTATTCACGCGGCTCGGCGTTCGGATCGTCGGCCACGATCATGATCTTGCGCTGACCCTTGACGACGCCGCCGTACTTGACCGAACCGTCGATCTCGCTGATCACGGCCGGATCCTTGGGCTTGCGGGCCTCGAACAATTCCACCACGCGCGGCAAGCCGCCGGTGATGTCCTTGGTCTTGGTGGTCTCGCGCGGAATCTTCGCCAGCACGTCGCCGGCGTTGACCATCTCGCCGTCCTGCACCATCAGGTGGGCACTGACCGGCATGATGTAGCGGCGCACCGTGGTGCCGTTGGCCGACTTGATCTCCACCGTCGGCTGCTTCTTCTCGTCCGGCGAGTCGACGACGATGAGGCGGGACAGGCCCGTGACCTCGTCGAGATCTTCCTGGACGGTGACGCCGTCGATGATGTCCTTGAACCGGATCTGGCCCGGTTCCTCGGTGAGGATCGAGAAGGTGTAAGGATCCCACTCGACCAGGATCTTGCCGATGTCGACGGCCTCGCCGTCCTTCACCTTGAGCCGCGCGCCGTAGACCACCTGGTAGCGCTCGCGGTCGCGGCCCTTGTCGTCGAGCACGGCGATGAAGCCGGTGCGGTTCATGACGATGATGTCGGAACCGCCGGCGGGGTTGGGCCGCGCCACGGTCTGCAGGTTCTCGTACTTGGCCACGCCCTTGTGCTTCGAATCGAGCGTCGACTGGTCCGAAATACGGGAGGCCGTGCCGCCGATGTGGAACGTGCGCATCGTCAGCTGCGTGCCGGGTTCACCGATCGACTGCGCGGCGACCACGCCGACCGCCAGGCCCAGTTCGACCAGCTTGCCGGTGGACAGGTCGCGGCCGTAGCAGCGCTTGCAGACGCCACGGCGTGACGCGCAGGTCAGCACCGAGCGAATTTTGACCTTCTCGATGCCGGCGTCCTGCACATCGGCCGCCAGCTCTTCGTCGATCTCCTGGTTGAAGTCGAGGATCACGCCGCCCTTGATCGGGTCCATGATCTTCTCGAGTGACACGCGGCCGATGATGCGGTCGCGCAGCGGCTCGATGACCTCACCGCTTTCGACGATCGCCCGGGCCTCGATGCCGTCCAGGGTGCCGCAGTCGTGATCCGAGACGATCACGTCCTGCGCCACGTCGACCAGGCGGCGGGTCAGGTAGCCCGAGTCGGCGGTCTTCAGCGCCGTGTCGGCCAGGCCCTTGCGCGCACCGTGAGTCGAGATGAAGTACTCGAGCACCGACAGGCCTTCGCGGAAGTTGGCCTTGATCGGCTGCTCGATGATTTCGCCCGACGGCTTCGCCATCAGGCCGCGCATGCCCGCCAGCTGGCGGATCTGCTGCTTCGAACCACGGGCGCCGGAGTCGGCGAAGATGTAGACGGGGTTGAACTTGCCTTCCTTGTCCCGCTGCTCCATCTCGCCGAACATGGCGTCGGCAATCTTCTCGGTGACGTCCGACCACACCGCGATCACCTTGTTGTAACGCTCGCCGTTGGTGATGGCGCCTTCGAGGTACTGCTGCTCGACCTTGATCACTTCGTCGTGGGCGTTCTGCGACAGCACCGCCTTGTTCTGCGGAATGATCAGGTCCTGAATGCCGATCGACATGCCCGAGCGGGTGGCATAGGTAAAGCCGGTCTGCTTCAGGTTGTCGAGCATCTCGACCGTGTTGTCGAGACCGGTGGTCAGGTAGCAGCGCTGCACCAGCTGCTGCAGGCCCTTCTTCTTGAGCATGCCGTTGACGAACGGGATGTTCTTGGGCAGCGCGTTGTTGAAGATCACGCGGCCGACCGTGGTGTTGATGATCTTGTTCTCGACCATCTGCACTTCGGCGTGCAGCACGTCCTGGTCGTCGCGGGTCGACGCCATGTCCTGCAGCGGACCGGTGTAGCGCAGCCGGATCGGCGTCAGCGTCTCGAGCTCGCCGGCTTCGAGCGCCAGCACCACGTCGTTGACGCTGGCGAAGGCGCGGCCTTCACCCTTGGCGCCCGGCTTGGCCTTGGTCAGGTAGTAGCAGCCGAGTACGACGTCCTGCGACGGCACCGCGACCGGCGTGCCATTGCTGGGCGACAGGATGTTCTTCGACGACATCATCAGCGTCGAGGCTTCAATCTGCGCCTCGGGCGACAACGGGATGTGCACCGCCATCTGGTCGCCGTCGAAGTCGGCGTTGAACGCCGTGCAGACGAGCGGGTGGATGCGGATGGCCTTGCCCTCAACCAGCACCGGCTCGAACGCCTGGATGCCCAGGCGGTGCAGCGTCGGCGCGCGGTTGAGCAGCACGGGATGCTCGCGAATGACCTCTTCGAGCACGTCCCACACTTCCGGGACCTGCTTTTCGACCATTTCCTTGGCCTGCTTGATGGTCGCGACCAGGCCGCGCTCCTCGAGCTTGTTGTAGATGAACGGCTTGAACAGCTCGAGCGCCATCTTCTTGGGCAGGCCGCACTGGTGCAGCTTCAGCTCGGGACCGACGACGATCACCGAACGGCCGGAGTAGTCGACGCGCTTGCCGAGCAGGTTCTGGCGGAAGCGGCCCTGCTTGCCCTTGAGCGTGTCGCTCAGGGACTTGAGCGGACGGTTGTTGGCGCCGCGCAGCACGCGGCCGCGGCGGCCGTTGTCGAACAGCGCGTCCACCGCTTCCTGGAGCATGCGCTTTTCGTTGCGGATGATGACGTCGGGCGCCTTGAGCTCCATCAGCTTCTTCAACCGGTTGTTGCGGTTGATGACGCGGCGATAGAGGTCGTTCAGGTCCGAAGTGGCGAAGCGGCCGCCGTCGAGCGGCACCAGCGGGCGCAGTTCGGGCGGAATCACCGGCACCACGTCCAGGATCATCCACTCCGGCTTGTTGCTCGACTTGCGGAAGGCGTCGACCACCTTCAGGCGCTTGGCGTGCTTCAGCTTCTTCTGTGCCGAGGTCTCGGTGCGCATCTTCTCGCGCATCTCGACCGCCAGCTTGTCGACGCTGACGCGCCGCAGCAGTTCCTTGATCGCCTCGGCGCCCATCTGCGCCTTGAACTTCGAGTAGCCGTACTCTTCACGGGCCTTGCGGAACTGGTCCTCGGTCAACAGCTGGTTCTGCACCAGCTTGGTGTCCATCGGATCCACCACCACGTAGGCCTCGAAGTAGAGCACGCGCTCGAGGTCGCGCAGCGAGATGTCGAGCAGGTGCCCGATGCGGCTGGGCAGGCCCTTGAAGAACCAGACGTGGCTCACCGGGGTCGCCAGCTTGATGTGGCCCAGGCGCTCGCGGCGCACCTTGGCCTGCGTCACTTCGACGCCGCACTTGTCGCAGATCACGCCGCGATGCTTCATGCGCTTGTACTTGCCGCACAGGCATTCCCAGTCGGTGATCGGCCCGAAGATCTTGGCGCAGAACAAGCCGTCGCGTTCCGGCTTGAACGTGCGGTAGTTGATCGTTTCCGGCTTGGTCACCTCGCCGAACGACCACTGCTCGATCTTCTCCGGCGACGCCAGACTGATCCGGATCGCGTCAAAGTCGGCGCGCAGGGTCGTCTTCGCGTCGGTGAAGCTTGGTCTCATGTTCATCAACCCTCCAGCACCGGCTCGGCCGGGACTTCTTCGGTCAGTTCCGCCGGCTTGCGTTTCGTGGAGATGAGTTCCACGTCAAGACACAGCGACTGCAGCTCGCGGATGAGCACATTGAACGACTCGGGGAGTCCCGCCGTGAAGGACGCGTCGCCCTTCACGATTGATTCGTAAATCTTCGCGCGGCCGGTCACATCGTCCGACTTCGCGGTGAGCAATTCCTGCAGGATGTGCGCGGCGCCATACGCCTCGAGCGCCCACACTTCCATTTCGCCGAATCGCTGGCCGCCGAACTGGGCCTTGCCGCCCAGCGGCTGCTGCGTAATCAGCGAGTACGGCCCGATCGACCGGGCGTGGATCTTGTCGTCGACCAGGTGCGACAGCTTGAGCATGTAGATGTAACCCACGGTCACGTCCTGCTCGAACTCGACACCGGTCATGCCGTCAGCCAGGCGGGTCTTGCCGCCCTTCTGGTCGAGGCCGGCCTGGTCGAGCCAGCCCATGATTTCCTTCTCCGTCGCCCCGTCGAACACAGGGGTGGCGAAGTAGAGGCCCAGCGCATGCGCGGCCCAGCCCAGATGCGTCTCCAGGATCTGGCCGACGTTCATACGCGACGGCACGCCGAGCGGATTGAGGACAATCTCCACCGGCGTTCCGTCCGGCAGGTAGGGCATGTCCTCTTCCGGCAGGATGCGCGCGATCACGCCCTTGTTACCATGGCGGCCGGCCATCTTGTCGCCGACCGACAGCTTGCGCTTCATCGCGACATAGACCTTGACCAGCTTGATCACGCCCGGCGGCAGTTCGTCGCCACGGCGAATCTTTTCCTTCTTCTCCTCGAACAGCTGCTTGACGACCTCGACCTGCCGTTCCGTGCGCTCTTCGACCAGCCGCAGATCCGGCTCCATCGCTGCATCGTCGGTCTGGATCTTCGCCCGCACCAGCGCCAGGAAGGGCACCGGCTGCATCGCCTCGATCGTCAGCTGCTGGCCCTTCTTGTGCAGCCGCTCGCGGCCGAACTCGTCGAACAGGTCGGCGCGCAGGGTCTGGCCCTGCAGCATGTTGATGACCCGCTTCTTGGTCTCGTCGTGCAGGATGCGGATTTCGTCCTGCAGGTTCTTCTCCATCATGTCGAGCTCTTCCTGCTCGATCGCTTTCGCGCGGTCATCCTTCTCGATGCCCTTGCGGGAGAAGATCTTCACGCCGACGATGATGCCCTCGATGCCCGGCGGGCAAATCAGGGAGGCGTCGCGCACGTCGCCGGCCTTCTCGCCGAAGATCGCGCGGAGCAGCTTTTCTTCCGGCGTCAGCTGGGTCTCGCCCTTGGGCGTGACCTTGCCGACCAGGATGTCGCCGGGCTTGACCGCCGCGCCGATGCGGATGATGCCGCTATCGTCGAGATCGGCCAGATAGCCTTCCGACACGTTCGGGATATCGCGGGTGATCTCCTCAGGCCCGAGCTTGGTGTCGCGCGCTTCGATTTCAAACTCCTCGATGTGGATCGAGGTGTAGTAATCGTCGCGCACCATCTTCTCCGACACCAGGATGGCGTCTTCGAAGTTGTAGCCGCGCCAGGGCATGAATGCCACCAGCACGTTGCGGCCGAGCGCCAGTTCGCCCAGCTCCGTGCACGGGCCGTCCGCGAGGACCTGGCCCTTCTGCACGCGCTGGCCCTCCCGCACAATCGGCTTCTGATTGATGCAGGTGTTCTGGTTCGAGCGCTTGAACTTGGTCAGCGGATAGATGTCCGCGCCCATGTCCTCGTTGATGTCCGACTCCGACTCGACCCGCACGACGATGCGGGTGCTGTCGACGAAATCCACCACGCCGGTGCGGCGGGCGACGGCGACCGCGCCCGAGTCGCGCGCGGTGATGTACTCCATGCCGGTGCCGACGTAGGGCGCCTGCGCCCGCAGCAGCGGCACCGCCTGGCGCTGCATGTTCGATCCCATCAAGGCGCGGTTGGCGTCGTCGTTTTCGAGGAACGGCACCAGCGAGGCGGCGACCGACACCAGCTGCTTGGGCGAGACGTCGACAAACTGCACCTGCTCGCGCGCGGCGAGGATGAAGTTGCCGGTCTGCCGGGCATTGACGCGGTCGTTCTTGATGCGCA
This sequence comes from Acidobacteriota bacterium, assembly GCA_021730945.1. Lineage (GTDB taxonomy): Bacteria > Acidobacteriota > Vicinamibacteria > Vicinamibacterales > UBA2999 > 12-FULL-67-14b. Next base: position 26,262 of record JAKFYH010000008.1, on the reverse strand, counting down.
TGTTCTCGTCCAGCTCCACGTTGGCCTGGGCGATGATGTAGTTGTCTTCTTCCCACGCCGACAGGTAGAAGCAGTAGGGCTCGAACTCGACGCCCTTCTTCTTGGCGCGGCCATCCGCCCCCACCAGGTCGTCGGCCTCGACGATTTCCCCGTTCTTGTACTTCGGGTGGCCGCCGGCATTGGTCACCATCACGTAGTCGATGACCTGGCCGTTCTTGACCTTGCGGTAGGGCGACTCGATGAACCCGAACTCGTTGATCCGGGCGTACGAGCTGAGCGAGCTGATCAGGCCGATGTTCGGGCCTTCCGGCGTCTCAATCGGGCAGATGCGCCCGTAGTGCGTGGTGTGCACGTCGCGGACTTCGAAGCCGGCGCGCTCGCGCGACAGGCCGCCCGGCCCGAGGGCGGAGAGGCGGCGCTTGTGCGTCACTTCCGACAGCGGGTTGGTCTGGTCCATGAACTGCGACAGCTGCGACGACCCGAAGAACTCGCGAATGGCCGCCATGACCGGCTTCGCGTTGATCAGGTCGTGCGGCATGGCCGTGGCCATTTCCTGGTAGACCGACATCTTCTCCTTGATCGCGCGCTCCATGCGGACCAGGCCGATGCGGAACTGGTTCTCGAGCAGTTCGCCGACCGAGCGGACGCGGCGGTTGCCGAGGTGATCGATGTCGTCGACGTTGGCCGCGTTCTTGCGCAGCTTCAGGAGGTAGCTAATCACCTCGTAGAAGTCCTGCGGATGCAGGATGCGCTCATCGAGCGGCGTGGTCAGCTTCAGCTTGGTATTCAGCTTGAGCCGGCCGACCCGCGAGAAGTCGTACTTCTGCGGGTTGAAGAACATGTTCTCAAACAGCGTGCGCGAGCTGTCGAGCGTGGGCGGGTCGCCCGGACGCAGGCGGCGGTAGATCTCGATCAGCGACTCTTCGTGCGTGCGGATCGGGTCCTTCTTGAGCGTGGCCGACATGATCGGCCCCACTTCGTCGCGCTCCGGGAAGAACACGTCGATCTTCTCGACGCCCTTCTCGTGCGCCATCGCCACCACCCGCTGGCTCAACTCGTCGTTGGCCTCGAGCAGCACCTCGCCGGTGGCGGGGTCGACGATGTCGGCGGCGGCGAAGGCGCCTTCGAGCGCCTCGTCGGTAATCGCGATGTCCTTGACCCCGGCCTTGCGCAGGCCCTCGATGTGGGTCTTGGTGATCTTCTTGCCTTCACCGATCGAGATGTCGCCGGCCTTGACGTCGCGGCGCGAGCGCTGGCCGACCAGGCCCTCGCCCACCGACCAGAACAGCGCGTTGTCGCGCAGGTTGAGGCGGTCGACCTGGTGGAAGGTGCGGATGATTTCATCGGCGCCGCGCAGCCCGAGGGCGCGCAGGAACACCGAGGCCAGGAACTTGCGCTTGCGGTCGATCCGCACATAGAGCAGGTTCTTGGTGTCGTACTCGAACTCGACCCACGATCCGCGGTACGGAATGATCTGGGCGACGTAGAGATTCTTGTCTTCCGAGTGGAAGAAGGCGCCCGGCGAGCGGTGGAGCTGCGACACGATGACGCGCTCGGTACCGTTGATGATGAAGGTGCCGTTGTCGGTCATCAGCGGGATGTCGCCGAAATAGACCTCCTGCTCCTTGATGTCGCGAATGGTCTTGACGCCGGTCTCGGGGTCCTTGTTCCAGACCACCAGGCGGATCGTCACCTTCAGCGGCACGGCATAGGTCATGCCGCGCTCCTGGCACTCGTCGACGTCGTATTTCAGCTTGAGGGCGACGGTATTGCTGCAAATGTCACAGACGTCGCCGCGGGCCTGGTTGCCGGTGCCGCACTTCGGGCACAGGACATCCTTGTCGCCGTAGGGATCGCAGGTCAGCGTGTGGCCGCAGCTCTTGCACGGCTTGCGCAGGTGGTGCAGGCCCTGGAGCTTGCCGCACTTGCACTCCCAGTTGCCGATCGAGTACTCGATGAACTCGAGCGACGAGTTCTCGCGGAAGTCGCTGATCGGGAACACCGACTTGAACACCGACTGCAGGCCCTGGTCCTCGCGCTCCGAGGGCAGACGGTTCATCTGCAAGAAGCGTTCGTAACTCTTCCGCTGGATCTCGATCAGGTTCGGAATCGGAACCGTGGTCTTGATCTTCGAAAAGTCCTTACGCTCGCGATAGACGTTTTTCGGAAGGCTGTACATGCGTCGCTCGGGATCCCGGAGGGTGAAAAAAACGTACGGCGGACACCAGGGGCGCACCCCCGGTGTCCGTCACCACGACTGAACTGTCCGCGTCGATCGAGGTGTTACTTGATCTCGACCTTGGCGCCGGCGTCCTCGAACTTCTTCTTGATGCCCGCGGCCTCTTCCTTGGTCACGCCTTCCTTGATCGGCTTGGGCGCGCCCTCGACGAGGTCCTTGGCTTCCTTCAGGCCGAGGCTGGTGACTTCGCGCACGGTCTTGATCACGTTGATCTTGTTGCCGCCCACGTCGGTCAGGACCACCGTGAACTCGGTCTGCTCTTCCGCCGCCGCCGCGCCGCCGCCGGCCGCCGCGCCGCCGCCCATCGGCATCGCCATCGGCATGGCGGCCGCTGCCGACACGCCGAGTTCGGTCTCGAGCGCCTTGACGAGCTGCGAGAGCTCCATCACGGAAATGCCCTTGATGTATTCGATCACCTGCTGCTGATTCACGTCGGCCATTGCTATCGCTCCTTAAAAAGTAAAACGTCGAGGGTCCCTACCCTATGATTCTTTTCGCTTCTCTTCCGCCTGCACGAGCACGCTCATCAGGTCCCTCGGCACCGCGTTCAGCACGCGCACCAGGTTCACCATCGGGGCCTGGAGGAGGAAGAGCAGCTTCGCGTAGAGTTCCGGCTTGCCCGGCAGGGTGGCAAGACTCGCCACTTCCGCCGCCTTCAGGGCCTGGCCCTGGACCACCGCCGCCTTGATCTGCAGCGACGGCACCGTCTTCATGAAGGTCGTCAGCGTCTTGGCCAGCGCCACCGGGTCGCCGTCGGTGTAGACGACACCGGTCGTGCCCTCGAAGTGCGCAGTCAGGGTCTCGTAGGCGGTGCCCTTGAGGGCGCGCTTGGCCAGCGAGTTCTTGACCACCTTGTAGTTGGCCTTCGACTTGCGCAGCTGCGAGCGCAGCTCGGTCACCTGCGGCACGTTGATGCCCTTGTAGTCCAGAAGGATCGCCACCTCGGCGCCCTTGAACATGCCTTCCAGTGTTTCCACTGTGGCGGTCTTGTCGGCTCGTGTCACTGCCATGATATCTGCTTCCCCCGCCTACTTCTTCACGGCGGTTTCGACGCCGCTCTCATCGATCTTGACGCCGGGGCCCATGGTCGACGACACCGTGATGCTCTTCAGGTACTTGCCCTTGGCCGCCGCCGGCTTGGCCCGCACGATGCTGTCAATCAGCGCGGTCGCGTTGTCGACCAGGTTCTCGGCCGAGAACGAAATCTTGCCGACCGGGGCGTGCACGATGCCGGTCTTGTCGACGCGGAACTCGACCTTGCCGGCCTTGATTTCCTTCACCGCCTGCGCCACGTTGGGCGTCACGGTGCCGGTCTTCGGGTTCGGCATCAGGCCGCGCGGGCCGAGCACCTTGCCCAGCTTGCCGACCGCCCGCATCATGTCGGGTGTCGCCACCACGGCATCAAACGCGGTCCAGCCGCCATTGATCTTCTCGACCAGTTCCTCGCCGCCGACGATGTCGGCGCCGGCTTCGAGCGCTTCCTTCTGCTTGTCCGGACCGGCGATCACCAGCACGCTCTTGGACTTGCCCAGGCCGTGCGGCAGCACCACGGTGCCGCGCACCATCTGGTCGGCGTGCTTGGGATCGACACCGAGGCGAATCGACAGCGCCACGGTCTCGTCGAACTTGGCGAACTTGACCTTCTGCACGAGCGGAAGCGCATCAGCCAGGGGATACAGCTTGTTCTCCACCTGTTCGCGGGCCGCCGTGTATTTCTTGCCGTGTGTTCTCATGTTTCTCCAACCGTGGTGTTAACGGGCCGCCAAAGCGGACCTCCCACTTGCCTATCCGACTACGTCGAGTCCCATCGAACGCGCCGTGCCCGACACGGTGCGGATCGCCGATTCGACTGAATCGGTATTGAGGTCGGGCATCTTCAGCTTGGCGATGTCTTCCACCTGCTTGGCCGTCACCTGGCCGACCTTGTTCTTGTTGGGCACCGCGGACCCCTTGGCGAGGTTCGCCGCCTTCTTGAGCAGCACCGACGCCGGCGGCGTCTTGGTGATGAAGGTGTAGGAGCGATCCGAATAGATCGTCACCACCGCGGGGATGATCAGCCCGTCGTCCTTGGCCGTCTTCGCGTTGAAGGCCTTGACGAAGTCCATGATGTTGACGCCGTGCGGACCAAGCGCCGTGCCCACGGGCGGGGCCGGAGTGGCCTTGCCGGCGGGAATCTGGAGCTTCACCATTGCCTGAACTTTTTTCGCCATTACAGTTTCTCAACCTGCAGAAAATCGAGTTCGACCGGGGTGGCGCGGCCGAAGATGGTCACCATGACCTTCAACGTGTTCTTCTCCGCGTTGACCTCGTCCACCGCGCCGTTGAAGCCGGTGAACGGCCCCTCGTTGATGCGGACCTGGTCACCCTTGTCGAACGTGTACTTCGGTCGCGGCTTCTCGGCCGCGGTCTTCACCTGGTCAAGGATCTGCTCGACCTCTTCGCGGCTGATCGGCGTCGGCTTGGCCCCGGCGCCGACAAACCCCGTGACCTTCGGCGTGTTCTTGACGACGTGCCACGCGTTGTCGGTCATGTTCATCTCAACCAGGATGTAGCCTGGAAAGAAGCGGCGGGCAGTCTTGACTTCCTTGCCGTTGCGCTTCTCGATGATGTCTTCCTTCGGAATCAGGACTTCGCCGATCTCATCCTGCAGCCCGTACGCCTTGACCCGCTCCTCGAGCGACTCCTTCACCTTGTTCTCGAAGCCCGAGTAGGTGTGGACGATGTACCAGTTCTTGGCGGCGACGTCGGTCATTTACGCGCCTCCGAAGCGGCGAAACACCCATTCGGCCGCGCGGCCGAACAGCAAGTCGACGCCAAACAGGTAGACCCCGAAGAACACCGACGTGAGAATCACGACCACGGTCGTCGCGTAGACCTCGCGCTGCGAGGGCCACGTGACCCGCTTCATCTCGTTGCGCACCTCGGAGAAAAACTCCCCCGCACGCTGCCACCAGCCCAGGGGCCCCGAAGGGGCGCGCTCGCCGGGCTGCTCAATAATCTCGGTGCTCATCGGTTCGCAAAGCGTCGCGTGCCGCAGTCATGGATGGCAGGCCAGGAGGGAATCGAACCCCCAACCCCCGGTTTTGGAGACCGGTGCTCTGCCAATTGAGCTACTGGCCTTCGCGCCTACTTCTGCTCCTTGTGCGGCTGGTGTTTCCGGCAGAAGCGGCAGTACTTCTTCATTTCCAGCCGCTCGGTCGTCTTCTTCTTGTTCTTGGTCGTGCTGTAGTTCCGGCGTTTGCACTCGCCGCACGCCATTTGAATGATGTCTCTCATTGCTGTTCCCCAAGGCCGGTGAGCCTGGTCAGGCGGGTGGGGCTGGTATGGGCAAACCCCACCGGCCTGACCCGCCCGACCTGCCTAACCCGCCTATTCGATAACTTCGGTAACCGAACCGGCGCCCACCGTGCGGCCGCCTTCGCGAATGGCGAAGCGCGCGCCCTGCTCGAGCGCCACCGGGGCAATCAGCTCGACGGTCACGCTGGTGTTGTCGCCCGGCATGATCATCTCCACGCCTTCGTTGAGGTTCAGCGTGCCGGTCACGTCGGTCGTCCGCAGGTAGAACTGCGGGCGGTAGCCGTTGAAGAACGGGGTGTGACGGCCGCCCTCATCCTTCGACAACACGTAGACCTCGGCCTTGAACTTGGTGTGCGGCTTGATCGAACCGGGCTTGGCCAGCACCTGGCCGCGCTCGATGTCGTCCTTTTCCACGCCGCGCAGCAGCACGCCGACGTTGTCGCCCGCCTGGCCCGAATCGAGCAGCTTGCGGAACATCTCGACGCCGGTGACCACCTTCTTCTCGCTGGGCTTGAAGCCGACGATCTCGATTTCCTCGCCGACCTTGACCTGGCCGCGCTCGATGCGGCCGGTGACGACCGTGCCACGACCCGAGATCGAGAACACGTCTTCGATCGGCATCAGGAACGGCTTGTCGACATCACGCTCCGGCAGCGGAATGTAGGTGTCGAGCGCCTCCATCAGCTTGGCCACCGACTCGACGCCCTTGGGGTCGCCGTTGATGGCGCCGAGCGCCGACACGCGGACCACCGGGACATCGTCGCCGGGGAAGCCATAGCCCTTGAGCAACTCGCGGACTTCGAGTTCCACCAGGTCGACCAGCTCGCTGTCGTCCACCGCGTCAACCTTGTTCAGGGCGACCACGAGGTACGGCACGTTGACCTGCTTGGCGAGCAGCACGTGCTCGCGGGTCTGCGGCATCGGGCCGTCGATGCAGCTCACCACGAGGATGGCGCCGTCCATCTGCGCCGCGCCCGTGATCATGTTCTTGATGTAGTCGGCGTGGCCGGGGCAATCGACGTGCGCGTAGTGCCGGTTGGCCGTGCTGTACTCGACGTGCGAGGTCGCAATCGTCAAAATCTTGGTCTCGTCGCGGCGCCCCTGCGACTCGGACGCCTTGGCGACCTGGTCGTAGGGCACGAACTTGCCCCAGCCCTTGTCGGCCGAAACCTTGGTCAGGGCCGCGGTGAGCGTAGTCTTGCCGTGGTCGATATGGCCAATGGTGCCGACGTTAACGTGTGGTTTGGACCGATCGAATTTCTCTTTCGCCATGACTCGTCTGCGCTCGCTTCCTTACGACCCGGCTTCGTGCCGCGTCGGTTTAGGGTGTTACTGCCCATCCGGCTGGGCTCGCCAACCGAAGCTCTCACCATTCAAACTTGGAGCTGATGACCGGGATCGAACCGGTGACCTCGTCCTTACCAAGGACGTGCTCTACCTACTGAGCTACATCAGCGTCTGTCCTTCGACCCGCGCCGCCAATGCCCTTCGCCTCGCGATCGAACGGCTCGAGCCGCTCGATCACTCGCCCAGGACACTCGACCGTCGAATGGCCTGCCGCGAGCGAGCCTGCGGCTCGCCGGAGGCGGGCCGCACGGCGCGTCGAGTGGAGCGGGAGACGGGGATCGAACCCGCGACCAACAGCTTGGAAGGCTGTGACTCTACCACTGAGTTACTCCCGCCTTCGCGCCTCGCCACTCCACTTACTGCTCGGCGCTTCGGCGGGGTTTCACCCGCCGATATTGCACTTCTGCGCCCTTTTCCGATCCCGGCCAGTTCCGCCTGATCGGCACTCTCACGTTTATAGCCCCAGAGCGAAGGCTGGTGGGCAGGGAAGGATTCGAACCTTCGTAGCCACTGGGGCGACAGATTTACAGTCTGTTGCGATTGACCGCTCCGCCACCTGCCCCTTGGTCTTTCCGGCTCGCCGAGCCGGTACTGTCTTGTGAGGATGACCCCTGTATTGCTGCCCGTCCTGGCTCCAGCGTGCTCAAAGATGGAGCTGGCGAAGGGATTTGAACCCCCGACCGGCTGATTACAAATCAGCTGCTCTACCGGGCTGAGCTACGCCAGCCTAGACAAAACGGGAATGCTAGCACGACTTGTGCCAGCTATGCAACCGGCAGGGACACCGGTCTCAACAAGGTCACTCTTCAACGTCCTACTCTGCTCCGGGGTGCAAACGGCCGAATCCTCAGGATTCTGGCCTCCCCCGGCTCCGGCTCCGCCTTTGTCTCACCGCCTCATACAAGACGATGGCCGTGGCGGCCGAAACATTTAGACTGCCCACATGGCCAAGCATGGGAATGCTGACCACCTGGTCGCACCGTTCCCTCACAAGCCGTCGCAGCCCGTGACCCTCGGCGCCTACAACCAGCGCCGTCGGAAGGGTGAGATCCCATTCATAGTAAGACATTTCCGCATCGGCGTCGAGTCCCAGGGTCCAGACCCCGGCTTTTTTTAGTTCCTCGAGCGAACGGGCGATATTGACGACGTCGGCCACCGGCACGTAGTTGACGGCCCCGGCCGAGGCCTTCGCCGCCGCCCCGTCGAGGGCAGCCGCCCGGCGGGTCTGCCGGACCACCCCGGTCGCGCCCGACGCATCCACGGTGCGCAGAATGGCACCCACGTTCTGGGGATCCTCAACCTCGTCCAGGACCACGATCAACGGCGGACCATCAGCGCCGCTGGCCAGGTCGTCCAGCGTGACCTCGGCGCGCTTGGCGACATCGGCGACCACCCCCTGGTGGGACCCGCCGCGCGCTTCGTTGTCGAGCACGTCCCGCGGCACCCGCCGGACGCGCACGCCGTGATGCGCCGCATCGTCCAGGAGACGCTGGAGGCGCTCATCAGACCGCTCGGCGACGCGAATTTCCTTCACGCGACCGCTCTTGATCGCCTCGGCGACCGGGTTAATCCCGTAGATGATCATGGTGGTTCAGGGGACTCAACAGGAGATCAAGAGAGCAGGAGCAGGCATTTCAAAAAAACATTGCTCCTGATCTCCTAGCCTCCTCTAATTCTACTGCTTCGTCGCGACGAGTTGCGCGACGTCGTGCATCCGTCCGTTGGCCATCACCTTGCGCACCTTGACGGTGTTGGCGATGTTCTCGAGCGGATCGCCGTCGATCATGATGATGTCGGCGAGCTTGCCGGCTTCGATCGTTCCAGCCTCGAGCCCCAGCGCCCGGGCGGGATTCACCGTCGCGGTCTTGAGGACATCAAACGGCGCCATGCCGGCCAGGCGGTAGGACATCAACTCGCCGTGGAGGTTGATGGCATTGGGCGTATCGGTGCCGGCCACCACCAGGCCGCCAGCCTTCATGATGTCGATCACCATCTTGCCGTGGCCGCCAGTGGGATCGACGCCGCCGCTCGGGGCCGGCGCGTTGGGCTGCGCTGCCACCTGGCGCTGCATCCAGGCCGGGTAGAGCGTGAAACGCCGATCCAGCTTCAACGCCGCATCGTCCACGAACAGCTTGCGGGCGCCGCCGCCGGAAATCATCGGGCAGAAGATTCGCTGGCTCTGGCCAAACAGCTGCACCACATCTTCGTAGGCGGTCTGCAGCGTGGCCTGCTTGGGCGAGTAACCCCGGCGGCTGGTCGCCGCGGTGTGCTCGGTATTGTCGACACCAATCAACGCCGCCGGCCAGATCTCATGGGTCGCCACCGGCACGCCGATACTGTGCGCGAACTCGACCATGCGCTTCTGCTGCAGATCCGGCAACCGCACGTAGCTCTTAATCAGGTCGTGCTCGAGCACCTTCGCGCGCTGCAACTCCATCTCGAACTGGGCCACATTCGAGATGGCGATGCCCATCTTGTAATAGACGCGGTTCCACTCCATCAGGTAGCCGGTGCCATACACGCGCGGGCCGGGCCGCACGCCCGCCTCGTTGGCCTCGCGATCCTCGACCGCCTCGTAGGGTGTATTGCCCGGACTGCGCACGGTGGTGACGCCGAACGCCAGCCAGGCGCGCCCCTGGGCCGCGCCGAAGTCCTTCTGCAGGTGCGAGTGAAACTCCACCAGGCCGGGCATGACGGTCAGGTTCGAGGCGTCCACGACTTCCGCCTTGACATGATTGGCGCCCGCATGCGGCACGACCGACACAATCTTGTTCCCCACCACCGTGATGTCGACGTCGGTGCGCGGCGTCGCGCTCTTCATGTCGAGCAGCCGGCCGGCGTGAATCACGGTGCGGGTCCTGGGAATCGCCGGGGTCCAGGTCAGGGCGAGCGGCACGGTGCGGGTCTCGCCGGTCTCGATGTCGACGATGCGCAACTGGTCGAGGGACTGGTAGAGGATGTGGCGCGAGTCGCCCTGCCAGCTGGGTGCGTGGGCGCTTTCCGACGTCACCCGCCGCGGCGGCCCCAGCGGTTCGCCGCTCGCCGCCACCGGCCACACCGCCAACACCCCTTCATAGATCGCCGCCATCTTGGTCCCATCGGGCGACCACACCGGCCCGCCACCGCCACGGGAATCGATCGACAGCATCGGGATCGGCGCGTACCACTTCACGTCGCCGCCCGACGCCGACATGGTCTGCACCTGGTTGGTGCCCTCGCGGAATCGCACGGTCATCGGCGCGATGCCGGCCAGCGCGATGCGGCGGCCGTCGGGCGACCAGGTGGGCGTGCCGGGCTGCGGCAGCGACTCGTGAATCCTGGTGACGCGGCCGCTGTCGAGATCGAGAATCGACATCTCGGCCACCCGCCACATCCCGTCGACGTTGAAGAAGGCGATCCGCTTGCCGTCGGGAGAGAACGACGCGCCCTGCGGCTGGGTGGCGAGATTGGTCACCTTGCGGCTCTGCCCGCTCTTCAGATCGCGAACCCACAACTGCAAGTGCTCGCTGTCCTTGTCCGACGAGTAGACCAGCGATGAGCCATCGGGCGACCACGACGGGTCGGTATCGAGCGCTTCGTCGCGGGTCACGTTCACAGCCGCGCCGCCGATCGGCATCACGTAAATGTCGCCGACGGCGGCAAACGCGACCTGGGTGCCGTCGGGCGAGATCACGGGCCGCACGATGCCAAGCGCTTTGCGCGGCGCGGTCGACGTAAAGTCGCGGACCCGGCGGGTGTACTGCGGGCGCGTCACCTGCATGGCCGCGGTGAACTCCACCGTCTGCATCGGCAGACCCGCCACCGAGCGCTTGCGAATCCGGCCGTCGGACACATACAGGAACTCCGACGCCGATGCCCACGACGCCCGGAACGCAAACACGTTCTCGGCGCCCGTTACGGGCTTGCCGTCCAGTTCGTAGCGGGTCTGGTTGCCGGCGGTCACGTGATAGAGCAACTGGCCGCCCGGTCCCCACGACGGCGCGTCCACCCGCGCCCCCGTGACGGTGCGCACCTTGCGCTCGGCACCGGTGGCGACGTTGACCACCCACACACCGTCGTAGCTGTCGCGCGACGAGGCAAACGCGATCTCGGTGTCGTCGGCCGACCAGGTGGGCATGAAATCTTCGCTCGGCCCCTTGGTCACCTGGGTGATGGCGCCCGACCGCGTGTCGAGCATCCAGATGTTGTAGTCACTGCCCAGCGGGTTGCCGCGGTCCGACGAGAAGGCGACGCGGGTGCCGTCGTGCGACCAGATCGGCTCGCGATCGTCAAAGGTGCCCCACGTGAGCTTGCGCTGGCCGGTGCCGTCGGGATTGATCGACCAGATGTCGTAACCGCCGTCGCGGTAGGCAAAGAACGTGATGGTGCGGCCATCCGGCGACCACATCGGCTGGCGCGCGTCGTTGAAGACGTCGGTAATGCGCGTCATGGCGCCGCCGGTGGCCGGCAGGGTCCAGATGCTGCCCTGCATGTCGGCGGCGATCGTCCGGCCATCGGGCGAGAGCGCCACCGACATCGAGGTGCCCTCGTGAACGGTGACTTCAATGGAACTGGCAGGCGCCGCCGCGGCGCTGGCTCGACGGGCGATCGGCCGCTGCTGTGCCTGCGTGACGAGTCCCGAGATTATCGCCGCCAGGGCGAACAGCATGAATGAACGCTTCATGCCGCGGATTGTACCGGGATCCGGGGTCAGGGGTTGAGGAGACCGGTGGCGAACTGGGCGCGCTGCTGGCAGCTCGCCACCGGCGCGAGGCCCGAGTCGCTCAGTTCGGCCGCCCGATCGATCGCCGGCAGGATCAAGTCGAGCTCCGGTCCCTCGGCCGCGCCGGTCAGAATCACGCGGATCGGATGAAACAGCGCCTTGCCCTTCAAGCCAGTGCGATCCTTGACGCGGCCGGCCATGGCTCGAAAGGTGTCCTTGTCGATCAACCGCAGGCCGCCGGCCAGTTCGGCCGCCAGGGCCGAGGCGACTTCGGCCAGGCCCGGTTCACTCTCCAGTGGCCCGCCCGCTGGACGAAACACCGCCTCGAGCCGATCAGCCAGCTGCGGCAGGCGATCGACCGAGGTCGCCATGGCCGGGAGCACCTGCTCGAGCCAGTCCCGCGCCGCTGCCGACAGCGGACCGACCACCTGCCCGCGCGCGCGCAAGTGCGGCTCGGCCAACTCGGCCAGCCGATCCGGCGCGCACAGCTTCAAGTAGTGACGATTCACCCACGCCAGCTTGTCTTCGTCAAACACGCCGGCACTGTGCGCCACGTTCTCAAGGCGGAACCGGCGCGCCAGTTCCTCGGCCGGCAACAACTCTTCGTTCTGGCCCGGCGACCAGCCGATCAACGCCAGATAGTTGACGAGTGACTCCGGCAGGTAGCCCTTCTCACGGAATTCGCGCACCGAGGTCGCGCCATGCCGCTTCGACAGCGGCGCGTGGTCGGGCCCCATCACCAGCGAGAGATGAGCAAACGCCGGCGGCGTGTAGCCGAACGCCTCGTAGACCAGAATCTGCCGCGGCGTATTCGAGATGTGATCTTCACCGCGGATCACATGCGTCACCTCCATCTCCGCATCGTCGATGACGACGGCGAAGTTGTAGGCCGGGATGCCGTCGGAGCGTACCAGCACCGGATCGCCGATGACGTCGGTGTGGAAGGTGACCAGGCCGCGGACCACGTCGGTGAACGCCACCTCGCGGCGCTCGGGCACGCGCAACCGGATCACGGCCGGTTCACCGCCGGCCTTGCGCGCGAATGCCTCGGCGGCCGGAATGTTGCGGCAGGTCCCGGCGTACTTCGGCGGCAAGGCCGCCGCCAACTGCGCCTTGCGCTGCGCATCGAGCGTCTCGGCGGAACAGAAGCAGTAATAGCCGGTGCCGTCCGCCAGCAGGCGGGCGGCGTGGTCGGCATAGTTCCGCAGCCGTTCGGTCTGGCGATAGGGTCCAAAGCTGCCGCCGGCCTCCACGCCCTCGTCCCACTGCAGTCCCATCCACCGCAGGTCGTCGAGAATGGCCTGCTCCGACGCCTTGGTGGAACGCTCCAGGTCGGTGTCTTCAATGCGCAGGATGAAGGTGCCCTGCTGCCCTCGGGCCAGCAGCCAGTTGAAGAGCGCGGTGCGGGCGTTGCCGACGTGCAGGTGGCCGGTCGGCGACGGCGCGAAGCGTACCCTCATGACGCGGACTTCACTAACAGGGCGACCGCATGGCAGGCCATGGATTCGCCGCGGCCCATGCTGTCGACTCCCTCGTTGGTCTTGCCCTTCACGCTCACCGCCGTTACGTCGACGCCCAGCGCCGCGGCCAGGTTCTGGCGCATGGCGTAGAGATGCGGCAGCAGCTTGGGCCGCTGGGCGATTACGGTCACATCCACGTTCGACACGCGATAGCCGCCGGCGTGCACGTGCGCCAGGGCGTGGCGCAAGAGCGCGATGCTGTCGGCGCCTTTCCACCTGGCGTCGGTATCGGGAAACAGCCGGCCGATGTCGCCGGCGGCCGCCGCCCCCAGCACGGCATCAGTGACCGCGTGGCAGGCGATGTCGGCGTCGGAGTGGCCATCGAGGCCGAGCTCGAACGGGATGGTGACCCCGGCCAGGATTAGGGGACGGCCCGGCACCAGCCGATGCAAGTCGTAGCCGTTGCCGATCCGAATCAATGGCTGGCCGGAACCATCGCGGCTCGCGCGCCGGCGGGCCTCCACCAGGTCCTCGGGCGTCGTCACTTTCATGTTGCCGGGATCGCCGCTCACCACATGCACCGGCAAGCCCAGGCGTTCCACCAGCATGGCCTCGTCGGTGGCTTCGACCTCGTGTCCGGCGGCCAGCGCCTGCGCCAGCACCTCGCGCCGGAACGCCTGTGGTGTCTGCGCCAGCAGGATCGATTCGCGCGGCAGGGTGGCGGTAATCCGGCGCGAGCCATCCGCTCCACTCGCCGCGACCTGCTTCACCGTGTCGCGCACGGGGATCGCCGCGATCGCGGCGCCGTGGGTTTGCGCCGCCTCGATGGCGCGGCCGATGACGGCGTCGGTGACAAACGGCCGCGCGGCATCATGAATCACCACGATATCGGCGGCGGCCGAGGTCCGGGCGAACGCCAGCGCGACCGAGTCCTGCCGGCGGATGCCGCCGGCGACAAACGTCAGCGGCTTGGCCGTACGATTCGACAGCGAGGCAGAGGTGGCGTCAAGGTGATCGGCCGGCAGGGCGACCACGATTTCGTCGATGCGGGCGCTCGACGCCAGCGCCTCGATGCTCAGTTCGAGAATCGATCGGCCGTCGAGCTCAAGGAACTGCTTCGGGCGATCGGCACCCAGCCGAACGCCTCGCCCGCCGGCGGCGATGATGGCGGCAACATGCATGGAACTTCCGATTGTACTCCGGCGGTGAGTTAGCATGAACCCGGCGCCACGAGTCACCCCAACATGATCACCAGACGCGCACTCCTCAAATCCGCCTCGGGGCTGTTCGCCGCCCCAGCCGTCATGAGCCGCGTGCTGCAGGAATCGGCGGCGCCAACAATGCCGGGCGGGGTCCAGGCCGGCGACGTCACGGCCTCGCGCGCAATGATCTGGAGCGCCACCGACCGGCCGGCCCGGATGATGGTGGAGGTGGCTGGCGACGAGCGTTTTCTCACCTCGCGCCTCATCGAGGGTCCGGCGGCACTCGAAACCACCGGCTTCACCGCCAAACTCGACCTTGGCGGCCTGGCCGCCGGCGAGCCGGTGTTTTACCGCGTCTGGTTCGATGATCTCGCGCGGCCGGGTTTGCGCAGTGCGCCGATCACCGGGCACTTTCGCGCTGCCCCCACCGCTGCCAGGCCGCTGACCATCTGCTGGTCGGGCGACGTCGCCGGCCAGGGCTGGGGTATCAATCCCGACTTCGGCGGCATGCGCCTCTACGAGACCATGGCGCGCCACCACCCCGATCTCTTCATCCACTCCGGCGACATGATCTATGCCGACGTCCCGCTGCCGCCGGAGATCACGCTGGATGACGGGACCATCTGGCGCAATCTGGTGACCCCGGCCAAGAGCAAGGTGGCCGAGACGCTGGATGAGTTCCGCGGCAACTACGCCTACAACCTGCTCGACACCCACGCCCGCGCGTTCAACAGCCAGGTGCCGATGGTGGTGCAGTGGGACGACCACGACGTGATGAACAACTGGAGTCCGGGCACGGACCCGACGCTGCGGCCCGGCTACACCGAACGCAGCATTGCCTTGCTGGCCGCGCGCGCCAGGCGCGCGATGTTCGAATACCTGCCAATTCGTTCTCACCCCGACGAAGCCGAACGCGTGTATCGCGCCTACCGATACGGGCCGGCGGCCGAGGTGTTCGTCCTCGACCAGCGCAGCTACCGCGCCGCCAACGGTGCCAATCGCCAGGAACAGGCCGGGCCGGCATCACGCATGATGGGCGCAGTCCAGCTGGCCTGGCTCAAACAGAGTCTCGCAGCATCGCGTTCCACCTGGAAGATCATCGCCAGCGACATGCCGCTCGGATTGCTGGTCGGCGACGGACAGGTGAACGGCGTCCCGGCGTGGGAAGGGTGGGCGAACGGTCCGGGCGGACCGCTCGGACGCGAGCACGAACTGGCCGACCTGCTGTCCTTCATCCGGCGACAACGCGTGAAGAACGTGGTGTGGGTGACCGCCGACGTGCACTACTCAGCCGCCCACTTCTACGATCCCAAAACCGCGGTCTTCAAGGACTTCACGCCGTTCTGGGAACTGGTCGGCGGGCCGCTCCATGCCGGGACGTTTGCCCCGAGCGTGGCCGACCCCACCTTCGGCTGCACCCAGGTATTCAACGGCACGTCGGCGGCGACCAAACCGAATCGGCCGCCGAGCGACGGGCTCCAGTTCTTCGGCACGTTGACAGTAGATCCGCGCACCCTGCGGTTGACGGCGGCACTCTGGAACCTGAAGAACGAGCGGATCTGGAGCCAGGACCTGGACGCCGAGAAATAGACGCACCCTTGGAGTAACCGATATGACCCGCTCAACCAGCCTGCTCTCTGCACTTGCACTGATCGCCCTTCTCGGCACCGACGTTGGAGCGCAGCCGGCGTCGCCCGTGTCGCTCGACACGTTGATGGCCACGCCGTTTCCCACCGAGCTGGTGGCGGCCCCCGCCGGCGGGCGGATTGCCTGGGTGTCGAGCAACAGCGGCGTCCACAACGTCCTGATCGCTGACCCGTCGCCGGGAAGCGGCCCAATGGCCGGCCGCACCGATCACAAGTGGCGCGCAGTCACCACCTATACCGGCGACAGCGGACTCTGGATCACCGAGCTGGGCTGGACGAGCGATGCCCAGGCACTCGTCTATGTCCGCGGCGATGGTGCCAACCGGCAAGGGGAATCGCCAAACCCGGCGCAGCTACAGGACGGCACCGAGCAGGCGGTGTTCGCCGTCGCCACCGCTGGCGGTACCCCGCGCCGGCTGGGCGCCGGCAGCGGGCCGGTGCCCTCGCCCAGGGGCCAGCGGGTCGCGTGGGTGTCGCGCGGCCAGATCTGGAGCGTCGATCTCGCGTCGGCCACCGACAAGCCGGCGCAACTGGTGAACGCCCGCGGCAGCGCGTCGGCCCTGGCCTGGTCGCCAGATGGCTCGTCGCTGGCCTTTGCCAGCAACCGCGGCACCCATAGCTATGTCGGCGTGTTCACGCTGGCGACCCGAGAACTTCGCTACCTCGATCCGTCACTCGATCGCGATGGCAACCCCGTGTGGTCACCCGATGGCACCCGTCTCGCCTGGATTCGCCAGGGCGCCGCGCCGCGGGCGCGCATGTTCTCGCCGCGCCGGACCGTGGACGAGCCGTGGTCGATTCAGGTCGCCGACATCAAGACCGGCCAGTCGCATCAGGCCTGGAAAGCCGATGCCGGCTACGGGAGCGCCTTCCAGCCGGTCGTGGCCGACAGCCAGTTGCACTGGGGGCGCGGCGACCGCCTGGTCTTCCCGTGGGAGAAGGACGGCTGGCTGCACCTCTACTCTATTCCCGCCTCCGGCGGGATGGGCGTCAGCAGGGACGGTCGCGGCTCAACGGCGACGCTGCTGACCCCCGGCGCGTTTGAAGTCGAGTACGTGAACATCACACCCGATCGGTCGCGGATGCTCTACAACTCGAATCAGGACGACATCGATCGGCGCCACGTCTGGACCGTGCCGGTTGACGGCTCAGCCAGGCCCGCCCGCAATGCCGTCAAGTCGAACGGCAGCGAGTGGCAGCCCGTGATGACGAGCGACGGCGACACCGTGGTCCTGCACGCCGACGCGCAGATGCCGCCGAACGTGATGGTTATCTGGCCCGACGGCAACGCGCACAACCTGCTCGAGAACATGCTGCCGGCCGGCTTCGATCCATCGGCGCTGGTTCAACCAGCGGCGGTGACCGTGACCGCCACCGACGGCATGCCCATTCCCGCGCAACTGTTCCTGCCGAAGGACCTCAAGGCGGGCGAGAAGCGGCCGGGGTTGATCTTCTTCCACGGCGGCTCGCGCCGGCAGATGCTGCTCAACTGGCACTACAACTACTACTACCGCAACGCCTACGCGATGAACCAGTGGCTTGCCAGCCAGGGCTACGTGGTGCTGTCGGTGAACTATCGCAGCGGCATCGGCTACGGCCTCGAGTTCCGCGAAGCGCTGAACTACGGCGCGTCGGGCGGCGCCGAATTCAACGACGTGATGGGCGCCGGCCTGTTCATGAAGGGCCGGGCCGACGTCGATGCCAGCCGGATCGGCCTATGGGGTGGCTCGTACGGCGGCTACCTGACCGCCATGGGCCTGTCGCGCGCATCGGACCTGTTTGCCGCCGGCGTCGACTTTCACGGTGTCCATGACTGGAACCAGGGCATCCGCACGTTCGTGCCCGACTACAACGTGCTGGACGATCCCGACTTCTCGCGCAAAGCCTTCGCCTCGTCGCCGATGGCGTCAGTGGACGGCTGGAAGTCGCCGGTCCTGCTGATCCACGGCGACGACGACCGCAACGTGTCGTTCATCGAGTCAATCAACCTGATCGTGGCGTTGCGCAGGCGCGGCGTGGAAGTCGAGCAGCTGGTGTTCCCGGACGAAGTCCACGACTTCCTGCGCCACGGTAACTGGGTCCGCGGCTACAAGGCGGCCACTGATTTTTTCAACCGCCGGCTCCGGGGCCACAGATGAAGACAGCCGCAGCCGCAGATTCGACGCCACAGATGAAGACAGCCGCGGATTCGACTGCCGCAGATTCGAGCGCCGCGGATTCGACCCAGAGTGACACCCGCGACCTGCAGATACTAGTTCGCAGCGCGAAGAGGCTCTCTGACACCCGTGAAAATCTGCGGCTGTCAGTGACACGCGTGTAAACGGCGGCTGCCTACGCCGTCTGTCGCGCGGTCTCGCGGCCGCCGACGATCTCGGCCATGCGGCTGGCGGTCACGTCGAGCACCCGCGCCAGTTGCGCGGCGGGAATTTCCATCGGGGCGTACACCACGACCAGCGCCTCGGTGGTCGCCGGCGTCACCATGGTGCGCGCCGAGTCGGAGGTGGGATTCCCAAACGCGCCGACGCTGTCGGCCATGGTGATCCGCCCGCCCACATTCACATCGTCCTTGCGAATGCCCGCGTACGACTCGCCCTCGGCGCCGAGACGCATGGTGACGGCGCCGGAGACCTTCGACCGATCGTAGAGACCGTAGGGCAACTGGAACTCGAGCGAGCACCAGTTGATGATGTCGACCATCGAGTTGATGCGCGGAATGGTGTCGCCCTTGCGGACGCGCCGCAGGAGCGCCTCGTTGGAGGGGCGCGTCTTCGTCGGATCGATGCCCACGCGCTTGTACATGGTCCGCACGGCGGCCGATTCCGCCGGCGGCGACAGCCGCACGCGCGCCTCGGCCTCGGCCAGCAGGGGATCGAGCCGGTGCTCGTGGGCCACCACGGTCGCGCCGCTCCACCACAGCACCCCGGGACGGACAATCGCGCTCAGTTCAGATGCCAGCGTGAAATCAGCCATGGATGCCCGCCTTCGTTCCTGACTCGTCCGAGCTTCGTGGTGCCGTCCCAGTGCCGGGCTCCGGCCGCGCACCCGAGGCCTCCGCCTCCACTGCCGGCCGGATTACCTCTCGCACCTGGTCGGCCAACGCTCGGATCTCGGCCGGTGTCGGCTCGGCGTTCGCCGCCGTCTCCAGTGGATGGTGCACGATCAGGGTCACGTGGCCGGGCCGGGTTGTCAGTTCGCCCTTCTTCATCACATGCCGGCTGCCGACGACGGAAATCGGCACCAGCGGCAGGCCGGCCTGCATGGCCAGCAGGATGCTGCCGCCCTTGAACTTGCCCATCATGCCATCGCGGCTGCGCGTGCCTTCGGGAAACACGATCAGCGACAGGCCATTCGCGGTCAGCCGGCTCGCCCACCCGGCAATGCCGGCCTTGTCGGGCCGGCTGCGGTCCACCAGGAGGTGCCCGGTCCGCTTCAAGTGCGGCCCCAGCATGGGAAAGCGGCCAAGCGACTCCTTCGCGATGATGCGGAGCTGAAACGGAATCGACCAGAACAGCACCGGGATGTCATAGATGCTCTGGTGGTTGGCGACGAACACGTAGGTCTTGCCGGCCACGAGGCGATCGAGGCCCTCCACCGTCACGTGCACGCCGGTGGTCGCCAGGATCAGCCACGACCAGGTGCGGGCGCACCCGTGGGCGAAGTGGCCGCGGCGATCAAAGAAGCTGGACGTGATCGAGGCGATACCCAGGACGACGGTGTAGATGGCGATCGTCGGGATCAGCCAGAAGACCGTGCGGAACCAGTGAAAGGACAAGGTAGCGGCCTAGCGGTCCGCCGGCTTGGCGACAATCGGCGCGGGCGATGCCACCGGCGTCGACGATCCCGAGGTGGCCTGCGTCGAACGCGTCGCCGACGCCTGGGCGCCGCCGGGCTCGAGATAGCGGCCGAAGATCATCTTGCCGGCCGTCGTCTGCAGCACGCTGGTGACGACGACGTCGATGGTCTTGCTGATCATCTTGCGCGCGTTGTCGACCACCACCATCGTGCCATCGTCCAGGTAGGCCACGCCCTGGTTGTATTCCTTGCCTTCCTTGAGGATGAACACCTTCATGACCTCGCCCGGCAGCACCACCGGCTTCAAGGCGTTGGCCAGTTCGTTGATGTTCAGCACCGCGACGCCGCGCAGTTGCGCCACCTTGTTCAGGTTGAAGTCGTTGGTGACAATCTTTCCCGACAGCGTGCGGGCCAGTTCGATCAGCTTGAGGTCGACTTCCTTGACGTCGGGGTAGTCGAGGTCGGAGATCACCACTTCGACGCCCGACATCTTCTGGATCTTCTGGAGAATGTCGAGGCCGCGGCGGCCGCGGTTGCGCTTCATCGAATCCGATGAATCGGCCACCAGTTGCAGCTCCTTCAGGACGAACTGCGGGACCACCATGGCGCCATCAATGAAGCCGGTCTCGCACAAGTCGGCGATCCGGCCGTCGATAATCACCGAGGTGTCGAGGATCTTGTAGTGGCGCTCGGGTCCGGCCGCGCGGAAGAGCGCAATCAGCCGGGCCGGTTCGAGCCACTCGCCCTTGCGTCCGCCGATCACCGCGCCGATGTAGGGAAACACCAGCAGGATGAAACTGTGCATGAAGGCGACGCGGGAGTCGCCGTGATCGATCCAGAACAGGGCCTCGCTGATACCCTTGGCCAACAGCAGGCCGACCGCACCGCCAATGAAGGCACCCAGCATGTGAGTGACCGCGGTATTGCGCAGCAGCCACTCGAAGCCAACTGCCGATGCCGCCAGGGCCGCGCCCAGGGCAATGTTGGCCAGGGGCGAGTCACTGCCAACCGGCCGCAACATCACCGCCGATGCCGCAACTGCTGCGATGAAAGCGAGTCGCGCGAGTATGAACCAGGCCATATGTATGCCCGCAAAGCCGCGGGCCGGGTATCAGGCAACCTTAGAACCCACGGGGGCAGGAGGTCAAGGCCACAGATGACGCAGATGACGGGGCCACAGATGACGCAGGGGCCGCAGATGACGCAGATGGTTACTGCAGCAGCATATCGAGGGCTTCGCCGACGGAGCGGACCCCCACGAGTTCGGCTTTGCCCGCTTCTTCACTCGCATCCATGTTCGAGGCCGGCAGGACAATGCGGGTGAAGCCCATTTGCTCGGCCTCGCGAATCCGCAGGTTGGCCTGCG
Source organism: Acidobacteriota bacterium (assembly GCA_021730945.1). Lineage (GTDB taxonomy): Bacteria > Acidobacteriota > Vicinamibacteria > Vicinamibacterales > UBA2999 > 12-FULL-67-14b. The sequence goes on along the minus strand of JAKFYH010000008.1, from coordinate 5,211 downwards.
AGACACCGCGGATCTCGCCGCCCAGGCCCACTTCGCCAAACACCGCGGTGCCGGCCGCCACCGGCCGGTTGCGAAGGCTCGAGCCGACGGCGGCGACAATCCCGAGATCCACGGCCGGCTCGTCGATGTTCATGCCGCCGGCGATGTTGACGAACACATCATCCGACACCAGGTGCAGCCCGGCGCGTTTCTCGAGCACGGCGAGCAGCAGCGACAATCGATTCTGGTCGATGCCCACCGCCATGCGGCGCGACGTGCCGTAGCTGCTGGTGCTGACGAGCGCCTGCACTTCCACGAGCAACGGGCGCGACCCCTCAAGGCAACACAGCACCGCCGACCCCGGAGTGGCGGTGGGCCGCTCGGCGAGGAACATCGCCGACGGATTCGGTACCGGCCGCAGACCGGTGCCGGTCATCTCGAACACCCCGAGTTCACTGATGGCGCCGAAACGGTTCTTGACCGCGCGCACCACGCGATGAGAATGATGGCGCTCGCCCTCGAAGTAGAGCACCGTGTCCACCACGTGCTCGAGCGCCTTGGGACCGGCGATGTTGCCGTCCTTGGTGACGTGGCCGACCAGGAAGGTCGGGACGTTGTGGCCCTTGGCCATGAACAGGAACTGGGTGGCCGCCTCGCGGACCTGGCCGATGCTGCCGGGCGCCGACTGGAACTTCAGCGAGAACACGGTCTGCACCGAGTCGACCACGAGCAGCGCCGGTTTGACGCGGCCGACTTCCTCGAGAATGCGCTCGATGCAGGTTTCCGACAACAGGAAGAGCGGCGCATCGCCGACGCCGAGGCGGTCGCCGCGCGACTTGATCTGGTGTTCGGACTCTTCGCCCGACGCGTAGAGGACCGGGCCGACATGGTGGGCGAAGTTGGCGGCGGCCTGCAGCAGCAGCGTCGACTTGCCAATCCCCGGCTCCCCGCCCAGCAGGATCAGCGAGCCGGGAACAATGCCGCCTCCCAGGACGCGGTCGAACTCGGTGATGCCGGTCGAGATGCGGTCGGCATCCGAGGCCTCGATGTCGGCGTACTTCTTGGCGCCACGCGAGGTAACCCCGAGCGTCGAATAGCGATGCTCGGCCGGCCCGGCGCTGGGCTCGGTGACCCGTTCTTCGACAAACGAGTTGAACGCGCCGCAGTCGTGGCACTTGCCCTGCCACTTGGGCTGCTGGGTGCCGCATTCCTGGCACACGAAGACCGGCTTATTGGTTTGTTTCATCGCGTGTCACAAACATTGGGCCACAGAGGACACCGAGGACGAAGAGTAATCTGAGTCCTCTGAGTCCTCGGTGGCTAATACTTCCGTTCGACGCGGGCGCCGAGCCGGCACAGGATTTCGTACGGAATCGTCCCAATCCATGCCGCCATCTCGCGCGCGTCGATGATCTGCTGGGGCTCACTCCCCTGCGACCCCAGGAACACCACTTCATCGCCCGGCCCCACGGCGTCGATGTCGGTGACGTCCACCGTCAGCATGTCCATGCTGACCGCGCCGACGATCGGCGCCCGCCGGCCACGAATGAGCACCGCGCCACGGCCTTCGAGCCGTCGATCCAGGCCATCAGCGTAGCCGGCCGGAATGACAGCCAAGGTCACGGCCCGCTCGGCCGTGAAGCGGCCGCCGTAGCCGATGGTCTCCCCCACCCGAACGCCCTTGACGGCGACGACCCGGCTGGTCAGCGACATGACCGGCTCCAGTGCCAGCGTCGACCCGAGCGGCGGCGGCACCAGGCCATAGAGCAGCAGACCCGGCCGGACAAAGTCGTACCAGACGCGCGAGTCACGCAGCAGCGCCGCCGAGTTGGCGGCGTGGCGCACGTGCGGCCCGGCGCCAAGTTCGTCCAGCACGTGGCAGGCCGACTCGAACCGTGTCCGTTGTTGGTCGAACAGCGGGTGGCCGGGCTCGTCGGCGCAGCCAAAGTGGGTGTGGACCGCATCAAGCGACAGGTTGGCCCCCGAGAGCAGCGCCGACACCGTCCGGCGCAAGTTGTCGTGGCGGAAACCGAGGCGGTTCATCCCGGTATCGATCTTCAGGTGATAGCCGAGCCTGACCTGTCGTTTCGCGGCGGCAGCCTGCAGCGCCGCGCCCGCCGCCGGACTCGATATGGTCGGCGTGAGGCCATGGTCGAAGACGCCGTCCACGTCGCTCACGCTCAATGCGCCAAACACCAGGATCGGCGCACGGATGCCCGCCGTGCGCAGGTCAACACCCTCTTCGATGTCGGCCACGGCCAGCATCGTGGCGCCAGCCGCCTCAAGTGTCTTGGCTACCGGGCGCGCGCCGTGGCCGTAGGCGTTGGCCTTGACCACCGCGATGATGCCGGGCGAACGCACCGGGCCGCGGCCGGCGTCGCGATTGAGCGAGGCCTCGCCCTGCAAGTAGGCGCCGATGGCGCGGAAATTCCGGTCGAGGGCCGCCAGGTCGACGCGCGCGGCGGTGCAGCGGGTCATGGCTGGGCGCTAGTCGTCGCTGACCGCATATCCCGGGCCCGAGTAGTTGGCAAACCGGGTCTGTTCGCGCAGGAAGGTCAGCTTGACCGTGCCGGTCGGGCCGTTACGCTGCTTGGCGATGATGATCTCGGCGATGCCGTCGGAGTCGGCCGGGGTGTCGTCGGTCTTGTACATCTCCTCGCGGAAGATCATGGCGACGACGTCGGCATCCTGCTCGAGGGCGCCCGATTCGCGCAGGTCCGACAGCATCGGCCGCTTGTCGGAGCGTGCCTCGGGGGCGCGTGACAACTGCGACAGCACGATGATCGGCACCGAGAGTTCCTTCGCCAGTCCTTTCAGCGAGCGCGAGATCGACGCCAGTTCCAGGTTGCGGTTCTCGAAGCGGCCGCGGCCCGTCATCAGCTGGACGTAGTCGACCGCCAGCAGGCTGAGGCCATGTTCGGCCTTCAGGCGGCGCGCCTTGGCGCGCATTTCCATCACGCCGATGCCGGCGGTGTCGTCCACGAACAACTGCCCCTCGCTCAAGGTCTCGAGCGCGTGGGTAATCTGCCCGTACTCCTTCTGCCCGATCTGGCCGCTCAGCAGGCGATACATGTCGATCTTCGCCTCGGAGGCGAGCATGCGCATGAACAGCGACTCCTTCGACATTTCCAGGCTGAAGAATCCGGCCACGCCGCCGTGGGTGGCGACGTACTGGCAGATGTTGAGGACCAGGCTGGTCTTGCCCATCGAGGGGCGGGCGGCGACGATCACCAGGTCGCCGGGCTGCAGCCCGCGTGTCTTGCGGTCGATGTCGTCAAAGCCGGTCGGGACGCCGGTGACAAAGGTCTTGTTCTCGAACAGCTTCTCGATCTTCGGGAAGCTCTCGCGCACCAGGTCACGCATCGGCACGAAGCCCGACTTGATGCGGTCCTCGGCGACGGCAAAGATCGCGCTTTCGGCTTCATCCAGGATCAGGTCGGCTTCCTGGTCGGCCTCGTAGGCGCTCGAGACAATCTTGTTGGCCGAAAAAATCAGGCTGCGAAGGGTCGCCTTCTCCTTGACGATCTGGGCGTAGTACTCGACGTTGGTCGAGCGCGGCACGCCGTCGACCAGCGACGCCACGTAGGCGGGACCGCCGACCTCGTCCAGCTCGCCGGCCCGTTCCAGTTCCTCCTTGAGCGTCACCAGGTCGATCGGCTGGCTGCGCTCCGACAGGTCGGCCATCCGCTCGAAGATGCGCCGATGCGCGTCGCGGAAGAACGCCTTGGCGTCGATCATCGCCGCCGCCACGTTGTAGGTGTCGTTGTCGATCAGGATGGCGCCCAGCACCGACCGCTCCGCCTCGAGGTTATGCGGCAGTGTGCGTACGGCTGATGCGGGTGCGGTTTCTGTGGCCATGACCGAGCGGAGGTGCAGTATGAGACGGAAAAAGAAAAAGGCCAAGCGCGTTTTTGACGCGCCCGGCCTTGGCGGTGCCGCTCGGGAAGTTACGCTTCCTTGACGACCGTGATCTTGAGCTGCGCGGTCACGTCTCTGTGCAGCTTCACCGGCACGAGCGCTTCACCTAGTGCGCGCAGCGGGTCGGGCAACAAGATCTTGCGGCGGTCGACATCGAATCCCTTCTCCTTGATCAGATCGGCGATGTCCGAATTGGTCACCGAACCGTACAGGATGTCGTTGTCGCCCACCTTGCGGGCAATCTGCAGGTCGAGCGCGACCAGCCGGTCGGCCAGCGCCTCGGCCGCCACGCGCTCTTCGCCTTCACGCGCCTCGGCAATCTTGCGCTCGCGCGCGATCCAGTTCTTGTTGGCATCGGTCGCCGGCAGGGCCAGCTTGCGCGGCAACAGGTAGTTACGGGCGTAGCCGTCGGCGACTTTGACGACGTCGCCGCGGTTGCCCAGGTGTTCCACGTGGTCTCGGAGAATGATTTCCATGGTTCGTCTCTCCTCTAATCAGCCGCGTAAGGCAACAGCGCCAGCTGCCGCGCGCGCACGATGGCCACGCGCAGGCCGCGCTGGTGCTTGGCGCAGGTGCCGGAAATCCGCCTCGGCAACACCTTGCCGCGCTCGGGCACGAAGCCGCTCAGCAGCTTGACGTCCTTGTAGTTGATGTCGTCGATCTTGTCCGCGCAGAACTTGCAGACTTTGCGGCGCCGGAAGAATCCGCCGCCACGACGCTTGTCGCCACCCTTGGCGTCCTTGGCATCCTTGCCACGGGCTCCGCCCGGGCCGCCTCGCTTGGGTCCACCGAATGCCATATTAAGCCTCCATCTCCCCGCCGTCGAACATCATGTCGCCGGAATCGTCGTTATCTTCACCCTGCGGACCTTCACCCGGCTGACGATCGGGCGGCAGGCCACGCGCCACGCGGCGGCGGCGCGACTCTTCGGTCCGCTTGGCCCGCATGCGCTCGGCCTTGACCGTCGACTCGTCGACCCGGACGATCAGGTGGCGCAACAGCCCCTCGGTCACCTTGAGGCGGCGATCAATTTCCTTCATCAACTCGGCCGAGCCGGTGATCTGCTCGAGGACATAGAAGCCCTCTTTGTGATGACCGATTTCGTAGGCGAGCCGGCGGCGGCCCCACGGCGCCACGTTCTCGGTCTTGTCGATGGTGCCGCCCAGGCGGGTGACGATGTCGGCCACCTGCGTGTGCAGGTCGGCGACCTCCGTCTCGGGCGCGTCCGGCTTGAGGACGTAAATCAGTTCGTACGTGCGGTTACTCATACTGCTCCCTTATGGACAGGTTCGGGCGGGTGGGGCCGGTAGGACT
>JAKFYH010000035.1 GCA_021730945.1 Acidobacteriota bacterium | reverse complement strand
ATCGAAGTGTTCTATAACCAGAAGCGTCGGCACTCCACACTCGGCCAGATCAGTCCGGCAGAGTTCGAGCGGCGGGCACTAGCTCAGGCAGCGTAGTTAAACCGTCCACCAAATCGGATCAGGCTCAGCCACGGTGACGCCCTCGATGAGTCGCTTCCTGATCGGTCGTGACCGCGTTACTTACTCGACTTAAAATCCTGAGAGGGTAACCCCCTCGTGCGGGTTCGATTCCCGCCCCCGGCACTTTACTCGCTCACTGCGCTCGCTCGTTCGTGCCAGGGGCGCTCATCCGGTTGGCGTAGCGAGCCTCCGGCTCGCGTCAGCGGCACCGATTCCCGCCCCCGGCATTCCACTCGCTCGTTGCCCTCGCTCGTTGGCCTGCCGCGGGCACTCAACCGGGTGGCCCCGGCTAGAAGTGACATAACGTTCATAATAATATACATTAAGTATGTTAATGACCATTAAAATGGACGTTACTTATGAGAACCAGTCGAACCTCTGTCGTCCTGCCACTCCCCGTCAAGCGCGCCTTGCGGACCTTGGGGCAGGACATGCGCGACGCCAGGAAGCGCCGGCGAATTCCTGAAGCTGTCGCCGCCGAGCGTGCCTCCATCAGTCGAACGACCCTCGTCAAGATCGAGAAGGGCGACCCTGGTGTGGCCCTTGGCCTCTATGCCACCGTCCTCTTTGTGCTTGGCATGGTTGACCGTCTCGCCGACCTCGCCGCTGCCAGGCACGATGCCCTTGGCCTCCAGCTTGAAGAAGAAGACTTGCCAAAGCGCATCCGCACGCCCCGAAGCGCCCGTCGCGGAGGCAATTGATGGACAAGGAAGTGTTTGTCTACGTCGACCTGCACGGCGTTATTCAGTTAGTGGGGCGGTTGTGGGCGCGTGTGCGCAAGAACCGTGAAACCGCCTCCTTCGAGTACGACAGGCGTTGGCGCAACCAGCCCGCGCGCTTCGCGCTTGAACCCGCGTTGAGCGTCGGTCCGGGGCCCTTTCACACGCCCGCGGATCTGCCAATGTTTGGCGCCATTGGTGACTCCGCGCCGGATCGCTGGGGCCGCGCCCTCATGCGCCGCGCGGAGCGCCGTCGCGCCGACCAGGCGGGAACCGCTCCGCGAACCCTGCATGAAATCGACTACCTGCTGTTGGTCGACGACCAGGCCAGGCAAGGCGCCCTGCGCTTTGCCGAAGTCGAAGGCGGCCCATTCCTGCGCGGGGACGGCGTCACGCGCATCCCGCCGCTGATCGAATTGCCCCGCCTGCTCGGTGCCGTCGAACGTGTCATTGACGAGAGCGAAGACGATGACGATCTCCGGCTGCTGATGGCTCCGGGCTCCTCCCTCGGCGGCGCACGACCGAAGGCCTCCGTCATCGAGGCCGACGGCCATCTGGCGATCGCAAAGTTCGCGCGCAACGACGATGAATACCCGGTGGTGCTCTGGGAAACGGTCGCGCTGGATATTGCGCGGCGAGCCGGAGTCGACGTGCCGCAAACACACATCGAGGTCATGGCCGACAAGCCCGTGCTCGTCGTGCGCCGCTTCGATCGCCGCGAAGGCACCCGCATTCCGTACCTCTCCGCGATGAGCCTGCTTGGCGCCCGCGATAGCCAGACCCGAAGCTACATGGAAATCGTCGACGCCCTGCGCCAGCACGGCGCTGGCGCGAAAGAAGACATTCAGGCGCTCTGGCGCCGCGTGGTTCTCAACATCCTCATCTCAAACACAGACGACCACCTTCGCAACCACGGGTTTCTCTATGACGGCACCGCCGGCTGGAGGCTCGCCCCCGCCTACGACATCAATCCCGTGCCCGTGGATATCAGACCGCGAATCCTCAGCACGGCGATCAACGAAGACGACGCCACCGCGTCTCTCGATCTGGCCCTGAGCGTGGCCGGATATTTTGAGCTGAGCGCCGAAGAGGGGCGCGCGATGGCGCGAGACGTTGGCCAGGCGGTCAGAAAGTGGCGACAGATCGCCTCGACGCACGGCCTCTCGAAGGCCGAGCAGGATCGCATGTCGTCAGCATTTGAACACAAGGACCTGGAGGCGGCCCTGGTCTGACGCCTGCCCGGTTATGATCCCCCTCGGTGGCCAACCCCATTTCCCGCACCGCCTACTACACCCTCGCGGTGCGGGCCGCGGATGCGGCGACCAGGCGGCCCCTGTGTGGCGACACCTTCGCCCACCACTTCATGAACGACGAGGCGCACCGGGTCTGGGACGAGTTCAAGGGGTTCCATGCCGCCAACGTGAGCAACGCCGCGCGCCACCGCCTCATCGACGACCACCTGCGCCGGGTGCTCGCCGCCGACGCCGACGCCACCATCGTCGTGATCGGGGCCGGCTTCGATACCCGGGCGTTTCGACTCACCGGCGGTCGCTGGTTCGAATTCGATGAGCCCGAGATCCTGACCTACAAGGAACGCAGGCTGCCTGCCGCGACCGCGCCCAACGCCTTGCGACGGGTGGCGGTGGACTTCAGCCGCGATGCACTGGCCGACAAGCTGTTGGTGATCGGCGAGGCGTCCAAGGTTCACCTCGTCGTCGAAGGCGTGTTGATGTATCTCACCCGCGAGCAGAAAGCGGGGTTGGCGCGGACACTGGCGACCCGGTTTGCCCATCACCGGCTCTACTGCGACCTGATGCGCAAGACGTTCTTCGAGCGGTACGGGCGCGCCATTCACGAGCGCATCCTGGGGTTGGGCGCGACCTTCACCGATGTCGTCGACCAGCCGGCGGGGTTGTTTCTGGAGGCCGGCTACGATCTGGTGGAGTCCGCGTCGATTGCCGTGGCCGCGGCCGCGGGGCGTGGCTCGTGGGCGGCCGCGTGGATTGTTCGCCAGTTCATGCCGGCCGTGCGCGACGGCTACCAGATCGCGGTGTTTCGCCGCTGACCGCGGCCGCGGCTACTCGGAGCCGTCGGCCTTGCTTACCTCTACATAGGTCTCGCCGTCGTCACGCGACACGCGGACCGTCCACGGGTTGCAGCACACCTCGCAGTCCTGCACGTAGCTGCCGCGCACGTCGAGCTCGATGTAGATCTCGACCTCTTCGCCGCAGTACGGGCAGGTCACCAGGTGGGTGTCGTCCATGGTGGTGATGGCGGCCGCAAGCAGTTGGTCGATCCGCGCCGGCCGCTACCAGATCTTGACGCGCCGCTCGGCGGGCAGGAAGAGCTTGTCGCCTTCCTTCACGCCGAAGGCCGCGTAGAACTCCGGCAGGTTTCGCAGCGGGCCATTGGCCCGGTACATCTCGGGCGAGTGCACGTTGGTCAGCACCTGCTGGCGGAGTGATTCGTCGCGCTGCTTCGCCATCCACGACTGCGCCCACCCCATGTAGAAGCGGCGGTCGGCGGTGATGCCGTCCACCGTCGGGGCCGGGGCGCCCTTGAGCGACAACTGGTAGGCGCGATGGGCAATCACCAGTCCCGTCAGATCGGCGATGTTTTCGCCGAGCGTCAGTTCGCCGTTCACGTGCAGGCCGGGCAGGGGCTCGAACTGGTTGAACTGTTCCACCAGCACCTTGGTCCGCTTCTGGTATTCGTCGCCGTCCTGCTTGGTCCACCAGTCGCGCAAGACGCCGGCCGCGTCGAACTGGCGGCCCTGGTCGTCGAACCCGTGGCCCATCTCGTGGCCGATGATGGCGCCGATTCCGCCGTAGTTCGCCGCATCGTCCGCCTCGAGATTAAAGAAGGGCGGCTGCAAGATGGCGGCGGGGAAGACGATCTCGTTGCGAATGGGGTTGTAGTACGCGTTGATGGTCTGCGGCGTCATGCCCCAATCCTCGGGATCGATGGGCTTGCCGGCCTTACCCAGTTGGAACGCGTTCTCGGTGAGAAACGCGCGCTGCATGTTGCCCACCAGGTCGTCGCTCTTGATCTCGAGCTTCGAGTAGTCACGCCACTTGTTGGGGTAGCCGATCTTCGGCCGGAATTTCGCCAGCTTCTCCTGCGCCCGCTGCTTGGTTTCCGCACCCATCCACTCAAGACCGTCGATGCTGCTCTTGTATGACGCCCGCAGGTTCTCGACCAGCGTCTCCATGCGCGCCTTGGCCTCCGGCTTGAAGTGCCGCTCGACGTAGAGCTTGCCCAGCATCTCGCCCAGGTTGCCGTTAAGGGTGTTAACGCCGCGCTTCCAGCGTGGCTGTTGCTCGCTCACCCCGCGCAAGGTGGTGCGATAGAAGCCGAACTCCGCATCGACCAGCGCCCGGTTGAGGTACGGAGCAAAGCCGTTCAGGAGCGACGCTTTGAGGTATGGCTTCCAGGCATCGACCGGCAGGTCGTTGACCGCCGCGGCCAGCGCCTTCAAATAACTCGGTTGCGACACGACCAGGGACGGCACGGCGTTCACGCCCAGTTCGGTGGTCCAGGCCGTCCAGTCGAAGCCCGGGAACTGTTTCGCCAGGTTGGCGGTCGCGACCTTGTTGTAGGTCTTCACCGAATCGCGGTTCTCGACGTTGGTCCAATGGCCGCGCGCCAGCCGGGTTTCGAGCAGGAACACTTCGCGGGCCGACTTGCTGGCCGCCTGGTCGCCGGCCATCGCCAGCATGGTCTGCAGGAAGGCGACATACTTCTCCCGGTAGCCCTTCAACTTGGCATCGTCCTTCAGGTAGTAGTCGCGGTCGGGCAGCCCGAGGCCGCCCTGATACACGTAGAGGATTTCCTGCGACGGGTCCTTGGCGTCGCCTTCCACATAGCCAACGAGCGGGTTGATTAAGTTGAGCTTGAAAAACTGCGCAAAGTGGCGAGCCAGGTCGGTCTTGGTCGCAATGGCATCAATAGCCGCCAGTTCGTCCTGCAACGGCTCGAGCCCGAGGCTTTCGACGCGGGCCTCGTCCATGAAACTGGCGTAGAAGTCGCCGATCTTCTGGGATTCTGACCCCGGCGTGCTGGTGGTCGACTTCGCGGCTTCTTCGACGATGGTCCTGAGGTCTACCTGGGCCTTGTCGAACAGCAGGTCGAAGGCACCGTAGGAAGCCTTATCCGCCGGAATGTCGGTCGCCTTCAGCCACCCGCCGTTGACGTGCTGGAACAGGTCGTCCTGTGGGCGGACCGACTGATCGAACGAGGACAGGCTCAGTCCCGAAATGGCCGGGGCGGCCGCAGGCGGCGGCGTGGCACAACCGGCAATCAACCCCAGGCAGACGGCAAAGGCAATTGAACGGGTCATCGACGGGCACTCCTATGCAGAAACGAGACGGTCAGGCACTCGAATCCGGATCATACCCGGTGATCTTGGGTGGCCGAGGTAGAATGCGCTGACCCTGAAGCGAATGTACATGAGTGGAGGGACCAGTGGAGATTGAGTGGGGGATTGCCGCCGCGCTCATCGGAGCACTCCTGACTTTCAGCGTCTGGGCCTACGTAAGCAGGCGCCGGCTGGCGGTTCTTCGCTCCGAGTTGGAGAAGACGCTTGAACTGCGTACCACTGAACTCGAGTCGGCCCGGCTCCAGCTCCAGCGGCTCAGCACGGAAGACCCGCTGACCGCCGTCTCCAACCACGAACAGTTTCTCGAGTTTCTCGAACGCGAGTGGAGGCGGGCGCGGCGCGACGGCCTGCCGCTGTCGCTCATCTTCATCGACATCGATCACTTCCGCGCCTACAACCGCCAGTTCGGCCGCAAGGCCGGCGACGACGTGCTCAAGCAGGTGGGGCGGTGCCTGGCCAGCCTGGTCGGCCGGCCCGGGGACCTGGTGGCGCGCTACCACCGCGACGAGTTTGCGCTGGTGCTGGCCTCGACCGACGGCCCCGGTTCGTTCAAGATCTCCGAGCAAGTGCGATCCGCGATCCGCGACCTGAATTTGCCCGGGGCCAGCGAGTCGCCCGAGGGCTTCCTCACGGTATCGGTGGCCACGTCCACCGCCGTTCCCCAGCGCGAGTCGGCGTGGGAAGAACTGGACCTGATCAAAGCCGCGCGTCACGCCTTGCGCGAGGCCCGCGCCGGCGGCGGCAATCGCGTCTTGCGGGCCAACCTCGGCCTTACCGGTCCGCCGGAACTCGTCATCAACCAGCGCTGAAGTTTCGCCCGGAGCTCCACTACGGCCCGAGGCGGTAGAATGGCCTTTGTGCCTACCGATTGTCCCGGACTTGCTGAACTGATTTCCCGCCTCGATCGAGCGGTTGAGGCCGGCGGCGCCGTGGCCGTCACGGCCGCGGTCAAGGCCGACCTCGAGCACCTGCTCTCCGCGCGCCGACTGACCCTGCCGGCGCAGTTCATGGCGCCGCGCCCGGACGGATATGCCAGGCGCTTGCTGCATCGCGATCCCGGCGGCCGCTACAGCGCCATCGTCATGACCTGGGGCCCGGGCCAGGGCACGCCCGTACACGACCACGGCGGCCTGTGGTGTGTCGAGGGGGTGGTCGACGGCGAGATTGCCGTGACCCAGTACCGGGTCGAGCCGGATGGCGATGGCTACTTCCGTGTCACGCCGATCGGCAACCTGCTCGCCGGCACCGGATCGGCCGGGTGCTTGATTCCCCCGACCGACCATCACGTGCTGGCCAACGCCAGGCCGTCGGCAGCGTCAATCACGCTGCACGTCTACGGCGGGGACCTGGACGACTGCAAGGTCTTCCTGCCAGCGACGCCAGATGGCCGTTACGCGGAAACCATGAAGTCGCTGTCGTTCCACGAATGACCGACTACATCGATCTCAATTTTCGCGGCAGCGATCGAGTGATTGCCACCGCCGTGCTCGCGGGACCCGACGGCGTGACGCTGGTCGACCCGGGTCCCACCTCGTGCCTGCCGGCGCTCGAGGACGGCCTGCGGCAGCGCGGCCTGACGCTGCGAGATGTGCGGACCCTGCTCGTGACCCACATCCACCTGGATCACGCCGGCGCCGCCGGGACGATTGTTGAACGCGTGCCGGCGATTCGCGTCTTCGTGCACGAGCGCGGCGCGCCGCACCTGGTCGACCCGGCCCGGCTGCTGGCAAGCGCCACGCGGCTCTACGGCGATCAGATGGATGCGCTGTGGGGGGCGTTTCTGCCGGTGCCCAAAGAGAACGTGCAGGCGTTGCAAGGCGGCGAGCGGGTCGCCGCGGCCGGCACGACATTGAGCGTGGCCTACACGCCCGGTCACGCCAAGCATCATGTGAGCTACCTGGACGAGACGACCGGCGCCGCCTATGTCGGCGATACCGCCGGCATCCGGGTGAGCGGCGATTTCCTGATTGCGCCAACACCGCCGCCCGACATCGACCTGCCGGCCTGGCGCGGGAGCCTGGACGCGATCGAGGCCTGGCAGCCGGTCTCACTTTTCCTGACCCACTTCGGCGCGGTGACCGGAGCCAAGGCGCACCTGGCGCGATTTCGTGAGGTGCTGACGAATCAGGCTGAGGCCGTGCGCCAGTCCCTCGTGGCCGGCAGCACCGACGACGAGCGCACCCGCGTATTTGTCGAGCAGATGCGCCGCGAAACCCGCAAGGCCATGCCCGAGCACGAGGCTCGGGCCACGGAACTGGCGGCCCCCTTCGACCAGCTCTGGCAGGGGCTCGCGCGCTATTGGAGCAAGGCCGGCTAGACGGCGATGGCCTGGGCCGCCAGCGGTCTGACCGCGACCGACGCCGCCCCCGGCTCCATCAGGAAGCGCAGCGCGTAGCCGGACGGCGTGCCGGTCGATCGGCGACAGGGGCCCACGCGCCACACCGCCGAGAGCAGCCGCCCGTCGCGTAGCTGCATCGGCAGTGCGTCGGCCATCCGGCTCGAGCGTTCCACCTGCAGATAGACCAGACGGTGGAGCGGAATGGCCGCCCCGGCGTCACACTCGACAAACACGCCGGCCGCACTGATGTCGCGCGTCATCACCGAAATGAAGCGCACGGCGCCTGAGGCGTCCTTCCAGGTCAGGCGGGCCGGCAACGCCAGCGCTCGGCGTTCCGACGAGCGTTCCACGTGCCGGCCGGTTTGATTTCTTTTCTCAGTCACGACGTCACTCCCAGGGGATGACCGCGCATTCAGAACAAGGTGTTGCAATGCACAAGAACAATCCAAGATCCGCGCCGAATCTGTGCAGGTCGTGCAGCGATGGCCTCTTGGCGTTCCTTGAACGCCAAGGAGGTCGTTGAGACGACTTGTTGGAGGGGATAGACCGGCGAGGGAGTGGTTAGTAGGTATCCACCAACCGCGCTGATTGGCTACTTGGTATTCACTTCGGGTCCGCCCTCGATGCCGAGGCGGCGAAGTTTCAGATAGAGTCCGCGGCGTGTGAGTCCGAGTGCCCGGGCGGTCTCGGAGATGTTGCCGCGGTGCCGGTTCATCATCTCGCGGATCAGATCGCGCTCGATCTCGTCGACAACGGTGGCCAGCGTCTGGCCGCCACGCAGCGACACGCGCGATCCGCCAGCCGATCCGGAAGCGGGCGCCACTGCGGCCGCCGTGAGATCGGCCGACAGGTGTTCCGGGCCAATCGTGCCGCCTGCCGGGGCCATGGCCACGGCGCGCTGAATCTCATTGCGAAGTTGTCGCACGTTGCCAGGCCACCAGTACTGCGCGAAGAGGTCCAGGACCTCGGCGCTCAGCCGCATGTCGGGCTTGCCCAGGCGGTCGGAGGCCTCGCGCAGGAAGAACGTGGTCAGGTGCGGAATCTCTTCGCGCCGCTGGCGCAGGGGCGGTACGTGGATGCGGATTACGCTCAGGCGATAGTACAAATCTTCGCGGAACTTGCCTTCGGCCACGCGCTGTTCCAGGTCGGCGTTGGTGGCGGCCAACACCCGCACGTCCACTGGCTGCGGCCGATTTTCGCCGACCGGCATGATCTCGCCTTGCTCGAGGAATCGCAGCAGCTTCGGCTGGACATCAAGGGGCAGGTCGCCCACTTCATCGAGGAACAGCGTGCCGCCGGTGGCCGTGCGAATCAACCCAGGCTGATCGGACACCGCGCCGGTGAACGACCCGCGCCGGTGGCCAAACAACTGGCTGTCGGCCAGTTCGCGTGTGGTCGTCGTGCAGTTGTACGGCAGGAAGGTGGCGGCGTTGCGCGACGATCCGACATGGATCGCCCTGGCGACCAGTTCCTTGCCGGTCCCGCTCTCGCCAGTGATGAGCACCGTCAGGTCGTTGCCCTGCAGCCGCTGGATCTGATCCACGACCTTGTGCATGGCCGCGCTGGCGCACAGGAACCCGGGAAGCAGTGGCTCGAGCGGCCGTTCAGTGGTGGAGTCGACCGGTGAGGTTGGCCGATCACGCACGCCGCAGAGGTCAAAACCCTGGCGGGCGACGGCCGCCATCATCCGAACGCGGCGCAGCAGCGGATGGCCCAAAGTGCGCGGGGTCACGATCGCGACCTGCCGGGGGCCATCGGGCTCGCGGCCGATCGCTTCGACGATGAGACTGCCGGGCGCGTGGGTGCCACCTTGTGCCGCCAGTTTGGCGAGGGCGGCCGCGGCGGCGGCGTCGCCGCCAGCACAGGCGATCACGCGCACGTCGCCGCCGGGCAGGTCGACGAATACCACGGTGAGGTCGGCGGTGACCGCCTCAAGCAGTGTGGCCGCCAGCTCGCGGGCCAGCAGGTCCGGCATCACCGCGGCGTCTACGAGCCTTCGGACGAGGGCGTCGTCGGCATCCGCCGGGGACCCCACGTACTCGCCCGTTCCGGCGCCGGTGGGCTGAGCCGCCGCCATCTCGGTTTGGACCTGCTCGAGGTCGCGGGTCGCCCCCAGGGCCTGGAAGACCTGTGCGGCATATTGATAGTGCCGATCGGCGGTCGACCGTGCTCCGGCCTTGGAGGCCAGCCGGGCCAGCGCCAACTGGCTGACGGCCGCCTGGTAGCGTTCGCCGACCAGTTCGAACACGCTCGAACTCTGGGCAATGTCGTGGTACGCCTCGGTGGTGCGGGTCTGGCGCGCGCGCAGGTCGCCCCGCAGGCGCAGGAACTCGCCCCACGCGCCGGGTGTCGTGCGGGGATCCAGACGCGATTCCACCTGGGTCAGGCGATGCTCGGCCTCCTCGATCCGGGCGGCCGACAGCAGCGCCTCGGCAGCGATCAGCTCGGCCTCGATGGTCTCGGCCGGAGGCGCGTTGGTCGATTTGGCGATCTCGTCGGCAATGGCCAGCGCCTCGTCTGGTTCGCCGCGCCGGGTGGCCAGCCGCGCGGTGATGACCCGCAGCGACCATTCATACCAGCGGCTGGTGTTGCGGCCGTAGGCGCCGTAGGCTTCGGCCGCCCGCCGCAGATACTCAGCCGCGTTCTCGTAGTCGCCGCGCATCAGCGACATTTGCGCCAGCGTGTCGTAGACGGCGCCGGTGGTCTCGTGGAACTGCATGGCGCTGCGAACATCGAGCGCGCGGTGCAACACGGTGTCGGCGCGGTCGAGGCTGCCGACGCGCACGCAGATCTGGCCGAGCGTGGCCAGCGCGACCGATAGCCCCGGCCCCTGTCCGAGGCCCTCATGCAGGTTCACGGCGCGTTCGGCCAGCGCCAGGGCCTGTTCGTAGCGATGCCGAATCAGCGCCACGTTGGCCTGGTTGCCATAGACGGTGGCCAGCACATCATCGGCCTGCAGCAGCGAGGCCATGCGCTCGGCCTGGCGGAGGGCGGCGTTGGCTTCGTCGTAGCGTCCGGTCTGCGCCAGCATCACGGCTGATAGCGAGTGCACCATCGCGAGATGACGCCGGTCGCCGGCCGCATGCAGCGCCGCCGCGGCCTCGGCGATGTGCTCGCGCACAATGGCCATGTCGCCCACCTGCCGGTAGCATTGGCCGAGGTAGAAATGGGCCAGGCCGATGGCGCGCGAGTCGTGGGCCGTCTCGGCCTGCTTGAGGGCCCGGTTGTGCAGGGCGATGGCCCGTGACTGCTCGCCGCGGGCGAAGGCCACACGGCCATGAAGCCGCCAGAGATTGGAGTACAGGACCTGGGGCAGCGGTTCGCGGATGGCATCGGGCGAGCGGCCCAGCACCGTTCCGGCCTGTGCAAGATCCCCCTGCAAGAGGTACGATTCAGCCAACATGACCCTGACGGCCAATTCGTCATCGCGGGTGAGCGAAGACGGCGTGCGAAGCAGGGGCGCCAGCAGGTCGATGGTGGACGCCGCCTGGCCGCGCTCGAGCGCCGTGTTGGCGCGCGCGATGACCGGCTGCAAAGCTGCATTCGCCACGGCGCCGAGTATACCAAGTATCCAGTCGCCTTCATCCTGACAGCTTGCATATGGAATTGACCGTTGGCAGCCGGACCGAGACGGGTCCTCGCAAGATGAACCAGGACCACGTTGGATGGTGGCCCGATCTGGGCCTCTATGTCGTGGCCGATGGCATGGGGGGGCACAACGCCGGCGAAGTGGCCTCGCACCTGGCGGTGGAGACTATTCACCAGTTCATTGTCGACACCGCGGCCGGCGGCGACATTACCTGGCCGTTTGGCATCGAAGTCGCTAGTTCGATTGAGCTGAATCGGTTGACCACGGCCGTGCGGCTGGCCAATCGCAAGGTCTATGCCGAGGGAACGCGGCATGCCGAACTGAGCGGCATGGGCACGACGGTGGTGGCCGTGTTGGTGTCGGGTGACCGCATGGCGCTTGCCAGCGTCGGCGACAGCCGCGTGTATCGCTGGCGCGACGGCGGCCTGGAGCAGTTGACCAGGGACGACACGTGGTTGGCGTCGGTGCTGGGCGCCAAAGAAGCGGAGCAGGCCGAAGCCACGCACCCGCTGCGGCACGTGCTGACCTCCGTGGTCGGGACGCGCGATGACGTCAAGCCGGGCGCGCGAGAAGAGCAATTGCGCTCCGGCGACACGTTCGTCTTGTGTTCGGACGGCGTCCACGGCCGGCTCGACAGCACCGCGATCAGCGAGGTGCTGCAGGGCACGTCGACCGCCCCGGACCGCGCGGCGAGGTTGGTGGAAGAAGCGTTGACGCGTGGCACGTCGGACAACGCGACCGCGCTCGTGATTGCGGTCGTTTAAATGCGCTGCCGATTCCTGTTCCTGGTCAGTGCCGCACTGTTGGCGGCCGCGTGCAGCGGCGAGGCGCCTGCGCCGGCGCCGTCGAGCCCCCCGCCGGCTGCGGCTGCGGCGGTCCCGGGCGTCGTACGTCCGCGCATTGTGTTTCTCGGTGACAGCCTGACGGCGGGGCTCGGCCTCGATGCGGCCCAGAGCTTTCCGTCGCTGATTGGCGATCGGCTGGTCCGCGAGGGTTTCAACTACGAAGTGATCAATGCCGGCGTCTCGGGCGACACCTCGGCCGGCGGCCTGCGGCGGCTGGAGTGGTCGCTCGACGGTGACGTGCGCGTCCTCGTGGTGGCGCTTGGCGCCAATGACGGCCTGCGCGGGCTGTCGCCATCGGAGATGAAGGCCAACCTGATTCAAATCCTCGATCGGGCGCGTGCAAGAGGCATAACGATTCTCCTCGCCGGGATGGAGGCGCCGCCGAATTTCGGTGACGACTACACGCGGCAGTTCCGTGGCGTCTACACGGAACTGGCTCGTGAGTATCCCGTCCGGTTCATCCCGTTTCTTCTGGACGGCGTGGCCGGCAACCCATCACTGAACCAGGCCGATGGTATTCACCCCAATGTCCGCGGCGCGCAAATGGTGGCCGACCTGGTGTGGTCCGAACTGAAGGACGCGTTGAACCCCCTATGATTCAGCTTCGCGGCGTCAGCAAGACCGTTCAGAGTGGCGGCCAGCCGCTCACCATCCTGCATCCCCTGGATCTTGATGTTCCAGAGGGGCAGTGCCTGGCGATTGTTGGCCCGTCGGGCAGCGGCAAATCGACCTTGCTCGGCCTGATCGCCGGCCTCGATTCGGCGTCGACCGGCACCATTGCGATTGCCGGCACTGAGATCACCAGCCTCGACGAAGACGCGCTCGCGCGCCTGCGCGGCGAGAAAGTCGGGTTCGTCTTTCAGTTCTTCCATCTGGTGCCGTCGTTGACGGCGATCGAGAACATCCAGGTGCCCATGGAGATTGCCGGCCGCCGCGATGCCGCCGCGCGGGCGCAGGCCTTGCTCGACGAAGTGGGGCTGCATGACCGCGGCCATCACTACCCGTCGCAGCTGTCGGGCGGCGAGCAGCAGCGCATTGCCATCGCGCGGGCGCTGGCCAATGACCCGCCGCTGATTCTCGCGGACGAGCCGACCGGCAACCTGGATAGTTCCAACGGCCGGCACATTCTCGACTTGCTGTTGCAGGTACGCCAGTCGCGGCGTGTGACCCTCGTGATGGTGACGCACGATCCGTCGGTCGCGGCCGTCGCCGACGCGCAGTTGGTCCTGCGCGACGGCCGTCCGGTCGCCGGCGAGACCACCGCCCAGGGAGTGATCGCGTGAGGTTCGTGTGGTTCATGGCGGTTCGCGAGATGCGGGCGTCGTGGCAGCGCCTGCTGGTGTTCTTTGTCTGCATCGCCGTTGGCGTGGGCGCGATTGTCGCGCTGCGGTCGGTGATTCAGAGCGTCCGCCAGACGTTTGCCGGCGAGGCGCGCACCTTGATCACGGCCGATGCGATCGTCACCAGCACGCAGCCCATCAAGCCGGAGCTCGCCGCGACCATCGATGGGCGGTTGCAGGCCGCCGGCGCCGAGAGCATCCGCTCGATCGAACTGGGGACCATGACGCGGCCGGCCGGCCGGCCCGGCGGCCGGGCGCGCATGGTGGAACTGCGGGCGGTGGAAGAGGGCTTTCCCTACTACGGCGCCCTGCGCCTCGCGGGGGGGCTGACCTACAGCCATGGCCTGCTGCGAGGGTTCGGCGTGCTGGTGCGGCCAGAGTTGCTGGCGCAACTGGATGTGAAGGTCGGCGATACCCTCAGCATCGGCTCGCAGACCTATACCATCCGCGGCGTGATCGAGAGCGAGCCGGGCCGGCGCCTGGGCGCCTTCAGCATGGGACCCCGGGTCTTCGTCGACCTGGCCGATCTCGAGCGGTCGGGCCTGATGGGATTTGGCAGCCGGGCCACTCACCAGCGGCTGCTGCGCGTGCCTGACGCGGCGCTTGACCTGCTCGTCGGCGACCTGCGGGCGGACTTCGCCAACCAGTTCGCGCGAATTCGATCCTACAAGGCGACCGAGGACGACATCGGCGAGGACTTCGCGCGGGCCGAGAACTACCTCAGCCTGGTCGGCCTGGTGATTGTGATCCTGGGCGGCATTGGCGTGTCGAGCGTGACGCGCGTGTTCGTGCAACAGAAGATGAAGAGCATCGCCGTCCTCAAGTGTGTCGGCGGCCGGTCGTCGCAACTGCTGGCGGTCTACGTCGCGCAGGTCGCCGCCCTGGGGCTGGCGGGAAGCCTTCTCGGCATCGGCCTGGCCGCCCTGGCCATGCGCGCGATTCCGTCGTTGCTGGCGGGTGCGACACCAGGCGTCGACATCGCTTACGAGCTGACCGTGCCGGCCATGGCCCAGGGACTTGGCATTGGCATGCTGGTGTCGCTCCTGTTCTCGCTGGTGCCGCTGCTCGAAGTGCGCCATGTGAAGCCCTCGCTGCTGCTCAGGGACGAGTCGCGCCGCCGCCGGCCCGACGCCGTCCAGATCGCCGTCTCCGCGCTGGTGGTGACCGCGTTGGTGCTGCTCACGATGTGGCAGGCCGGCAACTGGCGCGTGGGATTGATCGTCGCGGCCGGATTCGCCGCCACCGCGCTGGTGCTGCACCTGGCCGGTATTCTCGTCATCCGGGCGGTCGCCCCGCTGGCCAGGGCCCGGACCTTCGCGCTGCGTCACGCCGTCCTGCAGTTGAGCCGTCCCGGCAGCCAGATGCGAATCGTGTTGCTGGCCGTCGGCCTCGGCTGCTTCTTCATCATGGGTGTGCGCGCGCTGCAGCAGAACCTGGTCGATCAGTTCGCCGTGAATGTCTCGGCGGACTCGCCGGACATGTTCCTGCTCGACGTCCAAAGCGACCAGGTCGATCGCGTGCGCGCGGCCATCACGGCCAACCAGGAGGAAGCGGCGGCGCCGCCGCGCCTGTTGCCGGTGCTGCGTGCCCGGGTGGTCGGCATCGAGGGCAAGGAACTGAATCTCGAGAACTACGAAGATGTGCGCGGCCGCGGTTCGCTGGCGCGCGAATATACAGTCACCTACCGCCAGACGATCGAAGCCAACGAGAAGGTCGTGGCCGGCCAGTTCTGGGACGCTTCGCCGTCGGCCACCGCCGAAGTGTCGGTCGAGCAGTTCATCAGCGAGCAGTTCAAGATCACGCTCGGCGACACCATTCGCTTCGATGTCCTCGGCCGGGTGATCCCGGCGCGGGTCACCAGCGTGCGGACGGTCGAGTGGGCCGACAGCCGGTCCGGCGGCTTCATGTTCGTGTTCCGGCCCGGCGTCATCGACCAGGCGCCGCACAGTTTCATCGGGTTCCTGCGCGGCCCGCAGGACGCCGGCGCCCGCGGCCGGCTCCAGTCGGCGCTGGTCGAGGCCGCGCCCAACGTGTCGGTGATAGACGGCCGCGAGATCCTCGAGACCATCAAGTCGGTGGTCGACAATGTCACCCTCGCCGTCACAGTCGTGGGCACGCTGGTGCTGTTCAGCGGCCTGTTGATTCTGATAGGCGCCGTGGCGATGACCAAGTTCCGGCGGGTCTACGAAGCGGCGATTTTCAAGACCCTGGGAGCGACCCGGGCCCTGATTGCCGCGGTGCTGGTCATCGAATACGGGCTGCTTGGCTTGCTGGCCGGCAGTATCGGCGCCGGCGGCGCCATGGGGCTGTCGTGGGCCGTCAGTCGTTACGCACTCGACATTCCGTTCCGGCCCTTGTGGGGCGGCACGGCCCTCGGGGTGATCCTGACCGCGCTGCTGGTCGCGGGCATTGGTGTCGTTTCCAGTTGGGAAGTGCTGCAACGCAAGCCCCTCGCAACCCTGCGCGCGGAGTGAGCAGATCCGCGGCCACCTCCGGCGCCGGATGCCGTCGACCGGCGCGGTCTCCCGGCCATGGCCGCCGGTTCAGTCAGCATGGTAATATTGGGGATTCGCGCCCCGCCGGACGGGCGCACTGGGAGTACGAAGCCACATGAACGTTGCGGTCTATAAGGACGCTCTGCTCAAGAAGCGGACCGAGCTCGTGGAAGATGCCGGGCTGAATTCGCTCCAGAGTTCGATGGAACACAACAACGGCCGCCAGGGCGACATGGCGGACCAGGCCACCGGGAACAACGAGGTGCATATCCATTTGCGCCTCAAGCAGACCGATGCCAAGATTCTCCAGGCCATCGACGAGGCGCTCGTGCGCATTGAAAAAGGCGCGTTCGGCCTGTGCCGCGATTGCGGCGAGCCCATTGCCGAGGCCCGGTTGAACGCCATTCCCTGGACGCGGGTGTGCATCACCTGCAAAGAGAAGCAAAAAGCGTGAGCACCACATCCGATCTCGCCGGCCTGATTCGGGACTTCTTGCTGGAGCGCACGAGCCTGCTGATGCGGCACGAGGATGTCGCCAGGCAAGTGCCGGATTACGACATCAATAACGCCTACCAGTACATCGTGGCGCGCGAGGAGACTCACCTGTCATGGCTCCAGCATGCGCTGCTCGACCTGGGCGCGGCGTTGCCCGCAGACCCGGCGCGCCAGACCGTGGCGGCCACGAAGGGCGACGCCTGGAAAGAACTGGCGGCCGACGATGCGCGAGCCAATGCGCAGTTCGTGGAGAAGTGGCGCGCGAAGGTCGAGGACGTTTCAAACGCCCGTCACAAGGGGATGCTCAAGGTCGTGCTCGGCGAGATGCTCGAACACAAGCGCCTGTTCGACCAGGCCGCGGCCGGCAACAAGAACCTGATCGGCACATCGCTCGCCATCAACGACCACTCCGGCGTCGTCATGGGCGCCCGGTGGACGGGGCAGTAGCGCCGCCGATCCCCGTCGCGATCGCCCTGGGCAGCAACCTGGGTAATCGTGAGGCGCACCTCGCCTTTGCCGTCGGCCGCCTGGCCGGCATCCTCACCAATGTGCGGCACTCCACCTGGTTCGACACCGCGCCGGTCGGTGTCGGCGCCCAGCCGCGCTATCTCAACGGGGTGGTGGTCGGGCACACCAGCCTCGCCGCCCCGGCCCTGCTGCAACACCTGCTGGAGATCGAGCGCGAGGAAGGGCGCGCGCGCCCCTCACCGGGGGCTGCGCGCACGCTGGATCTTGATCTGATTCTGTACGGGAATGCGCGGCTGGTGGCGCCGGGCCTGATGGTGCCGCATCCGAGATTCCGCGAGCGGCTCTTCGTGCTCGAGCCACTCGCGGAACTGGAACCTGGCTGGGTCGATCCGGTCAGCGGGGACGCGGTTAGTGTCCTGCTTCAGCGGGCGCGATCGCGCCACGCTTGAAGATTCCGCTCCAACCCTCTTCAAACAGCGTATACATCGCCGGCACGAACACCAGGGTGATGATGGTGGACGTCAACAGGCCGCCGATCACCACGCGCGCCAGCGGCGCCTGCAGCTCGGCGCCTTCGCCGATGCCGAGCGCCATCGGCACCAGGCCGAGGGCGGTGCACATCGAGGTCATCAGGATCGGGCGCAGGCGGTGGCGTCCGGCCAGTTCGAGCGCGGCGCGCAGTTCCATCTTGTCGCGATGGCGCAGCGTGTTGGTGTAGTCGACCAGCAGGATGGCGTTGCTGACGACGATGCCGGCCAGCATGATGACCCCGATATAGGCCTGCATACTAAAGGGCGTGTTGGTAATCATCAGCATGCCGACCACGCCGATCGCCGCCAGCGGGATCGAGAAGATGATGATGAACGGATCCCTCAGGGACTCGTACTGCGAGGCCATGACCGTATAGACCAGGATGATGGCGAGGATCAGCACCAGGCGCAGTTCGTTGAACGACTTGGCCTGTTCCTCCACCTCGTTGCCGAACCCGACCGCAAAATCCTTCGGCACGTTGATTTCGCCCATGCGGGCCTGGACCGCGGCCACTGCTTCACTGAGCGTGGTCTCGGTCTCGGCGTTGACGCGCTGGACGCGCTCCTGGTTCTTGCGCTCGATCGATACCGGACCGGTCTCGCGGGCAATCACCATGACATTCTTGGCCGGCAGCACCTGGCCGGCCGGCGTGCTCAGCAGGACGTCGCCCACTTCCGCGACCTCCTGGCGATCCTCCTCGCGCAGGCGGACGATGATCGGGTACTCGTTGCCGGCATCGCGATACATCGCGGCCTGCGTGCCGGCCACGTTGGTGCGGATGGTGTTGGCGACGCCGGTGACCGTCAGCCCGAGCAGGGCGGCCTTGTCGCGGTCGACGCGCACGGCGAGCTCGGGCCGGCCTTCCTCGCGCTGCAGGCGCGAGTCGGCGATGCCGGGCGTGGTGTCGAGCATGGCCTTCAGGTCCTGGGCAATGGTCTTGGAGGTGTTCAAGTCGTGGCCAAGGATCTCGATCGACAACCGGCTATCGGTGCCGCCGCCGCCCATGCCGCGCATCTGCTGGCCGCCCGACGGACGGGCGCGGACAATGACGCCGGGGAGGCCGGCGAGCTCGCGCCGCAACTGCATGGAAATCTCTTCACTGCTGCGGGTGCGCTCGGTGCGCGGCACCAGGCGGACGTTGACGTTGCCGCGATGGGTCGAGCCGCCACCGAAGCCGCCGCCGCCGTTGACCTGGGTGATGATCATGACCGCTTCCGGCACGGTCTGGCGAATACGTTCTTCCAGGCCGATCAACACCGCTTCGGTGCGCTCGAGCCGTGAACCCACCGCGAGTTCGGCGTCCACCGTGACCTCGCCCTCGTCGGTCTGCGGTTGAAACTCGAACCCGATGCGCGGGAGGAGGAACACCGCCACGGCGAACAGGGCAATGCCGGTGGCGAAGACGGTGGGGCGGTGATTGAGCGCCGTGTGGAGCGCGCGGGCATAGAACTCGTCGAGCGCGTCGAGCGCGCCGTCGACCTTGCGATTGAGGCCGGCCATCAGGCCGCTGCCGGCGTGCGCCTTGTTCGGCGCGTCAAGCATTCGCGAGCACAGCACCGGGACAATGGTCACCGCGACCAGCAACGACATGGCCAGCGAGAACGACACCACCGCGGCCAACTGGCCGAACATGATGCTGGACACTCCGGTGAGGAACAGCATCGGCACGAACACCGCAATGTGGGTGAGTGTCGACGCCAGAATCGCCGACCAGACCTCTTCGCTGCCATCGATGGCGGCCGTGATGCGGTCCTTGCCCATTTCGAGATGCCGGTAGGTGTTCTCGAGTACGACGATCGCGGCGTCAACGATCATGCCGATGCCGAGCGCCAACCCGCCGAAGGTCAGGGTGTTGAGCGTATAGCCGCCGAAATACAGCAACGCGAAGGTGCCGATCACCGAGACCGGAATCGAGGTGCAAATGATCAGGGTCGACTTGATGTCGCGCAGGAACAGGAAGATGATGGCCACGACCAGCAGGCCGCCGATCATGGCGTGCTCGGTCACGCTGCCGATGGCGCGGTCGATGAACTTCGACTGGTCGTCGAGGACCTGCAACTTGACACCGTCAACCTCGGCGTTGATCTTGTCGATCTCCTTCTTCACGCCTTCGGCAATCTGGATGGTGTTGGTGCCCGACTGCTTGGTCACCTGCATGCGGATGCCGGGGGTGCCGTTGATGCGCATGAAGGACCGGCGGTCCTCGGTGGTGTCGCGGACGTCGGCGATGTCCTTGAGGTAGACCGGCACGCCGGCCCGGGTCAGGACCACGAGGTTGCGAACCTCCTCGATGTTGGTGAACTGCCCAGGGCTGCGCAGCAGCAGGGTGCGGTCGGCATCGTTGACCTCACCGAGCGGGATGTTCTGGTTCTCGGTGCGTAGAATCTGCACGATGCGATCCGGCGACAGATTGAGTCCGGTGAGCTTCTCGCGCGAGAGGTCGACGCGAATCTGGCGGCGCAGGCCGCCGTTGATGGTCACGGCGGCGACGCCGGCGACCCGCTCCAGGCGTGGCGACAGGTCGTTTTGCGCCAGTTCACGCAGCGTCACGGCATCGAAGTCGCCTTCGACGCCAATGCCCATGATTGGCATCGAGGTCGAGTCGAACTTGAATACCGTCGGCGGGTCGGCGTCTTCCGGCATGCGGCCGCGCACGCGGTCGAGGCGGGTCCGCACTTCATCCGCCGCCTCGCTGAGGTCGGTGCCCCAGGCGAAGTTCAGGCGGATGTTGGCGTTGCCCTCGGACGAAGTCGAGTCGACCCGTTCGAGGCCGGCGACCGCGCTCACCGCCTGCTCGATTGGCCGGGTCACCAGTTCTTCCATCTCCAGCGGCCCGACGCCGGAGTAATTGACGCGCACCGTGATGGTGGGCATCTGGGTATCGGGCATCAGGTCAACCGGCAGCCGGGTGAGCGAGATGCCACCCAGCAAAATGATGACCATGCTGATCATGAACATCGTGACGGGACGTTCGATGGCTATGCGCGGAATACTCATATGTGGACTCGCCGTCGGTTCTGGAACTGGAACTGTTAACTGCCAAACTTCAACGTCGCACGTGCAAACTTACTGAGGCGGTCGCTGGCCCGCCGGGGCGTTGCCAGCGCCCGCGGGTCCGCCGCGTCCACCGCTACCACCCGGGCCGCCACGGCCGCCGCGTCCACCGCTACCACCCGGGCCGCCGGGAGCGGCGCCAGCCACCACCAACTGATCGTTGTTGCGAACGGCGGTCGCTCCGGTGGTGACAATCTGGTCACCTTCCTTCAGGCCGGCCAGGATTTCGATCTGCTCCGTGTCTTCAATACCGAGCTTCACCGGCACGAACTTGGCCCGGTTGTCCTGATTGGGAATCCACACGCCGCGCTGATTTTCGAAGTCGACCACGGCGCCCTTGGGCGCCACCAGCGTGTCCTTGCGCTCTTCCACGGTGAGCGTGACCCGGGCGTACATGCCGGGCTTCAGCCGGTTGTCGTTGTTGGCAATTTCGATTTCCATCGAGGCCGTCCGCGTCGCCGGGTCCAGGACCGGCGCGACGCGGGCAATGCGGCCGCGAAACTTCTCGCCGGGGTAGGCATCGACGTCGACATCGCCGCTGTCGCCAACGGTAACCATGCGGATGTCCTTCTCAACCACGTTGACGACCATCTTCAGCCGCGAGATGTCCACCACCGACACGATCGGCGAGTTCTGCGACACCATGGCGCCGGGGTCGACGTTGCGCTTGCCGACGAAGCCATCCACCGGCGAGGTGACGGTAGTGTTCTGCAGGTTGATCTTCAGTTCCTCGAGACGCGCCTCGGCCTGGGCGAGCTGCGCCTTCGAGAGATCGATCTGCGCTTCGGCCGCGAGAAAGCGGCTCTCGGCATCGTCGAGCGCCTGCTTGGCGAGCAACTGCCGATCGAACAGGTTCTTCGAACGGTCGAAGTTGACTTGCGCGACCTTGAGGTCGGCCTCGCGCTGGCGGATGGTCGCTTTCGACACCTGTTGAGAGGCCTGTGCCTGGCTCACCTGTTCGACGATTTCGCGATCCTCGATCTTGCCGATGACCTGGCCGCGACGGACCGGGTCGCCCATCTGCACCGACACAGTCATCAGCCGCCCGTTGGTGCGCGGGGCGACGTCGACGGTCTGGAGCCCGATCAAATTGCCGACGACGGTGAGGTGCGCGGCCAAGTCGCCCTTCTTGACCCTGTCCATCGCCACCGTCATTGGGGCGCGCGGGCCGCCGCCACCGCCGCCGAATCCGCCTCCGCCGGGGAAGCCGCCACCGCCGCCACCCTGGCTCTGGCTGCGCTGGGCGCCAGCGGCGCCTGCCTGCTGTCCGCCTGCACCAGCGGGCGCGGCAGCAGGACTGGAGAAGACACCGAAGTAAGCGGCGGCACCGCCAGCCACGGCCACCACCACACCAATCAACACAAATTTACGCATAAAAGTCCGTCTCTAACCTTGCTCAATCAATCGATTCGCGCGTTACTGGCCGCCGGTGCTGGCGTTCAACCCACCGCCACCACCGCCCGCGGGCGACTGCTGGGCTCGCTCGAAGTTGACCAGCGACTTGCGGTAGTCGGCCAGGGCGCGCAGTTCAGTGTTCTGCGCATCGCGCAGGTCGCGCTGCGCCTGGACGACGAAGAAGTTGGTGGTCAGGCCCACTTCGAAGCGGCTCTGTTCGGCCTCGAGCCGCTTCATGGCGAGTTCGCGCGCCGCAGTGGCCGCCTCCACGCGCTTCAGGTTGCTTTGCACCGTGAGGGCCGCATTGGCCACCTCGGCGGCAATCTGCACCTCGAGCGCGCGTAACCGGGTGAGGGCCTGTGTGCGCTGCAGGCGCGTGCGCGCCAGTTGGGCATCGGCCTGGTTGCCGCCGATCGGATAGCTCATGGTGAGGCTCAGGTTCCAGGTCGGATAATCGCGCGCCTTCAACAGCGAGAGCGCGTCGCCATAGCCGCCGGGAATGATCTGGGAGACGGTCTGATTGCCGAGCGGACCGGTCCGGACGATGGCGGTGCCGCCGACACCCTGGGCGCCGTAGCTGGCGTTGAGGTCCACCGCGGGCATGGACTGGTTCTTGAAGAACCGCAGGCTGACGTCGTTCGAGTCGAGGTTCTTGCGGGCCGTCAGCACGTCGGTGCGCTGGTCGAGGGCCCGGCGAATGGCGCCGTCGATGTCGGCCGGGGCCGGACCAAGTTCCGGCAGGTCCACCGGACGAATGGTCTGGCGCCACAGCGGGTCGTCGGTGCCACTCACGAGGAAGCGCTTGAGCGTCAGTTCCGCGGTCTGCGCCGTGGCCTCGGCCGCGGCCAGGTTCTGGCGGCGGGTCGCCGCTTCGGCCTGGGCCTGCACGATGTCGAGGGGCGCGAGCGTGCCGACCTCAACGCGGGCCTGGTTGTCGACCACCAGCTTGTCCGACAGTTCGGTCGCACGCTGTGCCACGTCGACCGCGCTTTGGGCGAACACCAGGTCCCAGTAGGCGTTGCGCACGTTCGCCAGCGTCTGAGTGATGGTGGCGCGCGCGCTCTCTTCGGAGATCTCGCGGTTGATCAGGTTGACCTGGAGCTGCTGGCGCGTGTTGTCAATCTTGAAGCCACGCAACAGCGGCTGGGTGTAAGCCGCCACCAGGTTGGTGGTGAAGCTGGGATTGAAGGTCGAGAACGTGTTCGACGTCTCGACGCGCGAGTTCGACCAGTTCACCGTGTAGCTGCCGCCGAACTTGTTGACGTTCTGCGCCAGGCCGAAGTTGTACGTGGTCGTGCCGTTGTTGACCTTGGTGCCGCCGTTCAGGCTGCTGGTGGGCAACTGGTACTGATCACGCAGCCCGAGGGTCGAGGTGGCCGACGGCCGATACGTGTTGCGGAAGCCGGCGATCAGGAAGTCCACCGACTGCGGCTCAAGGCGCGCCACCTGGATGTCGAGGTTCTGCTCCAGGGCGATCGCCACTGATTCCTCAATGCGGAGTTCGCGCTGCGCACCCGAGGTGGTGCCGGGCTGCGTCGTGATGCCCGAGGGCGCCGGCGACAGGTCATCCAGGCCCTGCCGGTAGAGCTGCACAGCCTGCTGGATCACCGCCTCCTGGCGTGCCGCCTCGGTGAGGCTCGATTGCGCGAAGAGGTGCGGCGCAGCCACGGCGCATGCGGCGGCTGCAACAAACGTACTCGTGAGGAATCTCATGGTCTGCAAATGGGTCTCTGGGCCTGTGGAGGTTAGCGGCGCGCGTCGTCGAAGCGTTCGCCCTTGGGCTTCCGCTCCCGTTCCCGTTCCCGCTCGCGCCGGTCGTGGTCGTGCATCTCTTTCAACTTGGCGTTCTGCTCGTCGGACAGGACCCGGCGAATGCGGAACAACTGCAGCGTGCGGGTCCGGCTCATCTCGGCGCGCGCCGCTTCCATCCGCTCGGCCGCCTGCAGCACCGCGGCCTCGTCGGAGGTGGAGTCGGTAATGACCCGCGACAGCGCGCGTTCGAGCTTGTCGAGGGCCGACTTCTGGGCGCGCAGTTGCGGCAAGGCCGTCTGGAAGATCGCCTCGATGCGGTCGATCTGTTCCTGGGAGAGCGACAGGCCCTTCTGGAAATTCTCGGCCTGCCACCACTTGTAGCTCTGGGCCGCGGACGGTTGCGCGCCGGCGACAACCAGAGACAAGGCTAAACAAATGAACGACTTACGTAGGATCTGCATGGCTCATTACCGTTACGACCGGCCGGGGTTGGGCGTTTACGATTTGGCGGTCGAGCTGGAGGACCAAGGCGCAAGGGGGGTTGAACGGGGCCAAACCATGAGGGAGTGTTGGCCGCCTATTGCTCGTGAAACGGGGTGAGTTCGTCGAGAATCTGCAGTTCGCTGACGCTGCGGACCTGGACGGCAAAGTCGACGTCATCAAGCAGGCTGTCTTCCTGAGTCAGCGTGACCCGGGTGGGGACGAAGCCGTTGGCGGTGCCGGCGCTCGGGGCCATGGACGAAGCCATGGGGGACTGGCGCCTGGCCGGCGTGGGCATCAAGTTGACGATCTGGCCGCCCAGCAGGCCGATGATCAGGCCGGCGGCGGCCGCCACGCTGATCCAGCGGCGGTTGACCCCGGAGGCCGGTGCCTCGGCCGGCGTGGCGTGCGGGAACGGGATGACGCGGGCTGACTGACCCAGGTGGGCGAGCCGCGCAAGAATCTTGTGCCGCTGGGTCTCCAAGGCGCGGTCGTCGAAGTGGGCATCGGCTTCGGCCTGAGCGGCCGCCCGGTACGCCTCGAGTGCCATGTGCCTGCTCGACTCGGTGCCATCGCGTCGGTTCATACTGGACCTCCCAAGACTCCTCGTAACTTTCGCAGGGCCCGAAACAGGTGCACCCGCACCGTGGCCTGGCTCATTCCCGTGGCGGCGCTGATTTCCGCCGGGGTTCGTTCGTCCAAGTGACGAAGCGTAAACACCAGCCGCTGACGGTCCGGCAGGCTGGCGACGGCTTCGGTGACCTCGGCCCATCGCTCCTGGGCCAGCAGTCGCCGCTCGTTTGAGGCCTCGGTACCGGCGACTTGCTCCATCCGCCGGCCTTCGTCCTCGTCGGTCGAATGGCTGATCCAGCGTTGCTGCCGGGCCCGCGCCTTGAGCCGGTCAAGCGCCGCGTTCACCAGGATCCGCGTGAACCAGACCTCGAACGGCAAATCGTCCCGATATCGCTCGATGTGCAGGAACACCTTTACAAAGGCGTCCTGGACCGCTTCGTCGGCGTCGGCGACATCGCGGAGGTACTGAAAGGCAATACGCACCGCGCGCCGCTGCAGCAGGACCACCAGCGACCCGAACCGTTCCCGGGCTTCCTCTCGCTCGCCGCGTATCACCAGCGCCTTGATCTCCGCTGCCAGTACAGAGGCCGGCGAGGGATGGGCGCCGTCGGCGGGACGGGGCTGGGCGTCGTGGTCGGGCTTGGGTTGTCCTGCCATGTCTACGGATTCAGGGGTCCGCGCGTTTACCGTAGTTTACCAGTGTCGGCCCAAGTCCGCGTACGCGATTGACTTAGCGCCTTTTCAATCTGTACCATTCACCCTTTGGATGCGGCCGGCAGATACCGGCCGGGTTTTGGAGTCATATTTCATGAGTACTGCACAGGTGGGGCGGAATTTGGAGGCCCACGGCGTTCATTCGACCAAGCCGGTTCACTTCAACTTGTCGGCGCCGACGCTTTATGAACACGCGATTCGCCGCCAGGAAGGCCTGATCGCGGCCGACGGTCCTCTGGTCTGCCGCACCGGCGCCCACACTGGCCGGTCTCCCAACGACAAGTTCGTGGTCAAGGAGCCATCGAGCGAGGCCCACGTCTGGTGGGGCAAGGTGAATCGCCCGATCGAGCCCGCCCAATTCGACCGGCTGCGCAAGGACATCGTCGCGCACCTCAAGGGCCAGGAGCTCTTCGTGCAGGACCTGCACGCCGGCGCCGACGCCGAGTTCCGCTTGCCCGTGCGGTTCATCCAGGAATATGCGTGGCACAGCCTGTTTGTGCGCAACCTGTTCATCGTCCCGTCGGCCGCCGACCTGGCCGGCTTCGAGCCGCAGTTCACCGTGCTGACCGCGCCGACCTTCAAGGCGGATCCGGCGCGTCATGGCACCCGATCCGAAGTGGCGATTGCCGTCAACTTTGCCTCGCGCGAAGTGCTGATCTGCGGCACCAGCTACGCCGGTGAGAACAAGAAGTCGATCTTCACGGTTCTCAACTACTTGCTGCCCTTGCGCCATGTGCTGGCCATGCACTGCTCGGCCAACATCGGTGCGGGCGGCGACACGGCGCTGTTCTTCGGGTTGTCGGGCACGGGCAAGACCACGCTGTCGAGCGACCCCGACCGCCAGCTGATTGGCGACGATGAGCACGGCTGGAGCGATCGCGGCGTCTTCAACTTCGAGGGCGGCTGCTACGCGAAGATGATCCGGTTGTCGGCCGAGGCCGAACCGCAGATCTACCAGACCACGCGCCGTTTTGGCACGGTGCTCGAGAACGTGGTGATGGATCCGAACAGCCGGATGCTGAACTTCGATGACGGCTCGCTCACCGAGAATACCCGCGGCGCTTACCCGATCGAGTTCATCGACAACGCCGTGCCGTCAGGCAGCGGCGGACATCCCCAGAACATCGTGATGCTGACGGCTGACGCCTACGGCGTGCTGCCGCCGATTGCCCGCCTGTCGGCGGAGGGCGCGATGTATCACTACCTGTCGGGCTACACCGCGAAAGTGGCCGGCACGGAGAAGGGCGTCACCGAACCGAGCGCCACGTTCAGCACGTGTTTCGGCGCGCCGTTTCTGCCGCTCAACCCGAACGTCTATGCCAAGCAGCTCGGCGAGCGGATCGCCAGGCACCAGTCGCGCGTCTGGCTCGTCAACACCGGGTGGACCGGCGGTCCCCACGGTGTCGGCAGCCGCATGAAGATCGCCTACACGCGCGCGATGATCCGCGCGGCGCTGGCGGGCGCGCTCGACACGGTGTCGTATACCCGCCACCCGATTTTCAATATCGACGTGCCGACATCGGTGCCGGGCGTGCCGGCAGAGGTGCTCGATCCGCGCGGGACGTGGGCTGACAAGGCCGCCTACGACGCCCAGGCCGGCAAGCTGGCTCGGATGTTCGTGGACAACTTCAAGACCAACTTCGCCGACGCGGATCCAGCGGTGGCCGCCGCCGGCCCGACGGTTTAAGAGTGTCTGACACCTTTGAGGCCGTCATCGGGCTGGAGATCCATGCCCAGCTCCTGACGGCCACGAAGATCTTCTGCGGGTGTTCGACGGCTTTTGGCGCGCCGCCCAACGCGCATGCCTGCCCGGTGTGCGTCGGGCTGCCAGGCGCACTGCCGGTGCTCAACCGCCGGGCGGTCGACCTGGCGGTGACGGCGGCGCTGGCGCTCGGCTGCGAGGTCCAGGAGCGATCGGTCTTCGCCCGCAAGAACTACTTCTATCCGGACTTGCCCAAGGGCTATCAGATCTCGCAGTTTGAGCTGCCGCTGGCGCTCGGTGGCGGCTTGCAGATGCCTGCCTCAGTAGGCGGGCGGTTCGTGAAGCTGACCCGCATTCACATGGAAGAGGATGCCGGCAAGTCGCTGCACGAGGGTTTCGCCGACTCGGATCGCAAGACCTACCTCGATTACAACCGCAGCGGCGTGCCCCTGGTGGAGATCGTCAGCGAGCCGGACATGCGGTCGGCCGAAGAGGCGGCGCTGTTCTTCGAGACGCTGCGCCAGATTCTGGTCTGGCTGGGCGTCAACGACGGCAACATGGACGAAGGCAGCCTGCGCTGCGACGCCAATGTCTCGGTCCGGCGGCCGGGCGATCCAAAGCTCGGTACCAAGACCGAGGTCAAGAACGTTAACTCGTTCCGCTATCTCGAGAAGGCCATCGAGTTTGAAATCGGCCGCCACATCGACGTGCTCGATCACGGCGGCCGCATCGTCCAGGAGACGCGGCTGTTTGACGCGGCCCAGGGCAAGACCTACTCGATGCGCAGCAAGGAAGAAGCGCACGACTACCGCTACTTTCCGGAGCCGGACCTGCCGCCCCTGATGGTGGACGCGGCCCGCCGCGATCGGATCAAGGCGGCGCTGCCCGAATTGCCGGAGGCGCGCCGCCGGCGCCTGATCGCCGAGTACGGCATTCCCGAGTACGACGCGGCGCTCTTGACCCAGACGCGCGGCGTGGCCGACTACTTCGAGCAGACCGCCCGTAGTTGCGGCAATGCCAAGGCGGCCAGCAACTGGGTGATGGGCGAGGTGCTGCGCAACATGAAGGAGCGCGCCGTGGCGATCGAAGCGGTGCCGATCACGCCGGCCGCACTCGCCGGACTGATCACCATTGTCGAGCAGGGCACGATTAGTTCGACGGTGGCGAAGGACGTGTTTGCCAGGATGTACGACACGGGCCGCGCCGCCGCTGAGATCGTGGCCGCCGATGGCCTGGCGCAAATTTCCGACACCTCCAGCCTCGAACCCATCGTGCAGCGCGTGCTGGCGGCGCATCCCGATGTGGTCGCCGAGATCAAGGCCGGCAAGGACCGCAAGTTCCAGTTCCTGGTCGGCCAGGTGATGAAAGAGACCCGCGGCAAGGGCGACCCCAAGCTCGTGACCGACCTGATGCGCGCGGCCCTCGGGACGTAGCCGATGTGGAGACGAGCGGCG
Source organism: Acidobacteriota bacterium (assembly GCA_021730945.1). Classification (GTDB taxonomy): domain Bacteria; phylum Acidobacteriota; class Vicinamibacteria; order Vicinamibacterales; family UBA2999; genus 12-FULL-67-14b. The sequence continues at coordinate 46,163 of JAKFYH010000035.1, read as the reverse complement.
GGAGTTTATCTCGTCGCCGCGGTGGTCCTGACCTGGCCGCTCGCGACCAAACTGACGTCGCACCTCGGCGCGCTTGAGGGCGCCGGCGACCCCTACCTGAACCTGTGGATCCTCGGTACGGGGATGAAGGCGTGGCTCGCTGATCCGGCGGCAATCCTGTCGGGCCGTGTCTTCGATGCCAACATCTTTCATCCGGCCGTTGGTGCGCTGACGTTTTCGGATCACCTGCTGCTGCAGTCGCTGGTGCTGTCGCCGCTCTATGCCGTCACCGGCAGCGTGGCGGTGTGCTACAACGTCTTGCTGCTCGCCTCGCTCGCGCTCAGCGGCCTGTCGATGCACGCGCTGGTGCGCGGCGTGACCGGATCGACGGCGGCGGCGTTTGTGGCCGGCCTGGCCTGGGCGTGCTGGCCGTACCGGTCGGCGCACTTCCTGCACCTGCAACTGCAATCCCTGTACTTCCTGCCGCTGGCGCTGCTGGCGCTCTATCGGCTGGCCGCCGCGAGGCGCAAGATCGATGCGGCACTGCTGGCAGTGCTCGCGGCGCTGCAGGCCATCTCGTCGGTCTACTACGGCGTCATGACGGCGGTCGCGCTCGGGGTGGGCGCGGTCGCCATTGCCTGGTCCTCGGGGCAGTGGCGCGGCCGTCGCTTCTGGTCGCGGCTGGCGCTGGCCGCCGGCGCCGGCGCCGTGCTGGTGGCGCCGGTGGTGTGGCCGTACTGGCAGTCGCAGCAGCGGGAAGGATTTGGCCGGAACCTGTTCGAGGCCGCGGCGCATGCGGCATCGGTTCAAAGCTACACCCAGGTGCCGCCAGACAACCTGATCTACGGGCGCACGGGCCTGATGGCGCCCCGGGCACCAGCAGCGGGCGAACGTGATCGCCGTCATGTGGAGCATCAGATGTTCCCGGGCGTGGTACTCCTGGCGCTGGCGGGTGTGGGCTTATGGCGGGGCTGGCGAAGTGACGCGCGGCCGCTCGTGGTGTCGGCAGCCGCGCTGGCTGTGACCGGCCTCGTGCTGTCGCTCGGCCCGGACGGCGTGCGGCCGCTCTACGCGTGGTTGGCCGACTACGTGTTCGGCTTCCAGGCCATTCGTGCACCAGCGCGCTTTGCGGTCGTGATGATGCTCGGTCTGTGCGTGCTGGCGGGGGTCGGGATCGCGCACGTCCGATGGCGTCGCGCGGCCGTGGTGATGCTGACGGCCCTGATGTGCCTGGAGTACGTGAATGCGCCGCTGGCCTTGGTGGCTGCGCCGCCGGCGTCGACCGCCTCGGGCCGCTGGCTCGCCGGCCAGGCGGGGCCTGGCGCCGTGATCTATCTGCCGCTGACGCTCGACCGCGAGAACACCCCGTTCATGGTGCAGTCGCTCGAACATGGCCGGCCGATCGTCAACGGCTACAGCGGACAGCGGCCGTCGTTCTACACCTCGCTGGTCGATGCGCTGAGCGATCCCGCCTCGGCCGACGCACGGGCAACCCTGAAGGAACTCGAAGTGCGCTTCGTGGTCAGCCCGGGCGACCTGCCACAGGCCGGCGAAGCGCCGTCGCCGTATCGCGAACGCGCCCGGCTGACCGACGGCGTGATCTATGAAGTGGTCTGGACGCCAGCGAGCGAAGCCGCGCTCGACGAAGTGGCGATGGCGGAACCGCCGGCGCCGGGTGTGCCGCCGTTCGCGGTGGGGGAGCGCGCCGCGTACGACGTGCAGTGGCTCAACGGTCCGCTCGACCTGACGGCCGGACACATCACGCTGAGCGTGGTGGCGGCCGAGACGAAGGATCGCAGCCGATCAGGCGAGGTGCCCGCCTGGGTGTTTGAGGTGGCTGTCGACACCGCGCCGTGGGTGTCGCGCTTCTTCGAGGCCCACGATCGTTTCCGCACGGCGGCTGACGCGCGGTTGATGCCCCTCCTGCACCAGCGCGAGCTGCGCGAGGGGCGCCGTGCCGTGGACCGGGCCTATGCCTACGATCACGCCCGGCGGCAGGTGACGTCGGGAGATTCGCCGGCCGCCGCGCATGACGGGTCGGCGATGGCCCTGCCGCTCGCCGCCAGCGCCCGGGATGCGCTCACCGCACTTTGGTACCTGCGCTCGTTGCCGGTGGCGCCGGGCTTCGCCCTCGCCATGCCCATCAACGAGGCCGGTCGCAACCTCGCGCTGACCGTGGCGGTTCCGGCTCGCGAGACCATCACGGTCGGCGGGGCCGAGGTGGCGGCGCTCCGGGTCGAGCCGCGTTTTACCGCGCGGGTGGAGCGCCGGCAGGCTATTCAGTCGACCATCTGGCTCAGTGACGACCCGCGGCGGCTGCCGCTGATGGTCGAAGTGGCGGCCGGATTCGGCCGTCTGCGTCTGAAGCTAGTAGACTACCGTCCGTGATCGAGACGCAGGGGCTCGGGAAAATCTACGGCCGCGGGCTGTATGCCCTGCGCGGCCTGAACCTCACGATCGATAAAGGCGAGTTTGTCTTCCTGACCGGCCCGAGCGGCGCCGGCAAGAGCACGCTGCTGCGACTGCTCCTGCTCCAGGAGACGCCGACCGAAGGTGAGGTCATTGTCGCCGGCCGCAACCTTTCCCGCCTCAGCCGGCACGAAGTGCAGGCCTACCGGCGAACGGTCGGGTTTGTCTTTCAGGACTTCAAGCTGATCCCGACCAAGACGGTATTCGAGAACGTGTCGTTCGCGCTGCGAGTGCTCGGCACGGCGGTCGAGCAGCAGCGTCGCCGCACCTACCAGGTCTTGAAGTGGGTGGGGCTGCAGCATCGATTGAATTCGTTTCCCGAGGAGCTGTCGGGCGGTGAGCAGCAACGGGTGGCGATCGCCAGGGCGCTTGTCAACGAGCCGCAGCTCGTGCTGGCCGACGAACCGACCGGCAACCTTGATCCAGACCTGTCGCTCGAGATCATGAACCTGTTCCGGGAGATCAACGCCGGCGGCACCACCGTCGTGGTGGCGACCCACGATCGTGAGTTGATCAAGTGGGTCGGACGGCGGGTCGTGCAACTCGAGCATGGCCAACTCGCGGGATTGGCGGAGGCGCCGAAATGACGGCCCTGGGATACGCCTTCGCCGAGGCCTGGACCAGCATTCGCCGCGCCGGCCGCTCGGCCGCAGTCTCGATCGGAACCATTGCCGTGGCGTTCATCACGCTCGGGGGATTCCTGATGGCGTCGGTCAACGTGCAACGCGTGCTGGACCGGTGGCTCGAGTCCGCCGAGGTCAGTGTGTATCTCGTTGATGAGCTGCCGGACGAAGTGCGCACGGCGCTCGAACTCCATCTGCGCCAGCAGCCGATCGTCGCGGCGGTCGAGTTTGTCTCGAAGGAGAAGGCGCTGGCCCGATTCGAGGCGGATTTTCCCGAGTTGCAGGACGTGGCGACGGCGGTGCCACAGAACCCATTCCCGGCGGCATTCGAAGTGCGATTGCGGCCCGAGGAGGCTGGCGGGCCAGACGTCGACGAGCTGACGGCAGGCCTCTCCGGCCGTGACGGCGTGGCCGACGTTCGCTACGATCGCCGCTGGCTCACGCGCCTCACGAACGTCGTCAGGACGGCACAGCTGGCAGCGGCCGTCATCGCCGGCGTGCTGATGCTTGGCGCCGGGTTCACGGTGGCAGCGGTCGTGCGCCTCTCCCTCCACGCGCGCCGCGGCGAGATCGACATCATGCAGTTGGTCGGGGCGCCGTTCAGCTACATCCGCGGCCCGTTCATCGTTGAAGGATTGTTGCTCGGGGGCGCCGGCGCCATCGTCGCCGTGGCCGTCGTGGCCCTGGCCTACACCGCCGCCGCGCGCTGGCTGGGGCCGGACTTGGCCGGGTTTATCGGCGTCGCGCAGTTGCAGTTCCTCGGGCTTCGCGAAGCCGTGGTCATGGTCGGCGGTGGTTTCGGCGTTGGCGCTGCCGCGGGAACCGTGGCGTCGCGTTCGGCGAGATGAACAACCGGTCAAATTGAATCCGGATGTCTCTGGATGTCGGCCCGTTGACACATCCTTGCGAACCTCCTACACTGAAATTCATCAACTATGTCGAGGGCGAGGAACAGAATCCCGCGCTTTCTCATGGATAACGCCGTCCCGCACTCCGTATCGGCGCTCTCCGAGTTTTACCGCGAGGAATTCCTGAAGCATCATCGATGCTTGCAGGCCCAGCGGGAGTACTACAGTGCCCAGGCGATCAATAGCGCCGAGGCCGCCCTCCTCAAGATCATTGCCGAAGTCGATCGCCTCTCCCAGGACGCCAACGCCGATCAAGTCGTATCCCAGTTACTCCGCGAGTTCGATGTCGTGACCGGCCTGTCGGCCTGGTCCGATCCCTGTAAGGTCCACTGACAGTTCCACTCTCTACTCTCAAACAAGACTTACGCGCCATCGTCCGTGCCGGTGTCGACGCGGTTGGTGCCTCACGTGTGATCGGGCGCGCGTTGGCGGACCCTTCCCTGGCCGACCTCTTCAGCACACGGCCCTTGCACGTGGTCGCGGTTGGCAAGGCCGCCGCGGCGATGGCAGCGGCATTCGTGGCGGTGCCGCACCTGGCGATCCGGCGGGCCGTGGCCATCGGCACGCATGCCGATGAGCCGCTGCCGGACGGCATCGAGTGGATCGAGTCGAGCCATCCGTTTCCGGACGCCCGAAGCGAGGCGGCCGGCCGGCTGGCGTTGGCGGTGGCGCAGGGTGTCCACTCGGGCGAGGCGCTCGTGGTGTTGCTGTCGGGCGGCGCCTCGGCGCTGATGGCCTCGCCGATCGAGGGCATCACCCTGACCGACAAGATCGCGACGACCCGGCTGATGATGAACGCCGGCGCCGATATTCACGCGCTCAATACCGTGCGCCGTCATCTCTCCAACGTGAAGGGCGGGCGCCTGGCAGCCTCGTGCGTCGGCACCACCATCACGCTGGCGTTGTCGGACGTCGTTGGCGACGACCTGAATGCGATTGGCTCCGGTCCCGGTGTCGCCGACCACACCACGTGGTCCGATGCGGACGCGGCGCTCGAGCGGTTCGGCGGGAGGGCGCACCTGCCGGCCGTGCGATCTGTAGTCCAGCGCGGGCTGGCTGGCGAGGTCGCCGATACGCCGAACCCGGGGCATCCGTCGCTGGCTCGTGCCAGCGCACGCGTGATTGGGGGCCGGCTCGATGCCATGGCCGGCGCCTGCGAGGCGGCGAGGGCGCTAGGCTACAGCGTGCTGTCAATTGACGAGCCGGTGGTGGGTGAGGCCAGGGTGGCCGGCCCTGTGTGGCTGCAGCGCGCGCGCGAGCTGGCAGCGGGCCAGGCCCGGCCGGTCTGTGTGGTGTCGGGTGGCGAGACCACGGTGCGGGTCACCGGCAACGGCCTGGGCGGCCGCAATCTCGAGTTCGTCCTGTCGATCGCGGAGCGGTTGGCGGATGATGGTGCCATCCCCATGGCCGCTGCCAGCATCGGTACGGACGGTGTCGACGGCTCGTCGGGCGTGGCCGGCGCCATGGTCGATTCGGGCACCATCGCGCGGGCGGCGCTGGCGGGCCTGAAGGCGCCGGGCCACTACCTCGCGGCCAATGACTCGCTCGCCTACTTTGCTCCACTGGACGACGTCATCCGCCTCGGGCGCACCCAGACCAATGTCGGTGATCTGCAAGTGATCGTGATCCATGAACCGTGATGACCTCCTCCGGCAGATGCGCGCCTTGGTGCCGCACCCGGCGACCGCGCGCGAACTGCTGAGCGTGCTCAAGATTCCGCGCGAGGATCGCGTCGCGTTCAAGCGCCTGTTGCGCCACCTCGTGAACGACGGCGACCTGGTGTTGGTCAAAGGCAAGCTCTACGGCATGCCCGACCGCATGGATCTGGTGGTCGGCAAACTCGACGGTCATTCGTCTGGCATCGGCTTTGTCACGCCGGAACGGCCGATCGAGGGCCTGACCCGCGACATCTTCGTGGCCTCCCACAATTTGCAGGAGGCCTTGCATGGCGATCGCGTCGTCGTGCGGATCGAACGCTATCGTGAGGACGGCCGCGCCGAAGGCAAGATCGTCCAGGTGCTCGAGCGTGCGGCCAGCAGCATTGTTGGCCGCTTTGATATTGACGCCACCGGGCTGGCGTTCGTGGTGCCCTTCGACAAGCGGCTCACGGCCGAAGTGCAGATTCCGCGCGGCGACGCGATGGACGCCGAGGCGGGGCAGATGGTCACGGTCACGATCACGCGGTGGCCGACGCCGACCCGCGGGCCCGCTGGTCACATCACTGAGATTCTCGGCGACATCAACGACCCAGGAGTCGACACCGAGATCATCCTGCGCAAGCACGGCATTCCCGACGAGCACGGCGCCGAGGCGGTGGCCGAAGCGGCGGCCATCGGCGGCGCGGTGCGCGAACAGGATCGGGCCGGCCGCACCGACTTCCGCGATCGCACGGTGGTCACGATCGACGGCGAGCACGCGCGGGATTTCGACGATGCGATCTCGATCGAGCGGCTGGCCAACGGCCACTACTGGCTCGGCGTGCACATCGCCGATGTTTCCCACTACGTGCGCGACGGCTCGGCGCTCGACGCCGAAGCCTTCGAACGCAGCACCTCGGTCTATTTTCCCGAGCGTGCCATCCACATGTTCCCGGCGGAGCTGTCGACGGGCCTGTGCAGCCTGAATCCGCATGTCGACCGCCTGGTGCAGTCCTGCCTGATGGAGGTCACGGCCTCGGGCGAGGTCGTCCGTCACGAGATTCACGACGGCATCATTCGCAGCGACGCGCGCATGACCTATACGGCGGTCAATGCCATCCTGACCGATCGCGATCCCGGGGTGATGGCGGCCTATGAGCCGCTGGTGCCGATGTTCGAACTGATGCGCGAGCTGTTCACCATCCTGAACGGCCGCCGCCGCCGCCGCGGCTCGGTGGACTTCGACTTGCCGGAGGCGCAGGTGGAGCTTGACGAAGACGGCTTCATCGAGAACATCGTGGCATCGGAACGCAACGTCGCGCACCGGCTGATCGAGGAGTTCATGCTCCTGGCCAATGAAACCGTGGCCGGCCACCTCGAGTCACACGCCATGCCCTCGCTCTATCGCATCCACGAGAAACCCGATCCGCTGAAGGTGATGCAGTTCGAGGAGTTCGTCGGCGCGTTCGGCTTCAGCCTGGGCACGACCGGCGGCGACGTGACGCCCGCGCACTTCCAGAAACTGGTGGACAGGATTCGCGGGAATCCGGCCGAGCGGCCGATTGCCTTTCTCATGCTGCGCACCATGCAGAAGGCGCGCTACGACCCCACGAACGTGGGGCACTTCGGGCTGGCCGCCGCGACCTACACGCACTTCACCTCGCCGATCCGCCGCTATCCCGACCTGGTCGTGCATCGGCTGCTGCGCGAGCTGCGCCAGACCAAGGTCACCGAGGAGCGCCGCGCCGAACTTGAGGATGACCTGCCCGAAGTGGGCCGGCACACCTCCGAGATGGAGCGGCGGGCGGCCGAGGCCGAACGCGAGATTCTGCAGTGGAAGAAGGTGCGCTTCATGGCCGACAAGGTCGGCGACGCCTTCGACGGCTACATCACCGGCGTCGCGCCGTTTGGCATGTTCGTCGAGTTGATTGAACACTACGTGGAGGGCCTGGTTCACGTCACCACCATGGCCGACGACTACTACCGGTACCGCGAAACCCAGCATGCGCTGTTTGGCGAGAACAGCAAGAAGCTCTACCGCCTTGGCGATCGCGTGCGGGTGCAGATCATCAAGGTCGACATGGAACGGCGGCAGATCGATCTCGGGCTCGAGGATGTGCTCGAGCAGCTGCGCAAGAGCGAACGGAGTCGCGGACCCGCGCGCAGCTCGGCCCGGCCGAAGAAGGAGCAGCGCAAGGGCACGCCGGAAGATCGGCGGCGACGCAAGAGCCGGCGCCTGGGCAAGCAGGAACGCAAGGCGAAGAAGCGGCGATGACCAACCTGGTGCTGGGGACCGCGGGCCACATCGATCACGGCAAGAGCACGCTGGTGCGCGCCCTGACCGGGATCGATCCCGATCGGCTGAAGGAAGAGAAGGCGCGCGGCATCACGATTGAGCTCGGGTTTGCTCACACCACGATTGGGGATCTGCGGGTCGCCTTCGTGGACGTGCCCGGGCACGAGCGGTTCGTGCGCACCATGCTGGCCGGCGTCGGCGGCATCGACTGCGTGCTCCTGATTGTGGCGGCCGACGAATCGGTGATGCCCCAGACCCGCGAGCACTTCGATATCTGCCGCCTGCTGCGGATTCCGCGCGGCATCGTCGTGCTCACCAAATCGGACCTGGCCGATGCCGACACCCTGGCGCTGGTCCGGCTCGACGTGGCGGAACTGGTGAAGGGGTCGTTCCTGGAGACGGCCGAGGTGACCGAGGTGTCGGCGAGTAGCGGTGAGGGTCTCGACCGGCTGCGCGCGGCGATCGCTGCGCAGGCGTCGCACGTCGGCCCGCGGCCGGTGGACGGCGCCGCGCGCCTGCCCATCGATCGCGCCTTCACCATGAAGGGGTTTGGCACGGTGATTACCGGCACGCTGGTGTCGGGCCGCGTCCGGGTCGACGACGAGCTGGACCTGGTGCCGTCGGACCGCCGCGTCAAGGTGCGGGGCATCCAGGTGCATGGGGCGGCGGCCACCGAGGCTTCGGCCGGACAGCGGACCGCGATCAACCTGGGCGGCATCGACATCGCCGACGTGGCTCGCGGCGAAACGCTGGCGTACCCGGGGGCGGTGAGCGTGACCCGCCGTGTTGACGCCGAGATCGATCTGCTGGAATCGACCAAGGCCTTGAAACATGGCGCGCGGGTGCGCCTGCACCATGGCACGGCCGAGGTGCTCGGCCGGGCGTCGATTGCCGGCGTCGAGACGAGCGTTGCGCCAGGGGCGAAAAGCATGGTGCGGCTGCGGCTGGAGCAGCCGGCGGCCTTGACCCGCGGCGACCGATTCATCATCCGGGCGTATTCGCCTCCGGTCACCATCGGTGGCGGCGTCGTGATCGATCCGGCGCCGACCCGGCCCGGCGTGCGGTCAGTCGAAGGGCTGGAGAGCCTCCGGCGGCTGCGCGTGGATCGCGACCACGACGAAGCCGACGCCGTGGCGGCCATGGTGACGGCGGCCGGACTGGCGGGCCTGCCGCGTGTGGCGCTGGTGTCGCGCGCGGGGGTGGCTCCGGCGGCGGTCGCCGGCATGCTCGACGCCCTGGCGGCGCGGGGAGTCGAACCGGTTGGGGAGCGGGTGGTGGCCGTGGCACACCTGGCCCGGGCGCGAGAGACGCTGGTCAAGCTGGTCACGGTGTTTCACCGGGCGAATCCCTTGAGCGATGGCCTGCCACGCGAGGAGGCGCGCGAGAAAGTGTCGCCCCGGGCTGATGCCGCGGTGTTCGAGCGCATCCTCGGTGACCTGAAGACGGCCAGGACACTGGTGGGCAGCGACCGGCTGGCGCTGGCGTCGCACACCGTGGCGGCATCCGGCGAGGACGCCCGGATCAAGTCGGCGATCGCGGCCGCCTACCAGGCGGCAGGGTTGAAGCCGCCTGACGCAGCCACGATTCAGCAGAGCGCCGGTGCGCCGGCGGCACTGGTCGACAAGATCACAGCCGTGCTGATTCGCGAGAAGGTTCTGGTTCGACTGGACACGCTCACGTTTCACGCTGACGTGTTGCAGGCGCTCAAGAGCGAGATCAAGGCGCTAAAGGCGGCCGCCGCCGATGGCCGGGCCGCGGTGGACGTCGCGGCGTTCAAGGACCGGTACGGCGTGTCGAGGAAGTTTGCGATCCCGCTGTTGGAGTATCTGGATCGGGAGCGGGTGACGAGGCGAACGGGCGACGTCCGCCTCGTGATCTAGCGGTTACTTCTCTTCGGAGCCGTCCTTCATCGAGCTCTTGAAGTTCTTGATGCCGGCCCCAATGCCCTTGCCGAGTTCAGGCAGCCGATTGGCGCCAAATATGAGGATCACAATCGCCAGAATGATGAGCATTTCCGGCATTCCGATGGGCCCGAACAGGGCGACCACGTCCATGACAGCTCCTTGGGGTCGCGGATAGCTTGGCGACCGTGTAGGGATTGTAGCACCCCAGCACCTTGAAGCCGAACGTCCTCAAACGGCGTCAAAAGGACCATGGCGCTGGCTTTGCACTTGTCAGCCCAGAACCCCTCAGTCAGAATGACGGTGGGTAACCTGCGACACACAATGGCCGAGTCCACACCCACACGATCCGTCGGCGATTCACGGTCGGCTCCACTGCACTTGTCGGACCGGCCCGTGGATCTGCGGTTTTCGTTCGAGGGGCGCCAATCGAGCATCGGCGTCGGCGCGTCGGTGGCGGCGCATGTCAGTTTCGGCATTCTCATCCTGCTGGCGCTCCGCTTCGCGCCGCAACCCAACCCCGCGGAGTTCCTGCCTGATGCGCCGCTCGACAGCATCGTGTGGCTCGCCGTGCCCGGTCCGGGCGGCGGCGGCGGTGGCGGCGGCAACAAGGCTCCCGAACCGCCCCGTGCCGCGGAACTGCCGGGCAAGGAGAAGATCACGGTTCCGGTCCAGAAGACGCCGGCGCCCACTCCTGATCCGCCGAAGGTTGAGGAGCCGCCGGCTGAACTGCTGATCCCGGCAAAGACCGTGGCCTCGGCCGAGATTACGCTGCCCGGCGTGATTCAGAGTGCGCCGACGACGACTGATTCACAGGGCGCCGGGGCCGGCGGTGGCGCCGGCACGGGTACCGGGCAGGGCATCGGGTCGGGCCAGGGGTCTGGTCTTGGTGCCGGGTTCGGCGGCGGCACCGGCGGCGGCGCCTATCGCCCTGGCGCGGGAATTACCCTGCCGGTGGTCTTGCGCGAGGTCAAGCCCGCCTACACTGCCGACGCCATGCGGGCCAAAGTCCAGGGTTCGGTCTGGCTTGAATGCATCGTCATGCCCGACGGCTCGGTGGGCGAGGTCAAGGTCACGCGGTCGCTCGACCCGATTTTCGGGCTCGACCAGGAGGCGATCAAGGCGGCCAAGATGTGGCGATTCCGTCCGGGCATGCGGCAAGGCGATCCGGTGCCTGTGATCATCACCATCGAACTCACCTTCACGCTGCGCTAGCAAGCCGGCAAAGTCAGGTACCATTAGGGTGCTTGCTGACTGTTGCCTCCACTGATTCCACGCTGATCGCGGAAGTTGCCCGCCGCCGCACGTTCGCCATCATCTCCCACCCGGACGCGGGCAAGACCACGCTGACCGAAAAGCTGCTGCTATATGCCGGCGCCATTGAGCTGGCCGGCGCCGTGCGCGGCCGCAAGTCCGAGCGGGCGGTGGTCTCGGACTGGATGGATATCGAGCGCGAGCGGGGCATTTCGGTGACCTCCGCCGCCGTGGAATTCGACATCGGTGCGCACCACCTGACCCTGCTCGACACGCCGGGCCACAAGGACTTCAGCGAAGACACCTACCGCACGCTGTTTGCGGTGGACGGCGTGGTCATGGTGATTGACGCCGCCAAGGGCATCGAGGCGCAGACGCGCAAGCTGTTCGAGGTCTGCAAGCTGCGCAAGCTGCCGGTCCTGACCTTCATCAACAAGCTCGACCAGCCCAGCCGCGATCCCTTTGATCTGCTCGATGAGATTGAACGGGTGCTCGGCATTCATGCCGTGCCGATGAACTGGCCGATTGGCAGCGGCGATCGTTTCCGCGGGGTCTTCGACCTTCAGGACTCGATCGTCCACTTCTACGAGCGGAAAGGCCGCGCGCATGAGGCGCCGGTGCAGGTGTCGTCAGCACACGATCCGCGCCTGGCCGAGCTGCTCGGGCAACAGCCGTGGCAGCACCTGATCGATGAGACGTCGCTCGTGACCGGTGCCGGCACCGTCTTCGATCACCAGGGCTATCTGGACTTCCTCCATACGCCGGTCTTCTTCGGCAGCGCCTTGTCGAACTTCGGGCTCGAGCCCTTCCTGAAGGCCTTGACCGAGTTGGCCCCGCCGCCGCGACCACGCATGAGCGACCTGGGCCTGATTCCGCCGACCGCGCCGCACTTCACCGGCTTCGTGTTCAAGATCCAGGCGAACATGAACCGGCGCCATCGCGATCGCATCGCGTTTCTGCGCGTCTGCTCGGGCGTGTTCGAGAAGGACATGGTGATCACCAACGCCCGGCAGGGCGCCGAGATCCGCGCCTCGCGGCCCTACCGGTTCTTTGGCGGCAAGCGCGAGACGATCGAGAAGGCATATCCCGGCGATGTGGTCGGCCTCGTGAACCCCGGCCAGTTCGGCATCGGCGACACCCTCTACGGCGATCAGCCGCTCAAGTATCCGCCGATTCCTCGCTTTCCGGCCGAGCACTTCGGCATTGCCCGGTTGCGCGACGTGCGCTTCAAGCAGTTCGACGATGGCATCCGGCAACTGGAGGAGGAGGGCCTGATGCAGGTGCTCTATCCAACAGTGGGGCGCCGGGAACCGATTCTGGGCACCGTCGGGCCGCTGCAACTGGAAGTGCTGAAGGCGCGCCTCGAGAACGAGTACAACGTTCAGTGCGACGTGGATTCGCTGCCCTACAAGGCGGCACGCTGGGTGGTCGGCCCTGCCGACAAGATCGCGGCGATGTCAGCCTCAACCGCGGGTACGCGGAGCGCGTCCGACCGCGATGGCCGGCCGATGATCCTGTTCGAATCGGAATGGGCGCTGGAGTACTGCGAGCGCAACAATCCGGACATCAAGCTGATGGCCGTGATGCCGTAGGGCCATCGGCGCTCGTCGGGCTCGCTTCGCTCGTCGGGCTCGCTTCGCTCGTCGGGCTCGGGCCTACGGCCCTTCGTGGGGTCGGGGGGAAGGACAAGGCCGGGTAGGGAAGCTCCCCACCCTGGCGCTTGCACTTCGTTTTGGAACTGTAGCGCCGCGGGCGAGCCGTCTAGCCCGTGGTGATCTCGACCTTATAGAAGTAGCAGCCGGCCGAACGATCGGCCGAAAACTTGCTGACGTGCAGCACGAGGGAGCCGGCGAAGGTCGTGGTGAAATTCAGCCGCGGCTCCAGGTTGCCGCCGCTGTCGTCGTCTGACCAGTAGGCCGTACGCGAGAGACCGTCGGGCGCTTCGACGCCGAGTTGCGTGTTGGTGACGCTCGCGACGGGGTCGAAGTCCGACGAGAACGTGAGCGCGACGCGACTATTCGACGGCACCCAGCCGATGGCATGCACGATCGAGCCGGCCGGTCCCACGCAGTTCCGGCCGCTTGACGCGAGTCCTGAAATGGCCGCCGGTTCGGTGATGGCGGCCCGCGTGGCCGACTCCTTGGGCGACTTGGCCCCCTGGGCCTGCGCGTACGACATAACCGGCAATGCCGCCAGGCACGCCGTCACGCAGATTCTGGCTGCTGTCATGGAACCTCCCAATCGTTGAAAGCGTGCGGATGGTACGGCGAACTCTCAACGGGTAGGACGGCCATTTGCGGCAGATTCCCGGCGGCCTGTTCCTCGCGGTCATGCCGTCAGCCTCAGGGGGTTCGAATCTCCGTCTTGAAGAAGTAGCAGCCGCCCGGGCCGGCGTTGGCATACGGACTCACGAACAGCACGAGGTAGCCCCCATACGGGGCTTCGACGTCGATCAAAGGGTTGAGACCGCCGCCGCTGTCGTCGTCGGCGGCGTCGAACCCTTCGCTCAGGCCATCGTCGGCACGCTCTCCAAACCGCATGAACGTCGCCGACGCGACCGGGTCGAAATCGGCCGAGAACGTGACTGTGATCCGGGTGCGCTGGTCGACCCAGCCAAGATAGTGGGTGCCGATGGCCGCCGGCGGCAGGCAGTGCCGACCGCTCGACGACAGTCCCGAGATCGCGGTGGGCAGGGCGCCAGCGGGGGCCATCGTCGCGGCCTTGGTGGGGTGGGCCTTGGACGCCGGCGAAGTGTGAACCTGGGCGGACGCCAGCGACGCGCAGCAGAGAAGGACGAGGGCTGAAGGGAGAGCGGTGCGGAACCTCATGGGGGACCTCCGTAGACGGCTTTCAGCCTCAGCCATGGAAGATCTGTGCCAGTGGCGCCGACCTGACATCAGGCCGAATATTGCCAGCGCCGGCAGGCTTGGCAGGGGAAATTCCCCGACCGGGTGCTGGAAGTGGGGGTTTCTTGAGGGCGTGAGAAAAACAAAGGGCCCGGAAGGGAAGATCCCCACCGGGCCCGCAAATCACCAAATCACCAAATCACCAAATCACGAGATCGCAAAATCCCGAAATCAGCGTTAGTACATGCCTCCCATGCCGCCGCCGGGCATCCCGCCGCCGCCGGCCGATTCCTTCTTCTCTTCCGGAATGTCGCAAATCAGCGCTTCCGTGGTGAGCAGGAGGGAGGCGATCGACGACGCGTTCTGCAGGGCGTTGCGGACAACCTTCGCGGGGTCGATGACGCCGGCCTTGACCAGGTCTTCGAACACTTCGGTTGCGGCGTTGAAGCCTTCGTCGCCCTTGCCGTCCTTGACCTGGGCCACGATGATCGAACCCTCGAGGCCGGCGTTGGTCGCAATCCAGCGGCAGGGTTCTTCAATCGCGCGACGAATGATCTGGACGCCGATCTTCTGGTCGCCTTCGAGCTTCAGGGTGTCGAGCGCCTTGCTGGCGCGCAACAGGGCCACGCCGCCGCCGGGGACGATGCCCTCTTCGACAGCGGCCTTGGTGGCGTGCATGGCGTCTTCGACGCGGGCCTTCTTTTCCTTCATCTCGGTTTCGGTGGCCGCACCGACCTTGATGACGGCGACGCCGCCGACGAGCTTCGCCAGGCGTTCCTGGAGCTTCTCGCGGTCGTAGTCGGACGAGGTCTCTTCGACCTGGACGCGCAGCTGCTTGACGCGGCCTTCAATGGCCTTGCCTTCGCCGGCGCCTTCCACGATGGTCGTGTTGTCCTTGTCGATGGTGACCTTCTTGGCCTTGCCGAGGTCCTCGAGCTTGATGTTCTCGAGCTTGACGCCGAGGTCTTCGGTCAGCGCCTTGCCACCGGTCAGGATCGCGATGTCTTCGAGCATCGCCTTGCGGCGGTCACCGAAGCCGGGGGCCTTGACGGCCGCGGCCTGCAGCGTGCCACGCAGCTTGTTGACGACCAGGGTCGCCAGCGCTTCGCCTTCGATGTCCTCGGCGATGATCAGCAGCGGCCGGCCGAGACGGGCCACCTGCTCGAGCACGGGGAGGAGGTCCTTCATCGAGCTGATCTTCTTCTCGTGGATCAGGATGACGGGGTTCTCGAGCACCACTTCCATGCGCTCGGGGTCGGTCACGAAGTAGGGCGACAGGTAGCCGCGGTCAAACTGCATGCCTTCGACCACGTCGAGCGTCGTCTCGAGGGTCTTGGCTTCCTCAACCGTGATGACGCCGTCCTTGCCGACCTTCTCCATCGCTTCCGCGATGATCTTGCCGATGGTCTCGTCGCCGTTGGCCGAGATCATGCCGACCTGGGCAATCATGTTGCCCTTGACCGGCTTGGACATCTTCTTGATCTCGCCGGTCATGACTTCGACCGCCTTCTCGATGCCGCGCTTCAGTTCCATCGGGTTGGCGCCGGCCACCACGTTCTTGGCGCCTTCGCGGTAGATCGCCTGGGCCAACACGGTCGCCGTCGTCGTGCCGTCGCCGGCCGTATCGGACGTCTTGCTCGCCACTTCGCGCACCATCTGGGCGCCCATGTTCTCGAGCGGATCCTTCAGTTCGATTTCCTTGGCCACCGTCACGCCGTCCTTGGTGATGGTGGGGGAGCCGAACTTCTTGTCGAGGACGACGTTGCGGCCCTTGGGGCCGAGGGTGACCTTGACCGCGTCGGCCAGCTGGTTCACGCCGCGGAGGATCGCCTGGCGGGACTGTTCGCCGTAAATAATCTGCTTAGCCATGTGAATGAATCTCCGTCCTTACTTCTTTTTCCCGCCCTCGATCACCGCCAGGACTTCGTCCTCGCGCATGATGAGGTAATCCTCGCCGTCGACACGCACTTCCTGCCCTGAGTACTTGCCAAACAGGATGGTGTCGCCTTCCTTGACGTCGAGCGCAATACGCTTGCCGTCCTTGTCAGCCTTACCAGCGCCGACAGCCGTCACCTTGCCCTGCTGCGGCTTTTCCTTGGCCGAGTCCGGGATGATGATGCCGCCAACCTTCTGTTCTTCTTCCTCAGTGCGCTGCACGAGGATGCGGTCGTGGAGCGGTCTTAAAGCCATGTGTTGCTCTCCGTCTCTAACGTTGCTGGTTATATGTAGCGTGATGTTTCTGGCAGTCGACCGCCCTGTGAGCTAGCAGTCGATGCGTACGACTGCTAATGATACCGGGCGGGCAAATCGGTGTCAACCGGGCGGCTTGAGCGCAGTAGCCGTGGTACTGTGCGGCCATCGGCCGTCGTGCGATTTGTCACCGAGCGTATACACCGCCTCTTCCGGCACCCGGGCGCGCCCGGTCCGGCCGTCCGCCTGACGCTGCTCGCGACAGTCGTGGCCCTGGCGTACGGCTGGACGCTCGGCACCTATTTCGCCGCCGATGACTTCGGCCTGGTCGGCCGCTTTGTCACCTTCCCCTGGTCGTCCTGGCCCGGTCTGTTCTTTCGCGACTGGTCGTATGGGATCTGGGAACCTCAAGTCAGCGAACTGCGGCCCATCTCGGCCCTGAGCTTCATGATCGACGGCCGTCTTTGGGGCATCAATGCCGCCGGCTACCACCTGACCAATGTGCTGATGCACTTCGCCTGCGCGGTGCTGGTGATGCTGGTTGCCGCCGAGGTCATGGACGGCCACCACGGCGCGGCGCTGGCGGCCAGCCTGATTTTTGCGCTGCACCCCGTGACGGCCGGCGCGGTCGTGTGGGTCAGTGGGCGCGTCGATCTGCTCGCGACCGCCGGACTCCTGCTGGGCTTCTATGCATTTCTGCGCTACCGCGGCGGTGGCGGGTGGCCCTTTCGGTTACTGGCGTGGGTCGCGTTTGGTTTCGGACTCTTCGCCAAGGAGTCGGCGCTCCTGCTGCCAGTCCTCGCGATGGCGCACGACCTGGTGTCCGGACGCTGGCGTGACCGACGCCACCTCGTGTTGGCGCCTTACCTGGGCTGGGCCATGGTGCTGGCGTTCTATGCCTACTGCCGCTCCTACGGCATGAGCGCGGTGGCCGCCGATGCCATCGCGTCAGTAGGGCCGGGCGGCATGGCCATGCGATTACCGCAACGCGTTATTCCGTACGCGCTGTCGATGGTGGTGCCACCCAGTCTGTTGCTGCAGGTGAAGCCGGTGGTAATGGAGTACGTGATCCCATTGGCCGTCACCGGTCTGGTTGTAATGGCCGTCATCGTCCGGCTGGCGGTGGCGGGCTGGCGGCGTGATGCCCCGGCGATCCGGATGGGCCTGTTCTATGGACTGATCTGGCCGGCCCTGGCGACGCTGCCCCTGGTGGTGACCTACCTCTCGTTTCGCCACCTCTATGCCACCGTCGCCGGGTTTGTGATCGGTGGCGTGGTGTTGCTGGCCCGACAGGTGAAACCGGGCGCACCCTTTGCGGCAGTCGTGGTCCTGGTGATCGCCGTGTTCGGCACGCAGTTGGCGTTCGAAGTGACCAGGTATCGTGAGGCCCTGGGGCAGTCGCGTCAGATTGCCGAGGTGGTCAGCCGCCTGGCGCAGGTCGCCGCGCCAGGCGATGTCGTGGTGCTCGATGTGCCGCGGCGGCACCTGGAGATGTGGGTGTGGGCCTGGGCGAGTCCCTTCGCGCTGCGCCCGCCGTTTGTGGAGCATGACCTGATTGCGAAGCTGGTTGTGATCGAGCGGCCGTCCGTGTATCGCCGCCCCGACTCGTGGCCGCGCCCGGGAACCGCGGCGCGACTGGAACGGGCCAGCGGCAGCGGCTGGCTGATCTCGGCGGCCGGCGGCGGCGCGACGCTCCGCCGATTGTCGGACGAGGAACTGGACTCGGTACAGTCGGGCGACATCCTGACCGGTCCGGATTCGTTTGACGATGTGTTGGATCGGCTCGCCCGGCCCGAGTGACCGCTGTTACACCGATCGGACGCGAAGCTTGAGTTGCTTGACCTTGCGAGTCAGCGTGTTGCGATGCACGCCGAGCACCTCGGCCGCCTTGCAAAGATTGCCGGCACTCTGGTCGATGACGCAGCTGATGAAGCGCTTGTCGAATTCACGCTGCGCGTCGACATAGTGGACCCCGCGCGTCACCATCTCGGTGACGAGTTGATCCAGCAGTTTATGCACGACCCTGGTCCTCTGGGGCCGCAGCGGTGGCAGCCAGGGTCAGCTCCTGGCCGGTGAGACGGCGGTAGGCATCCAGGTACTTGCCCCGCGTTCTGGCCACCACCTCGTCGGGCAGCGACGGGACCGGTGGCTGCTTGTTCCACTGGATCGACTCGAGGTAATCCCTGACGTACTGCTTGTCAAAGCTGGGCTGCGGTCCGCCGGGGGCGTACTGGTCCTGCGGCCAGTAGCGCGACGAGTCGGGGGTCATCATCTCGTCAATCAGCAGCAACTCGCCCTGGTCTGTCAGCCCGAACTCGAACTTGGTGTCGGCGAGGATGATGCCCTTGGATTCGGCATGCGCGACGCCGTGGGCATAGAGCTCCAGCGTCAGCTTCTTCAGTCGCGCCAGTAACTCGGTGCCGACGACCGTGGCGGCCGCCGCTTCGCTGATATTTTCGTCGTGGCCCGAGTCGGCCTTGGTCGCCGGCGTGAAGATGATCTCCGGGAGCCGATCGGATTCCCGCAGGCCGGCCGGCAGCTTGATCCCGCAGACCTCGCCGGTGGCCTGGTAATCTTTCCAGCCCGACCCCGACAGGTAGCCGCGAGCGACACATTCGACCGGCAGCGGCGTGGTGCGACGCGAGAGCATCGAGCGGCCCTCGAGCTGGTCGCGATAGGCGTGAGCTGCTGCCGGATACGCCGACACATCAATCGACAGCATGTGGTTCGGCACGATGTGACCGGTGCGGGCAAACCAGAACGCCGACAACTGGTTGAGCACGCGTCCTTTGTCAGGAATACCCGACCCCAACACGTAGTCGAACGCCGAAATGCGATCGGTTGCGACCAGCAGGAGCGTGTCGTCGACAGCATAGACGTCGCGGACCTTGCCGCGGCGGACGAGGGGCAGGCCATCAAGACGGGTCGCTAAGAGGGGTTGTGCAGGCACGGGCGCTCTTGTGAAAGGGAGCCAACATGGTAACGGTGCTTGGGGTTCGGCGCAAGACGCCAACGTGCTGGGGTGCCGCGCCGGAGCGATACCTCATGTAGTATGGACGGTGGTTTGCGCATCGTTCTTCGAACATTGGTTATCCTCGGCCTCGCGGCCGGGCTCTTGTTCTTGTTCCTGCGCAACGCAGATCTGGACCGGGTCGTCACCTCCGTAAGAGCCGCGCGGGTCGACTACCTGCTGGCTTCCTTGGCGTTGACCTGCCTGACGTTCCTGATTCGCGCCGAGCGCTGGCAATATTTCCTGGCCCCGCTCGGGCCGACGCGGTTCATGGTGGTGCTGCGCACGACCGTGATTGGGTTTGCGGCGTCGGCCGTGTTACCGGCCCGTGCAGGTGAGGTGATTCGTCCCTACCTGCTGGCCCGGCGCGAAGGACTCAGCGCGACGGCGACCTTCGCCACGATCATCGTCGAGCGCATTCTCGACCTGGTGGCGGTCCTGTTGTTGCTGGCCGCGTTCTTGGTCTGGTTCGATCCAGGCATGGAGGCGAGAGACTCGGTGGTGTTCAGTGCCATTCGCTACGGTGGCTTGGTCATGATGCCGGTGGCCGTCGGCACGCTGGTGCTGATGTTTGTCATGGCGGGCCACCCCGAGCGTCTGCATGGCTGGGTGCTGAAGGCGGAAGGTGTCTTGCCCGGCCGGGTTGCCGCACTGCTGGCGCGGCTGGCGCGAACCTTTGCCGAGGGGTTCGCGGTCGTGCGCAGCCCGGTCCGGTTGATGGCTGCGCTCGCCTGGTCGCTGGTGTTGTGGATGACGGTGGCGATGGGCATCTGGCTGGTGGCCGTGGCCTTTGGCATCGATATGCCGGTCACCGGGGGTTGGTTGATGCTGGCGCCGCTGGTGGTCGGCGTGGCGGTGCCGACGCCGGGCGGCGTCGGCGGCTTTCATGAAGCGTTCCGGCTGGGCGCGACGTCGTTCTTTGGCGCCGACAACGACACGGCGGTGGGTGCGGCGATCGTCCTGCACGCGATCTCGGTCGTGCCGGTCGTCATCGTGGGGCTGATCTTCATCCTCCAGGATGGGCTGAAGATTGGCGGCCTGGCGAGAGGAGACATCGAGTGAAATGTCCGTTCTGTGGCGAACTGGGCGACAAGGTAGTCGATTCGCGCGAGAGCCGGGAGGGCGACGTCATTCGCCGCCGCCGGCAATGCCTGAACGATACCTGCCGGAAGCGCTTCACCAGTTACGAGCGCATCGATGAGATTCCTTACATGGTCGTCAAGAAGGACGGCACGCGCGAGCGCTTCGAACGCCAGAAGCTGATTGGCGGGCTGCTCAAGGCCTGCGAGAAACGGCCGGTCAAGGTCGCCGACATCGAAGAAATCGCCGACATGGCCGAGCAGCTCCTGATCGAGAAGCCCGAGCGCGAGATTGCCGGCAAGGATCTCGGCGCACTGGTCATGCAGGAGTTGAAGCGGCTCGATCAGGTCGCCTACGTGCGCTTCGCCTCGGTCTATCGGGACTTCCGCGATGTCGACGATTTCGTTCAGGAAGCCAGGGCCTTGCGAGGCAGCAAGGAATAGGGACCATGGCGCCCGCCAATCCCAGCGTGCCGGCGCGGTCACGCCGTCCGTTCCGCGACAACCCGCCACTGATCCTGGCCGGCATCGCGATCCTGCTGGGTGCGCTCGGCGGCATTGTCTGGCTGGCCGACCGGACGTCGACCCTCTCGCCAGACTTCCTGACCGAAGTCGTACTCTACGCGCTCTATGCCACCAACATCACGATGCTGGTGGCGCTCGGTTTTGTCCTCGCCCGCAATGTCATCAAGTCGGTCTTCGATGGCCGCAGCGGCCTGCCGCTTGGCCGCTTCCGCGCCAAGCTGGTGCTCGCTTTTCTCGGACTGACCGTCATTCCCGCCGTCCTCGTCTTGATCGTCGGCAGCCGCGTGGTGCTCACCGCCGTGGATCGCTGGTTCAACACGCCGATGGAAGAAATCCTGGCCGGCGCCAACAGCATCGCGGCGGACTACTACCAGGAACGCCAGCGGCTGGTCACCGAACAGGCATCGCGCCTCGCCCGCGAATTGAGCCGGGTGGACCTGAGCACAACCGACGTCACGCGCCTGCAGAACCTGGTGATCCCGGAAGTGACCGGGCCGCGCGTCGCGGTCGTGCAGGTCTACCGTGCCGATCGCCAGGCCGGCCAGCCTCTGTCGGTCGTGTCCCTGGTCGACGTCGCGTCGCCGGCCATGCCGCAAGGATGGGTGAGAGGGTCGGCCGACCGGCTGGCCGGCCGGGCCGCCGGCGGCGACGAGCCGGCGCTGAGCGTGGTCGAACAGCTGGCCAGCGGCGGCGACCTGCTCCATGTCGGCGAGGCGATTCGCAATCCCGCCGGCCAGGTCACCGGCGCCGTGGTGGTGAGCGAATACCTGTCGGGCGAGCGCGCCGAGCGATCGCGCCGCATGACCAAGGCCTACGAGGACTATACCCAGCTGCGGGTGCTGAAACAGCCGCTGGCCGGCGTCTACGTATCGTTCTTCGTCATGGTCACCCTGCTGATCCTCGTGGGTTCGACCTGGATGGGTTTGTACCTCGCCAAGCGCATCACCCGGCCGGTGCAGATGCTGTCGGACGCCGCGAAAGCGATCGGGGCCGGCCACTACGATTACCGGATTGAGCACGAAGGCTCGGATGAGTTTGGATCGATGGTTGAGGCGTTCAACGCGATGGCCGCCGAAGTGGCGTCGAGCCGGCGGCGCCTCGAGCGGGCAGGCATCGACCTGCAGCGCAAGCACGAAGAAGGCGAAGGCCGCCGCCGCTACATCGAAGCCATCCTCGAGCGCATTGCCACCGGCGTCGTCTCGATCGACCGCCAGGGCCGCATCGGCACCATCAATCCGGCGGCCGTCCGGCTGCTTGAAGTGGACGCGACCGTGGTCGGCGGTGCGGCGGTCGACGTGTTTACGCGTCCCGACCTGGCGGTGATCAATGACGTCCTCGACCAGGCCGCCAAGGCCCGCATGGACTCGTTCGCGCAGGAAGTGGCGCTGGTTCGCGACGGCCGTGAACGCCACGTCGTCGCGGCGGCGACCCGCGTGCCGGGCACCGATGGCGGCTTCGACGGCACGGTGCTGGTGGTCGACGATGTCACGCCGTTGATTCGGGCGCAGAAGGTGGCCGCGTGGCGCGAGGTGGCCCGCCGTCTCGCCCACGAGATCAAGAATCCGCTGACGCCGATTCAGCTGTCCGCCGAGCGCTTGCGCCGCAAGCTGACCGACGTGGCGCCGCCGTTGCAGGACCTGGTGCAGGAGTGCACCGCGACGATCATCGGCGAGGTCGAGTCGCTGAAGGGGCTGGTCGACGAGTTTTCGCAATTCGCCCGCATGCCGGCTCCCCGGGCGGTGCCGACGGATCTGCACGATCTGCTGAACACGACCCTCGCCCTCTACGATGGCCTGTTCGGGTCGGTGTCGTTCGAGCGGCGCTATGACCCCGCGGTTACCCAGGTGCGCGTCGACCCCGAACAGATGAAGCGGGTCATTATCAACCTGCTCGACAATGCGATTGAAGCCATGGGGCGCAGCGGTGCCATCGTGGTGGAGACCGCGCGCGACGTGCCACACAGCCTGGTGCGGGTGGTGGTGGCCGACAACGGTCCCGGCATCCCGGCTGCCGAGCGCGACAAGTTGTTCCTGCCGTACTACTCGACCAAGGGCCGTGGCAGCGGACTGGGCCTGGCCATCGTGCGCCGCATCGTCGCCGAGCATGGCGGCAGCATTGATGTCGCCGATAACGCCCCCACGGGCACCCGGTTTATCATCGAGTTACCAGCCTGATGCCGTCCATCCTTGTTGTCGACGATGAGCCGGGCGTCCGTTCGTCGATTAGCGGCGTCCTTCGGGACGAGGGCTTCGACGTCGACGCCGTGGGGACCGGCGAGGAATGCCTCGAACGGGCCAACAGCGACGCCTTCGACGTCATCGTGCTCGACATCTGGCTGCCGGGCCTCGACGGGCTGACCACGCTGCAACGCCTGCGCGAGCGGCAGATCGACTCCCAGGTCGTCATCATTTCCGGCCACGGCAACATCGAGTCGGCGGTGCGCGCCATCAAGATGGGGGCGTTCGACTTCATCGAGAAACCGCTGTCGCTGGAGAAGACGGTGCTGGTGGTGCGCAACGCGCTGCGCCAACGCGACCTGGAGGCCGAGAACCGCGTGCTGCGCGCCAAGGTGGACCGCCAGCAGCAGTACACGATGGTTGGGGAGAGCGCGCCCATGCTGCGGCTGCGCGAGCAGGTGGCGCTGGCGGCGCCGACCAACGGCCGGGTGCTCATTCTCGGGGACAACGGCACCGGCAAGGAACTGGTGGCACGCACCATCCACCAGTCGAGCCGGCGCAAGAGCGGGCCGTTCATCGAGGTCAACTGCGCGGCGATTCCGGAGGAGTTGATCGAATCGGAGCTGTTCGGCCACGTGCGCGGCGCGTTCACCGGCGCGGTGGCCGACAAGCCCGGCCGCTTTGAGCAGGCCAACGCCGGCACGATCTTCCTCGACGAGATCGCCGACATGAGCCTGAAGACGCAGGCCAAGGTGCTGCGGGTGCTCCAGGAGCAGGTGATGGAGCGGGTGGGTGGCACACAGCGGATCAAGGTCGACGTGCGGGTGCTGGCGGCGACCAACAAGGATCTGCTCGAAGAGATCCGCGCCGGCCGTTTTCGCGAGGACCTCTACTTCCGCCTGAACGTCGTGCCGATTGTCGTGCCGTCGTTGCGCGATCGACAGGACGACATCGCGCCGCTCGCCGACCATTTCATGGCGTTGCTGGCGACCGAGTATGGCCGCCGGCCCAAGCGCCTGGCTCCGGAAGCGGCGTCGCGCATGCGGCAGTACGGCTGGCCGGGAAATGTTCGTGAGTTGCGCAACGTGATCGAGCGCCTGATGATCATGGTGTCGGGCGAGACCATTACCGCGCAGGACCTCGGCTTCCTTGGCCGCGACGGCGTGCCCGACGCCCCGGCGGCGCCATCGGGGCCGGCCCGGCCGCTGTCCGAGGCCCGCGACGAGTTCGAAAAGGACTACATCCTCCAGACCCTGTCGGCGCAACAAGGCAACATGTCGCGCACGGCCGAGGTGCTCGGCGTCGAGCGCTCGAACCTTTACAAGAAGCTGCGCGGCTTTGGTGTGACGCCTCGCAGCGAAAAGTAGGAACCACGACGGACGCGAAGCTATGCTGGCTGCTTGGGGTCGGTCGGAGCTTCGTGGTTCAGTTTGTTCTCCAGGACTTGGGCCGCGGAGAACCCTTCAAGCTGCAGAAAGTACTCCGCCGTCTGGGTAAGCGCTGCCGATGGCACCAGCCCGACGACTTCACTCTCGAGTACCTGCACACCATAGCGGGCGGCCTCGCGCTTCACCAGGTCGAACACGCGATACATCGGCGTCTTCTCGTAGTTGGTCAGGTTCATCGAGACCTGGACGATGCCGCGGTCGGCCAGGGGCAGGCCCATGGCCTTGACGAAGCGCAGGCCGCCGCTGCTCATGCGGATGGCGGCGGCAATCTTCTTTGCCACGTCCAGCCGGTCGGTGGCCAGGTTGATGTTGTAGGCAATGAGCGGCATGCGGGCGCCGACGACCGAGGCGCCTGCAGTGGCGTGCGGCGCGGCCGGCCCGAAATCCGGCGCCCACGCCGGTTGCGCCATTTTGGCCGCCAGTCCCTCGAACTCCCCGCGCCGGATGTCTTCCAGGTTCTTGCGCGCGGGACTGGTCGCCGCATCTTCGTATAAGTAGATTGGCAGCGCGAACCGCGCGGCGACCTCGGCAGCGACGGTCTTGGCAAGTGCGACACACTCCGCCATCGTGACCCCCTCGATCGGAATGAACGGGACCACGTCGACGGCACCCAGCCGGGGATGCTCACCCTGGTGCGTGCGCAAATCGATCGCCGCGATGGCGCCTTCAAACAACTTGGGAACGCCGGCCGCGAGCCCGTCGGCGGTGCCGGCGAGCGTGAAGACCGAGCGGTTGTGGGTGGCGTCGGACTGGACGTCGAGCACTCTCAGCCCGGGTACCGCCCTGAGCGTGGCGGCAAGCCCATTGATGACGTCCGGACGGCGGCCTTCACTGATGTTGGGGACACACTCGATAATCGGCATGAACCTCGATTGTAGGGCACCCCTTCATGGGGTGCCAGCGATTGTCGGGCGCTCCCTCATGGGGCGGCTGCGACAAGGTAAGTGCTATAATCACCATCACTTACCTATGGCCGACCCGCACTCGTCAGGCCCGCGCCGGTCCGAGGCAACTCCCCCCGAAGACGAGGGGCGGATCGAGCATCTGCTGGTGACCGGGCTCGATCATTACTTTGCCGGGGAGTTCGAGGCCGCGATCAATCTGTGGACGCGCGTGCTGTTCCTCGATCGGACTCACGATCGGGCCCGTGCCTACATCGACCGCGCCCGCAGCGCCCAAGGCGAGCAACAACGGATTTCCGAGATGCTCGTGCATCAAGGCCTCGAAGCATTTGATCGGGGCGAGGTGGTGCGCGCTCGCGCACTCTTGAACGACGCGCTCGACCAGGGCGCTTCGCACGATGTGGCCTTGGGCGTGATCGGCCGCATCGATCGCCTGGATGCCGGCACGCGCTCGGCGGTGCCGAACGTGCCGGACAGCCGCGAACCCGGGCGAAGAAAATCGGTGGCCATGCGCCAGCCCAGTGCTGACCAACGACGGGGCAGTCATGCCCTGTGGTGGGCGACAGCCGCCGCGGTCGTCATCGTCTCGGCGCTGTCGTTTGTCCTGGTGACGCCAAATGGATGGGCCGACTGGTTTCCCGTGCAGGCGACGACCAGCACACCCGTCTCGGCGACCGTGACGCCGGCACCACTGCCCGTGCCGTCGCCGACCGAAGCCTACCTGACACAGGGCCGATCCCTCTTTGCCGCCGGCAAGCTGCGCGACGCCCTTCGCATTCTCGACCGCCTGCCGATGGGCGACCCGCTCCGGCCCGAGGCCGAGCGCTTGCGCGGCGCCATCCAGCGCGAATTGCTGGCTACCGCGGTTGGCGCGGCCGCGCCTGCCGTGGCCGGATCTTTGCCGCCAATCCGCCCATGAAGTGCCCGAAGTGCGGCTACCTCGGTTTTGAGACCACCGATCGCTGCCGCAATTGCCAGTACGACTTCTCCCTGACTCCCGCCAGCAGCGATCCCGAACTCTCATTGCGAACTGAGGGCAACGGAGTGATGGCCGACTTCGAAATGCCTCCGATCTCGCGTCCGACGGATGGCGCGCCTGCCAGCGGGCTCGATCTCGATCGCCTGTTCGGCGATCCCGAACCGCCACCGGCGGCGGCGGCCCCGGTCAGCGTCGCCGAGGCTGCCGAGACTCCCAGCGAAGCAGTCGACGCCGCGACTGAGGTCGAGTTGCCGGCCGCCGGCGCCGCCTTGCCGTTCGACGAGTCGCCGTTACTGCCCCCGCGCGCGGCTCGCACGCCCCTGGCGGTCCGCCGGGCCACGCCGGAGATTCCGCGCAACCGTCCACGGACCACCCGTCCGGTTCGCCTTGAAGCGCCGCTGGTATTCGAGCCTGCCGCCAGTGTGCCACTGAAGAGCAGCGAGGCGAGCGCGCTGGCCAGCGACACGGTCGCATCGTTGATGCAACCCCCGCCCCTGGGTGCACGCGTAGGGGCTGGTGTGATCGATCTCGCGCTGCTGGCGGTGATTGATGGCGCGGTCTTGTTCCTGACCTTGCGCATCGCGGGGCTGCAAACCACGATCGAGGACCTGCGGGTGTTGCCGACCGTGCCGTTTGTCGCGTTCCTGGCCTTGCTGGCCTTCGGATACGTCGCGTCTTTCACGGTGGCCGGTGGGCAGACCATTGGCAAGATGCTCTTGAAGTTGCGGGTGATCGGCGATGATGGCCGCTCGATCGATGCGGCCGGCGGCGTACTCCGCGCCGCGGGTTGCATGCTCGTGCCGTTAACGCTGGGCCTGTCGTACGTGCCGGCGCTGTTCACCAGCGACCACCGTGCCCTCCACGATCGGCTGGCCGGCACCCGCGTGGTCAGCGAATGAATCAACTGGCCCTGTTTCTCGCGTCATTCGGATACGTTGGGTTCTTTCCCATTGCGCCAGGGACCGCGGGATCGCTGGCCGCGCTCGGCCTGTTTGCGTTGGTCCGCTGGGTCGGCATGCCGGCCTTCGAGTTGGGAATGATCGGGGTGGTACTGGCTGCCGGCATCTGGGCGGCCAACGGCGCCGAGCGGGCGCTGGCACGGAAAGACCCGGGTCCGATCGTTATCGATGAAGTGCTGGGCATGCTCATCACGCTCGCACTGCTGCCGGTCTCACTGACTGGTATTGCCGTCGGGTTCGTCCTGTTTCGCCTGTTCGACGTCGTCAAGCCGTTTCCAGCCGACCGCATGGAGCGCCTGCCGGGAGGTCTCGGCGTGATGATGGACGATGCGGTGGCCGGGTTGTATGCGCACCTGGCGCTGCGCCTGTGCATGTGGTGGCTGCCGTCGTGGCTGATCGTCTGACCTCACGCCCGTTCGACGCGGCCATCATCGCCGTGGGCAGCGAGCTGCTCACCCCGGAAAAGGTCGATACCAATTCGTTGTTCGTGACTGAAGTCCTCAACGACCTCGGGATTGCCGTCGCGTTCAAGGCCATCGTTGGCGACCACCGCGCCGAGCTCACGTCCCACGTGGCGCACGCCCTGCAGCGTCACCGCGTGCTGATTCTGACCGGCGGCCTCGGCCCGACCGACGACGACCTCACGCGCGAAGTGGTCGCCGGCCACCTGGGCCTGGCCCTGCGCGAAGATCCCGCCATCGTCGAAGCGATGGAACGACGGTTCGCTTCGCGCGGGTGGAAGATGCCGGCCGTCAATCGCCGGCAGGCGATGGTGCCGGACGGCGCCGTGGCGCTGGCCAATCCGCATGGCACCGCTCCCGGGCTTTGGATCGAACACGACGGCGCGGTGATCGCGCTGCTTCCGGGCCCTCCCCGCGAGATGAAGCCGATGATGGAGGGCGATGTCCGCCCGCGGCTCGCTGGGCTGGTGGGCGCCCAACGGCTCTTCCGCCGGCTGGTGCGGGTGTCCGGCAAAGGGGAGTCGCTGGTCGAAGAAATCGTCCAGCCGATCTACTCCCGCTGGCTGACCGCGATGCCGCCGATCGAGACCACCATCCTGGCCGGCCTCGGCCAGGTGGAACTGCACCTGGTGCTGCAATCGAGCGATGCGCCGGGCGCGGCGGTGCAACTTGGTCGCGCGGTGGCCGAACTGGCCGAGGCCCTGGGCCGCGACGTCGTGAGCACGGACGGCAGTGGCCTCGAGGCCGTGGCCGGTCAGCTGCTGCGCGCGCGTGGCTGGCGGGTCGCGCTGGCTGAATCGTGCACCGGCGGACTGGCCACCTCTCGACTGACCGATGTGCCCGGCAGTTCCGATTATGTCGAGCGCAGTGTCGTGGCCTACAGCAACCAGGCCAAGGTTGAACTGCTGGGTGTGCCGGCAGCGTTGATCGAAGCGCACGGCGCGGTCAGTGAACCGGTGGCCGCCGCCATGGCCCAGGGTATTCGCGACCGGTCGGGTGTGGACGTGGGCATCGGCATCACCGGCATCGCCGGCCCTGGTGGCGGCAGCGCCGACAAGCCGGTGGGCACCGTGTGCATCGCGGTCGCCGGCGCGGTCACCACCGTACGGACGTTCCGGTTTCCGGGCGGGCGCGAAATGGTGAAGGCGATGTCGGCCAACTGGGCGATCGACCTGCTGCGGCGATCGCTTCTGGAGGACTGATGCCCGCCTCCGCGGCCGCGGGCCGCTTCGGCGAGCCGCCGCGCAGTCCCGGCCGACCAGGACAACCGCCCGTTGGCGCGAGTGTCTTTGTCGCGGTTGATGTCGGCGATGCCGTGCGCGCCGAGGCGGCGCGGGTGATCCAGGCGCTGGCCGGCAAACTCGAGGCGGTGAAGGCGCCCCCGAAAGTGGCGTGGGTGAAGCCGGCGGCCTTGCATGTCACGCTGCGCTTCATGGGCGATGTGAACGACGCGCTGCTGCCGGAGATGTGCGAGCGGCTGGCACCACCCTTTGGCCTGGCGCCGTTCGAGGTCACGTGGCGCGGCGTGGGCGCCTTTCCTTCGGCGCGACAGCCGCGGGCCCTGTGGCTGGGCGTGGTCGACGGCGGTGGGGCGCTTGGCGCCCTCGAGGCAGAAGTCGCCCGCCGTCTGGCTGGCTCCGTCGACCTCGACGCGCGGCCGCTCCTGCCGCATCTGACGCTGGGCAGGGTCAAGATGGCGGGCGCTGGGGTCGACTGGCCCAAGCTGCTGCAGGCCGTCGAGGTGCGCGGCGTTCGCTCGGTGATCGACCGCGTGACGCTGTATCGCAGTCAGTTGACGCCGAAGGGGCCGCACTATACTGGACTGGTCAGCGCACGGTTGACCCCAACGGACCCATAGCATCGTGGACCTGCTTCCCGCCATCGTGATCGGTTACCTCGTCGGTTCATTGCCGATCGGCTACCTCGTTGCGCACACGGCGAGTGGCGTCGACCTGCGAAGGGTGGGCAGCGGCAACGTCGGTGCCGCCAACGTGTATCGCACCGGCGGGCTGCGCATGGGGATTGCGGTGATGGTCGCTGACATGGCCAAAGGCGCCACCGCGGTGTTGCTGGCGGGCGGCGAACTGCCGGCGGCGGCGGCCGGCGTGGCGGCCGTCGTCGGTCATATCTATCCAGTGTGGCTCGGCTTCAAAGGCGGCAAGGGTGTGGCGACCGCGGCCGGCGTGTTCGGAGTGCTGTCGCCCTGGCCCACGGCCATTGCCGCGCTCGCCTTTGGCGTGACCCTCGCCCGCACGCGATTTGTGTCACTGGGATCGATCGTCGCCACCATCCTGCTGCCGCTGATCGAGTGGCCGTTGCCGGGGCCGCTCGCCGTCGACCTGGCGGCCACGCTGGTGGCGGCTTTGATCGTATTTCGCCACCGCGGCAACCTGGTTCGCTTATGGTCACGAACCGAACGGGCCTTGGGCGCATGACGCGCACTATTGGGGTATTGGGATCGGGCAGTTGGGGAACCGCACTGGCGGTCCACCTCGCGCGGACCGGACACGACGTGCGGCTGTGGGCGCGCGACGCCTCGCTGGCCGAGAGCATGGCGGCGACCCGTGTCAATTCGACCTATCTGCCTGGGATCGCATTGCCGGCATCCCTGCAGCCCACCAGCGTCCTCGGCGACGCGGTGGCGGGCGCCGAGTCTGTGGTCATGGCCGTGCCGTCCCACGGCCTGCGAACCGTGGCCCGCGCCGCCAGCCCGCTGGTGGATGCGGGCTGCACCCTGGTGAGCGCCACCAAGGGACTGGAGGCCGGCTCGATGCTGCGCATGTCGGAAGTCCTGCGTGCGGAGTTCCCCGCCAGCTGTCCAATCGTCGTGCTGTCGGGCCCCAGCTTCGCCGTGGAGTTGGCGCGTGAACTGCCGACGGCAATGGTGGTCGCCGGCGAGTCCTCCGAAGCGGTGGAGCGGATTCAGGCACAGTTCAAATCGCAGGCGCTGCGCCTCTATGGCAGCGGCGACGTGGTCGGTGTCGAGATCGGCGGGGCGCTGAAGAACATCATCGCCATCGCGGCCGGGGTGGTGGAAGGCCTCGGGCTTGGCCACAACGCCCTCGCCGCGCTGATTACCCGCGGGCTCGCCGAGCTGTCGCGGCTGGCGGTCGGCTTGGGCGGGCAGCGCGACACGATGGCCGGGCTGGCCGGCCTCGGTGACCTGGTGCTCACATGCACCGGCGACCTCAGCCGCAACCGGCAGCTCGGCATCGCCCTCGCCGCGGGCGAATCGCTGTCACAGATTCTCGCCCGCACCAGGATGGTGGCCGAGGGCGTGCGGACGACGGAAGCGGCCCTGGCGCTCGGCGCGCGGCACGGCATCGAACTGCCGATCGCGCGCGAGATGTCCGAAGTGCTCGCCGGCCGCATCGATCCTCAAACCGCCATCCGCAATCTCATGGGACGCAAGCAGAAGCTGGAACATGCGTGACGAGGATCTGGGGGTCTTGTGATTTGGTGAGTGGATGATTTGGGACTGGGACTGGGCGAGCTGGTGATTTGGGGTGTCCCGCCGGTGCTGGCCCGTTGCTCAACTATCAAGTATCCCAAACACCACAATCCCCAAATTCGTGATCCAAATCATCCACTCACCAAATCCCCAAATCACAAGATTCGAGAATTGACGAATGGGTTTGTTTGACCGGTTAAGGCAAGGGCTGCAGCGGACAACGCAGCAGCTGGTGGAGAAGTTCGAGGACGTCGTGCTGCGGGCGGATTCCGCGGAGGCGCGGTTGCGCGACGTCGATGCCGAGACGGCTGAGGCGCTCGAGGAAGTGCTGCTCATGGCCGACGTCGGTGTCGCGGCCACCGGCGAAATTGTCGGGGCGGTGAGCCGGCGGCGCCGCCGCGGCGAGAGCCTGCGCGACCTGGTCAAGCAGGAGATGCTGCGCGTGCTCGAGGCGACGACACCGATGGCGGCGCCCTCGGCCACGCCGCATGTGATGCTGATTGTCGGTGTCAACGGGGTGGGCAAGACCACCACGATCGGCAAGCTGGCCAACCAGTTGAAGCGCGAGGGCCGGACGCCGTTGATTTGCGCCGCCGACACGTTCCGCGCCGCCGCGGTGGATCAGTTGCAGGTGTGGGCCGACCGCGCCAACGTCGACATGGTACGGGCCCGCGAAGGTTCAGATCCGGCGGCCGTCGTGTTTGACGCGATGACCGCGGCGAAGACCCGGCGGCGCGACGTGGTGCTGGTCGATACCGCCGGCCGGCTGCATACGCGCGCCAACCTGATGAACGAGCTCGACAAGATTCGGCGGGTGGCGAGCCGCGAAGTGCCCGGCGCTCCGCATGAGGTACTGCTGGTGCTGGACGCCACGGTGGGCCAGAACGGACTCGCGCAGGCGCGGGAGTTTACCAATGTGGCTGGGGTGACCGGTATCGTGCTGACGAAGCTGGATGGCACCGCCAAGGGCGGTATCGCGGTGGCGATTGCTCACGAACTGCGGCTGCCGATTCGCTACATCGGCGTCGGCGAAGGGGTGGACGACTTGCTGCCATTCGCGCCGCAGGAGTATGTGGACGCCATCTTTCAAGAGAAATGGTGACTGACGCCGATTACATGCGGCGTGCGCTGTTTCACGCGCGGCGCGCGGCCGGCGTGACCACGCCGAATCCCCTGGTCGGGGCAGTGGTCGTGACGCCGGATGGCGTGGTGGTGGGACAGGGCCGTCACCCGCGGGCCGGTGAGCCGCATGCCGAGGTGTTCGCCCTGGACGAGGCGGGCGACCGCGCGCGCGGCGCGACGCTTTACGTGACCCTCGAGCCGTGCTGCCATCAAGGCCGGACCGGCCCCTGCACCCGCCGGATTATCGAGGCGGGCATCGCCCGGGTGGTCGCCGCGATGACCGATCCCAATCCGCTGGTCGATGGCCGGGGCTTTGCCGAACTGCGGGCGCGAGGCATCGCGGTCGAAGTCGGCCTGCTCGGCGACGAGGCCGCCCGAGAGAACCTCGGCTTTGTTACCGTGCAGACCGCGGGACGGCCGATGGTGATCGCCAAGGCAGCCAGCAGCCTGGACGGCAAGACGGCTGCCGCCCCCGGGGTGCGGACCGCCATCACCGCGACCGCCGCGAATCGCCGGACCCAGCGGCTACGCGCCACCGTGGACGCCATCGGCGTGGGTTCCGGAACGGTCCTGGCCGACGACCCGGTGCTGACGGTGCGGGACTGTTTTCGCCAGCGCCCGTTGGTGCGGGTGGTGTTCGACCGCCGCCTGCGTACGCCGCCGGCCGCGCGCCTGTTCTCGACGCTCGCGGCCGGGCCGGTCATAATGCTGACAACGGCAGAGGCGGTCGAGCGCGACCCGGAGCGGGCCGCCGCCCTCGGCGCGGCCGGTGCCTCGCTGGTGCCGGGAACCGGCGACTTGAGGGTCGATATTCGCGCCCTGTTGGCGTGGGACGTGTCGACGCTCCTGCTCGAGGGAGGCGGGGTCATGCATGCCGCCGCCTGGCAGGCAGGCATCGTCGACCGGCTGATTGTGATTACGGCGCCCACCGTGCTGGGAGTGCAGGGCGCCAGATTGTTTGATGGCCTGCCCGTGCCGCTGGCACAGATCGCACCAGCGCGGGTTGAGACACTGGGGCCAGACGTTTGGATGGAACTTGATGTTCACCGGGATCGTTGAGGAAGTCGGCACGCTGGCAGAGGTGAAGGGCACCGGAGGCGGCTATCGCGTGCGGATTCACACGCCACTGGCGGCGCAGCTCAAACT
Source organism: Acidobacteriota bacterium (assembly GCA_021730945.1). Lineage (GTDB taxonomy): Bacteria > Acidobacteriota > Vicinamibacteria > Vicinamibacterales > UBA2999 > 12-FULL-67-14b. The sequence continues at coordinate 12,801 of JAKFYH010000035.1, read as the reverse complement.
GGGCGACAGCCTGGCGGTGAACGGCGTGTGCTTGACCGCGATCTTGATCGACGGTGAGCATGTCATGGCCGACGTCAGTCCGGAGACCGCCCGCGTGACGACCCTTGGCGGGCTGCAGCGCGGCCAGATGGTCAACCTCGAGCGCCCGCTGCGCTTTGACGGCCGCGTCGACGGTCACTTCGTGCTCGGGCATGTCGACGGCCTGGGTGTGGTGGAGGATTGCCGTCCCGAAGGGGAGTCGCACTGGCTGACGATTGCCTATCCGGCGGCCCTGGCGGCGTACTTTATCCGCAAGGGATCGGTGGCGGTGGACGGCGTCAGCCTCACCGTGGCCGGCCTCGGCGAACGCCAGTTCGACGCGCAGGTCGTGCCCTACACATGGGCCAACACGACACTGAAGCTCCTGCGCGCCGGCGACAAGGTCAACCTTGAGTGCGACATGGTGGGCAAGTACGTGGTGCGGGCCCTGGAGCTCAGAAAAGCATGAGCAGAATTACGATTGCCAAGGGCGCACGGTCGAAGTCGCCGTTTGCCTCGATCGATGCCGCCGTCGCCGCCTATCGCCGCGGCGAGATGCTGATCGTGGTCGACGATGAGGACCGCGAGAACGAGGGCGACTTGACGATGGCCGCCGAGCACATCACGCCGGCCGCGATCAATTTCATGATGACCCACGGCCGCGGCCTGATCTGCATGCCGATGACCGCCGCGCGTCTTGACGAGTTGAACATCCCGCTGCAGGTGCCGCAGCAACTGAACTCGACGCAGTTTGAAACCGCGTTCTGCGTGGGGATTGAGGCCAAGCGCGGGACCTCGACCGGAATTTCGGCGCAGGACCGGGCCACCACAGTGCTGGCGGCGATCGATCCGGCGACCCGGCCGGCCGACCTGGCCCGGCCTGGGCATGTCTTTCCGTTGCGCGCGCGCGACGGCGGTGTGCTGGTGCGCGCGGGACAGACCGAGGCCGCCGTCGACCTGTCGCGCATGGCCGGCCTCAGGCCGGCCGGCGTGATCTGCGAGATTGCGAAGAAGGACGGCACCATGGCCCGGGTGCCCGAGCTGGTCAGGTTCGCCCGCAAGCACAAGTTGTTGATGATTACCGTGGCCGACCTGATTCGCCACCGGATGCAGCACGAGGGCCTGGTCGAGAAGGCCGCCGAGGCTGACCTGCCGACCGAGCTCGGACCGTTCCGCATCCATGCCTACACCAGCCTGCTTGACCGCATGACCCACGTCGCGCTGGTCGCGGGCGATCTCGGCAGTGGCGCCGATGTCCTGGTCCGGGTGCACTCGAAATGCCTGACCGGCGACGTGTTCCATTCGGCCCGCTGCGACTGCGGGGATCAGCTCGACGCCGCCATGCGCCGGATTGCCGCCGAGGGTCGCGGCGTGCTGCTTTACCTGAACCAGGAGGGCCGCGGGATTGGGCTGGCCAACAAGATTCGCGCCTACGCCCTCCAGGACCAGGGGCTCGATACCGTGGAGGCCAACGAGAAGCTGGGCTTCAAGCCCGACCAGCGCGACTACGGGATCGGCGCCCAGATTCTGCGCGATCTTGGGGTTCGCACCATGCGCCTGCTGACCAACAATCCCCGTAAGTTCGTGGGCCTGCAGGGATACGGCCTGGCGGTGTCGTCGACGCTGCCGCTCGAGATCGAGGCGTCCGACACCACCCGCAAGTACTTGAAAGTAAAGAAAGACAAGCTGGGCCACCGCCTCAAGTCGGTTTGACCAATCTCTTGAAGTTCATGTAGGATAAGGGTTTGCGCGGCAGAGGCTGGCCTCTGCCGTGGTGACCGCAGGCGGGTCGAAGGCCCGCCTCTACTAAAATGTTCGACGCGCTTAGCCATCGTCTCCAGGACGTCTTCCAGTCAATCAAGGGAGAAACCCGTCTCACTGAGGCGACGGTCGAGAACGTCCTCCGGGAAATCCGGATGGCGCTGCTTGAAGCGGACGTCAACTTCAAGGTCGTCAAGGCATTTGTCGACCGGGTGCGCGATCGGGCGATGGACCAGGCGGTCCTGAAGAGCCTGACGCCGAGCCAGCAGGTCATCAAGATTGTTCGTGATGAACTGCTCGCGCTGTTTGGCGATGCCAAGGGCGGGCTGACCGAGACGTCGGCACGACCGCGGGTGATTGTGATGCTCGGGCTTCAGGGCTCGGGCAAGACGACGACGACGGGCAAGCTGGCCAAATGGCTGGCGAAGCAGGGACGCCATCCGATCGTGGTGTCGACCGACGTCAGGCGGCCGGCGGCCATCCAGCAATTGGCCATCGTCGCCGGGCAGGCCGGCGTGCGCGTGCACGATCCGGCGGGCAACCTGGACCCGGTGTCGCGCACCAGGAGCGCGCTGGCCGAGGCCAAGGCGGTCGGCAACGACGTGGTCATCGTCGACACGGCGGGCCGGCTGCACATCGACGACGAGCTCATGAAGGAGCTGGTCGCGATTCGGGAGATTGCCGGACCGACCGACCTGCTCTACGTCGCCGATGCGATGACGGGGCAGGACGCCATCAAGAGCGCGGGCGAGTTCCACGCGCAGATGGGCATTACCGGCGTCGTGCTGACGAAGATCGACGGCGACGCCCGCGGTGGAGCGGCGCTCTCGGTGGTGTCGGTGGTCGGCGTGCCGATTGCGTTTGTCGGCAGCGGCGAGAAGCTGGAAGACCTCGAGCCGTTCCACGCGGACCGGTTCGTGTCGCGCATGCTGGGCATGGGCGACGTGCTGTCGCTGATCGAAAAGGCCGAGGAGGTCATCGACCGCGGCGACGCCGAGAAGCTGGAGGCCAAGATCCGCAAGGGCGGCTTCACGCTGGAGGACTTCCGCGACCAGTTGCGGATGCTCAAGCGAATGGGTCCGCTTGAGAAGATTATGGGCATGCTGCCCGGCATGGGCGGCATGAAGGAACTGGCCGGCCAGAAGCCGGACGAGAAGCAGCTCTCGCGCATCGAGGCCATCATCAACTCGATGACGGCGGCGGAGCGGAGGCAGGCGGATCTGCTTGATGGGAGCCGCCGCAAGCGCGTCGCGAAAGGCAGCGGCACGACGGTTGAGGATGTCAACCGCCTGCTGAAGCAGTTCGTGGAAATGCAGCGGATGCTGAAGATGGTGGGCCAGATGACGGGCGAGCCCATCGCGGCGGCACCGAAGAAGAGGAAGAAGAGCCCGTTCAGCTTGATGCGTTAGTCGTCGCGCCGCACGTTGGTGCGGCCAGTTGGTAACCCGAAGCGCGGCCACCCAGTGCCGCAGGTAGAGAGTCTTAGATGTTGTCGATTCGCATGCGTCGTACCGGTTCCAAGAAGCGCCCGTTCTTCCGCATCGTCGTCTCCGAGGCCCGCTCGAAGAAGGAAGGCGAGTTCATCGAAGTGCTCGGCTTCTACAATCCCCGCACCAAGCCCGCCGTGTTCGAGATCAACAAGGACCGCGCAGCCTATTGGGTGAAGGTGGGCGCGCGCCCGTCGGATTCCGTGCGGACCTTGATGGCCAAGCACATGACCCGCGACCGTGGCATCGTGGTTGAGCCGGCGGCAGCGCAGGCCGCGGCCCCGACCGTCTAGGACTGCCGTGGCAGACCTCAAGGGACTCATTGAAGCCGTCGCCCGCGCCCTGGCCGACCAGCCAGAGGCGGTCAACGTGCGCGAATCCGAGCGCCGGGGCGCGACCGTCTATGAACTGCAGGTCGCCTCGGGTGACCTCGGCCGCGTGATCGGCCGCCAGGGTCGCACCGCGGCGGCCCTGCGCACGCTACTGTCGAGCGCGGCCGAGGACGACGACAAGCGCGTGAGCCTCGACATTCGCGACCAGACCGGCCGCAGTTAAGTCCGGTGGACTGGGACGACGCGATTCTCGTTGGCGTCGTGGCCCGGACCCACGGCAACCGCGGCGAAGTGATCGTGAATCCCGAGACCGACTTCCCGGAGCAGCGGTTTCGGGTGGGGGCCAGGTTGTGGACCCGTCGGCGTGGCGGGTTACCGGCCGTGCTGGAGGTGGCCTCGATGCGGATGCATCAGGGCCGCCCGGTCATCCACTTCTCGGGCGTGGGCTCGATGAACGACGCGGAGTTGCTGGCCGGCCAGCAACTGCGCACCGACGAGGCGGGTGTGGAACTGCTGCCCGAAGGGGAGTTCTTTCATCGCGACCTGATCGGCTGCGAGGTCGTGACCGATGCCGGTGAACTGGTTGGGCGCGTGACTGATGTGCTCGACGACAGCGCCCAGGCGCGGCTGGTGGTGGCGGGCCGGCGCAGCGAGATGTTGATCCCGCTGGCCGAGGAGATTTGCACGGTCGACGTGACGGCGAGACGCATTACGGTGCGCCCGCCGGCCGGGCTGCTGGAGTTGAACGGAGATTGGCGGTGAAGGTCGACATCATCACGATCTTTCCGCGCATGGTCGAAGCCGGCCTCGCGGAAGGCGTGGTAGGCCGGGCTCGCACCAGTGGACTGATCGACATCGCGGTCCACAACCTCCGCGACTTCACGACCGACAAGCATCACGTCGTTGACGACGTGCCGTTTGGCGGCGGTCCCGGGATGGTGATGAAGCCCGAGCCGTTCTTTGCCGCGCTGGCCCACATCCGCGAACACCGGGGCGTGCCGGATGCGGTGGTGATGCTGACGCCGGCCGGCACGCCGTTGACGCAGGCCGGCGCGCGGCGGCTGGTGGGTGTGTCCCACATCGTGTTGCTCTGTGGGCGATACGAGGGGATTGACGAGCGGGTCCGAGAGGCGCTGGCGACCGAGGAGTTGTCGATCGGCGATTACGTGCTGTCGGGCGGCGAGATCGCCGCGCTGGCGGTGGTCGACGCGGTGGCGCGGTTGGTGCCCGGCGTGGTCGGCGACGAACAGTCGGTGGACGGGGATTCGTTTACGCGCGGGTTGCTCGACTACCCGCACTACACGAGACCCGCGGAGTACGAGGGACGGCAGGTGCCCGGTGTGTTGTTGTCGGGGCATCACGGAGAAATTCGCCGGTGGCGGCGCCAGGCGGCGCTGGAGCGGACGGTCGAACGGCGACCTGAACTCCTGGCGGACGCGGCGCTCGACGCCGATGAACACGAGTGGTTGAGCAAAAGGAGCAAGTCATGACTGCGATGGAGATGGTTGAGAAGGCCCAGCTGACCGAACGGCCCCGTATGAAGGCCGGCGACACCGTGCGCGTGCACGTGCGGGTCAAGGAAGGCGACAAGGAACGCATCCAGGTGTTTGAGGGTGTGGTCATCGGCATGCGGCGCGGCGGCAACCGCGCGACCTTTACCGTCCGGAAGGTCTCGTTCAGCCAGGGAGTCGAGCGTATCTTCCCGCTGCACTCGCCGACCATTTCCAAGGTCGAAGTGCTGCGATCCGCGAAGGTGCGGCGCGCGAAGCTGTATTTCCTGCGCGACCTCAAGGGCAAGGCCGCCCGCATGAAGGAAGTCAAGAAGACTTCGTAGTGCCGACAGGGCGTACGGTGCCTGAAAGTGCCAAGGGTTTCCGCGCGCCGAACAATCGAGAATGTCCTCCGGCGATACGGCTTTGTCTGTGTCGCCGGCGTGGACGAGGTCGGGCGGGGATGCCTGGCTGGGCCGGTGATGGCTGGGGCGGTCATCCTCGACCCCAGCCGGCGGCTTGACGGCCTGGCCGACTCCAAGGCCCTGACCGCTGCGCAACGCGAGCGGCTACACGAGCAGATTCTCGGCAAGGCCGTCGCCTGGGCGGTCGTGGCCGTTGAACCCGAAGAAATCGATCGAATCAATATCCATCAGGCCTCGCTGCAGGCCATGCGGCGGGCAGTCCTGGCCCTGGCACCGCTTCCAGATGCAGTTTTGGTAGATGCCTTTCGAATTCCGTCATTGCCGATGGCCCAACGCGGCGTCGTCGGCGGCGATCGCCGCTCGGCAGCGATTGCTGCGGCCTCAATCGTGGCCAAGGTGACGCGGGACCGATTGATGCAGGAGCTCCACGCCGCTGACCCTCGTTACGGTTTCGACCGCCACAAAGGGTATGCCACGGCCGACCATCTGGCGGCGGTGGCTCGGTTTGGCTATTCGTCACAGCATCGGCGAACGTTCCGGCCGGCAACTCTGTTTGATACCATAGCGTGAGGGCCGTACATAAGTGGCGCCGTTCGACCGGGAAGGCGCGCTCAAGAGCGCGGAGAAAGCACTACGACAGGGACGCATCGATGCGGCCATCACGGAGTACGCCAAGGTCGTCGAGGCCCAACCCCGTGATTGGAATAGCGCCAATGCCCTGGGCGACCTGTATGTACGAGCCAACCAGTTAGACAAGGGGCTCCAGCAGTTCACCCGCATCGCCGATCACCTGGCCGCCGAAGGGTTCTACCCAAAGGCCGGCGCGCTCTACAAGAAGATCCTCAAGCTCAAGTCTGACGACGAGCATGCGTTGCTGCAGTCGGGCGACCTGGCCGCGCGGCAGGGCACGCTGGCCGATGCCAAGCGCTATTTCCAGATGGTCGCCGACCTGCGTAAGGCGCGAGGCGACCGCAAGGGCATGGCAGAGATGGCCGTGCGGCTGGGCACCCTCGACCCCGACGACCTCGAAGCGCGCCTGCGGGCTGCACGGGTAGCCGCTGAGGCCGGCGACACCCTGACGGCGTTGCGCGAGTTCCGCGAAGTGGCAAATCGCTACGAACAGCAGGAGAAGGGCGCCGAAGCGCTGGAGGCCTGGCAGGCGGCGTTTGAGGTCGATCCCGCTGATGAGGAGACTCGCCTCAAGCTGCTCGGCACCTACCTGTCCGGTCCCACTCCCGAGCTGGCGCGAAAGGTGGCCATCGGTGCGCGCGAACTGAAACAGGTCGCGGCCGCATACGAGCGCGCCGGCCAGGGCGACCGTGCCCTGGAAGTGCTCGCCGAGGCGGCCGAGGCAGATCCGTCTGACGTCAGTGTCCGCGTCAGCCTGGCGCACGCGTACGTGGCCCGCGGAGACCTGGACCGCGCTCGAACCTACCTGTCGGCCGAGACGGCCGGGACTGACCCGACCCTGTGGCTTACCCTCGCCGAGATGGAACTGGCGGGTGGTCGCACGGACGAGGGCCGCCACGCCGTCTCCCAGGCACTCGCAATCGATCGCAACCAGGCTCAGGCCGCGGTCGTCGTCGGTTGCCGGCTGGCCGAGTCCAACCCAGAGGCCGGGTTCGAATGCATCAATGCCGTTGCGGACGCGGCGCTGGCCGAAGGCGACTATGCGGCGGCCGCGGTCTCGCTTCATGAGTTTACGATTCGGGTCCCGACCCACCTGGTGGCCCTGATGCGGCTGGTCGAGATCTGCGTGGATGGTGAGCTGGAAGCGACCATGTATGAGGCCCAGGCCCAGCTCGCCGATGCCTACCTGAGTGCCGGGCGCGGGCTCGAGGCGCGCATCATCAGCGAGGATTTGGTGGCGCGCGAGCCCTGGAATCGGGCCAACCTGGACCGGTTTCGCCGGGCGCTGGTCATGCTCGGGGAGGCCGACCCCGATGCGATTATCGCCGACCGGCTGAGCGGCGACAGCCCGTTCCTGGCCAGCGAGAAACTCGACCTCAACGAAGGGCTTACGTTTGATTCGCCGGTGGTGGCGGCGCCGCCGCCCCCGCCGGTGGCCGACCCGTACGTGGACGAGTTGTCGGCGTTGCTGCCGCCCGAGACGCCGGAGTTCGATACCGGCGCGCTGGAGGTTGCCAGCGCCGACGAGATCGACCTGAGGGATGCGCTCAGCGAATTGTCGATGCCGCCGCCAGTGTCCGCGCCGGCAGCGCGCTCACTCGACCAGGTGTTTCGCGGCATGCGAGACGAATCCAATCGTCAGTCGTCGGAGGAGGCCGCAGCCGAACAGTACAGCTTGGCCCTGACCTACCAGGAAATGGGCATGACCGACGACGCCATCAAGGCGCTTGAGGGGGCGACCCGTTCACCGCGTCAGCGATTCGATGCCGCGTCGATGCTCGGCCGCCTGTATCTGGAGCGCAACGACGTCGCCCAGGCCATCGAGTGGCTGGAGCGGGCGGCGGAAGCGCCGGCCCCGACCGCGGACGCCGGTCGTTCGCTGCTGTACGATCTTGCCCAGACCCTCGAGAAGGTGGGGGAGAGCGCGCGTGCCCTCGCCGTGTTTGTCGAACTGGAGTCCGAGTCCGGCGGCTATCGCGACGCATCAGGGCATATCGACCGGCTGTCCAAGATCCAGGCCCGGGGCTGATCCTGTTTAGACGCCTTCTCTTCGTCGCGCTCCTGCTGGAGACCGGCCTCCTCCTGGTGCTGATCCCCTGGTCCACATTCTGGGAGCGCAACTATTTTGTTGAGTGGTCACCGGCGTTCAAGGTCATCCTGACCAGTAGCTACGTGCGCGGCGCGATCAGCGGGCTTGGTCTCGTCAACATGGGGGCGGCCTTGTTCGAGTTGGCCGATTTCTTCACGGCGCGTCCGCCGGATGCTCCATCCGGCGATCAACCATGATGCTGTGCCTGGTGACCGATCGCCGGCGCCTTGGGGCGGCGATGGGCGTGGGCCCGGCAGAGTGGGTGGAAGTCCTTCGGGCGCAGATACTGGCGGCCGCATCCGCGGGCATCGATCTGATCCAGGTGCGCGAGCCTGATTTGGAGGGTGCCCGGTTGGCGCACCTCGTCAGGACCCTGGTGGCCGACACCAGGCACACCGCGAGCCGATTACTGGTGAACGAGCGGGTGGACATCGCGTTGGCGGCTCGGGCGGCGGGGGTCCAGCTGAAGGAGCGCTCGTACTCGGCTCAGGCGGCTCGGCGTCTGGCACCTCCCGGATTCCTGATTGGCCGGTCGATTCACCGGCCGGCCGATGCAGTGTCGGCGGGCGCCGACTTCTTGCTGGCCGGCACCATCCTGCCGACCGCCTCGAAGCCTGGAGCTGCAGGCCTGGGCTGGGCCGGGCTGGCCGCAGTGGTTCGGGCATCGGCCGGGTGCCCTGTTCTGGCCATTGGGGGCATCGACCTGCCATCAACCCACTTAGTGGCCGTTAGTGGTGCGGCGGGCGTGGCCGCGATTGGCGCCTTCATACCGACGGCTGGTCAGGGGATTGATGAGTTTGTGCAGAAACGAGTCATCCAGATGCGATTGGGGTTTGACTCGGCGCGGCCGGTTTCCTAAGATGGCCTCCTGTCCCCTTGCGAGATAGGCAGTTCTGGCAATTAACCAACGTTCGTCCACCGTCGCAGCCACCATGCAACGCCCGCTCCAGCCGGCGCAGCGACTGAAGCAGGCCCGCGAAGCCAAAGGTCTGTCGTGTCGGCAACTGGCCGAGACGACGAAGCTGTCGGTTCGCTCGATCGAGGCCTTGGAGAACGACCGCGTGTCGGCGCTACCGGCCGGCATCTATCGTCGCGCGATCGTGCGCGCGGTGGCCAGCGAAGTCGGGCTGAATCCTGAACAACTCTTGCGGGAGTTCGCGAGCGCTCATCCCGACGACTTGCCGGCACCGGCGTCGGCCGATGTCGTGGTGGTGGCCGCGCCTTCGCGATCGGTGCAGCGTGTGATCACGATCGCCGGTGTGGTGTTACCCATGCTCGCGGGGATTGCCTATTTCGGATGGCCCGCCAATCGTCCGGCCGGCGCGGCTGCGCGTGTCGAGATGACGCCCGCCGTGTCGCCCTCGTCGGCCGAGATTGTGCCGGCCGGTGGATTCGCCGACGCCTCGCCGGCGCTCCCGCGTCCGGTGGTGGTGACGCTGACCATGTCGTCACGCTGCCAGTTGCGCATCGTGGCTGATGGCCGCGAAGTGCTGGGCCGCATGGTTGAGCAGGGTGAGACCGTGCCGATTGAGCTCGGCGAGGAGCTGTGGCTGCTCGGTGACAATGCGTCGGCGGTTCAGTTCAGCATCAATGGGCAGGCGGGTCGAGTACTCGGACGGCCGGGCGAGACCCTGTCGGTCCGCATTGGCCGCGACGACTACGAAGATTTCCTGATCCGAAACTGATGGAAGCCGGTCTACGCACTCCGCTGCTGGATTTCTTCCGGCGCGGCGAAGTGGCGCGCGACGTGCGCCTGCTGGCCGCCCAGGGCGCCGTGGCGCCGCGTCCGCTCGAGCAGCTCGGCATCCTGATGCTGCTCGCAGCCGATGCGGACTCAGAAATCCGCGACACCGCCAACCGCACGCTCAGCCAGATCCCCGACAGCCTGGTGGCCGGGTTTATCGCCCGTTCGGACGTGCCCACCGAACTGCGGGAATTCTTTGTGGCCCGGGGCATCACGCCGTCCGACACGCCGGCGCCAGACTTCGAGGACCCGCTGGTTGACGCGGATGCGTCGAATGTCGCCGAGCAGGGTGAGGACGAGTCGGCGCAGAGCTTTACCCAGCGCCTGGCCAACATGGGCGTGCCGGAAAAAGTGAAATGCGCCATGAAGGGCACCCGGGAGATGCGCTCGGTGCTGATTCGCGACCCAAACCGGATGGTCGCCGCCGCGGTCCTCAGTTGTCCCAAGGTCAACGAAGCCGAAGTTGAATCGTTTGCCAAGATGGGGAACGTCTCGGAAGACATCCTGCGGACGATTGGCAACACCCGCGCCTGGACCAAGAACTACGCGGTCACGCTGAGCCTGGTCAAGAACTCCAAGACGCCGGTGGCGATGTCAATGACGCTGATGCAGCGCCTTACTGAGAGCGACGTGAAGAAACTTTCGACCGACCGGAACGTCCCCGAGGCCCTGCGCCTGGCCGCGCGGAAGCGCGTGACGGCGAACCTGCGCTAGCCACGCCGCCGGCGCGCCCGGCCGCCCATTCCGACCGCATGAGCGACAGTCCGTCCATATAGACCGCCGCCCGCTCGCGCTCGTCCTCGGTCGGCACGGTCTTCAGCAGGTCGATGGCCCGCTCCACGTCCCGCTGGATGGTGGACTTGGTGGCGCCGTAGTACAGCTTCTTGATTTCCGCGACGGGATCCATGCCGGAGATTATACGGGGTCAGCCCCCGGACGATACCGCTCCCTGGCGGTGACGCCGCAAGGCGCCGCGAAAGGCGGGGAGGGGCAGGGTGTTGATGACGTCATCCTTGGCAAGCCAGGCCCGCCGCGCCGTCAGGATGCCCCACCGGGTAAAACCGAGCGCCTCGACCTCGTGGGCGTCGGAGTTGATGGCGATCTTCACGCCGCGGTCGCGGGCCAGCCGGGCGTGGCTGTCGGAGAGGTCAAGGCGATAGGGTTGTGAGTTGATTTCGAGCGCCACGCCATTGGCGGCGGCCGCGTCGATCACTTTCTCGACGTTGACTCGCGCCGGATCGCGGCGCAGCAGCATGCGGCCGGTCAGGTGGCCGATGATGTCCACTGCCGGATGCTCGATCGCCCTAATCACTCGCGCCGTCATCTCCGCCTCGTCTTGCTGCATTGCCGAGTGGACCGAGGCCACGACGATGTCGAGCGACGCCAGGCAGTCGTCATCAAGGTCAAGGGTGCCGTCGGCGAGGATGTCGCATTCGATGCCGGCCAGCACCGTGAAGTCCTTCAGGGTGGCCGAGTACGCGCGAATGCGATCGGCCGCCTCGTAGGTGCGGCGTTCGTCGAGGCCGTTGGTCATTGCCAGGGATTGCGAATGGTCGGTGATGGCGATGTACTGGAGTCCGCGCGCCCGCGCCGCGGCGACCATGGTCTCGAGGCTTTCACGTCCGTCGGATTCCGTGGTGTGCATATGCACATCACCCTTGAGGTCGGCCGCCACGATCAGGTTGGGCAGGGCGCCGGCCGCGGCCGCCTCAAGCTCGCCACGATTTTCGCGCAGCTCCGGCGCGATCCAGTTCATTCCGAGCGCCTGGTAGATTCCATCTTCGGTGGCGCCGGCGATCGCATGGTCGTCGGCGTCGAACAGGCCGTACTCATTCAGCTTCCAGCCGCGCGCGAGGGCGCGGTCGCGCACCGCGATGTTGTGGGCTTTGGAGCCGGTGAAGTATTGGAGGGCGGCGCCGCGCTGGTCTGGCTGCACCACCCGCAGGTCGGCCTGGTAGCCCCCGCGCAGCAGGACGCTGGCCTTGGTCGGCCCGTGACCCAGGACGCGTTCGACGGTGGGATAGGCGACGAAGGCATCGGCCAGGCTCGCGTCGGCGCCGGTCGCCAGTAGGTCAAGGTCGCCGCTGGTCTCCGCTCCGCGGCGAACGCTTCCCACCGTCACGATCGTGGCGGCTGGGGCGTGGGTCGTGAGGTAGGCAATCAAGTCATCGGCGACGCCGGTGGCCTTGGCCAGCAGGTGGCGCCCGGCGTGGCGCTGGCGCTCGTCGAGTGCCTTGAGGATGAGCTCCTCCTTCTTGGCGCCCATGCCCTTCACTCCACGAATGCGGCCGGCCCTGGCCGCCTGGCCCAGATCTTCGAGGCTCTTGATGTGCAGTTCCTTGTAGAGCAGCGCCACTGTCTTGGGTCCGACGCCCTGGAGGCGTAGCACCTCGAGCAGGGTCTCCGGAAATTCGGTCAGCAGTTCGTCGCGGACCCCGCAGCTTCCGGTCGAGGCAATCTCGCGGATGCGGGTGGCCAGGTCCTTGCCGATGCCCGACCACGCGCGCAAGCCCGCCTCATCCAGGGCCGACGCCGCCTCGGCCGCATGGGCCACGACGTCGGCACCGTTGCGGTAAGCGCGGATCTTGAACGGGTTCTCACCCTTCAACTCGAGCAGGTCGGCTATCTCAATCAGGACGCGTGCCACCGCGCGATTGTCCAGTGGGACTGCGAGCGGGGCGCTCACCCTTCCACCACGCTGAGGCCGGTGGTCTCGATCTGAAACTCGAGGACGTGTGCGCCACCGTCGGCGAGGGCCTCGCGAACCTTGGGCACGTCCTCAGGTGGTGCCATACAGACCAGGCAACCCCCGCCCCCGGCCCCGC